>JAJYWB010000099.1 GCA_021791715.1 Planctomycetota bacterium | reverse complement strand
CGTTCGCTCGCAAGCTTCTTCATATCATTAAAATAATTACATATTCAGAATTTAGGTGTCGGATTATCTTTTGGGAGGGCGAACCTCCTGGTGAGCCTCTTTTCGAAAATTCGCGCGCCGACGCCTTTTTTCGATCAATGATCGTTAACATCAAAATGCGGCTCACCGGGAGGTTCGCCCCTGATTTCGAGTTAAACCTCCCGCTTTTGGACCCGTTCTCACATCCGAGAGAATGAGCCGATTTGTTTCCGGAAACCCTTTGAGAGCCGCCGAGTCGCCTCACGCCGAAAGCGCGTTCCAACGGTCGTACAATCGCTTGAGAGCGATCTCGGCCTCGTGCATCAGGTGACGATCCTCGTCGTAGATCGAACCGACTTCGGTCGGTAAACGGAGCGCCGCCTCGGCGATTTGATCAAGCGAGCCGCTCATCTGAACAAACAACCGATGAGCCTCTTCACCCTTCGGCCCGTTCTTCAAAGATTCGAGCTTCTTCGCCGCGGCATCGACACGCTCGGCCCACTCTCGTTGAAGCGAGTTCCAGCGAGCTCGTTCGTCGGTGTGAACGCGATGCGGATAAGACGGATTGTACCGAGGATCGACCCGTTGGGGCGTTTTTGTGTCGGTCATCTTACTGCGATACCCTCATTCCCCCACGCGGACGCCGATCGCGACGCCGCCGTTCTGTTAGAAATCGCATCGTATCACGATCGACGACTTCTTCCAACCGATTCAAACGAAAAAATGAGCGATCTAAAACCGTCGAACAAAGGCATACAGGACGAATAATATGACCGCATTAATAAGTAATTTATAAGATCAATAATTTATTGGATAGCGTTCGTTTCGCCCCGAAATTCAGCGTGTCGCACGCTTTGGATTTTGGACGTGGGGCGCGGCGAAGGCCCGGATTTTGAGCGCGGCGCGGGCCGCGAATTCGCCGGGGGCGCACGCCGCGGCCTTGTTCGCCGCGTCGACGCACGCCCGGGCGTTTCCCGAGTCGAGTTCAAGCGCAGCGAGGCCGAAGTGCGCCTCGAACAGTTTGGGGTCGGCTTCGATCGCGGTTTGATAAGCCGATCGCGCCGCGTCGAAGCGGTCCTCGACAAGATAGGTGAGGCCGACGCGAGCCGATCGGAGGGGATTGTCGGCGTTCGATCCCCCTTCAAGCCACGCGGTACGCGCCTTCGCCGGCTCTCCAAGATGTAAATACAACGTCCCCAACCGATCGGTCCACTCCCAGGTGCGAGCCTCGGCGGGGGTCGATTTTTCGATCAGCCCCGCCGCGGTCGCGACTCTTCCCGAATCGAGCAGCTCGCCGATCTTCCTTTCGAGTTCGTCGCGATTTTTCCACGATAAATCGGGCGCCGCTCCGAGCCTGTTTTTGAGCGGACCGAGCGAATCGCGCGCCACTTTTTGATAATTCGCTTGATGTTCATTAAACGGTTTAAGAGCGATCAGCCGTTCGACGATCGGCAGCGAGGCCTCGTCCATCCCCTTCGACGAATAAATCATCAATAATTGCAGACGCAAGCCGAAGTCGTCGGGTGCGAGAACCGCCGCGCGGTTGAGGTTGTAACAAACCCGCGTCGTCGTCAGATCAAAAACGGGATCGATTTTGAGCTTGTAGCGCGGGATCCGCTTTTCGCCGACGGGGTCGCGCACCGCTTCCAAAAGACCTCGAAGCTTCCAGCCCCTGGGCGAATCGGGTTCGAGTTCGATCGCCCGCCGCGCCGCGTCGATTCCCGAAAGAACGAGCGAGAGCCGAACGTCGCCGCGAGCTTTCTCGCTCGCAGCCAGGTCGGACGCGTAATTCTTAAACGCCTCGGCGATCGCCAAAGCCTCGGCGCTCGTCCGCGGAGGCGCCGTCTTTCGGTCGAAATGACGCGATCCGAAATCCACCGGCGAACTTTCGATCGCCTGCTTGTATGATTTATGAACATATACCGCGGCGATCTCGTCGAACCAGACGCACCGCCAATCGGGATGCGCGAGGATCGACGCGCCGACCGCGTGCGCCGTCGCGTGATCGGTCAGTACGCTCGGCCTTCCCATCGCGTTCAAATCCCCCGCCCAATCCCCCTGATCGAGCGAGATCCGCTTTTGCAGCTCCACATACTTTTCGAACAATTCGGCGCCGATCACCTCGAGCCGCGCGTCGACGAAAACCTTCCGTTCGGGTCCGTAATAATATTCAAACAAGGATACATGCCCGTTATTGAACCCGACGAATCGCTCGGGCGATCCCGGCAGGCCGCACCGTTTCACCGCGGCGTGCGGGAACCAGAACGGCTCCTCGCCGAGCGCGACGGTTCGCTTCTCTTGCGAAATCTCATATAAGAATCCGCTAAGAACAAGAACGTAGGCGATCGTTACGGCGCCGACCGCGACGATTCGCGGCGAAACGACCGCGGCGATTTTTGAAGATACGCTTGACCGTTCATTTATCGATTGGTTTTGGGACCTGCGCGCCGCGATCGCCGCGATCCATTCCGAAAAATTCCACGCGGTCACTGTTCCGACGACCGCCGCGAATTGATGGCTGTTTCGCGTCGCCTTCCAGCTCAGCGCGCTGAACGCCAAATAAATCAGCACGCGAAACGGAACGAGCCGAAAGCGTTTTTCGGAATCGACGATCGATCCGTTCTTCAATTTTTTCGAAGTTCGATTCGCTTGAGATTTGTTTTTCCTTTTTTTGGTCGACGCTTCGGCCGATTTCGCCGCGGAATCCGCCCGCGTCGCGGGCTCGATCGGATCGGATTTCGCTCCAGCTCCGTGCGCCTTGATCGAATCTGCGCCGCGAACGATCACGCTATGGCAAAGCGGAATCACAAAGCTTAAAGCTCCCAGCAGCATCGTCGCGATGTGCATCCTGAGCGGAAAATTATTAAGACCTCCTCCTAACTGACGTATGAACAAAGGTATCGGAGTTAATTCGCCGATCTGATGCGCGAAGATATCGGCGCTCATGGTTTTCATGAGCGCAATCGGAAAAAGCGCGCCGCGGATGAAGTACGGATTGACGAGACACGCGAGTCCCGTCGCGAAACTTCCCGCGAGAACCGTTTTCCACCACCCCCTCCGCTCGGCCGAGAAAGCCCCCGGCTCGAACGCCGCTCCGATAACCGAGGCGCCGAGAAGAATCGGCCCCAAAACAAACAATCCTTGCGTGTTCACCCATAAAACCTCGACCGCGGGCAATATCCAAACGAGCGCCGCGCGATCCCTCAACCGGTGCAGCGCCGCCAAAAAGATCGCGATATATAGAAACGTAATTGTTTCGGGACGGACGTACATTCTTCCCGAAAGGACGTATAAAGCCGGAAGCCACGCGAGAACGATCGCCCAGTACGGAGCGCCTCGCCTTCGCGCCGTGATCAGGATCGCCATTCCCAAAGTCGTCACCACGCACTTCGCCAGCGTCGTCGCGTCGACCCCTCCGAGCTCGTAAAGCTTGCTGATCGCGACCTGAAACCCCCAGTGCAAATCGATCCATTCATTATTTGGAACTGTAAACGTATAGATATCTTTTTGGGGGACGACTCCCGTCTTGCGGATGATGTCGCCGGTGCGGAGGTGCCACCAGAAATCGGTGTCTTTCAGCGGGAAAACGCCGAGCAGGAAGACGAGCCCGAGAAACGAAAGGACGACGATCGCGTCGAGCGCGAACGCGAGCGACTTGGTTCCGTCGCTTGCGCGGGGTCGGCGGCTCGGCTTGCTGTTTTTCTTGGTTTCCGCGATGTCCGCCGTCATTCCGCGTATCGTCCGGGATTTGAGAAAAGTTCCGAGAATTAGCCGCGATTGAACGATCACGAATCGACAAACCGCGATCGATCGTCATCGAATATACAAGCCCAACCCGCCGAGGTCGACCGAACTTGCGATCGAGCCGTCAGATCAAGATCGCTCGCGAGCTTGTCGCGCCGATTCGCGCCTGCTATCGTCGGTTGGATCGCCCCGATTCACTCGGTTTGTGAAGGCCGACGGCGCGGAGCGACGAACATGTTTATAAGGAGACATATCTTGACGATCTCGATTTGGCAAACCCTGGCGATCTGCGGCCTCGGCGCGATGCTGACCGCGGGAGGCGCGGGCGCCGCCGAGGAGCTTAAAGTCGGCGACAAAGCGCCCGACTGGTCGCTTCCCGGGTCCGACGGCAAAACCTACAAGTTGTCGCAATTCCAAGGCAAGAAAGGGGTCGTGATCGCCTGGTTTCCCAAGGCGTTCACGGGCGGCTGAACGGCCGAATGCAAGTCGTTCCGTGAGAACGGCGAGGCCCTGAAACCGCTCAACGTCGCGTATTTCACCGCGAGCGTCGACACCCCCGAAACGAACAAGAAATTCGCCGAATCGCTCGGCCTCGATTATCCCATCCTCAGCGACCCCGGCAAAAAAACCGCCGAGGCTTACGGCGTCGTCCACGAGGGACGAGCCAATCCCGAACGCTGGACGTTCTACATCGACAAGGAGGGGATCATCAAAAAGATCGATAAGAAAGTGCGCACCAAGAACGCGGGGGAGGATCTCGCCGCCGCGATCAAAGAACTCGGTCTCGATTCCAAATAATCGAGCCGCGAGGATCATGCGGCTTTCACGTTCGCTCGCTCGCGATCCGGTCGGAAAAACCGCTTCATCCGGCCGGATCGGCATACATGAACGCATAAATAGAAATCGCATATAAGAGAATTTCATCTTTTATCTCGTCGGTTTCGATCAAAGGGCGTTCCAGGTTCTGATATTTCCATTTTCGTTATAAACGGCTCGGATTCGATCGCGGCGGAATCGCGATTTTTGAAAATCGCATCACGGAGCGACCGTCGCGATCGGTTCGTCTTTCAATTCATGCTTCGGGTCGGCTTTCGATTCGGATTCGACCTCGAACGGATGAGCGACGGGAGGTTGCGGAGTTCCCTCGAGCAGGTGATCGAGGGCCGTCGCGAAGTCTCCCTCGACGAATCGTCCAGCCAAGCGATCGAACCGAAACGCCGCGACCGATATCGCCAAGATCGCGGTGATTGCATATAAGATCATGCCGACGATGTGTTGAATAATCGGGATCGCTCGAAACAGCGACAACCTGCCGGCGGTGAGGATCATGTACGGGTTGATCCAATACGCGAACGCGAACGTCAGATAAACGACTGCGAAAAGCGAGGCTATATAAACGATCAGGCGAGCGGTGAGCCAGATGATGATCGTCGTCGACATCGCACGTGCGGCGCTTTTCGATCGGAGCGAAATTTGCAGACCGATCGCGGCCATGAACGCCGAAAGGAAAAGGATTTCGGTGATCGTCGTGAGATAATCCTCAAGCGAAAGTGAGCCGCCGATCCACGCCGCGGTCCAAAAGTAGAGCCCCGCGAGGATCAGATGTTTCATGCCGAGCAGCGAGCCGATTGTCTTGGCGAAAACGATCTCTCCCGCGGTTAACGGGCTCGCCAGGAGCGCGTCCCACGCGCCTCGCTCGCGTTCCGATGCGATCGACGCCGCGGCGCGAAGCCCGACACCCCATTCGATCAGCCACGCGAACAACGTCGTGGTAACAAGCGAGAATCCATCGATCGATAGCCAGATCGAATCGCGCCATGATTGCGAGAACGAATCGGGATGAAACCGATACCACGCCGAAAAGAAAATCGCGGCCGTCGCGATTCCGACGAGTGGAAGAATCATGAGCGCGGCGAGGATGCGCCCCACGATTCCAAACGTGACGACCTTTTCAATCCAGACCTCTTTCCAAAGCATCGGCCGACGTTCGTCGACGGGAGGGACCGGAACGACTCCGCGGCGACGACGGAGCGATCGCCGATCCCCCGCATACGTCTTCATACACGCCGGACGAACCCTCCAGGTCGCGAGAGCGACCCCCAAAAAGCCCAATAACGGCCAAACGACGATCGTCGCGAACGTCGCTCCGCCGATTCGCCCCCGTGCCAATTCTTCGCACGCCGAATACGGGTTGATTCCATCGACCCATTCGGGAATCGCGATCGACGGAGAGACGATCGACGCGAACGGCGTCAGAATAAGCGCAATCATAACCAGATATGTAAGGATCAGCGAATCTCGTGCGCGACGCGTGATCGACGAGCAAGCGAGAGCGAGCCCCGTCGCGCCGATCGCGACGGCGAAACCGGGAGCGAGACACGCGGCGCTCAGCCAAAGGGGCGCGTCGACGTGCGATCCGAACCAGACGAACGCGGGAAAAAACACGAGCAGAACGAACGAGGTTTGCGCGAGCTTGCCCAAAAACCGCCCCGCGACGATTTCCCACGAGGTCGCCCGGCTCGTTAACAACAGCCCGAGCGCGCCTCGTTCGGAATCGCCCGAAAGGCTCCCCGCGGCGATCGAAGGCGTGAACGCCAATGCGATCGTCACCGATATCGCGATCATCAACGCTTGTGAAACGTAATACTCGTGATAAACGCTTGTTTGAAAGAGAACGTCGTCCCATAAAAGCGCCGTTTCGGTTCGTAACGCCGACAAGAAGACGACGACGGCGGCGATACCACGAAGGATGAAGAGCCCGCCTCGACGCGTTTCGCGCGCCGCTTCGAGCCTGACGAACGGCCCCGCGACCATTTCGAGAAGATCGATCATGCGAAATCCCCCGCCGCGGGCCGCGCGGGCTTACCCCTCCGGCACGCCGCGACGCTTTGCGATCGCGTGAGGAACCAGATGCAAATCGCGGGATAAATCGATCCCAAAAGCGCGAAGATCGGTATGAAGACTTTCATCAGGTTTGTGGTGACAAGAGTCATGTTTTTCATCGATTGCGCCATCGCGCGTTTCGACGCGAGCGAGGTCGGCGATTGCTTCGCGGCCTTCGTTTTGTCGTTCTTTTCTCTCGCGATATCGGCCTCGATCTTCGCCTCGGCTTTTTCGTAAACCGCTCGCGCGGCGCGTTCGACTCGCGGTGAAAGCACGATCAGGAAAAAAGCCGCGAATGCGAAAAGCCGAACGATTTTGATCGCCGCGGTCCAGATCCAAACCTTTCGAGCCCATTCGGCGAGCCCGAGCAAGCCGATACCTGTGATAAACATCAAAACGTTGAGGATCAGCATCGATGTGAGTTCGACGCCCGCGTATGTATTTTGAACCGGGTCGTCGACCTTGAGATCGTTCATATTCAAGGTGAATGTATTCGACGAAGAGTCGAGCGCGGTTTTGGCGGTTTCCAACTGCATCTCCGCGAGTTCCTTCTCCTCTTTGGTTTGAGCCGATTTAACCTCGGCTTCAAGTTTGGCGATCTTCGCCTGAGTTTCGGCTTTTATGGTCGCTTCAAGCGCTTTGGATTGCTGTTCCATCATCTCGGTGAACTTGGGCGCGAGTACGATCAGCGCGATCTGCAAGATTCCGTAGAGCAAGAGCAGCGACGCGAACACGACGTTCCAGAAGCCGATGCGCTTGGGTATTCGCGGATTCGGTAAGATGCGTGCGGGTTCGTTGAAATTCGACATCATCCCCTCCGGTTCGTGTCCCGATTCTCGATCGTTCAAAGCCCGCCGAATGTCAAAGGCTTCGGTTCCAAAAGCGGTTCGTCGATCGAGAGCGATTATTATCGCACCCACCGCGATTGTATAGGAGTTTCCAGAATAAACATATTTGTGATTATATAAATAACGAATTAACATTGCGCCGCCGACCTATTATTGAGTTACAAAGTTAACATAATATTTTTATAATGTAATGGTGGAGTGAATCGATCCGTCGATTCGGAATTGTTCAAAAGAGGATTGTGGAATGGTAAAGATCACGATAGAGGGGATAAGAGATGTCGCTTGATGCCGACGATTTTAAGATCTCTAGGAAACAAGAATTATGCCGATGACTGTTCGTGAAGCGATCATTCGAATCGAAAAGGACGGATGGGTGATGGTGCGTCAAAAAGGTAGTCATCGTCAATTCCGTCATCCAGTTAAACCCGGTATCGTTACGATCGCGGGAAATGCTTCTTTGGAGTTGCACCCAAAGACGGTTCGAAGTATCATGAAACAGGCTGATATTACCTGAACCGCGATGCCTCAATCTTTACAAGCCCGAATTGCGATAGCGTGAGTTCGTTCTATTCGATAGCACGATCTTTGAATTATTCGGATACGCTCTCGCTAGAGAATCGTGCTCTTATTCATCGTCGTCGCGAATCTGATATAGTGCGGACTTGGAGCGGATCATTATCCGAGGAATCCTCTGAGGAGGCCCCGATGCGATACGCCGTGTTGTTAGAACCTACCGCGACGGGATTTAGCGCTCATGTTCCCGATCTGATGGGATGCGCGGCGGCCGGGCGAACGCGCGAGGAAACCTTACGCCTGATTCGCGAAGCCGTCGAGTTTCATATCGAAGGGATGCGATTAAACGGCGAGGAGATCCCCAGGCCGGTTTCGATTCCCGATTTCGTCGATGTATTCGACCCAAACGGATTAAACGCATCTGATAATAAATGATCGTTGTGTCTCCGGCTTCGCCTTTGAACAATTTCTTCCCAAAAGTATCGCTTTACTCCGATTCGACTTTCTTAGCGTTCGTCCGAAACGATCCCCCGCGGCGCATCGGCACAATTCGTGAATATAGGATTGAACGATATCCGGTGTTTCAAAAAACACGCCGGTCTTGAACCCGCGGGCGCGTTATGATCGACTGGTTCATGGATCGGCTCATACATGCCGCTCCAAGAACCCTTCGCTGCGGTCGGCGATCGGCGAGGAGCCGCGATCGCGAACGCCGCGAAGATCAACCTCTCCGCGAACGCGAGGATCTTACGCCCATGTCCACGATGATAGAGACCGCGGAACGACCCGCGCCGAACCTCATTCGACAGCCGTCGGGGACGATCAACGACCTGGCGATCCGTGTGGGGACGGTCAACGGCTCGGGGAGTCAATCGGCCAATCTCGTTTTGCTTCGTTCGCTGCATCGAATGGGAATTCCGTGCAGCGGGAAGAACGTTTTCCCGTCGAATATCGAGGGACTTCCCACCTGGTTTCACATTCGAGCGAGCGCCAAGGGGTATGTCGGCCATCGGCTCGACCCGCAAATCCTGGTGTGTATGAACGCTCAAACCGCCGACGACGACGTCCGCCAGTTGAAGCCGGGATCGATCTGCATCTACCGCGACGAACTCCATCTCGCCGATCTCCGCGACGACGTGACGTTCTTCTCGGTTCCGTTTTCCAGGCTCGTCGAAGAGGCGTATCCCGCCGAGGCGGGGGACAAGGGCTACCGCGATAAGTTGCGCAAAGTGATCAACATGGTTTATGTCGGGGTCGTTTCTTATGTCGTGGGAATCGACTTCGACGCGATCGAGTGGAGCATTCGCCGCGAATTCCCCGGCCGAAAAGCGAAAGCCGCCGAGATCAACATCGCCGCCGCGCGAACGGGCCACGCGTGGGCCGAGGCGAATTTGCCGAGGAATTTGCCGTATCGCGTCGAGCGGATGGACGCGACGAATGGGCAAGTTTTGATCGAAGGGAATCGCGCCGCGGCGATCGGAGCGATGTTCGGCGGCGCGAGCGTCCTTACATGGTATCCGATCACTCCTTCGAGCAGTCTCGCCGAATATCTCGAAGAGATGCTCAAAAAGTATCGCACGCGACCCGATGGCAAACGGACGTTCACCGTCGTCCAGGCCGAGGACGAGCTCGCCGCGATCGGGATGGCGGTGGGAGCGGGCTGGGCCGGAGCGCGAGCGATCACCGCGACCGCGGGGCCGGGGATCTCGCTCATGGCCGAATTCGTCGGCCTGGCGTATTTCGCCGAGATCCCCGTCGTCATCGTCGACGTGCAACGGATGGGCCCGAGCACGGGTCTTCCCACCCGCACCAGCCAGGGAGATATCCTCAAGCTTCATTATCTGGGACACGGCGATTGTAAACATATCGTGCTGATTCCAGGTTCGGTGGGCGAATGCTACTCGATGGCGATCGAAGCGCTCGATCTGGCGCAGCGGTTCCAAACCCCGGTCTTCATGGCGACCGACCTCGATCTGGGGATGAATTTATGGTTGACATCGTCATTTGAATATCCAACCAAGCCGATCGATCACGGCAAGCTGCTCTCGGCCGAGGATCTCGAGCGGCTCGGGGGATTCGAACGCTATCGCGATATCGACGCCGACGGGGTCTGTTATCGGACGGTTCCGGGGACCGAGCATCCGCTCGCGGCCTACTTCACGCGGGGCACGGGGCACAACGAGAAATCGGGCTACAGCGAGCGTCCCGAGGATTGGAAGCGCAATCTCGACCGGCTGGCGCGGAAGCTCGAAACGGCTCGATGCGCTCTTCCCGAGCCGGTGATCGACGAACCACGACGGACGTCGGTCGGGATCGTCGCGTACGGCGGCACGCATTACGCGATCGTCGAATCGCGCGACGCGCTCCGCGAACGCGGGCTCGACACCTCTTACTGTCGATTGAGGGCTCTCCCCGTTCACGACGCGGTGATCGACTTCATCGACAGGCACGATCGCGTTTATGTCGTCGAGCAAAACCGCGACGCTCAGGTCGCGACGATCCTCAAGACCGTCGTTCCCCCAAGGCTCGTCGATCGGATCCGCTCGATCACGCATTACAGCGGCACGCCGATCGCCGTCGAGAACGTCGCTCCGGCGATCCTGGCGCGCGAGGGACTGACCGAATCGACCAACGGCCACGGCGGCGAGCGGCTCGCGCGGAAAAGCGACGAACCGACGACCGAATGATTCATTGATATTATTATGCAAATTCATTTGACATTCTTTCACAGGAGTTGATTTTATGGCCGCGAGCGAGGCGAAGGTTTCGGTTCGAACGTTCGACGGGCGGAGTTTGGCGTTGCCGGTGGTCGCGTTCCAGGGGTCCGCGTCCACCTTGTGCAAGGGGTGCGGGCACAACAGCATCACGAGCGCCCTGATCGACGCGTGTAAAGCCGTGGGAGTCGATCCGTATCGGACGGTCAAGCTGAGCGGGATCGGCTGTTCGAGCAAAACCCCGGCGTATTTTTTGCAGGCGAGCCACGGCTTCAACGCGCTCCACGGGCGAATGCCCTCGGTCGCGACGGGGGCTTCGCTCGCCAATCATCGGCTGCTCTGCATCGGAATCAGCGGCGACGGCGACACCGCGAACATCGGCCTCGGCCAGTTCAAACACGCGTGTCGGCGCAACCTGCCGATCGTTTACATCGTCGAGAACAACGGCTGTTACGGGCTCACCAAGGGGCAGTTCTCGGCGACCGCCGATTTGCATCAACATCTGCGCCGAGAAACGGGCGAGGAAAACCTCAACTCGCCGTTCGATCTTTGTCTCGAAGCGATCTGCGGCGGCGCGACATATGTCGCACGATCGTTCGCGGGTGATAAAAAACAACTGCTGCCCCTCCTTAAAGGAGCGCTCAAGCATAAAGGCACGGCGTTCTTGGATATCATCAGCCCGTGCGTGACGTTCAACGATTTCCCGAGCTCGACCAAAAGCTGGGAGTGGGCGCGCGACCACGAGGAACCGCTCCAGGAACTCGGCTTCGTTCCCAGGCTCGACGAGATCGAGGTCGAGCAAAAAGCGGGACAATCGACCCGCGTGCAGATGCACGACGGCGCGTGGATCACGCTCCGCGCGCTCCATCACGACGAGCTCGACGTCACGTGCCGAGCGTCGGCGATGAAGCTCCTCGCCGAAACGAAAACGAACGAGGAACTCCTCACGGGGCTCTTCTACGCCGATACGCGAAGGGATAATTTTATCGATACGCTCAACGTCGTCGACGAACCCCTCGCGTCGCTTCAACAAGACGATCTGAGACCGTCGAAAGACGTCCTCGATACGATTATGTCGATGCTTTAACAACCCCGGCGGGGTCGGAACTTCACGGATCGATCGCCGACCCCGCCGCTTCGTTCTTGATATCGACCGATCAGATCCACGATTCCGACCCGCGGTCGTTCGCCGATCCTCTTTTTTAAATAATAACATAAAATGTGCAATTCACCTTGTTTATTGGAGGATCGACGCGATCACGACGACCGTCTCAGATCGACGATTCCGACCCGCGGTCGTTCGCCGATCTTCTTTCTTAAATAACAACATAAATTATTTATATCGCTATGTTTGTTGAAGGATCGACGCGATCACGACGACCGTCGCGGTCGCGACCAAAAGCGGTATCGATACGCGGCGGATGAGATCGCGCTCGTCGGCGTCTGATAGCCGTGCCGAGAGGATCACGACCGCGGCGACGGGAGAGATCGTCCGACCCGCCGCCGCCGACAGCGAGGTCACCGCGGCGAGTCGATCGAGCGGCGCCCCGTCGCCAACCGCGGTCGCGAAAATCGGGAACAACCCCTGCGTCGCCGCGTACCCCGATCCGCTCAAGAAAGCGAACGCCGACGCGAAGATCGAAGCCGTCGGTAATAACGCCGCCGGAAAGAAATGAGTCGCCTTCATGATCAATTGATCAAATCCAATTCCGCGAATCCCCTCGGCGAAACAAGACGCGACGACGATCAGCGTGATCACCTTGTAAAACGCCTCGCCCGCCCCCTCGGCGAACACCCTGCCGAGATGGCCGATCGATTCCCGGCCCGCGCGGGTTCCGAGCGAAGAGATCGCCGCGACCGCGACTCCGATCAGCATCGCGACTCCGATCAAACGCGCGTCGTAAAGCTCGATCGCGCGTTTGGCCGCCGCGGCGCCCGCCCGCCCCGCCAGATCGGTCGACCCCACCAGCCACATTCTCGGAACACGAATCAACCGCGCGATTCCAGAAGTCGCCAATAAAATCAAAAGCGGCGTCAACGGAGCGATCGCCTTGAGCGGATTCACTGTGAACGCCGACCTGGAAGCATCTTCGTTTACCATATTCTTATCTTCATCAATATCAAGTCGCCTTCGAGCCGTTAACCATAATGTGATCGAAGATATTAATAATTGGATGATCGCGAACGGGAAAACGCGTGCGACGAGCGATCCGCGGGCTTGCGGATCGGCTTCGTGCTCGCCGAGCCGCGCCGCGGCCGTGTCGACGACGGTCGCGTATTCGGGCGCTCCGGGATTGAGCAATTCGCCGCCGAGCGACGATCCCAACAACAGCGTTCCCCCCGCGGCGATCGCGCTGAAACCCGCTCCGCGCATCAGTGGAATCAACACGGGACCGATCGCCGCCGCGGTCGCCGCCTGACTGATCACCGCTCCGTTGACGAGAAATCCGACCGCGACTCCGCCTGGAATCAGGAGAAATCGAACGCGTTTGATCGGCCCCAAAAGCGCCTCGACGAGATGACGATCGCAACCCGTCCGGCCGACGACGTGCGCGAACCCCATCGCGCAACAAATCGGTACGACATATTTCTCGTCGGCGAATGTGTGAAAAAAGATCGCGATCACGCGCGGAACGTTATGCGAAATCGCTCCCAGAAGGATCGCCGCCGTCAGGAGAGCGAGCCTCATGTCGATCTTGCGCGCCGCGGCCCTCACCGCGCCGGCGACGATTACACCTCCAAGAACAAGTCTAACGAGATCGGTTTGGCTCATTTTTGAAATCAATAAATAGAGTTATTTAATACTTAAACCATATGACAACTGATTGTTTGCTTGCGCGTTCCCGCTCCGTCACGCGCCGCCCGAACGAAAAAACATTACAAAAATCATACATGCAAGCAATTGATTATTTGATTTGGTTCGCCTAGATTTTGATCCTTCACGGCGCGCCTCCCTGGCTCGATTGCGCGGGGCGATTCGGCGGGGTCGCCTCGCCGATTTGGGCGAGGGGATCGGCTCGATCGGCGCCCGTCGGAATCGCCGCGGCGATTCCAGGCGACGACGGATTGAAAACGCGAAGCGTTCCGGGAGCGACGGGAACGACGATCGAATCGCCGAGGCTTAACAACCCCGAGGCGGGGAGCACCGAGAGCGGGATGCGCTTCTTCGGCGAACCGTCGGCGGTTGATAAACCCGTCAAAACGCCGTCGCGGCCGAGCAGCCAAACGACGTCGCCGCGAGCCACCGGCGCCCCCACGTAACCCGCTCCGCCGGGAGTCGTCGTCCAGGCGCGACGACCGTCGCTAAATATCGCGTGAACACGGCTTTGAGCGTCGTATACGTAAGCCATGTCTCCCGCGGCGTAAGGCCCTCCCGCGGCGCGGGCCTCGAGCGCCCAAGCCCCCGCGGGGCTCAGATCGCGAGTTAAAAGCGTGCGAATCTTACCGTCGGCCGTCGCCGCGACGACGATGTTCCCCGCGACCGCGGCGTCGGCGACGATCGGACTGCCGAGCTTCGCCTCTCCCGTCGAAACCAGGCGCGGTTGCGGCTTATCGACAAGCGTAAGGCGGCGGATAATCCCCGATTCCTCGGGAATCACCACCGAATCGTCGGCCACCCGCACCGGGCTAAACCAGCGCACCGTTTTCGTCCGATCGAACGGCTCGACATAAGGCTCGGCTCGCGAAACGCCCGTCGCGGGGTCGATCAAATACACCCGACCGTCCTGGCAAGCGACCAAAAGCGAATCGCCCCACACGAACGGCTTGGCGCTCAATGGAGCGGGAAGATCGATCGATTGATATTTTTGTTCGGAACCTGTTTGTATCAAAATATGCGCGGCGTCTGGCGCCGGCAGGATCACCGCGATCTTCCCCACCTGAAGCCTGCTCAGTTTTCCCGAAGGCAAGCGGAACGTCCCCGACGCCGGGATCGGTAATTCGACGAACCCTCCCTTGGAAAGGAGCTCGGGACGGATCGGAGCGGGACGACCGTCGATGCCGAGAGTCATCATCCCCGAGTCGTCGACCCGCATCGGCTCGAGCGGCCAGGGAACTCCGACAAACGTCCGCCAGCGGGCCCTCCCGCTTTGCGGGTCGACCCCCCACAACGCCGTCCCCGATTGCCGAGGCGCCTCGTGCGTGAACACCGCGAGTTGTTCGGCGATCTGAATCGGCGCCACCGCGGGCCCCGGCTCGCCCAGGTTCCAAACCGCCGTCACCGAGCCGCGCTCGCCGTTAACCTCGAAACCCGTCGAGCGCGACGACGACCGCCAAAGCTCGTGCTCGTTCCGCGCCAGCGCGAAAGTCGGACCCATGTCGTCGGCTTCGGCGGCGACCTGCGCGATCGGCTTCAGCGGCGTTTTGTCGTCGTAACTCCCCACCGAATAGACCGTCGCCTCGCCGCGATCGGTGACCGACCAGATCACCGAACCCGCCCACGGCGGCGTTTGCCACGTCCAGCCCTTCGCTTTAAGCTTTTGCACCGGGCGGATCTTCCCCCCTTGTTCGTCGATCAAATAAACTTGCCAACTCGTTTGATCGATATCAAAGTTTTCAACGATGATCAGGTACCGCCCGAGCCGCGCCGGCGAGCACGGAATCGAGCCCGCTCGATGCCCCACATATTCAACCGCGACGCACGAAAGCGGATCGCGCGTTAAGATGAACAGATTCGCCTCGTCGGCCGTCACATAAAGGAACTGGCCGGCCTCGTCGGCGACGGGGGTTCGCGTGATCCTCCGCCCCAGGCTCAACGTCCCCTCGAGCGCACCCGTCGCCAAGCCGACGACGTAAATGTTCCCTTGAACCGTCCCTTGATAAAGCTGATTGCCGAGGACGAGCGGAGGATCCTCGACGATTTGATCGCGATCGATCGGCCGTCGCCAAATCGTCTTGCCGTCGCGACCGTTAAGCCGAACGAGTTCGCTCCGGCTCGCGTCGAAGACGACGAGCGAAGGCTCCTCGCCCGCGATCGCCCTGGGAGCGAAAGGCGAATCGGGTCCGATCGCGGTCTGCCACAGCGGAGCGCCGTTGAGACCGTCGACTCCGTAAACGAATCCGTCGGCGTAAGCGTAAACGAGCGGGTCGGAACTTCCCGTCGATCGCGTCGAATCGGGCCCGGCGCGGAACGCGATGCTCGCCGCGGGACCAAGCGGATCGGGAGCGGGCTCGTGAATTCCGGGCTTCGTCGATTCGTCGAACTTCACGTTCTTACGGATCAACTCGTTCGCCTTCGTCAACTTATCCACGACCGCTCGATCGTTCATGAGATCGGGATAAGCCGCGATCAGCGCGTCGCGCGCCGTGTACACCCGAGCCGACGAGCTCTTTTCGAGCCCCGCGTCCATTTCGGCGAGCGCCGCGGTTCGCGTCGCGGCCCGAGTCACCGCCGCCTGCGCCTCGGCCAACTTATCCAAAAATCGACTCTTCTTTACCAGAACCTCGGCCTTGTCTTTATCGGCCACAATCTCGTTATGCAGTTCGATCGCGGCGCGGGTTTCATCAAGATCCTTGGGGTTCGTCGTGCTCTTGGCGCGATCGGCGAGCCCCTCCGAAGCCTTGAGAACGAGTTCGGCGAGTTCGAATCGGACGTCGCGGAATTTCGTCTCCCCGCTCACCTTGTTCAGCATCTCGCGCGCCGCGGTCACTCCGTTCGTCAGCGAAGGCCCGGGAGTCGAAAGGAACTGACGCACGTTCGCGAGTTCTCGAAAAACCTTCGCGTCGCTCGTGCGCTTGTCTTTGGGAAACCGCTTCATAAAATCTTCAAATCGTAAAATCGCGTTGCGGTAATCGCCGTGATCAAGCCCGTCGACCGCCTGCAAATACGCGCTGTTGGCCGCGTTGCGTTGCGAAACAAACCATAAACTTACGCCGATAATTAAAAGGAAAGTGAGCGTCGCCGCCAGGCCGACGACGAGCGGCGAAGTGAGGATTCGTTCCTCGCCCGGTTTTTGATCCGCCGAGGCGAGCATCCGCGCGATTTTTTTGAGAATCGGCTCGTGAGTCTTCTGTTGCTCCTCTTTCTTCGCCTTTTCACGTTCGATCCGCCGCGCCATCGCCTCGGCGACGACGCGATCGTATTCGGCGTCGACGGGATTCGCCGATTTTTTCGCCTTCCTGCTCGCCGCGACGGGCTGCTCGGCGGGACGCGCCGATTCGATCTCGGTCATCCAGTCGACCCCGTCGGCGCGGCCCCCCGACTCTTTTCGCGAGATTTCGGCGTCGTCCTCGGAGTCGTCGATCAAAACGATTCGCGTCGATCCCACACGCAGTTCATCGCCCGTTTTGAACGTTTTCGCCTCGGCGAGCTTGCCGTTGACCTCGATCTGACCCGCTTCGGGAGACGCTTGAACTTTAAAATGTTCATTCTTCCACCGAATACGGCCGTGGATCGGAAAAACGCCGGGACCGGGAAGAACGATCTCGCAATGAGAGTTCGTGCCGAACAAAAACGGCTTTTCGCGCGTGATCGTCAGCCGTTCTGTTTTTCCCTTCGCGTCGCGAATCTCGATGATCGCCATTTCGTCAAGCCGCCTTGGATTGGTAATATCGTTATATGGTAAACCAGAAAATCGATCGAATCAACGGAGCGGTTCTTGCGAGATAACCTCGAACCCGTAGCCCGAACCGCTCGAAACGACCGCGAAGCGAGTCGAGCGGATCTCGGCGGGTTGACGACCGCGATATTTCACCTCGATCTGCGCGAGCGCGTCTTCGATTTGCTTGGGGTAAAACTGGAAAATCACCCCTTCGCCCACCTCGATCCCCGCGCGCCGCAACAACTCGACGTCGGACGATTTCCGCCCCTGCCCCCGCCAAAGGAAATAAAGCCTTTTCTCGCTTTCGCTCGATCCGCTCCGGGTGCGCGGAGTTCCCGCGAAACCAGACGCGTAAACGATCGCGTTGTTGCTGATCGTTCCGAGCTCGACGCCGAGAAAATCGAGCTGACGCGCGTATTCGTCGACGGTTTGCCCGGGATTGAAAACGATGCTCCAGCGTTGTTCGCGAGGAACTCCGCCGTCGCCGGGGCCGAAGCCGAACGCGGGGCCCCCCGTCCCCAGTTTGCTCATCCGTTTTCCCGTCGCGACCGCGCCGCCGTATGGGGTCGCCTCGGCGACGTCGACCTCGGTGATCTCGTCGGCCGCCGAATCGACGTAATCGAGCATCGCCGCCGGCGCCTGCTGCATGCTCGGCTCCTCAAATTGAGCCGGCTCCTCGGTGTTGTTCGAGGCGAACGGGCCGACCTCCGCTCCCGCGACGTCGATCGATTGCGTCGACCCGGGGGTCCCGTCGGGACTTCCGCCCCCACCGCCGAAAACCTCGACGATCTGAACCGGCGCGGTCGCCCGCGCCTTGAACGATTGATCCGTCAGATAAACAATCCCGATCCACACGACGACGATCGTCGTGCCGATCACGACCGCCATCAAAAACGACGAGATTCGATCGTAAAGCGATTCGCCGCGAACCTTCGCCTCGACGACCTTCGGCGCGGCCGACGATTCGCCCGCGGCGCCCGGCGCCGTCGCAGTCGCCCCTTTGGCCGCGTCCGCGGGGGCGTCCTTCGGCGTCGAAACGGCGGTCGTTAATGTGCTCATATATCTAAACCTTCCCACGCGATGTCCGCCCGCGGCGGCTTTTAAAATCCATCGAAATTCACGTACAGATCGATCGAAAATTCAACGCCGACGAATCACGGCGAATCGGCCGGAGGTTTCACCGCTTTGACGTCGATTCGCAGCGGCGAATGCGAGAGATCGTCTTGACCGTCGAGCGCCGGCGGGCGCACCGTTTCGTACCATTCGCGCCATTTTTGAATCGCCTGGTCTTTTTGATCTTGAGTCGCCGGAATCGGCGGCCCGAAACCGTCGATCTTCCGACTCATGAGCTGCAAACTGATCTTCGCCGCGTTCACGACCGAATCGTCGGGATCTCCCAGCGCTTCGATCAGGCTCGGAACCGCGTCGAGTTCCCCCAGGCGACCGAGAGCCCACGCCGCGACTCCACGAACACCCGGATCGCGGTCTTTGATCATCGCGCGAAAACGATCTTTATACGGCTTAAGCACCGCCGGCCCGCCCGTTTGAAACCGCGTTAAAATCCCCTCGAGCGCCGAATCGGCCGATTGCGACCGCGGATCCTCAAGCACCGCGAGCATCTCGTCGACCGCTCCGTTCATCGGCTTCACGACCACCCGACCCTGCGCGATCGTCATTTTCGATAAATCCTTGGGCAGTCCCTTCCCACCCAAAAGCGTTCCCGCTCCTAATCGACGAATCTTCACACGTTCGACCGTTTTCTTGGTCGACCGCGTTAAAAACAAAATCCCCCACGCTGTGTTCACCTCTTTGCCGTGCGTCGCGTTCCAGGAACCGTCGCTTTGTTGTGAAGACTTGAGAAAATTCAAACCTTTTCGATACCAGTTTTGCCCTCCGAGCGTCTCGGTATCGGCGAGCGAACCCACGCGCTCGATCCCGTAAAGCGCGTAATACATCGAGGGGCCTTGCTGTTTACCCGATTCGTTCGTCGGCTCGAACATCGTCCCGATCCAGCCGACTCCGCTCCTCGCGGCGCGGAGCAGTTCGGCCGAAGGAGACGTGGCCTTATACTTCGGCGCCGCGGGTTTGCTCGAGGGCCCGAGCGGAGTGAGCAGCGGATTGAGACCGTCTTTCCCCCCTTTGCGGAACGGTTCGAGCTGGCGATTGCAAATCAATAAACTCCCCGATCCCGCCGCGGTCATCGAGACCGTCTCAGGGCTCGGAAATTGATCGACGGGATGATAAACCCAGGCGCCGTTCCCTTTTTGAGTCGAAAGGAACCAGCTCGCCGCGGTGTCCCAGATATCGGGACGAATGTCCACGCCGGCGATCTCGGCCTCCCATAAACCTAAAATCGCATACTGACTGATCGACGTATCGCCGCTCGATCTCGTTTTATAATAATCCCACGATCCGTTCGATTGCTGATGCGACATGATGAAATTCGCCGCGGCCTCGATCTGGCCGCGATAGCTCACGGGATCGTAATTGCCGAGCGCCATGATCGACACCGCGGCCTCGTAGATATCGGGCCCCTCGGTTTTCTCGGGCTGAAATTGCGTTCCGCCGAACCGAGACAACACGCGTTTAATCAACGATTGAAGATCGGGATCGTTGGGCGGAACTTCGGCCTTGATCATCGCTAGCGCCATCATCGCCGCGACGCCCGCCGATTCGGGCCCCGTCGACGAGTGCGCCACCCCTTTTAAAAACTGCACCCCGCGCTGCACCGGACCCGCGGCCTCGGGCGAAATCGGCTCGCCGAAAGCGATCCGATCGGTCGAACAAAGCCAAACCGTCGAAAAAATCGTCGTCGCGATCGTCGCCTTAGCGAATGATCCTGAAGCGAACGCGCGAAATCGCTTCGACAAGACACCCCGTTTCGGTTCTGGATTGAAAATCGTCTTCATAGATGGAGGTCCGAAACACACCCCGTCGGCCCCAGGCGCGATCGACGCCGCCTTCGCCTGAAAAGCGTGTTATGATAGGAAGCCTTTGTAGCTCCATGCATTTTATTCGATCTTTCTCCGCGTGGGAAGAGTGTCGTTCGATTCAAAAAAGATTCCGATCGTCTCGTCTCTCGCAGATTCGATGAGGCTCACGCTCATCGGATTAATCAAGAAAAGAGACACATTCGAATTCCAACTCCATATCTTACGGTTGATCTCCGCCGTCGAGGCGATCGATAAAGACGTCCGGGTCGCGGACGATTTTCGAGACAATCCCCTTGATGATCCTCAACCTGATTGAGAACGATCAGCCCGTCTGGGATCGTCTCGGCTCAATCTCTTTGCGGATTTGGTCAGGTGATTTCACATAGAAGGCGAACCTCCTGGTGAGCCGTCTTTGATTTGTTGATTTTGACGATCGCCGGCTCGGTCGGCGCCTCGCCCTCCCGAGATCGACATTTCGGGGATCGAGATCTGTATCTTGGGCGACCCCGACTGGGCCTGCGAACCCGTCTTGGCCTGCGAACCCGTCTGTGAGGTCGAACCCTTCTGTGAGGTCGAACCTGTCTGGGAGGGCGAACCTCCTGGTGAGCCGTCTTTTATTTGTTGATTTTGACAATCGCCGGCTCGGTCGGCGCCTCGCCCTCCCGGGATCGACATATCGGAGCTCGAGATTTGTATCTTGGGCGAACCCGCCTGGTCCTGCGAACCCGTCTGGGCATTCGACGCCGTCTGTGAGGTCGAACCTGTCTGGGAGGGCGAACCTGTCTGGGAGGGCGAACCTCCTGGTGAGCCGTCTTTTATTTGTTGATTTTGACAATCGCCTGCTCGGTCGGCATATCGCCCTCCCGGGATCGACATTTCGGGGCTCGAGATCTGTATCTTGGGCGATCCCGTCTGGGCATTCGACGCCGTCTTTGAGGTCGAACCTGTCTGGGAAGGCGAACCTCCTGGTGAGCCGTCTTTTATTTGTTGATTTTGACAATCGCCTGCTCGGTCGACGCCTCGCCCTCCCGGGATCGACATATCGGGGCTCGAGATCTGAAACTTGGGCGAACCCGCCTGGGCATTCGACCCCGTCTGTGAGGTCGACCATGTCTGTGAGGTCGAAGCTGTCTGGGAGGGCGAACCTGTCTGGGAGGGCGAACCTCCTGGTGAGCCGTCTTTTATTTGTTGATTTTGACAATCGCCGGCTCGGTCGGCGCCTCGCCCTCCCGGGATCGACATTACGGGGCTCGAGATTTGTATCTTGGGCGATCCCGTCTGGGCATTCGACGCCGTCTTTGAGGTCGAACCTGTCTGGGAAGGCGAACCTCCTGGTGAGCCGTCTTTTATTTGTTGATTTTGACAATCGCCTGCTCGGTCGACGCCTCGCCCTCCCGGGATCGACATATCGGGGCTCGAGATCTGAAACTTGGGCGAACCCGCCTGGGCATTCGACCTCGTCTGTGAGGTCGACCATGTCTGTGAGGTCGAAGCTGTCTGGGAGGGCGAACCTAGGCCGATGAAAAGTTGAATTTGACTTACGTAGCTCTTCATCCCGTTTTTGTTGCGCCTAATACGCCAAACGCCTCCTTTCTTTTTGATTGGATGGTTTGACCAATTTTTTCTCTAATCCAGTTCTGGACGTTCTCTCCCTTGCATTGCTCCAACGCCTCGCGAATGTTCTCGGTCGTCCACTTGGAAACAATCGCTCC
>JAJYWB010000098.1 GCA_021791715.1 Planctomycetota bacterium | reverse complement strand
AGGGCCGATTTCTCCAAACTGACGGGGGTTCATGAGGAATCGGTGGAGGAAGACGATCCCATTCTCGCGTTTTATTATCGCGTCGTTCGCGCGTGGACGTTGCCGGTCGAGCCGCTCTTGAACGGTAACATCTGGGTGATGCCGTTGGCGGCCGCTGCGGACGCTCCCAGGGAGGATCTCCCCGAGATCGTTCGGCTCGTCGATTCGCGACTTTCACGGGAGACCGAACCGTCGTCGGCGCGTATAATCATGGAGATGACGCTCGTTTTGGCGGGCCTTCGGTTGGATAAATCGACGATTCAATACTTTCGTCAGGGGCTCAAAACGATGACCGAACTGAAAGAGTCCTCATACTACAAATTGGTGCACGGAGAGGGGCGTTTGGAGGGGCGCAAGGAGGGGCGCAAGGAGGGCCTCGAAAAGGGGCGTAAGGAAGGGCGTAGAGAGGGGCTCGAGGAGGGACTCGAGAAGGGGCTCGAGAAGGGGCTCGAGAAGGGGCTCGAGAAGGGGCGAGAGGAGGGAAAGATCACGGGAGCGCGAACGATCTTGCTCCGTCTGGGCGAAGTTCGGTTTGGAAAGCCCGACAAATCGATCCGAGCCGCGATCGAGGCGATCGACGACCTTGATCGGCTCGAGAAACTGACCGAACGGATTCTCTCCGCAAAGAGTTGGCGGGAATTGATCGATAAGGATTTATCGGAACGAAATTAACGGGCATCCGTCGAACCCGGTAGGCCGAATCGGTTAATGGGATTTCGCATCCGAAAACGGCGGGGCGAAGCCGTTCGGGAGGGCGAACCTCCTGGTGAGCCGGCATGTATTTATATATAATTGGCGATCTGAATCTGGAATCGACGCATTGTAATCTATATATTATAAGATTATTATATATAAATTATAATATCGCTCACCAGGATGTTCGCCCTCCCGACCGGGCGATCCCTCTCGAATACCCTGAAAAAATGCGCACAGATTCATAACATCGAATCGATGTGAATATACGCCTCTCCCTTTGGGAGAGGCCGGCCGAAGGCCGGGTGAGGGCGTTTTCAACCGGCGAATCATCTGATCGATCAATCCCTCATCCGTCGCTCCGCGACGACTTCTCCCAAAGGGAGAAGTATTTACGCGGATTCATCACATCAAGTTGATGTGAATAAACGCCACTCCCTTTGGGAGAGGCCGGGTGAGGGCGTTTTCAACCGGCGAATCATCTGATCGATCAATCCCTCATCCGTCGCCCCGCGACGACTTCTCCCAAAGGGAGAAGTATTTACGCGGATTCATCACATCAAGTTGATGTGAATATACGCCTCTCCTTTTGGGAGAGGCCGGCCGAAGGCCGGGTGAGGGCGTTTTCAACCGGCGAATCATCTGATCAATCAACCCCTCATCCGACGCTCCGCGACGACTTCTCCCAATGGGAGAAGTATTTACGCGGATTCATCACATCAAGTTGATGTGAATATACGCCTCTCCCTTTGGGAGAGGCCGGCCGAAGGCCGGGTGAGGGCGTTTTCAATCGGCGAATCATCCGATCAATCAACCCCTCATCCGTCGCTCCGCGACGACTTCTCCCAAAGGGAGAAGTGAACCAGCGGATATCCCACGCGGATTCGGCGGGAATCCAATATCTCCACCAAGAACGTTCTATCTCGCAATTTTTCTCGCTCACTCTTGACATTAACTCCCGGATATCGTAGATTCGATGTACTGAAAGCGTCGGACGGCTGATTCGACCTGAATTAATCGAATCGAATTCGTCCGAATGCGCCTAAACGTCCACAAATTGTCTTAACACAATAAAACCGAACCGATTGACCAACTAACACGGAACAAATCCGACGCCCTAACAGGAAAGATGAATCATCATGATAACCGCACAATCCTTCCGTTTCGATATCGCGAGCGGCGAAGCCCCCGCGGACGATCTCAATGATCGAGATTCTTTGGAGTCGGCGGTACAAAACCACGTCGAGTCCCCCCTTTCCGCGACCGCTCCCGTGACCGACGGGGTCGAAAAGCGAGAAGCTTGGATTGAGCACCGCGAGATCGTCGTCCAAGAATTGTGTCCCGTCGGGGCGCTCGAAACCTTGTACACAGAGCGTGCGGCGCTCTATTTGTGGCGGCTTAATCGCGTAATCGGGATTGAGAACGAGGCGCCGCTCGGAGGAATCGAAGCGGGATCGGAGAAAAATCGTGCGGATTCGCCGGAACCTCGATTGAATCGCGTTTCGCCCGATCGGTCAAAGCTCCAAACGCTCATCAAGTACGAGGCGCATCTCAATCGATGTTTGGCGAGTACAATGTCGGAATTGCGTCGGTTGCAAAGGGAACGGCGGCAAGGATTTCGCTTCGTGAATCCGGGAGGGCGCGGCGCCGACCGAGCCGGCGTTTGTCTGAATAATTTGGATGAAAAGGGCTCACACGGCGGTTCGCCCTCCCAGAAGATCACCAGCCCCGAAATGTTGAATCCGGGAGGGCGAGGCGCCGACCGAGCCGGCGTTTGTCTGAATAATTTGGATGAAAAGGGCTCACACGGCGGTTCGCCCTCCCTTCAGATCACCAGCCCCGATATGTCGCATCCGGGAGGGCGAGGCGCCGACCGAGCCGGCATTTGTCTGAATAATTTGGATGAAAAGGGCTCACACGGCGGTTCGCCCTCCCTGAAGAGTTCGCCGATCCAACCGAATTCGTCGATGCATTCGGAATCGCGAAACCAAAGGAATTCGACTTCGCGTAAGCACAAGGCGTCGAAACGCGCCGCGCCGAGACCAAAAACGCCGCCTTTACTCGAATCAATCACGATTCGTCGTCGCCTCGAGGAATACACCCGAGGCGAAATCTTCGAGCGAACGCTCGGCTCCGCGTCGCTCGACTTCGCGATGATTCCATGCCCTTGAAATTCGCTTCATGCGAGACCGTTTAGAAAACCGCAACGAGCCCGGGTGATCGTTAGATCGCGCCGGGGTGATCTTTGACAATTCGCATGAATGATCAAGCGAGCGGGGACGATTTCCGCGAGGCCGATCACGGATTCATCGGCCTTGGCGGAACGTCCCCCTCGCCAGGAGTTTCGCTCCGCGCAAGGCGATTTTCTATCGTTTCGCGACGATCGACGACCCGAAATCAAAACGATCATGAACCGCGACCGCGATGAAAGGCGATTGACGATTTCCCTGGGTGTTGAAATCCGTTCGATTACGCGCAATTCGGATCTTTAGAAAGCGATGTAATAAGTTAAAAAGCAAAATCACATGAAATTCTGTTCGTAAATTGCCTTCCAGATTGCGGAGCCGCCTTGTCCGGGTTACTCTTAATACACGAACCTTCGCGTTATGATTGTCCGACTCGTTTTGTAACGAATCGCTTTCGATCGCTCGCGGATCGACGACGCTCGATGTTTTGGATCGCTTACGAGCGTGTTGAATCTCGTCGAACGAAGGAGATCGGTGAAACAAGGTCGGCTTGGTTTGATATTCTTGGGAGGTCGGTTTCTCCTCCGGTCGGTGAAAAATGAGCGTCTTTAGCCCCCGATATTCGCGGAAGCTTGTGGTATCCTGTCGATCGTGAGAAATCGGCCGATCGGCGACGCATGAATTGGATATTAAGAGAGAGAGAGCCTGAAGATCTATGAATCCAGTCGATTTGAAACAGAAATTTGACGCGGGGGAGAAGTTGATTTTGCTCGACGTTCGTGAGGACGACGAGCGAAAAACGTGCAAGATCGAGCCTCCCGCGGGGGTCGTCGATCTGCACATTCCGATGTCGACTTTTGGTGAACGCTTTGAAGAGGCTCGGAACGCCGCGGCTTCGGGGCTGCCGATCGTCTTGTATTGCCATCACGGCGGCAGATCGATGGTGGTCGCGGGTTGGCTTTCGCGTCGCAAAATTAGAAACGTGCACAATCTCGACGGCGGAATCGACCGTTGGTCGAAGCAGGTCGATCCCGCGGTACCGAGATATTAACCGAACAGTAACAGAGCGCTGAAATCATCGACGAATCGAGCTCTGTTATCATCGGTCTTTTGCTTTTTGATCGCCTTTATCGGAGGATTTCTTGATCGGTTTCACCTTCACGTTTTTGAATTCGATCGCGTAGCCCTCGGCTTCGAGCCCGAGAAATCCCTTGGGGTATTCGCACTCTTTCCAGCGGATCGTCGTTCCTCCGTTGACCCAAAGACGGACGTCGTTTCCCTCGCAACGGATCTCGAACGTGTTCCATTCGCCCGCCGGACGCACGCGCTTGCCGACCGTCTGTTTCATCAAATTGATCCGCTTCGTTTTCCCTTGCACGGGCGTATCGCCGAAAACGAATCCTCCCGAGGCGTCTCCCGTTTGCGCCTGATGCCAGATCGCACCGGTTTCCGAGCAGCGGAACATCACCCCCGAATTGTAATTTTTTTTACCATCGCCCTCCAAAGGTATGAATCTCCATTCGACATGATACATGAAATCGTCGAATTCGCGATCCTTCCTTAGCCATTCGTGGCGCCCTTTGCCCGAGCATTTAAGAATGTGTGTCGTATTGTCATATGTCCATTGTGAAAGATCGCTGCGCGACGGAGTCCCGGGAGGAATCGGGACCGCGGTCCAGCCTTCGAGATCGCGGTCGGCGTTTTCGAGCAGGTCGATCCACCCTCGCGGGTCGTCCTCGAGCGCGCTCGCCTGAAAGAACGCGGCTTCGACGGTCGCTCGCCGCGTGAACGGAACCACGACCAAGCCGATCAAGAGCGTCAAAACATAAGGAATCAAGCTTGTCTGTTTCATAAAAACCTCGGAGTGTTTCGACGATCCTCGGGGATCAAAAAAAGGTTTCGGCGGATATCTTGATTCGTTTTCGGCTCGGCGGCGGGCGCTTGAGGTCGCTCGTCGCGTGTGTTAAACATCAGGATCGACTTCACCCGAACGGCTTTCGCTCCGCAAGTGGGAATCGGCCGACGTTTTGATTCGAGGGGTAGCGCGATGATCGACGTATCGAGGCGGCGGTTTTTGGCGGCTTCGGCGATGGCCGCGGGGTTCGGCGGCGGGACGCTGATTCATCGCGAGGCGGCGGGGTCGGCGCCGAACGCGGAGGTTGAGGCCGAGCGTTTGGCGGCCGAGCGAGACGACGGTCCGAACGAGCGGATCACGCTCGGTTTCATCGGAACGGGGGGAATGGGTTCGGGATTGCTCAATATTTTCAAGGGTTTTCCCAATGTCGCGATCGCCGCGGTGTGCGATGTCGATCGGTCGCATCTTGAGAAGGCGCGCGAGAGTTCGGGCGGCAAGGCGGAGATGTACAAGGATTTCCGCTCGGTTCTCGATCGCAAGGATATCGACGCGGTCGTGATCGCGACTCCCGATCATTGGCACGCGATTCCGACGATTCTCGCGTGTCAGGCGGGGAAGGATGTTTACTGCGAGAAGCCGCTCGCGTATCGCGTCGCCGAGGGGCGTGCGATGGTGAACGCGGCTTCCAAATATAAGCGAATCACGCAGATGGGGAATTTGATCCACGCGGGCGAGAATTATCATCGCGTGGTCGAGATCGTTCGTTCGGGGGTATTGGGTCCGATCTTCAAGACGAGGGTTTGGATGGCTTCGAATCGGAACGCTCCCGAGGGGTTGGGGAATCCCGCCGATTGCGCGGCGCCCGCCGAGCTCGATTACGATTTTTGGCTCGGTCCCGCGGCCAAACGGTCGTACAACCCGAATCGATCGCACTTCAATTTCCGCTTCTTCTGGGATTATTCGGGAGGAATTCTCACCGATTTCTGTTGTCACATTATTGATCTTGTTCATTGGGCGATGGATGTCGAAGCTCCCGAGACGATCGTCGCGACGGGGGGGAGATACGCTCTCAAGGACAACGGCGAAACTCCAGACACTCTCGAGGTTGTTTATCATTACGCCAAGGGGTTCGACATGGTATGGAGCCAGGTCGACGCGAGTTCTCATGGATTCGAGGGGCGCGGTTTGGGGATAATGTTCCAGGGGACGAACGCGACGCTCGTCGCCGATTACGGTCGATTCGAGATTTTCGCCGAGGAGGGGAAGAAGATCGACTTGCCGGCGCCGAGTTTACCGCGATCGGTCGGGCATCATCGCGAATGGCTCGACGCGATCAAATCGAGAAATGAGTGTTCGTGTCGGTTCGATTACGGGCATCGCGTCACTTCGGTGGGGCTTTTGGGCAATGCGGCGCTTCACGCGGGCGAGAAGCTTCGGTGGGACGCCCGGGCCGAGCGGTTCGTCAATCACGTCGACGCGAATCGTCATCTGGCGCGAGAAGCTTACCGCGCTCCGTGGGTATTGCCGAACGTTTAATCGTTTTTACAAAGGATAGATTCATGCGACGATTTGCGACGTCGGTCGGGATTTGGGGAGCGATCGCTTGCCTCGCGTCGATCTCGTTCGGGGCCGAGCCTCGGTTCAAGATGCACGTGATCAACGGCGAGAGCGTTTTCGAGGCGGCGGGGGCTTTCGACGTCGACGGCGACGGCAAGCTCGACGTCGTCTCGGGCGAATACTGGTACAAGGCGCCCGATTGGACGAAGTTCAAGGTGCGCGAGGTGAGCAAGACGGGGACATATCGCAATTGTTTCGCGACTCTCCCCGTCGACGCGAACGGCGACGGCAAGATCGATTTCGTCACCGTCGGCTACTTCACCAAGAACGTCGGCTGGGTGGAAAACCCCGGAGAAGCCGGCAAAGAATGGACGTATCATAATATTGATAATCCGGGGACGAGCGAGGCGGCCTGGGCGGTCGATTTGACGGGCGACGGAGTTCCCGAGATTCTCCCCAATTCGACGAACGTCGTCGTGTGGTACAAACTCGATTCGCGTGGTTCTAACGTGAAGTGGCGCAAATATGATTTTGGTACCGAGGCGGCGGGGCACGGAGTGGGTTCGGGCGACGTCAACGGCGACGGCAGGGTGGATTTGCTGACTCCCAAGGGTTGGTTCGAGGCGCCCGAGAATCCCTCGGAGGACAAGTGGACGTGGCGTCCCGAATGGTCGCTGGGGGCGACGGGGATTCAGATTTTGGCGCGCGACGTCGACGGCGACGGACTTTCGGACGTCGTTTACGGCATGGGGCACAATTACGGGCTGTATTGGCTGAAGCAGGGTAAATCGGCCGACGGCAAGCGGACGTGGACGAAGCGAGCGATCGACGAGACGATCGCATCGGTTCATACGTTGATCTGGGCCGATATCGACGGCGACGGCAAGGCGAACGAACTTGTGACGGGCAAACGCGTGTACGCGCATGAGATCGAACCCGGAGCGACCGACGGGTCGACCGTCGCCTGGTATGATTTCGACACGTCGAAAAATAATTGGAATAAGCACGTGATATTTCAGGGAGAGCCCGCCAAGAACGCTCCGGCGAAGGGGGGAGATCGCGACGCGCTCAAGGATTTTCCGAGAGGGACGGCGGGAACGGGGCTTCAGTTGACCGCGATCGATCTGGACGGCGACGGCGATCTCGACCTGGTTTGTCCGGGCAAAAGCGGGCTTTATTGGTTCGAGAACCTTACCAAAACGCCGTGAGGCCGGCCCGAAGTTCGAAGAAACTTCACGGTTTTTTTGATCCGACGCGCCGCGGCGGGCGGTATCGCGCCGCGGCTCGGCGGTGTATAATACGAACTTCGAGCGAATCCGCGCGAACGATCGAGGATCGACGTTCCGATGGAATTTTTATGTGATGGGATCACACGCTCAAGTTTCTAAGCATACGGTGATTCATTTGCCGAGGAGAGCGTTATGGCGACGGCGATCAAGACGAAACCGGGTCCGTTCGCGCGGTTGAGCGCCGCGGGGCAGAGCGTTTGGCTCGACTTCATCAACCGAGAGATTCTTGTCGGGGGCGATCTGCGGCGGATGATCGACGACGACGGGCTGTTGGGGATGACCTCGAACCCGACGATCTTCGATAAGGCGATCAGCCACGGCGCCGCGTATGACGACGACTTTTCCCGATTGGTCTCCCAGGGCGCCGACGCCGACGCGATTTATTACGCGCTGACGAGCCATGACGTGTCGGCGGCGCTCGATCTGTTTCGGCCGGTTTACGATTCGACCGAAGGGGTCGACGGATACGTGAGTTACGAGGTTTCACCCTTGTTGGCTCACGACGCCAAGGCGACGACCGCGGAGGCTAAAAAGCTTTGGGATCTGACCGATCGACCGAATCTCATGGTGAAGATTCCGGGAACGACCGAGGGGCTTCCGGCGATCGAGGAATCGCTCTTCCGCGGCGTCAACGTGAACGTCACGCTGCTGTTCGGCGTCGACGAGTACGAGGCGGTCGCTCATACTTATGTTAAAGCTCTTAAGCGACGAGTCGACGCGGGGCTTCCGGTTGATCGGATCGCTTCGGTGGCGAGTTTCTTCGTCTCGCGGATCGATACCGAGGTCGATAACCGGCTTTCGGCGTTGATCCAGAAAGCGTCTTCTCCCGCGGTGAAGGCCGAATTGGAATCGCTGATGGGGAAGGCGGCGATCGCCAACGCCAAGAACGCTTACGCGGTGTATCAAAAGATTTTCGAGGGCGCCGAGTTCGCTCCGCTCGCGGCCAAGGGGGCGCGGGTGCAGCGTGTTTTATGGGCTTCGGTCGGAACCAAGAATCCGAAATATCCCGATACGTATTATATCGACGAGTTGATCGGTCCCAAGACCGTCAGTACGATGCCCCCCGCGACTTACGACGCGTTCAAAGATCACGGCAAGGTTCGCCAAAGTTTGACCGAGAAGGTGGAGGAAGCCCCCGCGATCATCGCCAGGCTGAACGAGCTCGGGGTCGACTTCCGAGGAGTGACCGATCTGTTGCTGGATCAGGGGGTGAAGAGCTTCGCCGATTCGTTCCATCAACTGATGGACGGGATCGCCAAAAAACGAGAGACGCTCGCCGGCAAGGCGCGTTGAATCTCGGCGTGATCGATTCGGCATTATGTGCAAATACAAGAATCGATCCCCTCCGAACCGCTCCGCGGAGTCGAGGGGGATCGACTTGTACTTGCTTTAGATATTAACAGGCGTGTGGATTGGAACGGCCCGATTCGCGAGCGAGCGAGTCGAGTTTGTGCGGACGGATCAGGGACCCAGGCCGCCGTGGGTTCGCCAGGGGGTCAAGTGGGAGGGTTGGTCGAGAAACCAGAACCGTTCCCATTCCTGGCCGATCATTCGCATGTTTTCGGAATCGGTGAGTAATTCCTCGACTCTCACCTGGGGCGCCGCGGCGTACCTTGGTAAGGGCACTGGGGCGCAACCGTCGCCGACAAACACGGCGGCGAAAAGTAATAGGGCGAAGATGACGAACGTCTTTCGCATTCGGGGGATCCTCCCACCTTATTGATGGCGAACACCGGGCCTGGATCGGTCCGGTTCCGATCGTTCCTTGATCGGTCACGCCGATCGTTCAGTCCTTGTCCACGCACGCGTACCCGAGTCGAATCGACGCGGGCGAGATCGGGTCGCTCGATCGGACCGCTCGGGTATTTCACCAAGCGGAGGAAGGAACCGAGCCCGACCGCGAGCGGGGTGAGATTCTCTCAATCCGCTTGATCGACGCGGGCGGCGCGACGTTCGCGTGTGCCTTCCTTGCCTTGAACGGCGGATCCGTCTCCCTCGTTATCGGCCGAATCATCCTCTCCCAATAAGGGAAGTTTTGCCGAATCCATGTTTCGCACCAGTTCTTCCATCTCCTTGCCCGGTTTGAAGGTGACGACGTTCTTCGCGGGCACATACACTTCGCTTGAATTTTTTGGATTGCGCGCCTTCCGCGGTTTCCTTCGTTTTACCTGAAACACGCCGAAATTACGCAATTCGATCCGCCCTTCGCTTACCAGGGTTGCAATGATCGCGTCGAGCGTCCGTTGGACGATGTCTTTCGTCTGGAGCTGCGTGAGCCCGATGTCTTCGGAGATCTTCTTGACGATTTCTTTCTTGGTCACAATCCATTCTCCCCAGGGACGGGTCGAGCCGATCCGGCGTTGGAACGAACTCAAGGGTAAGCGTGGTATGGAGTAATGTCAAGAAAAAAGGATTTCTCTCGGCGTTTACGAGGCCTCCGAGCGAGGGGGATCGCTCGCGATCGATCCCCCCTGAATATTGCGCGGATCGTCGGGCGTCACGCGGCGATCCATGTCTCCGAACTCGCCGAGTTCGCGGCGCTCAACCCGAGGCGCGCCCGAAGGAACCGTTCCATACGCCGAAAGTTGCGCCGCGAGCGAAGCGTAACGCCACCCCTCGCCGCCGTCCGTGATCAATGATTTCAACTTCTGAATGTATGTTTCGCTAATATCAAGCATTGCGCTTTGATACGAGGGATCGCAGAAGTAGACGCGGCAGCCGAGCGGTCGCGCCTCGCGGGCGCGGCAGCGACCGCGGACGTCTTGCCAGGGGCATCGTTCGATCCCGTCGACCCCCTCCTCGCCTTGGGGAGCGTCGGCGACCAAAACCGCGAATTCGACGCTCGATAAATAGAGCACGTGATCGAATTCGGCGAACCGGCAGCATCGACCGCTGATCTCGCAAACAGGAGCGAGCCTTGCGATCTCGGCTTCAAGTTCGGCGTAAAGCCGTGCGAGCGGTCCGCGCCAAGCCGAGGCTTCGGGAAGCGTCGAATCGGGTTCGGCTCGCATTTGATCGACTCGCGTCATAGCGGAGTCCGCGCCGCCGCGGCCTCGATCTCTTCAAGGCTGAACCAGTTCCCCTTGCCCGCTCCGGGACAAACCGTTCGAACCCCTTCCCATGCCTCGCTGCTCTCGATATTCTCTGGCCAGAACGGCCATGTTCGACACTGAACCGGACGAGCCGAGTAAACCGTGCATCCCGCGGCTTTATCCCAAAACACGCAATCACCGCCGGGCTTTTCGATGAGACTCAATCGATTGTGCACGCGACGCACGTATTTGCGTGAGAAAGCGTCGACCGATTCGCCGCGGAACTCGGCGAGAGCCTCGATTTCGGCGAGATCGACCCAAACGTATCCGGGCGCTCCCGTGCAACACGCTCCGCACCTCGTGCATTCAAAACGCAAGCCGTCGGCGTGCCAAGGCTCCTCGGTCTCGTGTCGCGACATCGATGTATTCTCCGCTCGGTTCCCCGGCGCCGTCTCGTACCGATTCGTTCAAGACGTTCTATCAAATCAAGATCCCGCTTACAAGCTGCGCAGGGCGAGCGATCGGAATAGGTTAAAGATGGTAATATGACTTATTCTATGAGTGACCGAACGTTTAATCGGCGCGACGTTCTCGGATTCGCGGTTTCGGCCGCGGCTTCGGCTTCGCTCGCGGTTTTACGATCGACTCCCTGCCGAGCCGAGACGACGAAATCCGAGGAATCGTCCAATTTCCGAACCCTGGAGGAGCTCGTGGCGTCGCCCATTATCGACACGCACCAACATCTTTGGGATCTAAAAAAATACAAACTCCCCTGGGTGAAGCGGGGAGATTTGATGGATCGCGATTACCTCGAAGCCGATTACCTCAGGGCGGTCGAGGGATTGAACGTCGTCAAAACCGTGTACATGGAAGTCGACGTCGATCCTTCACAACAGCTCGCCGAGAGCGAAGAAGTGACCGCGATCTGCGCCTCGGGCTCGACTTTGATGAAAGCCGCGGTCGTTTCGGGGCGACCCGCTTCTCCCGGTTTCGCCGATTATGCGGCGCGGTTTCGCGGCGATCGTTATATCAAAGGGCTTCGCCAGGTTCTGCACGGTCCGAACAATTCCGCGGGATTCTGCCTCAAACCCGAATTCATCGCGGGGATCGGGCTTTTGGGAGAGCTCGGGCTTTCATTTGATTTGTGCATGCGTCCGGGCGAACTCGGCGACGCCGCCAAGCTCGTCGATCAATGCCCCGATACGAGGTTCATCCTCGATCATTGCGGGAATCCCGACGTTCAGGCGAAAGACAACTCCGCCTGGAAACGGTCGATCGACGAACTCGCCAAACGCGATCGCGTCGTCTGCAAAGTATCGGGACTTGTTGAATCGGCCAAACATGGAGCTTGGTCGGCCGACGATCTCGCTCCGTACGTGAACCACGTGATCGAAGCGTTCGGCTGGGATCGCGTGATCTTCGCCGGCAACTGGCCCGTTTGCACCGTCACCGCGACCTTCGCCGAATGGGTGAACGCTCTCAAGACGATCGTCCACGACCGTCCCCTGGAAAATCAAAAGAAGCTCTTCCACGATAACGCGGTTCGACTTTATGATATAAAGTAACCGTTCGGATTCGATTGCTCATGAACATCTGACGAAGGGGTCGCTGTGATGATTCGGCTTGGTCAGGCGATCGCCGCGACGATGGGGTGTACGATCGCGGCGGGTTTCGCCGGCGGCGTGGTGGGGGCCTCGGTCGGCTCGTTCGCGCCTGGATTCGTGCTTTGGCTCGAAGAGTTCGGCCCGTCTCGGAACGCGTTCGATCCGACGCAGTTCGGTCTGGGCCTTGGGATTGTCAGCGGGCTCTTTTTGGGGGCGTCGGTCGGTTCGTTCCTTGTGATGGGGCTCGCCTGGCGCGACGCTTGGCTTATGCGGTGGGGGATCTCGAACACGGCGAAACGGCGTTCGATCCACGAATCGTTCGCCTTCGCCGAACGCGTGTGAACCTCGCCGAGCGGTTTTGTATCAGGCTCATGGAAGCCCGGCCGGGCGCGGTTTGGAACGAAAGTGAAGAGGCTTAAACAGGGCGTTCGACGAAACGACGAGTCTTCGTGTTGATGATCGAAATCGGGCGGCGTGTTAATGATCGAATTCGGGCGGGGCGGGGAATGAATCCATCGATCATGCGCGATGGAATCGTCGCCGGATTGACAATCGGGGCTTAAGATTTTATTTTAAAGCGGTCGCCAACGTAGCTCAATCGGCAGAGCACCGCTTTCGTAAAGCGGGGGTTAAGGGTTCAACTCCCTTCGTTGGCTTTTCTCGCGATGGAATTCCTCCGTCGGTTCGACTCCTCGACCTGTTGATTCCACGCGGAGCCTGTTTGACTAATCAGTGCGCACTATGTATGTCGACGCTTTTGAGGGTTTGGCCGATTCGATAACCCGGACCCTGAGCCGAAAGACGCTTTACAAACGTCTGGAGCCGGTGTATGTTATTATACTTTGATCGAACCTTCACCGAAACGGTCTCGGGGAATCGATTGGTCGAACTTAAGTGCGAGCATTGTTCGGGCGTTTATTATTATCTACTGGCGCGGGTAGGACGCGGAGCGGCGACCGCTCCTTACATGATCGGCCAAAAGCGAGCCGCTCAAAAAGCCAAAGAGAAGGCTCGGCGCGATCTTGAAAAGCGACTTCGCGACGAATCCGAACTCGTACCGTGTCCAAAATGTCAATGGATTAATGAAAGTTTGGTACAAGGGTTCAGGCAAACCTATTATCGAGGTTGGGGAATCGGCGCGATCGTTGTAGGATCGGCGGGTACTTTTTTTTCCTTGCTCATCGCATTGATTTTCGCGCGAGATTTGATGAATAAGAGTTACGCTGTAATGACGGCGATACTTGGACCGATCATTTCGCTTACGCTCGCGTTTTTGATACTCGGATGGCGAAAATTGATGAGGAATCGAATTCAGCCGAATTGCGATTTTCCTCATACTCCAATCATTCCCGCTGGAACCCCCTCGGCTCTGATTCGTAACGCCGAGACGGGGTTGTTTGAAGCGATACCCCGCCCGGTCGAGGCGCCGAACGAACGGAAGGGGAACGGGTGGGTCGTTTTTCAGCTCGGCCTAAATACCCTGCCTCAGGTTTGCTGCGTATGCAACGATTCGGCGGATCCGAAATGTAATTATCCACATGTAATTTGTGCGGGATTGGCGCTGTCGATCCCTTTTTGTCGGTATTGTGCTCGATCCTGGAAAAGACGCAAATGGAAAACGGCCCTCGCGGCCGCCGTCTCTCTGATCGGATTGGGATATATCGCGGTTTCTTCGCTCAATCTTGAAGATCTGTTATTCTGGCTGCTCTTGATCGGAACGATCGTCGTCGCTCCGTTTTTCGGGTTGTTCATCGCCGGCTGGAAAACCTCGCCGTTTCGCGTTCGGCTCGTCGACCGATCGCGCTCGATCGTGTTATTATCGTTTCAAAACGACGAATACCGAAAGATTCTGGTCGAGGCGAAATAAATCATGAAGTAATTGAGCGCGTCGTATCCGATTCTCCCGATTCTCTTTAAGCGGAAGTTTCCTTCAATGCTTTTTTATTACGCGAAAAGCTTTAAGGCGTCGATTATGGGTTCCCGACTCAAGGAGGCGACGTGCGAACTTTGCTCATTTGTATATTATTATAATTTAACGCGATATGGTTTCGGGACGGCGACGGCGCATTACGGAATCGGCGAGGAGAAAGCGCCTCAAAAGGCCGAGGAAGCCGCCCGTCGCGATCTTCAGAAGCGACTCGAAATCGAAGCCGAATTGGTTCCGTGTCCGAAATGCCGTTGGGTTGGAGAGAGCTTGATCGTGGGTTATCGCCGCGGCCGTTATCGCAAATGGGGTAGGGCCGCTTTTTTTCTCGGCTCGCTTGGGATTATCTTATCGCTGTTAGCCGCCTGGATCGTTCCATTTTGTTTTCCCGTCGACCAAACAACGATCTTATTGATATTGATTCTTGGTTCTGTGAGTTCGATCACGCTCGCGATGATGGTTTTGGCGTTACGAGGTTTGCTGAGACGCTTGATTCAACCAAATCGAAATTATCCCGATGTTACGAAACTACCTCGAGGCGTCCCCGACGCGCTTTTGATCGATCCGACGACGGGCGAACTTGAAGTCGCCCGCCGAGAAAAAGCGTTTCATGAAGAAGATGATCCAATCGTGAAATGGTATGATTTTCAGCTTGGCCGAAATGTGATGCCCGATACATGCTGCGTGTGTCTCAACCCGAGCGATCAAGATTCTTCATATCGCCATTCGGTTTTACCCGCGATCAAGACGGCGATTCCATTTTGTCATAAATGCGCCGGCTCTTGGAAAAAACGCCGATTCCGCTTGCTATTCGCGGTGATCGCGACGTCGACCATGCTCTGGTTTTCATTCGGTGGTTATTTTAAACAAGATAATGTAATATCCTGTTGTGAAATGATAATTTTGTTTGTCGCGTCGCCCGCGGCGTTCGCCGTTGTGATGTTGAAATTCAGCGCTCCGTACCGCATCAAGTTGATCGACTCTCCGCGTGCGATAATACGGCTCCGTTTCAGTAACGCCGAATTTGTGAATGTAATTAAATTATATAACGATGCTCTTCTTTAAGATGTTTCACATCGAGCGCCGAGGAGTTGATCGAGGCTTGATCGCTTTTTAGCGCGGGATTGATCAAAGCCGAAGTTCATACCGGACGGGTATGATATAAAACCGATAGCCGTCAATTCGAAAGGAAACCATTAGACCCGTACTCGATAACGCCTTCCGATTTATGCTCATTCGTAACCTTCCCGACGCGCTTCGTCGCCGCCATCCGGTCGCAAGGCTATCCCGAGGCGCTAGCCGTCTTCTTCGCGGCGTCAAGTCGCATTCCGTCTATCCGTTTTCCCGAGCGAGCAGGCCGATCATTAATGCCCGCGGGTCGAATCGGTCGCTCGGATCGTGTCTCTTCACATATCGATCTAAGAGAGTGTTCAAATCAGTTCGCGAACGGGTTCGTATTCGTCGAGCAGGTACATCGGCCTGCCGAAGTGGTTGGGGACGGTCGTCGTCGCGGGATCGATCCCGAGGTTGTGATAAAGCGTCGCGAACACGCTTTGATACGTGACGGGACGATCTTTGGGGACTTCTCCCAGGCGATTCGTCGAGCCGATCACCTGGCCCGTCTTCATTCCGCCGCACGCGAGCAGGGCGCACGCCACCGGCGGCCAGTGATCGCGTCCCCCTTGATTGTTGATCTTGGGCGTGCGGCCGAACTCGCCCCAGACGACGACCGTAACGTCTTTGTCGAGCCCGCGCATGTGCAAATCTTCAATCAAAGTCGAAAGCGCCATGTCGAGCTTGGGCAGACGCTCGCGGCATTGCGCGAAGTTTTTATCGTGATAATCCCACCGGCCGTAGGTGAGCGTGACGCATCGCGCCCCGGCCTCGACGAGCCGACGCGCCATCAGGAATTGATCGTTGTAGCACGGACCGCCGTCGTCGACGTTCTTGGTGTCGCCGTAACCGTAACGTGCTCGGATTTTGGGATCTTCACGCGTAACATCCAACGCCTCGACAAGTTTGCTCGATGTGAGGATCTCGAACGCTCGACGAGTGAATTGATCCATCCCCTCGATCGACCCGTTGGCGTCGATATCGCGCCTCAGGCCGTCGAAGCTCGACAGCAAGCCGCGGCGATCGGCTAGACGTTCGAGCGTCATATTACCGAGCGTCATGCTCGCGAGATCCGAACCGTTGGGGGTGAACGCCGCGTGTGACACGCCGAGATATCCGGGAGAACCCGGATCGCCCCACTCCATGTGCCCCATTTTGGGAGCGAGCCCGATGAACGGAGGAACCGCGGGATCGACCGGGCCTTTAAGCTTCGATAAAATCGCGCCGATACTCGGCCGGCCCCCTTGCTGCTTGCTGACCGATTCCGCGTAACCCGTCATGCACTGAACCGCCGAATGCTCCCCCTGACATCCCACCAACGAACGAATGATCGCGGCCTTATCCATCATTCCAGCCAGGCGCGGCATATGTTCGCAAATATCGATGCCGGGAACGTTCGTGGGAATCGGTTTGAATTCGCCGCGGATCTCGGCGGGAGCGTCCATTTTTAGATCGAACATATCTTGATGCGGCGGGCCGCCGGCGAGGAAGATCATGATGATCGCCTTGTGTCGAGGCGCGACCGCGCCCGCTTTGGCTTCGGCGGCGAGGATCTGCGGGAGCGACGCTCCTCCGAGCGCCAGGCCGCCGATTTTGAGGAAGTCGCGGCGGGTGATGCCGTCGCAAAATCGCCCCTTCGATCCGCCGTAAATCGTCAGCATCACGAAACCTCCTCGCCGAGAGATCGCCCGGTAAGCGTTCGCATCACGCGATCTCGATCGAAAATCCACCAAACGTTAAACATTATCGCTCAAAGCCGCGGTGAAAGCAAGTGGTTCAATCCGGGAAGGCGCGATCTCGATCGGCGATCCGGATGACTTCGCTCAAATCGATACATTTATTCGCCTTGGGGGAGGGGGATCGGCTTGAAATTGAGGGATCGATACGAGTCGGAGAACTCGGTGATCTCGAGATATTGGTTCACCGAGATGTCGTGAAAAACCTGGGTCGAGCGGCTTGTCGGCCAGTGAATTTCGAGCGTCGCGATTCGATCGGCTTTGCCGACCCCGATCGTTTGTTCGAGCGGATTCGCGCCGAAACTGCTCCCCGACGAAATATGCCTGTGCACGACGAGCGGTTTTTCTCCCGCGGTGACGATCTTGATTCGCGCTCCGATCGCGACTCGGTTCGTCTTCACGCCGATGAGTTTGATCGTGATCGAATGATTCCCCCGGCCTGGATTTTGAAAGAGGACGTCGTGATAACGGTCGCCGTTGATCGCGCCTCCCATCTCGAGAAAGAGATCGACGTCGCCGTCTCGATCCCAATCGCCGCACGCGACCCCGTGGCCTTTTTGCAGGTGACCCGTCCGCGACGATCCCGTGACCTCGGCGAACCGTTCGCCGTTCACATTTTTGAACATACGATTTGGTATGAGCGTGTCGAGGCTCGGATCGCCCGTGTTTAAATACATATCAAGATAACCATCGTTATCGAAATCGGCGAAATTACTTCCCATCGCGGCGAAAACGAGATCGAGCCCCGCCGTCCTGGTCTCGTCGACGAACCGTTTTCCCCCCTCGTTTCTGAACAGTCGGTTCGATCGCGACGAATGAGGTTCGCCGATCAATCCCTTGATCACGTCCCCCGTCGTGTGATCGTAACTCGTGGCGAAAATATCGAGATATCCATCGTTGTTGTAGTCCCACGCCCAGCACGAGAAGCCTTGTTTGGGGCCGTCGACCTCGAGTTCGGCGGAGACGTCGCGAAACGATCCGTCGCGGTTGTTGTGATGCAAGGTCGCGTTGCCGGCGATGTTGTTGAGGAACAGATCGGGATAATCGTCGTTGTCGAAATCGATCCAGTTCAACCCTTTGGTCCACGCCTGCCGGTCGCCGTCGAGCCCCGCCGCGGCCGCGACGTTCTCGAAAGTTCCGTCCCCCCGGTTGCGATACAGCCGATTCGCCTGACGTTCGCAACCCACAAACAGATCGAGATATCCGTCGTTATCGTAATCGGCCCATTGCGCCGTGATCGTGTTCAACGGCTCGCTCAGGCCCGCCTCGCGCGTGACGTCGGTGAATTTGCCGTCGCCGTCGTTGCGCAGCAGACTGGGACGGATCGGCCGATTGATCCACGCACCACGGCATATAAATATGTCGATTTTTCCGTCGTTGTTGTAATCGGTCTGAACGCAGAAGAGCCCGCCGAGCTGATCGGAGAGCCCCGCGGCGACGGCTCGATCGACGAATTTGCCGTTCCCCTGGTTGATGAAGAGCGCGGGACGTTCGGTCGATTCGAACGACGTGACGAAAAAATCGAGCGCGCCGTCGCCGTCGAAATCGTCCAAAATCGCGCCCCCCGATTGGTTGAAGCGATTGACGCCGGTCAGGTGTCCGACGTCGCGGAAGCGGCCGACGTCGAATTCGGAGTTTTGGAAGCGATCGAGTTTGATCAAATATCGCGGGTCGACCTTCGCGGGATGCTCGCCCAAAGTCATATGCGCCAGATTGAGCAGCCAGCGAACCTCGAGATCGTCGGGAAAACGCTCGAGATACTCGGTGAAAAAGCCGATTGCGAGCCTCGACCCGCGCGGATTGACGTGCACCGCGGCCGGAGCGATCGGCAGAATGCACGAACTTTCACCTCGACACATAATGCAGTTTTCATTCTCTCCGAGACGAAGCGCGCTCACTCCCTGAAGAAAGATCGTCTGATAAGTCCAACGAGACGCGTCGTCGGGTCGATCGGCCATGTACGCCCGCGCTCGCTCGAACGCCTCGAGCGCCTTTTCGGCGTCCCCTTCATACAGATACATGATCCCCTTTTTTATCTTTAGCCGGGTTCGCATCGATTCGGGAGTCTTGGGATCCGCGAGTTCGCGATCGATCCGTTCGATCGCTCGGTAACCGCCATCGCGGGTCGCGTCGGCGATCTCGGCGAGGGTCGCGTCGGGCTTCCATCGCGGCCATTCGTCGAAGACGATGATCGATCCGCTCGTATCGATGCGATCGCGCGGTTTGTAGCTCGGCGGCGTCGGTTTGGCGACGATGGCGGGGTGTTCGGTCGGCGCCGCGGAATTAGATCCCCCGATCCCCCTCAAACTCCCGAGCAAAATGATCGCGATCCCGGTCGCCGCGACCGCCGCGCCGATCTCGAACACGAGCGTCGATTTACGTCGATCGGATTTGATCGCCATGTTCCAGTGTTCCGATATCGGGCTTATCCCCGCGATTTCATCATCAAACGATCGAATGGAAACAATTTCATCATCGCTTCGACGCGAACCGAAGGCAAGAGGCCGTCTCCCTCGTCGCGCCGATTCGACGTCATTTTAAATGATAATATTGAAAACATCCGCATAGGAGAGTCTTTAGGTATCAATGCTTAAACGAGCCTTTTAGAATCAGGGCGACTATCGGAAGTAAGACCAAGATCCAGGCGACGAATTTGAGGAACTTGGCGGATTCGCCTGAAAACGGGGGGTGAAGTTCGTGTCGAAGTCGATCTTCGTCGCGCTCGTCCCAATCGTCGTCGTGATCGTCGTCGAGCTCGATCCGCCACGATTGCGACAGGATCACGCGGGCCTCTTGAACGTGTTCGATCGGCACCAAAAGTTTAACGTCGCCTTGAACGCCGTGACCCGGGAGGTGATGCGCCGCGCGTTCGCCGTCGATGAACGTCGGAATTCCCTCGGCTTCGAGTCGAATCCGGAGCGGCACGGATTCGGAGGGGTGATGAAACCCACAGACGGGAACCCACCGAATCGCGACCCTTTCGGTCGATCGGTCGGCCGTCGCCGGCTCGAATTCGATCAATTCGACGTCGTGCTTGGGGCAAACCGCTCCCGGAGGATCGAGTAAAAACGCCTCGCAGACGGGACAATAGCCCCGCTCGCTAGCCGTTTCGCCGCAATTCACGCAGAGATCGCGATCGAAACGTCGCTTTTCTCCGCATCTCGAACAGAAACGCGGAATCGACGAACCCGATCTCTCGGCGGGGTGGGGATGATTCATACCAACGATCCTAACCGACGAAAGCCGAACTCGCCGGCGGTTCGATCGGATCGCATATCCGCTCGTTCAACTCGATGCTCGTCGCTCACGCCGGTTACTCCGCGGCGCGGCGAACCGATCACCAATAAATCCACTCGTAAGGAGGATCGAACGGCTGAATTTCGGATTCTTTAATATTGATATGATCGCCACGGCGGATGAAATCGATCCGCAAGGTTTTATATTGGGTGACGGGTTTATCGCCGCCGGGGGGGATGACGTCTTTATGGCCGTCGGAGAGGCCTCGCACGTAGACGTGGAGTTGATCGGCGCGCGGGTCGACTCCCTCGAACATCGCGACTCCGAAGATCGCGTCGTAGACGTCTTTCTTTTTGCTCGGTGGAATCATACCCATCACCGAGACCGCTCCGATCAGTGGGATCGTGGGGTCTTCTCGATTTTGGATGATCTTCACCGCCTGGGGAACGACCGCCTCTTCGTAGCGCTTGCCGGTATCGGTAAGGAGCACAAACTGGGGAATAAACATACGTTCTTCGCCGGTTTGATTGATGACGCGGTAGTAGAGGTAATGGATGTAGCGTCGCCCTTTACCGGGGACGTCGATCGTGCGGAGCCTGAGCGGTTTGTAGGCGAAATCGAGGACCCAGATACCGCCGGGGTCGCGGGGCAAGAGCGAGGTATCGACGAGGCTGACGTTGAACGGTTTCAGGTCGCGTCGAGAGACGGGGAGGGTGGGTAAGGTGGAGAGGAGACGGACGTTTTCGAGTGGCGGCGGGCCGGGGAATTCCTCGGCGGCCTTGCCCGCTTCGGGCTTTTCGGCCTCGGGCTTTTCGGCCTGGGGTGCGTTTGGTTTCGGTTCGGGTTCTTGAGCCGTCGACCACGTACCGATCCCGACGAGTCCGATTGTGGTGATGGCGAGGGCGATTGTCCGCCAGGTAAGGTCGCGCACGAGGCAAACTCCCCTTTACCGAAATTCGGGCCGAGAATGTCTTGAATAGTACCGACGATTGAAGGGACTCTTGGCGCAAATCCAAGTTAAACTTGCCACAACCCGCGTGGACCGTCAAGTCGAAGTCGAGCCGCGACGACTGGATAATTTGGGTGGAATGGGATATTGGTCCGATTGGATCGATCATCGGGGTTGTGCGTCGTGTCTCGGTTGTGGATCGAGCGTGCGAGGGTGAGATTCGCTTTGATCTTGACCTGGGGTTCATCGCGCCTCTAAAACTTAGGGGTAAGCCGAAGTGGCGGAATTGGCAGACGCGCTAGGTTCAGGTCCTAGTGGGCTTAAAACGCCCGTGCAGGTTCAAGTCCTGTCTTCGGTACTAATGCAAAAAGAATTATGTAGAAGGATAATGATTCCTTTTTTCGTTCGATTCTCGAAAAACGCTTTTACCCGGGATAGAAAGCCGCCGGCCGAGAATTGAGTCGGTTGAGGATGTGCGAGACTCTCACGTATTTAATGATATGTCGACGCGGGAGCTAGTGCTTCTCATCGGCGCGGAAATAACGGTGAGCTTCAAGCATATAAGTTCCTCTCGGTTGGGAAAGGTTAACACGGCTGGATATACTTTTTCGCCTTCCGGGGCGGCATAGGAATCGAGGGCCGATGTCCGTCGGTCGCTGAGGCCGTGCGTAAGGCTAAGCGTTCGCGGGCCGAACGCTCCGACTGTTTAAAGGCGTCGAAGGCATATTCGGCCGACTCCGATGTACGTGATCGACTCGCCGGTTCCCGTCGGAGCGAAGTAAGCTATTTTTTGCCGACGAAGTCCACTAGTGTCCTGAGTTAGAAATTCGCAAAATAACCTTGACTTGAGATTGTTTTCATCATATAATCCTGTTAAGGAGATTGATGATGAAAACATCTGGACGCCCCAAACCGACCCTGACTCTCAGCGAC
>JAJYWB010000097.1 GCA_021791715.1 Planctomycetota bacterium | reverse complement strand
GGCGGCGCCGAAATGTCGATTCCGGGAGGGCGAGGCGCCGACCGAGCCGGAGATTGTCAACATCAACAAATAAAAGACGGCTCACCAGGAGGTTCGCCCTCCCAGATCTGTTCGCCCTCCCAGAAGAGTTCGCCGATGCAATCGGGTTCGCCGATGCATACGGGTTCGCGAAATCAAAGGATTTCGAGTTCGCGTCATCACGTCGCGTCGAAACGCGCCTCGCCGGTCCCAAAACCGCCGCCGTTACTCGAATCGATCACGAATCGTCGTCGCCTCGAGGAATACACCCTCGGCCAAACCTTTGAGCAAACGCTCGCTTCGGCGACGCTCGACTTCGCGATGATTCCACGCCCATAACATTCGCTTAACGCGGAAATCGTCTTGAAAAACGCAACAAGCCCGGGCGACCGTAAGACCGCGCCGGGATGATCTTTGACAATTCGCATGTATGATCATGAGAGCCGGGACGTCGTCGCGATTTTCGAGAATCGAAAACCTCGAACTTCAAAACGCGTCCCGCTCTCAAGGAGTTTCGTCGTCCGCGAATCGTTTTCCGTTCGATCCCAATGAATGAGAACGGAAGCGTCGATTGTAAAGAATCGCGTCTCTCGCGAGCGGTCGCATTATCTCTATCCACATATTCCTGGGACGGTTTTATTCGATCGAATCGCCGACAAATTGACTCGTCGAGTCGCTCTTGCTATCCTCCGACAATCCGTGGTTGATGAGACACTTCGTTTCGATGCAAAGCCGACGCTCGGGACGCGCCGCGCGATTTCGACGATCCGACGATCCCGTTCCTTTTCTTGTCGATCGATTCTCGACGAATCGAGAGGGTTCGGCGCGAGGTTGAACGAAGCGACCTACGCGAGATCATTCGGTTCGAACGCGTGTCGTTCTCAATTTCGCCGGCCTTCCGGTCGATTTCTGTGGAACAAAGGTTGAACTTCGGCGTATGATGTGGGGGATCGATTCGAGGTTGGATTTTTCGATCGTGATCGAAGGCTTGCCGGAAGGGTGGGGCGATGATTCGCGTGCTCGGCGGCGAAAAACGCCTGTGCGACGGTCTCACGCGGCGCGACCTGCTCCACGCGGGGGCGCTCGGCCTTCTCGGCTTCGGCCTTGTCGAGGATCTTTTTGATAAAGGGGCTCGCGGCGCGCCCTTCGATCCCGCGATCGCCCCCGACCGCGAACCCGCCGAACGTTCCCGCGCTCGATCGGCGAGCTTCGGCAAAGCTAAATCGTGTATCTTGATCCATTTATATGGATCGCCGAGCCAGTTGGAGACGTTCGATCCCAAGCCCGCGGCGCCCGTCGAGATTCGCGGCGAATTCGGCGCGATCGAATCGAACGTCCCGGGTACGCTCGTTTGCGATCGGCTTCCCCGAATCGCTCAAATCATGAACAAAGTAACCGTGTTAAGATCGGTTACGCATCAGTATCCGATTCATGGGGTCGCCTACGCTCTGACGGGGATTCCGCGGATTGAGCTTGATATGGAGTTGAATCCGCGCGACGCTCGTCATTGGCCGTTCGTCGGATCGGTCGTCGATTATCTCGATTCGATCCGCGATCGAGGATCTCCCGAGATTCCCCGCAACATCCTTTTGCCGTGGGCGTTCAGCAGTCGTCGCGTCGGCGAGGTTGCGCGTGCGGGGCCTTACGGCGGATTTTTGGGGACGGGTTATGATCCCACGTGTGTCGAATTTTCGGGACGCGCGACGAAGAAGGCGCGAAAGACGCTGAACGAACGCGTTTGGGACGATTTCGAGCCGTATCGCGGGATCGCCCCCGAGGGTCGATTCCGGCTCGCGGTCGATTCGGCGAATCACGGCGATGTTACGCTTGATCGTTTGAACAAAAGGCGATCTTTGTTGGATCAGATCGAATCGGCGCGGCGCACGCTCGATCTCCCCGCGGTCGACCGGCGTCGCGACCAGGCGATGCGGTTGTTGGGATCGCGCAAGCTGCGCGACGCGTTCGATCTGGAACGCGAGCCGCGAACGCTTCGCGACGATTACGGGATGACGCTTTTCGGCCAGGCGGCGCTTACGGCGCGGCGGTTGATCGAGGCGGGAGGGAGGTTCGCAACGATCTTCTGGGATGAATACGGCCTCGCGGGATCGGGCTGGGATACGCACTGGGATCATTATCAATTGATGAAGAACGAGCTTCTTCCGGGGCTTGATCAAACCTTGCCGGCGCTTTTACGCGATCTCGACGCGCGGGGGATGCTTGACGAAACGCTTGTGATCGTGATCAGCGAGCACGGTCGCACTCCCAAGATCAGCACGGCGAAGGGGGGAGGGCGGGATCACTGGTCGCGGTGCTACTCGGTGCTTATGGCGGGGGGAGGGATCGCGCGGGGTCGAATCGTGGGTCGATCGGATAAGATCGCGTCCGATCCCGTCGAGCGACCGATTTCTCCCAAAGACATTTTGGCGACGGCGTATCACCTGCTCGGCTTCGATCTCGATACGCTCATTTTCGACCGTCAGAATCGACCGCTGCCGATTGTCTCGGAGGGTTCGGTGATCGAAGAGGCGCTCGCGTGAGCGACCGGTTCGCCTCACCGAGTTGTATCAATTTCTATCTGCATAGTATTATGCGAATTTAGGCGACGGAAAGATCGATTCATGCCGATCGAGAAGTACATCGACGCGCATTCACACGTTTGGACGCACGATACGACGCGTTATCCGATCGCTTCGACGTTTCGGGTCGACGACATGAAGCCCGCGTCGTTCGCTCCCGACGAGCTGTTGCGGCTTTGCCGGCCGTCGGGGGTCGGGAGGGTGAATCTGATCCAGATGAGCTATTATCGCTTTGATAATTCTTACATCTTGGATATGATAGCGCGATATCCCGATCGGTTCGTCGGGACGGCGATCGTCGATCCTCTCGGGGTCGATCCCGCGAAGGCGATGTCGGTTTTGGTTCCGAGGGGGATTCGAGCGTTTCGGATCGCTCCGAATTTTAGCGGTAAGTCCGCGGCGAATTGGCTCGAGCCGCCGGGTTACGCGGCGATGTTCGCCGCCGCCGAGCGGCTGAACGTTTCGCTCTCGTGCCTGATCGATCCCTCGGGATTCGCCGAGGTCGACCGGATGTGCGCGAAACACCCGAACACGCGAGTGATCGTCGATCATATCGGTCGAATCGGAATCGACGGATCGATACGCGATTCCGACGTTTCGGCGCTCAAGTCGCTTGCGCGTCATAAAAATCTTTATATAAAGATCGGCGCGTTTTACGCGCTCGGGCTAAAGAAGCCTCCGTATCTCGATCTGGCGCCGTTGATCAAGTCGGTCGTCGCGGCGTTCGGAGTCGATCGCTGCATGTGGGAAAGCGACTGTCCGTTTCAGGTTGTCGAACATAAATATGAAGATAGCATAGCGCTTATTCGCGATCGAATCGACGGATTTTCGCGGTCGGATCGCGACTTTTTGTTGTATCGAACCGCGGAGCGGTTGTTGTTCAAGCGAACCTGAGGAACGCGAGCTCGCGGCGAGGCGTTCGGCGATCGTCAGTCGGCGCCGATTTGTTCGTGATTTGTCGATCGATCGCGGGTCGAAACGATTCCGTTGTAAGCGAGCAATCGCGCGACCCTTCGGCCGACCGTCCGAGCCCAAAGGTCGCACCCGAGCGGCGAAAAATGATTGTCGGCGATCTCCATGTTGTACAAAGGGCTCGACCTCGGCCGGCGCCCGTCGCGATCGATCGCTTGCTGAACTAGTTTGATATTTTCATCAATAAACTCATTGAGCGGGTCGCAATAATGGAGCGGGCTTCCCGAAAAATGATTCGAGATCAAACCGGGATAAAACGCGTCTTTGCGTGTGGATAAGAATTGGACGTCGCACGGGACGACCGCGAGGACGCAGAGGATTCGCCTTGATCGGCACCATTGGCCGATCGCGTCGAGCCAATACTTGGCGCCTTCCCAATCGCCTTTCCCCTTCGACAAAACCTCGAACCCCTCGCCGAAATCGTTGGGGCAAACGCTGACGACGACGAAACTCGGGCGAAAGCGATCGCCAACGGATTTCAACGTATAAAAATACTGTTCGGGTCCGTAGCCGATCGAGCCCGTGTTGAGGATCGAAGTCGACTTACCTGTTTCTTGGGCGAGGTATCGTTCGAGGCGTACCGAGGGGGTGTCGGAATCGCCGACGAACATGCCGAGCATGAACGAATCGCCGAGGACGATTCCGCGGAGTTCGGCGTGTGTTTCGGGCTCGCCGCCGCGGAATCCCCACGAGTTCGTCGTCTGGATCGATCGAAGGTCGACGATCGCCCCCGCGGCGACCGCGGCTTCGCGAGTCTCGGGTTCGTCGGGAACGAGGAACATGCCGAACGGGCCGTCGATGATCGTGATGTTCCGCAACCAAACCGAGCGAACTCGGGGCTTCAAGCGATACGACCTGCCGGCGTCGTCGGGATCGAACACGCGTGAGGAAATCAAGAACGATTGATCTCCGAATCCCCAACGGATCAAGCCGTTCCTGGGAGACATCCCCGATCGATCGAAGAGTTCGCGGATCGCGGGCGGAGCGCCGTGATAGAACTTTTCGAGGCTGAACCGCGTCCGTTCCATGCTTTGCTCGCGTTTGAGCGCCAGATCGGCTTCGATTCGCGATCGGCTCGGTTCGACTCCGAGAACACGCGGAAACTCGGTTCGAACCCAGGAAGCCGACCGTAAAACCGAGCGTCGACCCGCGGGAACGGCGGCGACGGTCGCGACGACCGCGGTGAACGTCGCTATCGTAATAATTCTTTTAAATATGCGATCGCGTTTGATCGCGCGTTCCATAAACGGCAACGGCCGAGCGACTTCTCGTCGCGATCGCGCGGTCGGGTGAAAAAGTTCAAGAGCTCGCTTCGTGCCGAGGCGTTGTGATTTCATCGGAGGTTTATATCATTGATATCAAATAGTGTTAATGCGTTGTTTGAGTGACGGCGGTCGCGATCGAGGAGAGCGGGGCGCCCTATTTTGCCAGGATCGGAGCCGAAACGCCGGCTTTTTCCTCCCGGGCGAACGGTTCGCGGATCGAGGCGTGAGCGGGTTCTTCGAAATCGGTCGTCGAAGAAAGCACGCGGTGCGAATCGTCATATTCGAAAGAGAATCGTCGATCGCCCGTATCTCGTCGAGCGACCGACGACATTCTTCAAGCACTTCAATATAACTTGGTTTAATGTTTCATCGGCGGAGTCGAATCGACTTTGAAGGAGAACGTACCGGTCGAGGCGTTCGTTCCCGGGGTGATCGAAACCTCGACCTGACCGGTTTGATTCGCCTGGGAGTACTCTCCCGTTCCGCTCATTTCCTGGTACTGGAACGTACCCGAGGGGGATGAGAGGCCTTTTTGGACGGGGCCCGTGAGCGATAATTGAACCGATCCGCGCGAGTTGGTGAGCGTCGCCTCGCCGTGCGACTGTCCGTTCTGGATCAAACCAGGGCTTTGAATCCAGCCCGAGATCGTCACCTTGCCCATGTGGTGAAAGTATCCCGAACCGTTGAGTTCGATCGTCTTTCCGAGGTCGGAAAGGCCTGGAAGGGTTGAATACGAGCCTTGCAGCCCTCCCTGAAAATGATGACCGCTCCAGCCGCCGTGGTCGTGATGATTTCCGTTGTGATCCCATCCCGATCGGTCGTGCGGCGAACGATCGTGCGAGCCTCGGGTTGCGTCGACATGCTCGACGATGATCGGATTGGACATCATTTCGGAGCCATGCGCGACCGCGGCGGCCGCGGTTGAAAGCGCCAGGCGTCGTTCGAGGCCCGATTCGGCGACGTCGGGACGAAATGATCTTCGCTTACTCATGTGATTCGCTCCTTGAGGAAAATCCTCCACGATCGGCCCGGCGGTCGCCGCTGGGAGCGTGATTCAAGGTGCGGATCGGCGGTCGTCCGGCGACGATCGTCGGCGGACGCGGTCGACGTGACGGGTCGAAAGGCGCGGTGAACTTAACCTTGATTCGCCGATCGGTCAATTCGAGATTGCTTAAGATCGTCGCGTTATGAGATAAGTTCAGAAGCGGCCGCCGATTCCGCCGCGAAATCGAAGTTTCGAACCGAACGATCTTTTCCAGGAATATCGTCAAGCGTGCATGCGTTTCTCATCGATCGAGATCGATATTGCGCAATCGGAGCGCGTTTAAGACGACCGAGACCGAACTCATCGTCATCGCGGCGCTTGCGAGCATCGGGCTCAGCAAGATTCCGAAAAACGGGTAAAGAACCCCCGCGGCGATCGGCACGCCGATCGTGTTATACAAGAAGGCGAACGCGAGATTGGAACGGATATTGCGCATCGTCGCACGGCTCAATCGTCGCGCTCGGACGACTCCCCGCAGGTCTCCTTGAACGAGCGCGATTCCCGCGGCCTCGAGCGCGACGTCGGCGCCCGTTCCCATCGCGATCCCGACGTCGGCGAGCGCGAGAGCGGGGGCGTCGTTGACGCCGTCTCCCGCCATCGCGACCTTCGCTCCCGCTCGTTTCAGCTCTAAGATCGTCTCCCCTTTCCCCTCGGGCGACACCCCGGCGCGATAATCGTCGATCCCGAGCCGAGCCGCGACCGCGCGAGCCGTCTTCGTATGATCGCCTGTTACCATAATGATTTTTATATTATCTTCATGCAAGTGTTTGACGGCTTCGAACGCCGATTCTTTGATCGGGTCGAGAATGCGGATCAGGCCCGCTGGGGCTCGGTCGATCGCGACGAGGACGACCGTTCCGCCGTCGTCGCGGAGCGATTCGCCGCGTTTTTCGAGTTCGGCGGGGTCGATCGACAGTTCCTTGAGCCGGTCGGCGCCGCCGATCGCGATTTCGCGTCCCGAAACGGTTCCGTCGATCCCCTTGCCTGGAACCGAGCGAAACGATTGAGCCTCGACGAGAGCGAGCCCGCGCTCGACCGCCGCGGCGACGATCGAACCAGCGAGCGGATGCTCGCTCCCCCGCTCCAAACTCGCGGCGTAAGTAAGAAGATCGTTCTCTGAAAAACCTGAAAGCGTGATGATTTGATCAACTTTAGGTTTGCCCTCGGTGAGCGTTCCGGTTTTATCGACGACGAGGGTATCGACGCGTTCGAGGATTTCGAGCGCCTCGGCTTCGCGCACGAGGATTCCAGCGTGTGCTCCTCGTCCCACGCCCACCATGATCGACATCGGCGTCGCGAGTCCGAGGGCGCACGGGCACGCGATGATCAGCACCGCGACGGCGTTGACGAGCGCGTGCGCCAGGCGAGGTTCGGGTCCGATCGTCGCCCAGATTGCGAACGTGACGATCGATACGAGCACGACCGCGGGGGTGAAATAGCCGGAAACGCGGTCGGCGAGGCCTTGAATCGGCGCCTTGCTGCGCTGGGCCTCGCCGACGATCGCGACGATCCGCGCCAGCAGCGTTTCCGAGCCGACCCGCTCGGCGCGCATCACGAATCCACCCGATCCGTTGACCGTCCCGCCGATCACGCGATCGCCCTTCGATTTTTCGACGGGGATCGGCTCTCCGGTCGTCATCGATTCGTCGACCGAACTCGATCCTTCGATCACCGTACCGTCGACGGGAACTTTCTCTCCCGGTCGAACCCGCAAACGATCGCCGGGATGAACATCCTCGAGCGGGATATCGTTTTCGCTTCCGTCGTCGTCGAGCCGCCGCGCCGATTTGGGGGCGAGCGCCAGGAGAGCCCGCACCGCGTCTCGGGTTCGGTCGCGCGCCCTCAGCTCCAAAACCTGTCCCAGCAAGACGAGCGTGACGATCATCGCCGACGCCTCGAAATAGACGGGAATCGTTCCGTGCTCGCGAAACGAATCGGGGACGAAACCGGGAAACAACGTCGCGATCACGCTGTAAACATACGCCGATCCCGTTCCCAGGCTGATCAAAGTGAACATGTTGAAATGTCTGGATTTTAGCGACGCCAGACCGCGTTCGAAGAACGGTTTTCCGCCCCACGCGACGACGGGGGTCGCGAGCAGAAGTTCGATCGGGGCGAGGATTCGGGACGGAATCCATGCATGTTTAAACATTGAGGTCATCGCCAGGATGACGAGCGGAACGGTGAAGGCGAGCGACGCCAGGAACCGTCGCGTCATGTCGAGAAGCTCGGGATTGGGCTCGGTCGACGAAGTGATCGTCATCGGCTCGAGCGCCATGCCGCAGATCGGGCACGCTCCGGGCGTGTCTTGAACGATCTGGGGGTCCATCGGGCACGTGTACTTCACCCCCGCGGCGGGTTTTGATCCGGGAGCGGTTCGAGAGCCCGAGGCGGGTTTTCCAAGATTCATTTCATGATGATGCGAGTGATCGTGATGTTTTGAATCGGTTGAGCCGCTTCCGTTTCCGTTTCCGCCGGTACGACTTCCGCCGAGCGATCCGGGCATGCCGGGGAGGGTGACGATCGCGACGGTTTTGGGTTCGAGGAACGACGCGGGATCGGCCTGAAATCGATTCAGGCACGATTTGCAGCAAAAATGGTACGTCGTTCCGTTCCACGCGTAGGCGCCGGCGGATCGCTCGGGGTCGACCTTCATGCCGCAGACGGGATCGACGACAAACGAGGGCTTCGATTCGGTCGACATCGTGGTTCCTTAAAACGTTGTTCCTCACGCGATCGACCAATCGAGCCTCCGGTTTTGGACCGGGGCTTGGAGACGTCGATGCGTGACCGCCGGCGGCGTCTGGTCAGACGCGGGAGTCATGCGTTATCCTACGCCCAGACGACAAGGACCGAAACCGAGAGTCATTGAATCGCCGAGGAGCACGAGACGATGTCGAACACCCCCGCCGACGCCGAACTGGACCTACGCTGCATCAACACGATCCGCACGTTGTCGATGGACGCGGTTCAGGCCGCCAACTCGGGTCACCCGGGAACGCCAATGGCGATGGCGCCCGTCGCCTACACGCTTTGGCAGCGATTCCTCCGTTTCGATCCCGCCGACCCGATCTGGCCCAATCGCGATCGATTCGTCCTGTCGATGGGACACGCTTCGATGTTGTTGTATTCACTCCTGCATTTAACAGGGGTGAAATCGGTCAGCAAGAATTATGAGACGCTCGGCGAACCCGCGGTGCCGCTCGACGAGATCAAGCGGTTTCGGCAGCTCGACAGCCATTGTCCCGGTCATCCCGAATACCGCTGGACGAGCGGGATTGAAACGACGACGGGGCCGTTGGGGCAGGGGATCGCCAACAGCGTGGGGATGGCGATCGGAAGCAAATGGATGGCGGCTCGGTTCAATCGGCCCGGGTTCGACATCATCGATTTCAACGTCTACGCGATGTGCAGCGACGGCGACATGATGGAGGGGGTTTCGAGCGAGGCCGCGAGCATCGCCGGACACCTCAAACTTGCCAATTTATGTTGGATTTATGATAACAATCGGATCACGATCGAGGGATCGACTTCGCTCACGTTCAGCGACGACGTCGCCACCAGGTTCATCGGCCACGGCTGGAACGTCACCCGCGTCGGGGACGCTAATGATCTTGATATGCTTACGCGAGCGTATGAGGTTTTCCAGAACGAAACCTCGCGTCCCACGTTGATCATCGTCGACAGCCACATCGGCTACGGGTCGGCGAAGCAGGATTCGTCGTCGGCGCACGGCGAGGCTTTGGGAGAGAAGGTGATCGCCGAGTTCAAGGCGAAGTTCGGGCTCTCGCCCGAGAAATTCCACGTTCCCCCGGGCGTGTACGAGCGGTTTCAGGCGGGCATCGGCGCACGCGGCAAGGCGCTCCGCGACGAATGGTTCGCTCTGATCGAGAAGTACAAGGCCGCTTATCCCAACGAGGCCGAGGAACTGCGGTTGATGCAGCATCGCGAGCTTCCCAAGGGCTGGGATAAGGATCTTCCGGTTTTTCCGGCGGACCCCAAGGGGATGGCGACGCGGGTTTCCTCGAGCAAGGTCTTGAACGCGGTCGCCCCCAACGTTCCTTGGCTGATCGGCGGATCGGCCGATCTCGCGCCGTCGACGAAGGCGGTGATCACGACTCCCGGAGCGGGCGATTTCGAGCCCGGCAATTACGCCGGCAGGAACTTTCATTTCGGCATCCGCGAACTCGCGATGGGGGCGATCATCAACGGTCTGGCGACGACCAAGGTGCGTCCCTACGGCTCGGGCTTCCTGATTTTCAGCGATTTCTCCCGTCCCGCGATCCGGCTCGCGGCGCTAATGGAGATCCCGGTCATTTATGTGTTCACGCACGATTCGATCGGCGTCGGGGAGGACGGTCCGACGCATCAACCCGTCGAGCAGTTGCCCTCGATCCGCGCGATTCCGGGGTTCGTTTTGATTCGCCCCGCCGACGCCAACGAGGTGTCCGAGGCGTGGCGCGCCGTCATGAACTTGCGTCACGAACCCGCGGCGATCATTTTAACAAGGCAAGATGTGCCGACGCTTGACCGATCGAAATACGCTCCCGCGTCGGGGCTCGCCAAAGGCGCGTACATTTTGGCCGACTCTCCCGGGGGCGACCCCGAGGTTCTGCTTCTCTCGTCGGGAAGCGAGGTTTCGCTTTGCGTCGACGCTTACGAAAAGCTCAAGGCCGAGGGGATCAAGGCTCGGGTCGTCAGCATGCCTTCGTGGGAGCTTTTCGAGCATCAGGATCAGGCGTATAAAGACAGCGTGATTCCACCCAAAGTCGTCGCGCGGGTCTCGGTCGAACAGGCTTCGACGTTCGGCTGGGAGCGTTATGTCGGGCTTGAGGGAGCGATGATCGGCATGCACACCTTCGGCGCGTCGGCGCCGATCAAGGAGCTGCAAAAGAAGTTCGGCTTCACCCCCGATCGAATCGTCTCCGTCGCCAAAGAACAGGTTGAACGAGCCAAAAAAAAGAAAGCCGGAGCGCGATGATATCGCGACGGCGATGATAGCTGGTGAGAACATGATAAAATCTAACATTGATCGTTCTTCCCGCTCGGTCGCCGCGGCGCCGGGCGGGGGCGGTCGATCAACGCCGATTTTGATTCGGCAAGTGATCACTCATTAATTATAAATGATTGGTTAGATCGTTTAGTGATCATCGGCTAAGGGCGCGTAACGTTCGGCGAACGATCGCGCGTCGTCGTCGGCTTGATCGTGTTCGTTCGCGGCGACCGAGCGAATCTTTTCGAGGACGAGTTGTTCCAATAAAGGATGAGGGCCGAGCGCCTTACCGAGGCGGAATTCGATTTGGGGATAACGTTCGCGCAAGTCGTCGCGCGCCGCGGCGAGATCGCGTAACAGATGAACTCCCGCCGAGAGAAAATAGGGGACGAGCAAAACGCGTTTCGCGCCTCGTTCAACGCATCGCGCGCCACCCTGATCGATCGTCGGCTCGGCGAGTTCGAGAAACGCGGGTTCGACGATCGCGTAATCGCCTCGCTCGGAGATTTGTGCGACCATTCGGAACAGGTCGTCGTTCGCGGGCGCGTGTCGACTGCCGTGCGCGATCAAGAGGACCGCGGTGATCGGTTCGTTCGGGCTCGGCTCGTTCGCGTGCTCGTTCATCCATGTATTATAAGCGTGGCAAGCCGATCCGCCAGATGAACCCCGCGATCTCGATCGTTCTCCCAGGATATCGGAGGCGAAGATTTAGCCTCAAAACCCGGTCGTGAAAGGGGTCGAAGACTCGTCGGCGAAACGATCTTGATCAGCCGACCGCACGAGCCTCCACGGGAACGGATCTCAGCCTCGGCGAATCGGCGCGTCGATCGATCCGACCGCCGCGCCGCCCGACGCGATCGCGACGCGTCTTCGCATCAACCGAGTATCGTTTGCTAACCTGTCGTTCCCATTCGAACCCGTATATCGTATTGTTATGTAAAGAGTTATCGAAAAAATTATATGATTATCAATATAGTCCGTTTACGCATCCGGTTTTCAAGTTGTTTGGAACGGAAGGGCTAAGCGTTCGGCCGAGACCGTGAATCCTCGTCGATTTTGACGAATCGGTCGCCGAGTTCGATCTTTCTGCCGCGAAGGAATTCCTCGATCGGCATCGGCTTTTTTCCTTCGATCTGAACCGTCACGAGTCGAACGCCCCCCGAGCCCGCGGCGACGATCACTTTCTCCGAATCGGCGGCGACGACGCTTCCCGCCTCGCCCTCGGCGTCGGGCTCGCATCGCGATCGATGAACGATCAAACGAATGGGATGTTTCTCAGACTTGTTCGATTGCCAATACGTGGAAGCGAGCGGCCACGGGTTCATCGCGCGAATCAGATTATGAATCTTTTGGGCGGGGAGATTCCAATCGATCAAACCCTCTTCTTTGCGCAATTTGGGCGCCCTGGTGACGCGGGCTCGCTCTTGCTTGAGCGGCTCTGCTTCGCCTCGAACGAGCCGATCGATCGTTTCGACAATCAAGGGAGCGCCGAGGATCGCGAGCCGGTCTTCCAGCTCTCCCGCGGTTTCATTGGGATCGATCGGAACCGATGCGCGGGCGAGCATTCCCCCCGCGTCGATTCGAGGCGTCATGAAAATGACCGTCACGCCGGCTTCGTTCTCGCCGTTCTCGATCGCACGAGCGACCGGCGCCGCTCCGCGATACGCGGGCAGGAGCGACCCGTGCAGGTTGATCGCCCCCAGCTTTGGAACCCCCAAAAGCTCGGCCGAGAGGATCTGACCGTAAGCCGCGGTCGCGAACACGTCCGGCTTTAATGAACGAATATGTTCAACCGAGTCACTCAAGTTGACGTCTTCGGGTTGAAAAACGGGAACGCCGCGCGCGAGCGCCGAGAGTTTGATCGCGTTGGGAGTCGTGTCTTGCTTGCGTCCCTTGGGGCGATCGGGCCGGGTGACGAGCGAAACGACGTGATATCCCGCGTCGACGAGCGATTCAAACACGGGAAGCGCGAAATCCCCCGTGCCGAACGTCACGATACGTGTTGATCGTTTTGTATCTGGAATCGTCATGGGAACGGCTCCGTCGATCGTCGTTCTCACCGCGGTCGGAACGTCGAGGCGATCGCGAGCAGCGCCGCTTCATTCCGATCTCTTACGTTTTTATTCATGAGATATGCGTCCGGCGAGTTCGGCGGGAATCGTTCCGGAGGCGGCGATCTCGTCGAGCCGGCGCGCGATCGTTTCGTCGCTTTCGTATTCCCCCTCGCGTTGCGCCTTGCGGAAGGCGGCCTCGATCTCGCGGATTTTGGTTTCGGCCGAGGCGCGGCGAGCGGGCTCGAGATGATCGATAAAAAGTCGGCCGCTCAGGTGATCGGTCTCGTGCTGGATCGCGCGACCGAGCAGTTCGTCGGCGTCGAGCTCGATCGTATTCCCCTCCAAATCGAACGCTCGAACGCGTATCTTCCCGGCGCGACGCACTTTCGAATAAAGACCGGGAAAGCTTAAGCAACCCTCCTCGTCTTCGATCGACCGCTGCCGCTTGACGATCTCGGGGTTGATGAACACGCGCTCCTGATCGGTCCGTTCGGGATCGGCGGTCGTGTTCAAAACGAAAAACCGAAACGGCAGGCCGACCTGGTTCGCGGCCAAACCGATGCCGTTACTTTCATACATCAGCTCGAACATCTCACGCACCGCGGAGCGGAGGTCGTCGTCGATTCGAGTCACCGGGACCGACTCGTAACGCAGCGCGGGATGCGGATAAATCACGACTTTCAACACGTAACGACTCCGTAATCGACGTTATTCATCAATCTTTGCTTGTAATAATTTGCCTGAACGTTTTAAATTCGCCTTCATGATCATTTGGCCGCGGGAGCGAACGGAATCTCGGGAATCGCGGGCGCCTGGGGCGCTTTCAAAGCGTCGCGCCACATCGATTCATTGAGATCGAAAATCGCCCCCGAATCTCCCGCGTCCGCCGTCGCCAGGATCGCGCCTCCGGGCGCCGAGGCGCCGAGCTTGACGACTCGATCGGCGAGCTCGCCTCGAACGTGAAGCGCGACTTTCAATCGAGCAGGAACGAGCCCCGACTCTTTGGGAAACGCGCCTTGATCTTGCACGAACGAACCGACGATCAACCGTGAACAATTTGTTAAAAGCGATTGTATCATCATGCGATCGAACGACTTGACGTCGCTCGTCGGGTCGACGATCCACGAGTCGGGAATTCCCCCGGGAGATATTTTCCGCGAAAGCTTGAGTTCGACTCCGGGATCGCGCCAATGGATCGAAACGCGATCAACCAAGTTGATATCGAATTCATGGATATGCCGATCGCGGATCTCAGAAAATAGGATCGAAAGCGCGTTTTTACCGAGCGTGAAGAGGACGGGGTTTCCCGAGATCATCGCGAATCGCTCCTCTTTCCGATCGGGGTCTTCTTTGCCGATGATGAGCGTCGTTTCCTCGCCCGCGTTCGGCGCGTCCGAGGGCTTTCCCGTCGGCTCGGTTCGGACCCTCCAGGTGACGCTTAAAATCGGCGGCAACAGGCCGAAATCACGGAGGTTCTTGGGGCTCTCGGAGACGAGACGCTCGGCCCTGAGCGAGGCGAGGAGCGGAACGAGACGATTGATCGTTTGCGTGTCGGCGGGTCCGCGCACCGGGGCGGTCATCACCCAATCGGGGCTGTTTTTCGCGGTAGGCGGCTCGACGACTCGCTCGACCTCGCCGCGGCGAATTTTCACGCGATCGATCAACGCCGGGCTTTGCGCGGTCAACCCGCGATCGCGAATCATAATCGGTTCCACGGGTATAACGTCGAGGAATACGTCGGGGATCGCCAGAATTGCGGGATCCCCCTCGGAACGCGCAAAGATCGTTTTCTTGAGCGGGTCGCGACGACCGATCTCGAGCCACAAATTCGGCCGATCACGCGGGATCAAGATCCGCTCATTCTTTTCTTCGGCGCCGGCATTTTCGCCCGTTTGAGAAGCCTCGGAGGAAGGGTCGGAAACCGAACCCTGCCATACCTTGAGGATGATCGACGGATGATCGAGACCCGATCCCGGCGCCTTCTCGGGGGTGAGGAACGCCGTCGTTTCGAGGTCGCGCAGTTTGGTTAAAAGCGCGATCATCGCGGGAGCGTCGGCGAGCGCCGCCTTCGGGAACAAGATCCGCCACGTTCCCCGGCGTTTGACGAGCGCGAGCTCCTTCTCGCCGTGAACGATCAACATAAAATCGGCGCGTTCTATGTTCAAATCCGAGATTCTTTTGCTGCGGAGCGAAGGCGAGTCGGTTCCAAGATCGACGATTTTGCTGATATCCACAAGCATAACATCGTCTTGATCGAGCCTGCGCGCGTAAGCGAGGTTGGGGTTGTCGGAAAGTTTGGCGCCGATCGCGAGCTTTTGGGGCTCGGATGCGCCCGAAGGGGTCGCGTCGATCGTCATCGTCGGTTTATCAAGACCGTAGGCGGAAAAATCTTTGACGTCGTCGGCCACGAACCCTTTTTCCCCCTCGACGGCGCGGAGCCCCGAGATTTCGGCGACGATCCCCTCGAGCTTGGCGGGATCGGCGACGGCGCGGATCGGGCTCTCGAGCCGCCAAGTCTCGCCCTCTTTCTTGACGTCGAGATCGCGCCCCGCCCCCCCCACTTTAATCCGATCGACGTTAAATGAACTGATCTGAAACAACGATCGATCGCGCCAATCGATCGCGGGAAGATCGACCCCCGCGACGAGCGCTCCCTGCACGACCTCGATCTCCTTCCGCCCGGCCTCGCGCACGTAGCGATCCTCGCCGTGGCTCGAGCCGAACTCGAGCGTCGCGATCGGATTTTTTGTATCGCTTGCATATATCTTGACAATTTTCTCTGGAGGTTCGAGGCCGAACTTTTTGGGGTCGGCGACGATCGGATCGGCGCCCGCGACGGGCCTTAATTGCTTGAGAGTCGTGAGGAAATAATCGACCCGCGACGAATCGGCGAGAACGCGACTCTTCGCCGAGACGTACCAGCCGCGATCGGCGCCGCCGCCCCGTTCGAGCGTGAACCGATCTTTACCGCTCGATATCTCTATCTTTTGAATATCCGGAGCCGTTTTTTCGAGCAGCTCGGGAACGACGAGGCCGATTCGCGCGCGAAGCTGCGACGCCGTCGGCGCGCCCATCCAACGCGCGGTCTGATAAGCCGCGAGCCCGACGAAAAAAAGAATCACAAGAATGATATTGGCCTTGGTGTTCATCGCTTAATCACGCCGAGAGAGGAAAACGAAAACGCCCAGGCAAACGACGACCGTCAACGACATCACCGTGGGAACGACGATCAGGTTGCTGCGAGTGCGCGCGTCGGCGAGCCGTAACCGCTCGGCGACATGCCGCTTGGGCGCGACCGAGGCGAGCTCGGATCGGTCGCGCAGCCAGTTGACCGCGTCGCCGAACAAATCGAGATTGTACTCTTGGCTCGCCACGATCATCAAATTATCGAACACGTTGGAACAAGACATCACGACAAGCCGAGGAGTCGGCTCGCGTTTCGACGATTTCTCGCCGGGACGCTCCGAAACCGCGACGCCGACGGGGAACGGACCCGCCTCGAACTTGTCGGGCGCGGTCTGAACGGCTTTGACGTCGGGATAGGCGCGCGATCGCGAACTCGTGCTCAGGATGACCGAAGGGACCCGCGCCGGGTTGGTCGCGCTCGGAACCTTCCGTTTGCTTCCGGGAGGCGCGATCGTGCCGTAAACGATCAGCGGCGAAGGGAGACGAACAAGAACATATGAGTTTGCGAGAGGCGCGACGATCGGATGAGTGGAACCCGGAGGAATCGGCGCCAAAACGAACGCCGCGTTGCCGTAATGATACGTGGGATCGGTGACGATCTCGGGGCTGATCTCGATATTGTACGTCTTCAGCCATTCCTCGAGCCCCGTCTTGACGCGACCGTCGCACGCCAGAATCAGCTTGCCGCCGTTATCCACATAAGTGCGTAACCGAGCGACCTCGACGTCTTTAAGCGGCTTGGACGGGCCCGCGAACACGACAAGAGCCAGGTCGGGCGGAACGTCGTGAGCGATCAGGTCGATCTTCACCGCCTCCATGTAACCCTGCTCGATCCTAGATTTCAGCAGCCCCATTCCCGCGGAGCGCGAATCGACGTCGTCGAGCGACGGCTCGCCGTGCCCTGAAACGAAGCCGATCCGAACCTTCTTACCCTCCTCGAGACGAAGGATCGTCGTTGTGATCACTTCTTCACCATTGAACGTCGAGATCGATCGATACGGATCGCCCGCCGCGGTCATCGCCGGGGCGAACATGTCGGCGTCGCGCACCAGGACGGTCGTCGCGGCTTCTCCCTCGCCGTAATCGATCACGATCCCTCCCCCCTGCGTCGTCGCCAATTCGCGAACCCGCTGCAAAAGCGCGTCGAACCGCACCGGATCGGAATAGCGATCGAGAAATTCGACCGAGATCTTTTCGCCGCCGACGCTCTTGAAAAGCTCGAGCAGCTCGCGCACGCGGGCGCCTTGTTCGCGGTTCGCCAGATAAACCGTGAACTTAACCTTACGCTTAAGATTCTTGATCGCACTTAAGCTTTGGCCCGATAATGTGTACGATTTTTCACGCGTGAGGTCGATCGGCCGTTCGGCGAACTGGAACGCCAGGACGTTGGCGACGATCAGGATCCCCGCGAGCAGCGTTCCCGTGAGCGCCGCGTCGGCGAAATCGACGACCCGACGCAAAGTCGCTCCGGCGTGGCGATGCCGCCGATTTCGCGTCGTCAGGATGATGATGATCGCGAACCCGAGCGCGAACAACGGCGCGCCCCACGGAACGCCGCGATCGATCACGACGATCGTCCCCGTCACGAATTGCGCCAGACCGAGCGCCGAGGCGACGATCAACCGTCGTAAATAAAGCCTCGCCGATTCGGGATCGACGTCCCCCGGAGCGAACTTGTCCTGTATCGAAAACCGAAACGCCAGACACGCCGCCAGCGCCAGCCCGACGATCCAGAACGCCCCGCCGCTCATCAATTGCCACATGCTCGAATAACCCGTCATTTACATAAAATTATCAAAAAATAATCGATGGTATGGATCAAACGTCGCGACCGAACCTGAGCTGTTTGCTCGTAAGGTAAAGCGCGATCGTCGCGACCGAGAGATGAAGCGCCAGGAAACGAAGGTCGAGCCTTCCCGCGGCGCTCCAGTGCAACTGATAAAGCACCGAGAGGTAACGCAACGCCTCGGCGAGTTCCTCACGCCGCGCCGCGAGCGCCTGCTCGTGCGCCATCCCCAACATCACGATCAAAACGAATAAAGTCACGAAAGTCGCGATCGCCGCGACGATCTGGTTCTTCGTCGTCGAACTAAAAAACACGCCGATCGCGGTGAACATCATCCCCGCGGTCACAAGCGTTAACGATAATGAAACGATCGGTCCGTAATCAAGTGAATACTTGCCAAAATAAACAAGAAACGGTAAATACAAGTAAAACGGAGCGAGGAGCGATAAATACATCACGACCGCGGCGAGCCATTTCGCCAGCACGATCTCGGTTTCGGTCACGGGCGAGGTCAGCACCGTCTCGATCGTCCCCGACCGCCGCTCCTCGGCGAACAGCCGCATCGTTAGCGCCGGTATCGCGACCAGCATCGCGATCCAAAAACCCATGCTCTCCGAGATGTATCGGTTCAACGGGTCGCTCGTTCCGCTCAACGCCGTCAACGCCGTCGGATCGCTCATCATATCGACGAGCATCCAAAAGTTGAGCCAGGCGATCACCTGAAAACAAACCAAAATCAGGTACGCCATCGGCCCCAAAAAATACGCGCCGAGTTCTCGCTTAAATAAAATAAAAACGTGTCGCATCGTTGTTACCAAAACCCGCCGATCATCTTTCGTGTATTTACTGATATTCGTTCGTCGGCGTTCGACGATCGTTCAAGCCACGATCGCGCCCCGCCCAGTCGCGTCGCTCGGTTCAACGCCGTTTCGCGTCCCCTTCGGCCGATTCTTTCGCCTGGGATAGGGTGGCGGCCCGCACCGCCTCGACGAATCGATCCTCGAGCGTGCTTCGACGTCGATCAAGCCGACGCAAGCCGAATCCGCTCTCCTGAACGCGTTTCGCCAAAAACTCCCGCATGTCGGCGCCGTCGCGTGTTTGAACCTCGAAAGTCGTCGAGTCGCCGTCGCGCCGCAACTCTTGAACTTTCGTCACCCCCTGGGCGCTCGCGAGCGATTTCCGCGCCCCCTCGGCCGATCCCCGAATCTCAATCTCGATCGAATTCTCCAGCTTCAGCTTCTGCAGATCCTCGTCGAGCGCGATTCGCCCGTGAACGATCACGATCACCCTGCCGCAAACGGCCTCAACCTCGGGCATGATGTGCGTCGAAAGTAATACCGTATGCTTACTTCCCAACATCTTGATCAGCGAGCGAACCTCGCGCACCTGAATCGGATCGAGACCCGCGGTCGGCTCGTCGAGAATGAGGATATCGGGATCGTGCACCATCGCCTCGGCGAGCCCGACGCGCTGGCGAAATCCCTTCGATAAATTGCCGACGATCCGATCCTCCACTTCCTTGAGCTTGCATTGCTCGATCACGCCGTCGACCGCGGCCTGTCGACGACTCCTCGGAACGTCTTTCAGCTTCGCTCGAAAATCGAGAAACTCGCGCACCCTCATCTCGGGATAGAGCGGAACGTTCTCGGGCAGATAACCGACCTTGCGACGCACCTCGAGCGGCTCGTCGAGCACGTCGTGCCCCGCCAAATTCGCTCGCCCGCTCGAAGGAGGTAAGTACGTCGTCAGCATCCGCATCGTCGTCGTTTTACCGGCGCCGTTCGGACCCAAAAACCCCACGATCTCACCCCGACCGATCTCGAAATCGAGTCGATCGACCGCCTTCACCGAGCCGTACTCCCGCGACAAACGCTCCACACGGATCATGCCCGTTTCATCCCCGACTCGTTCTATCATTTGGGAAGACGCCGCGACGACGGGATCTTCGACACATCCAACTTAAAGGGTTCGCGACGGTTTGACCAGTCGCGCGCGACCAAAGCTTCGCTCTTCCATCATCCACATCCGCCTTTAATCGACGTCGAACACCCCCAAAAGCCGCCTTCTCATCGCCTAAACCCAAGTGCGCCGCGCCGACCCGGAATTTGGTTTTCAGATCACTCAAACTCGCCCACGACCCCGCGCCGTTCGCTTGACAAGCCCCCCGATCCCGATTCAGATCGAGCAAGCGACGACGGCCGCGATCATCGCACGCGAGTTCGTCGACGCCATCGACGATCGCCTCATGCCTTCATATTTATTGCCGAGATGAATCATGTGTTGCATGATATATCGATTTCATGGCGAGAGGATCGCTTTTGGTCGAAGGCGATCGATCGCCTCGGGGATCGTCGCGGCGTGGTTTGCGGTCGCGACCGCGACGGCTCTCGTCGCCGCCGAGGCCGATCCGCCCAAGACGAATCACGCCGAAAAGCCTCGAGTCGTGCTGATCGGCGATTCGATCCGGATCGGTTACGCCCCCAATGTCGCCGAAATTCTCAAAAGAGACGCGATCGTCGTCGGCTCGAGTTCAAACGGCGGCGATTCGGAAAATATTCTGAAACATCTTGATGAATGGGTGATCGCCGAGAAGCCCGATCTTGTGCATATCAACTGCGGTCTACATGATCTCAAGCGATCGAAGGCGAATGGTTCGCATCAGGTCGAGATCGAGCGTTATCGAGCGAACCTGCGCACGATCGTCGAACGGATTCGCAAGTCGACCCGCTCTTCGATCATCTTCGCCTCGACGACTCCGATCATCGACGAGCGACACGCCCAAAGAAAAGCCGATTTCGATCGCACCGAGGCCGACGTCGTTCGCTACAACGCGGCGATGATCGAGACGCTCCGCGAGCTCGACGTTCCAATCGACGACCTCCACGCGATCGTTCTAAACGAAGCCCCGGGACGGATCATGCGTTCGGACGGAACACACTACGAGCCTGAGGGTTACGATAAGCTCGCCGAAGCCGTCGCCGATTGCGTGAGAAGGCGAATCGCGATCGACCGTTATCGGGCTCTCGTTCAACCTCCCTCGGGTCCACAAGCCGCGAACGCTTACCGGCGAGCCGCCGCCGAACGCGATCGAAACACGCCCGAACGCTTCCGCCTCCCCGTCGTCGCCGAACTGTCGCCCCCCAAAAACGCCGAGGAATGGCAGCGGCGCAGGCCCGAGATCCTCAAAGCCGTCGTCGATTCGCTCGGCGACCTTCCCGATCGACCAGCGCCTCAAAAAACCCGCGTCGTCGCCCGCGAGCTTAGGCGTGATTATATCATTGAAAAAGTTGATATTGATAACGGCGTCGACGGGATCGTCTCGTCGTTGTTGTTGATTCCGGAGCGTCGCGAACCGAAGGCGCCCGCGATTCTTTGGCTTCATTCGTCGACCCCCGATAAGAATCAGATCTTGATTCCGCATACGAACGGCGGCGACGATCCGCTCGGCGAGGTTCTGGTGAAATCGGGATATGTCGTGATGGCGCCCGACGCGTATTGGCACGGCGATCGCGCTGGGACTGGGCCTTCGGGACGTTCTTCGACGGGTTTGAGCGAGGAGGAGGATCTGTTCAAGCGAAACCTCTGGCTCGGCAGGACGCTTTGGGGGATGTTCGTTCGCGACGATCGGATCGCGCTCGATTATCTGTGCGGTCGCGCCGAGGTCGATCCCGCGCGCATCGGCGCGACGGGGATGAGCATGGGAAGCACCCGCGCCTGGTGGCTCGCCGCGGTCGACGATCGAATCGCCGCGGTCGTCGCGGTTTCGTGCCTCACAAGGTATCAACAGTTATTGGCGCACGGTGAATTGAGACAACACGGAGTCTATTACTTCGTCTCGGGGCTGCTCAAACGCTTCGATACCGAGGCCGTCGTCGCTCTCGTCGCCCCCAGGCCGTTTCTCGCGCTCACGGGAGAACTTGACGCGGGATCTCCCGCCGACGGCGTTCGAATCATCGATCGAATCGTTGGCGAAACCTACAAAAATCTGGGTGTTCAAGAACGCTTTCGCTCTGTTTTATATCCCGAAATTGGTCATGCGTATTCGCGCGAGATGCGCGGCGAGACGATCGCCTGGTTCGACCGGTTCTTGAAGCCCTTGAAGTGAACGTTCACGACCGCGATCGCGCGATTCGCCCGAAACGGTTTAAGTCAATTAACAAATATGATCAATTTAAGACATGTAGTTAATCTGATAGATTGTCCGGCTGATCCATCATATCGATCGATCGCGGCTTGATTTTCCGGGACTCGGACGATTCTCGCCCGCCCGACCGAAAGATTTTATGTGTGTTTTCATGTATATATCTGGTTAGGGAGGGCGAACCTCCTGGTGAGCCAAGATTGTTAATTTCTTGTTCCGTTAGGACGAACTCTTATGGGAGGGCGAACTCTTCTGGGAGGGCGAACCTCCAGGTGAGCCATAATTGATAATCTCTTGTTGCGTGAGGGCGAACACTTATGGGAGGTCGAACGACCTGGTGAGCCTATTTTCTAAATTTCTTGATTAGTAAGGGCGAACTATTCTGGGAGGGCGAACCTCCAGGTGAGCCATAATTGATAATTTCTTGTTCCGTGAGGGGGAACTCTTATGGGAGGGCGAACGACCTGGTGAGCCTATTTTCTAAATTTCTTGATTCGTAAGAATTAACAGCCATTTCTGACATGTTCATTCAATTCATAATGATAAACGCCGCGTCGGTCGGGGAGTCGGAGGGGTCCATGGTACCGTCGAAGCCAAATCATTCCGGCGGAGGGAAGGGACCTCGGTTCTGAGCCGTATGATTAAAGTCGTGGAGAGCCCGGAGATAGGCGTGAGCCTGATAACTCCATCATGGGTTAAGACACGGCGGAGGCATGACTCGACCGAATCGGGCGCTATTTTTTTCGCCTCGCGAGGTCGTGAGTTCCGTCCGAGAGCCGTATTTGTTCATCGG
>JAJYWB010000096.1 GCA_021791715.1 Planctomycetota bacterium | reverse complement strand
AGCGGCTCACCGGGAGGTTCGCCCTCCCAATTTCGGGTTCGACCCGCCGATTTCGGGTTCGACCCAACGCCGATTTCGAATTCGACCTCGGCGCCGGCCGAATACGCGGATTTTTTTCAGAACGATATCTAATATAACATGAACTACGTGTATTTTAATGTCTTGGCATTTCAGGGCGAAAAAAAGCGTCCGGACGATCGAGATCGCACGGACGCTCGCGGGTAACGCCTTCGCCGGATCGCCGAATGCGATTGTTATTCTTCGGCGGGTGTTTCGGCGGCGGTTTCGCCTCCGACGCTGAAGAGCGGGCCTCGGCCTCCGAGACCTCCCTTGAGCTCTTTGGATTCGGCTTTGGCGGCCGAAGCCGAAGAGTCGGCTTCCTCGGCTTCTTCGTCTTCGGGGCGGGTCCAGCTCGCCTTTTTGCGCGACAGGCCGATCTTGCGTTCGGCGCGGTCGACGCGGAGGATCTTGACCTCGATCTCGTCGCCGACGTTGACGACCTCCTCGGGGCTGTCGACCTTGTGATCGGCGAGTTCCGAGATGTGCAACAGTCCCTCGAGACCGGGTTCGAGCTCGACGAAAACGCCGAAGTTCGTCAGTTTGGTGACCTTGCCTTTGACGAGTTCGCCGGGAGCGTAGCGGCCGGGGATGTCGGTCTCCCACGGATCGTCACGCAATTGTTTGAGACCGAGCGCGATCCGTTTCCGTTCTTGATCGACGTTGAGCACCTGGCAGCGAACGGTTTGTCCCTTTTCGAGGAGCTCGTTGGGATGGCCGATCTTGCGGGTCCAACTCATGTCGGAGATATGGAGCAGGCCGTCGATTCCCTCCTCGATCTCGATGAAGGCGCCGTAATTGGTGAGGTTGCGGACGATTCCCTCGACCGAGGTGCCGGGTGAGTAGCGAATCGCGACCTGATCCCACGGATTCGACTGCGTTTGCTTCATCCCCAACGAGATTTCGAGCTTGTCTTTATCGATCTTGAGAACGACGACCTCGATTTTATCGCCGATCGCGACGAGTTCGCTGGGATGATTGATCCGTTTGGTCCAGCTCATCTCAGAGATATGAACAAGACCTTCGATGCCTTCTTCGAGCTTGACGAACGCGCCGTAGCTCATCACGTTGACGACCTCGCCGATCACGCGGGCGCCGACGGGATATTTCTCGGCGATGTTTTCCCACGGGCTCGCCGATTTTTGCTTGAGTCCGAGCGCGATCTTCTCGCGGTCTTTGTCGACGCTGAGGACCTTGACCTCGATTTGATCGTCGATCTTCACGAGGTCGCTGGGGTGGTTGATGCGTCCCCAGCTCATATCGGTGATGTGGAGCAGGCCGTCGATCCCGCCAAGATCGACGAACGCGCCGAAATCGGCGATGTTCTTGACCGTGCCGACGCGGATCTGATCCTTCTCGATCTCGGCGAGGAGTTGCTTCTTCTGGAGCTCGCGGGTCATCTCGATCAGCCGACGGCGGCTGACGACGATGTTGCGCCGCGCCTCGTCGATTTTGAGGATCATGCACTGAACCTCTTTGTCGACGAATTCCTGGATATCGGACGGGCGTCGAATATCGACCTGGCTCGCGGGGAGGAAGACGTTCACGCCGATATCGACAAGCAAGCCTCCCTTGATTTTGCGCGTCACCATACCCGAGACGACGTCTCCCTCGTGGTATTTAGTGATGACGGTTTCCCAGGCGCGGAGGCGATGCGCCTTGCGTCTGGAGAGGACGATCTCGCCGGTTTCGTCCTCCATTCCTTCCAGCAACACCTCGATCATGTCGCCGGCTTTGGGGGGTTCTTCATCTTCCCATTCGTTGATGGGAACGAGCCCTTCCGATTTGTAGCCGATATCGACGACGACTTGGTCGCCGACGATCTCGACCACTTTGCCCGAGACGATCCCGCCGATTTCGAAGTTTTGGCCGCCGCTGAGGAACTCGTTAATATCGGTCTCGCCGCCGTCTTGTCCGGCGACCGCCGCGGCCAGTTCCTCGTCCGTTACATCGCACTCGCGTAAGAGGTTACGATCTACCATGTGGTCCCGTTCGTTCCCAACCCGTGACCGGCGTGCGCCGGTTGAATTCGATCGAAACGCGCCGAAACCGCGGCGCGACCCGGCCGAATCGCGAACTTTTGGACGATCCGCGGCGCGGCGCGTGGCGTCCTTCGCATGGGAAAAGAAGCCGTGAAATAGTAAAAAGGGCGCGTCGTCGCGCACGACGCGTCTCGCCAACCTTGAATTGTATCCGTCTCGTTCGCCTGCTTCCAGGTCAAAAAAACGAACACGCGAACGCGCGAACGCGCAAGCCCGGAACTCCCCGAATGATCCGCGAATTCGGCCGCGTGATCGATCGACCCGGAGTGATCGCGGAAGCGATCGAGACGCCCCTCGGTCGGTCGTTCGCCAAGCTTTCGGTCAACACGATTCGGCTAACGTTTATATCAATAAGCTCCCGGCGATCGCTTTTGGGCGCCCTTATGTCATTTGAATTGGGATCGTGCGGGGTCGCGCCGATTCTCCTTTGGCGATCTTGACGCGGAGCACTCCCTCGCGGAGTTCGGCCTCGACCGCGTCGATCTCGACGTCGCCGGGAAGGCTCAATTGCCGGAAGAACGGACCCGAGGCGCGTTCTCGCTTGTGGATGTGAGTCGGGTTCGACGGAGCGGGAGGAATTCCTCTTTGACCGCGAAGCGTGATCAGGCGTCCCGTCACCGAAAGCTCGATCGCTTTGGCTTCGACTCCGGGAAGGTCGACATAAACGACGAACGAATCGTCGGTTTCGATCAGATCGACGGCGGGATGCCACGCCGACCGATCGGTTTCGCCTTCGGTTCGATCGGTCGGCGAAGTGAATCGCGACCCGTCGGGCCTTTCGGCCTCAAACATCCGGCTCAATTCGCGCTGAAGCGTGCGAACATGAGCCGCGAGATCGTCGCGCCAATCGCCGTATCGAGACATCGATAAATCCCTGTTTCAAAAGATCTGTTTAGGTTGAAGAATCATCGGTTCCGATCGATTCGGCGGAAGGTCGCCGAGGGTATCGGTTCGGTTTTGGGTCGGGCGGGTTCAACCGCCGCTCGACGGTCCTTTCACCTCGATTCGTCGTGTTTTTAGCCGGGGTGATTTCGGCAATTCGAGCCGCAAGACCCCCTGGTTGATTTCGGCACGGATGCCCGAATTGTCGATCTCGTCGCTGAGGATGAACGAGCGGAAAAAGTCTCCCTCGGGATATTCGCGGTGGATCGTTTGTGCGCCTTCGGGAACGGGGGATTGCACGTGCGCGTGGATCGTCAGGACGTTGTCTTGAAGCTGCACCGAGACCGTTTTTTCGGAGGCGCCGGGAAGATCGGCTTCGAGGATGAGTCGATCGGCCTCCTCGTGGATGTCGATGGGAGGCGTACGAAGCGGCGGCGAGCGGCGCGACGCCGCGTTTGAGCGCGCCTCGATCTCGGCGGCGTCGAGCGGAGCGTTGATCAAAACTCGTACCGAGTTATTATCGTTGTTCATTGATCAATATCACCTCGACGTCTGGGCATGGGAACTCGTTTCCGGGCGAATCGTCGGCGCGATCGTTTTGGGACATAAACCGATGTTTTTCCGCGGAAATTCGAGGTCGATCACGGTCGCGGATTCAATTCGGTCTCGGCTTCATCCCGGTCGATTTTGAACGACGATTTGTCGCGGTTTGGGATCGTCGATTTTGGGAAGTTTGATCGTGAGCACTCCGTTGGAGAATTCGGCGGTCGCGGCGGCGGAGTCGACCGATTCGGGGAGGGTCATCGTCCTCGACCAGCGACCGACGGGGCGTTCCTGACGGCGGAACGATTCTTCTGGAATGCGTTCGGTCCGTTTCCGTTCGCCGCGGAGCGTCAACGATTCTCCCGTCATCGATAATTCAATCTCGTCGGCGACGACGCCGGGAGATTCGACCGTGATCAAATAATATTCACCGGCGTCGTGAACATTGAGCGCCGGGAAGACGCGAGGTAGGCGCCAATTCCACGAATGAAGCGGCTCGAAACCGTCGAGCAGCCGATCGACCTCGCGTTCGAGTTCGCGGAACGGATTCCAACGCTTGGGATCGTTCATCCGGGCCGACCTCCTCTTCGCTCAAAAAAGTTATGGCGATACGTAACGAGGAGCAAACGGTATGCCATAAGCTGGTTATGATTTATTGACGCGTGCGAGAATCGGCGTAACTTCTTTGTATTATTAGGGTAAAACATAGAAGCGGCGGGTCGCGAGTTATCGGATTTTCGATTTCGGTTGATTTAGGAGTCAAAATGGCAGTCTTGATTCGAGGTTCGGGGCCGAGGTTGACGGCCAAAATGGCGGTCGACTGAGGGCTTTGGAATTGAAGTATGTCGCTGTTTTGGGCGATCGCGCGGATTGTGTATTTGTCGCCCGCATTCTGATTTTGATCACCAACGAAGTGTGAGATCTTGGATGCGAACCGACGGCCGAGGGGCGTGATTGAGGGTGATCCATTGGAGGGTCTGGTTTTCTTGGGATCGGCTTCGACCCATCAGTACGCCGTCGAAGCGGAGCACGATTCGGTCGTGTCGTTTGATCAGGCTGACGTTATGCCATTTCGGCTTCGACATCGACGAATCGGCGACAATCTCGGGCGTTTCGCGAAGCGCGACTCCGGCGATTTTCATTTCATGAAGGTCGTTCCAGGTTCCCCAAATTCGCATATTAAGAACAAACGATCCCGCAGGAAGCTGCACGGGGATCTCGCAAGAATCGCGGCAAAGCCCCTGAGCGGGATCGGGCCGAGAAAGTGTTAGCGTGTGGATATGAATGAATCTGCGTGGGTAAGGTCGAGCGGTTCGGGCCTGGGCGAAATCGGGATTGAGCGAAAGCGAAGCCGAGGCGAGGGTTCCGATCGCGAGCAGCGAAACGACGACGATCGTCCACGCGAGCGGCGGCCTGGCTTCGATCGCGAACGGGCAACGGAGGAGGAACAAAAGCCGCTGATAGAGCGAGGAGCCCGCGGAGTGATCGGCGTTCGCGTTCGGTTCGGCTGCGGGTTCGCGGCGATCACGGTCGGCGAGATCGGTCGATTCGGCGGTCGGCATTTCGACGGCGAGGTCGACGAGCCTTTCGGCGTAGCGTCGACCCGTACCGTAGCGGTTCGACGCCTTGCGATCGGCGAGGAATTCTTGATCGAGCATAAGCCGGCCGTGAATCCACCAGACGAACGGCGAGAAGAACCAGATCGCTCGAGAAAGCCCCGCGATGAATCGGAACGAGGGATCGCCGTCCTCGGCGTGCGCCGATTCGTGAAGCAGGCTTAGTTCGAGTTGTTCGGACGCGGCGGGGTCGTCGAGACGAGGCGGGATGAGGATCGCGTTTTCGCACGGTCCGATTAACAAGGGTCGATTGACGTGGGGACAGACGAGGAGATCGGGGCGTCGCACGCGATTGGGAAACGGTATTTTTTCATAGATTGATATCGTCTCGGCGGAGGGCCTGGTCGATCGGCGAAGCAGCCAAGCCGAGACGGGAATTCCGAGTAAAACGAGCGACACGCTGATTCCGCAGCCGATCGCGACCACGATCTCGGCGATTCGATAAAAGCTGAAGATCGACGGATGTTGATCGAAGGGGAAGTTCGTGTGGAAGGTCGACGAATCCAGGGAGACCGCCCCGGGGATTCGCCTACACCACGCGATCGGCAAGAGTTCACCGACGAGATGGAACACGTTGTATCGAGGAAGCGGAACGAGAGCGACGATCGGTATGACCGCGAGGAGAGCGCAAAGACCGCCGCGCGCCAGAATGCGCCTTCGCGCCGGTTGACGTTCAAAAATCATCGCCAAGGCGATTAACGCGGAGATAAGAAAAGCCCCAGGTATCGCGTCCCAATAAACGGCCCAAAGCCGTTCAAGGGTCGAGACATAAGGGGCTTCGTACGCCATCGTCGTTTCATCCTGGAGGAAGGCGATCGGCATGGCATTCGAGTGCGATCGGAGACGAAATCAGCGCCCGCCGGCGGGCGTGTCGTTGGATTGTCGCGCTTCCTCAATCATCTTACGCATCCGATCAAGCTCCGTCACGCTGGGGGGATGCGCGTCGAGCAACGCGACCATCACTTTATCAAGCGCGCCGTCGAAAACGCGATCGACGAACCGACGCGTGAGTTCGCGAATCGTTCGCTCGGGAGATTTCTTGGGATAATAGACGAACGTTCTCCCCTCGACGACGTGACGGACGAGTCCTTTCTTATCCTCCATGATGTTCAGCAAGGTTTGAACCGTGCTGTACGCGACCGCTCCCGACGACTTCACCAAGTCTTCTTGGACCTCGCGAACGCTGGCTCTGCTTCGAGCCCAGAGAATCTTAAGAATCTCCAGTTCGCGGTCGGTGACCATTTGGGCCTTGCGCACCGTAGCCTCCTGGAACAATAATAGCAATGAAACGACGGAATAAGGGATGTTCTTCAAGCGTAACGCGATCAACCCCCGTCGGCAACCCTTAAGTTCGTCGGTTTTCATTTTTTTGAGAAATTCGTCTTTCTCACGCGCGTTGAACGCTCGATCCGACCCGCGGGATCGCCGGTTTCAACGATCGCTCAACGACGACCCCCCGCCGCGAACGATCGACGCCGATCGCGCGATCAAATCGTTCGGCACGCATTCAGGCCGCTCGCGAAGATATTTGATACATTCCAATATGATTGGTCCTTGATAATCGATTCGATCGAGAGCCCGCCCCCACGCCTCCCAGTCGATTGTTCCCAATCCAGGAGGAAGATGGAGATCGCGATCGCCCGCGTTGTCGTGAACGTGCGTGCTCGAGAGCAGTCCCGCGGCGGCCTCGGTTTCGCCGATGAGATCTCCATTGAGATGCGCGTGTCCTGTATCAAGGGCGAGCATAAGATGATCGTCGGCGATCGCCGCGACGATCCGCGCCGCCTCGGCGATTCGGCTTCCCGGGTGAACTCCGGGAGGCATGTTTTCGACGCAAACGACGACGTTCGCCGATCGCGCCCGGCGGGCGACGAGCGCGAGCGAATCGGCGAGAGCGTCGCTCCGCGCGGTCGCTTGATCGGGGCTCGAAATCCCTCCGGGGTGAACGATTAAACGCGAACCGCCGAGCTCGGCGAGCCAATCGATACAAGCGAAAATATCTTGAATCGAATCGTCGCGAATCGAACGATCGGTCGATGCGAGGTCGACGAATTTGGCGCGGATCGTCCTTCCGCCCCAGCACGCGTGGACGCTCCACGGTTTGAGTTCGTCGAGCGTTTTGGCGAGCGAGCGCGGGTTTGGGTTCGCTTTCCAATCGGGGAGGGTTTCGATCAGGCTCGCGCCGATTTGGCGTGCGATCGCGAGGTCGACGCGGACGTCGTGCCCCTGGAATCCGTAAGCCGCCATCAACCCCAGGGGACGTTCCATCGCCTCCTCATTTCTCGGCCTGAAGGCTCGATCGAAAAACTCGGCCGACGCTTCCTCTTGTGCGCGGTCGGCCCCCAAGTCATGATACGATACCGTCGCATACCGGTGTTCGATGGGCTCGTCGTTTCGGCGAGCCTCTCGTGTTTGGATGCGAACGATGGAGAGCGCCCCCCTGGGATATCGGATCCCCGCGGCTCCAAACTCACGAACCCCGGCGTCGCCCCAGGACAAGCCGCGCATGCCTCCCGCCGCCCTTATCGACCCGTCGACGATCGACTTCTCGCGACCTTTGGTCGACCGAGAAGGTATTCGATTGTATAATCCTCAACGTTACGAGATGGAGCAGCTCACCGCGATCGTCTCGATCGACGTCGAGAATCATCTGATCGTCGGCTTTAAAGACGTTCGCGCCGACGAATTCTGGGTGCGGGGCCATATGCCCGATTACCCGCTGATGCCGGGGGTCCTGATCTGCGAGGCCGCGGCCCAGCTTTCGAGCTACTATTCCAAGCATGTGAATTTGATTGATAATGGATTTATCGGCTTCGGCGGGATGGAGGACGTGCGGTTTCGGGGTCAGGTTCGGATCGGCGATCGATTGATCATCGTCGCCAAGGCGACTCGCGTCCATCGGCGGCAAACGATCTTCGACACGCAAGGTTTCGTCGGGTCGAACATGGTGTTTCAAGGTCGGATCATCGGCGTGCCGATTCAAACCACGCCGAGTTGAAATGACGATGGAATCGAGCACGACGGGTTCGGATATCAAGGGATCGGTCGATATTGATTCGACTTTGATCGAGGGGATCGTCGGCGATCGGCCGATCGTTTGGCGGGAACTTTTCTCGGCGGATCGACCCGTCGAAATCGAGGTCGGTTCGGGAAAGGGGTTGTTCCTGGCGAACGCGGCGGCGCGTCGACCCGATCGATCGTTCGTCGGGCTTGAGGTTTCGCGTAAGTACGCGCGCGAGGCCGCGGCGCGGATCGCGAAAGCCGGGCTTACGAACGTCAAGTTGATGCGGGGCGACGCGCGGATCTTTTTTGATCGGCCCGTTCCCCCCGCGAGCGTTGAAACGATCCACGTTTACTTTCCCGATCCCTGGTGGAAGCGAAGGCATCGGAAACGAAGGATTTTTAACGATTGGTTCGTCGACCGCGTGATCGTTTCGCTTGTTCGCGGAGGCGAGCTCCGGCTCGCGACCGACGTAAGCGAATATTACGAATCGATTATCAAGTTGATCGCGAGGCGAGCCGAACTGATCGCCGTGGATTTTCCCGAGCCGGGCGAGCCGATCGCGGGAGAAGCCGATTACCTGACGAATTTCGAGCGGAAATATCGAATCGAGGGACGGTCGATTTATCGCGCTTGTTATCAAAAAACAAACGGATGATTTTTTTTAGGGCCGAGCGGACGGGAGTCCTCCGGCGATCGAACGAGGAAGCTACGGATGATGCGATCGCCGAAAACGAGTGCGAATTGGTCGATGCGCGCGCTCGATTACGTCAAACGAAATTGGGGGGTGATCGCCGATACGGGACGCGCGAGGGTCGGCTTGTGTTCGGTGCTCGTCGGAATCGTCTCGGGTTTGGGCGCGGTCGCCTTCACGTATTTGCTTAAATTTATGTATGTGTTTGTATTGGGAGGTTTGCTTCATTTTCACGCTCCTCCGACGGGCGAGGAATCGGCGCGAGCGGTGAGTTATCCCGGTCCCGCGTGGCTGCTCGTGCTGATTCCGACGATCGGCGGATTGATTTCGGGGCTGATCGTCTTCTCGTACGCGCCCGAGGCCGAGGGGCACGGAACCGACGCGTTGATTCGAGCGTTTCATCGCAACGCGGGGAGGATCCGGGCGCGGGTTCCTTTGATCAAGGGGATATCGTCGATCATCACGATCGGCACGGGGGGATCGGCGGGACAGGAGGGCCCGATCGCTCAAATCGGCGCGGGCTTCGGTTCGAATCTGGCGGGGATGCTCGGATTGACGACTCGTGAACGCAGGTTGTTGATGATGGCGGGCGCCTCGGGAGGGATCGGAGCGATCTTCCGCGCTCCGCTCGGCGGCGCGATTTTCGGCCTGGAGGTTCTTTATTCAACGTCCGCCACCGAATCCGACGCGCTCCTTCCGTGTTTAATCAGTTCGATCACCGCTTACACCACGTTCGCGCTCTTCATCACCCCCAAGCCGATCTTCACGATTCCCCCCCTCGCCTTTCGAGGCCTTCACGAGTTGCCGTTCTTCGCCGCGCTCGCGCTCCTCTGCGCGATCGTCGGATTGTTATATATAAAGACTTTTTATGGAATGCGCGATTATGTGTTTCATAAAATACCCGTTCCGCGGAGCGTGAAGCCGGCGATCGGCGGATTTCTTGTCGGGTTGCTCGCGTTGCGGTTTCCTCAACTGCTTTCGGGGGGTTACGGCTGGGTGCAATGGGGAGCGATCGGCGAGCCGCCGAATTTGATCGTCGACGGGGATTCCCCCTTTTCACCGCATATGCACATGAACACGTTGCTATTGTTGGCGTTGTTGAAGATCGTGGCGACGAGTTTAACGATCTCCTCGGGGGGGAGCGGAGGCGTGTTCGGGCCGTCGATTTTTATCGGGGGGATGTTGGGGGGCGCTTTCGGCAGGATGATCGAGCGGATTTTTCATGGAACGGGGATCGAGCCCTCGGCGTTCGTGCTGGTGGGGATGGGAGGATTTTTCGCGGGGGTTTCGAAAACCCCGCTCACCTCGATGGTGATGGTGTGCGAGATGTCGGGTTCTTACAGCTTGCTAGTACCTCTTATGTTTGTTTGCGCGATACATATGGCTTTATCAAGACCCTGGACGATCTACGAGGAGCAGGTTCCCAGTCCGATCGACAGTCCGGCGCATCAGGGGGATTTCATCGTCGATTTACTTGAGCGCATTCATGTTTCGGAAACGACGGTTCGTTCGACGGGGCTCGAGATCGTCGCCGAGGACGCTCCGTTCGCTCGTCTGGTCGAGCGGGTCGCGGGGTCGTCCGAAACGTTGTTTCCCGTCGTCGACGAGCAAGGACGATTGACCGGGATTTTCAGCCTGCGCGATTTAAGGCCGGCGCTTTTGGGCGCCGAGTGGGGACCGCTCGTGCTCGCGACCGACCTCGCGACCCGGCCGGTGATCTCGGTCACTCCCGACGACGATCTGCACACGGCGCTTCGGAGGATGACGGTTCTCAACAGCGACGAGATCCCCGTCGTCAGCCCCGACGATTCGTCGCGTTTGATCGGCTTGCTGAGCAGACGCGATCTCGTTTCGGCGTATCTGGCGCGGATCGCTTCGTTCCGTACCGAGGGATCGGATAACGGAACGCCGAATGATGATTCGATCAAAATCTGAATTCATCGCGGCGTTAGCCGACGATCGACTTCGATCGCGGAGCGCGAACGAAGCGAAACGCGGAGATCGATTGAAAACCGAATCACGAGCGTTCGTAGGCGCGTACTTTGGTTTTGATCGGTTTGGATTGCTCGGCCTTGGCGAAAGCCGGCGAATCGATTTGATAGAGTTTTTCGCCCGAAGGCGTGGGGTAGCGCCCCGTCACGCACGCTCGGCATAAATTTTCGGAGGCGAGGCCGATCGATCGCGCGAGCGCTTCGACCGGCAAATAGCGCAGGCTGTCGGCGCCGAGTTCGTGAGCCATCTTCTCGAGCGCCTCGGCGGAATGCTTTTGATTGGGTAAATCGATATATTTAGGCGCGAAGAGTTCGTCACGGCTTGACATATCGATCCCGTAGAAGCAGGGAGCGACGATCGGCGGGCACGCGACGCGGAGGTGGATTTCGCGCGCGCCGCCGCGATCGCGAATTTCCCGCACCAAGGCGCGCATCGTCGTCGATCTCACAATGCTGTCTTCGACGAGGAGGACGCGTTTTCCCGCCAAAACCTGGGGGAGCGGGGTGTATTTGAGCCGCGCCTTGGCGGCGCGATCGGCGGTTCCCTCGATGAACGTTCGTCCAAGGTAGCGGTTGCGCATCAGCCCCTCGACCGAGGGGATTCCGAGCGCGTAGGCCATCGCGTCGGCGGCGGCTTTGGCGGTGTCGGGGACGGGGACGACGATCGTGTCGGCGTCGAGCGGGACGTCTTCGAGTCGTGCGAGTTCTTTACCGAGCGCGGCGCGGCTGAGATAAACCGAGCGATCGTCGAGCGTGCTGGCGACGTTGGCGAAATAAATCCACTCGAAAAAACAGTGCGCGGGATGCGCCGCTTGCGCGAAGCGTTCGATCCGCACGCCTTCGGGATTGGCGACCGCGATCGTTCCCGGCTCGAGCGGGCGAATCTTGCGGAAACCGAGATTGGCGAGAGGGACGCTTTCGCTCGCCGCGGCGAATAAAGGCCCTTCCTCGGCGATGCAAAGGGGGCGGATGCCGAGAGGGTCGCGCGCCGCGACGAGTTCGCCCCGAGCCGTTAAAAGCACGACGTTGTACGCTCCGTCGAATCGTTTCGACAGATTTTCAAAGATCGCGCGCCAATCGGTGGGCGTTTGATCAGCGATCTGCAGTTCCTGGCTGATCGCGTGGAGGAGGATTTCGGTGTCGGTATCGCGTTTCAGGTGATAATCTCCGCCGTCGACGAGTTCGCGGCGGAGATCCTGATAATTCGCGAGCTGACCGTTGAAAGCGAACGCGAACCACTTGGCCTTGCGGCCGTGCTCGCGTTCAAACGGTTGAGCGAGCGAGCGGTCGTCGGGCCCGCACGTCGCGTAGCGAACGTGACCGATCGCCGCCGACCCGTCGTTGCCCCGCATCAGCGACTCGAACTTGGCGCGATGATTGAGCCGAAAAACCTCGGCGACTGTTCCAACATCTTTATATGTTTTTAAGATCGTCGGTCGACCGGGTTGGTAGCTGCTCATCCCCGCGGCGAGCTGACCCCGATTTTGCATGTCGAGGAGCATGCGCGGAATCATCCGGGCGACGCCGGCGATCTCTCCGGGTATCGGCGTAAGCGGCGACACCGGACCCGTTGGAGCGTGGTAAACCGCGGCCACGCCGCATTCGTGCGTTAATTCGCCCATGGACTCGATCTGGCCTCGAAACGAGGTCCGGAAGATTTCCGTCGTTCCAGCCCGAGACGCGTCCAAGCGACGAACCTCGGAGCGATTTCACGGTTTCATCATAGCGACCCTCGGCCGCCGGGGCAATCGAAACGACTCGATCGTGATCGGGAAAATGAAACTTATTATGTTAGTAGTTTTATATTTTGCAGGGCGGATTTCGTTCGAGCTTGCCTCCCCGATCGTTCGTCCCGCGGCTGGCGATTCGACGATCGGTTCGCGATAATGAATGTCGCGACACGCTCCGCCGAGATCGGCGAGCTTCGCTCTCGGGAGTCGATGAATGTCTTTTATTGATCAATTAAGCCGATTTCGATCGTTACGGAACCCGCGCCGGTTCGCGTGGGTCGCCTTGGCGTTGTCGCCGCTGATTGCGGGGGCGATTTGGGCGCGGTCGACGGTGCGCGAGCGGGGAGCGGTCGCGGCGGTCGACGACCGCGCCGACGATCTCAAATCGGCGATCGCCAAGGCGAAGCCGGGGGATACGATCGTCCTCGCCGCGGGAACTTATCTCGCGCCGATCGAACTTCCCGCTGGAGTGGGAGTGAAGGGCGCAGGTCGTCACGCGACGATCATCGACGCCCGAGCCCAGGCGATCGGGATTTCGACCGAGGGAGGATCGAACGCCGAAATCGCCGATCTAACGGTGATGGGCGCCAAACAGACGAACATCAAAGTTTCTTCGACGAAGGGAACGAAGATAAGAGGCGTGAGAAGTGTGGGAAGCATCAACGGGATCTCGTTCACGAACGTCGAAAACGGGCGGATCGAGAACACGATCGCCGACGAGAATCGCTATGGAATCGTCGTGGGGGGGGGCGAAAACGTCGTCGTCGTCAATTGCACCCTGGCGCGAAACGGATCGATCGGGCTCAGCCTTCCCGTCGGCGAAAGGCCGATCGCATTCAACAACGTCGTCGTCGAAAGTTCGACTTGCCTGTATCTGGGCGATAAAGTCGTCGACCCAAAGATCGATTATAACTTATATTTTGGTCAAACGATCGGAAAGCTTTCCGGGCAAACCGCGAAAAATTCGCTTAACGAGTGGAGATATGTTAGCGGTCAAGATTTTCATTCGGTATCATATTCCGTTGAGTTCCGCGATCGAAAGATCGGCGATTTTCGGCCCGCGAGTCGGCTTTCGTGGTCGCTCGAGCGCGCGACGACCTCGGATTGGGGAGTCGCCGAGTTCGCGGGGTCGAAGGCGCCCGCGGCCGACGTCGACGGATCGCCTCGGGTCGGCGCGGTCGACGCGGGAGCTTTTGAAGTTACATTTAAGCCTTCACGCGAGCCCGACGGGAAATTCGAGATCGAGAACGATCAAGGTTGGAAAAGCGCGGGTTTGTTCGATCGTAACGATCGCCTGGTTTTTTATTTGTTTCATGAACTGCCGCTCGCCAAAGGGAAATATTCGTTTTGGGCGCCGGGAACGACCGATTGGGGTCGGCCGATCGCCGCGGGCGATTATGAATTGAGAATCGTCGAGGCCGAGCTCGGCTGGCGTTACATGGGATATATCGGCGACGACGGCGAACCCTACCCGCAGAGTCGCACCGCGTCGGTCGCTCCGGGATTGGTCGCGTTCGATCAGGCGGGACATTTGCTTATGGCTCAAGGTTGGTCCGAAGACGGGACGAACCTCCGCGCCTATTCCGCCCTTGACGGCAAGCTCGATTGGTTCTTCGAGGGGTCGTCCGAGACGCGCGGATTGGCGGTCGCGGGAGACGGAGTCGTTTATATCGCTCGTAATCTTGAAAAAACGATCAAAATCTCGCGTCTTGATCCTAAGCGAGGGAGCGCGGCGGCGGGCGAAGGATTTCCGAGGGGCGAATTCGAGGCCAAGCTCGATCCCAAATTCGAGGGGATCGCCGAACTCGACGGCAGGCTTTATATCGCCGATCGCGCGCACAACGAGGTGAAGGCGACCGACGTCGGCGGGTCTGAATTTGTCGAAACCTTCGTCGTCGACGCGCCTTCGCATCCCGCGGCCGATCGCGTCAATCATCTTATCTGGTTGATCGGCGGCGATAAAAAAGTAATCGCGATCAACGGCCAGGGAAGAGTTCTCGTCGAGGCGAGCCCCGTCGAATTCCCCGCGGCGTTGGCGTTCCACGACGGTAAACTCGCGATCGCTTCGCGCAAGACGGGCAAGGTGCACGTCTTCGACGCGACGACGCCGACCGAACTTAAACCGACGCGTACGCTCGGACGAGGCGACGGTCCGTTCGGTCCTTATTTACCCGATCGATTCACCTTCCAGGCGAAAAGTCGATTTCCAGGATCGCATCTCGATATCGCGCTCGGCCCGAACGGAAAGATCGCCGTGGTCGACGGTAATCGATTGCTTGTTTTTGACGATAATAACAAGCTTGTTTGGTCGACATACGGCGTTTTCGGCAACGCGATGACTCCTTCTTTCGTCGACCCGAAACGGATTTACGACGCTCAAGGGAGTCGGTCGCTCGTCCTCGATTTTGAAAAAGGCGCCTGGAGACCCGAGGCGTTTTTATCGACGGGATTGAAAAATGAAGAGTTCCTTGGTGAATATGAATTCAATGGGAAAAGATATGGGGTGTTTCTGCTCGGCGCGCCGGGGCGCGAACGCTCGCTCGTGACGGGGCGATTCGACGATCGCGGCTTTCATCCCGTATCGGTTTTAACCAAAGAGAAAAATCAATGTGCGATCATCGCCGATAAGAACCAAGACGGGCTTCTCGACGAGCACGACTCTCCCAGGATGGTCGCGGGATTGCGTCCCGGCGTCGGTTGGTTTGGACGGTTCAACGTGCTTTATCCCAACGGCGACATTCTGGCGATCGGCGCGGGGGGGTGGTTCGCGCACTGGAAACCCTCGTTCGACTCGCGCGGGATTCCCGTTTATCTCCCCGAGAAAGTCGATTCGCTCAAGCGAGATCCCAAGGGGATCGTCTCACCGTATACGCATGAGCACGATCCTCAGGCGAGTCCGTACTGCGTCGTTCCGGCGCTCGGCGGAGGGTATGTCGCGAACGTCAATTATAAGACGTCTCCGGGGGGAACGGGGCTTTCGAATACCGCGGGGACCGATCTCGCCGGCGTCGATTCGCGGGGCGACGTCCGTTGGGTTCATCCGTATAGTGAAAAGAAGGGGATCGTCGGTTTGGCGCGACTGGGACCGGTGATGATCACCGGAGTGACCGAGACTTCCGAGATCGTCGCGGTCGATCGCGACGGGCTGGGGCTGAACGGATTCACTCTCCCCGCCAAGCTTCACTACTCGGGCTATTTCCTCGATCACACCGAGGCCGTGCGGTCGCTCCGCGGAACCGACGGGCGGTTGTATGCGCTCATCGCCGATAATTACAATGGTCGTATTCATTGGTGGCGACTTGAAGGAGAGGATCGAATCAAAAGTCGGAAAACGAAGTTCGTCGTCTCGTCCGAAGTCGCTCGGCTCGCCGCGGTCGGGCGGCGTCGCGCCGGATCGGCGATCGTCGAACCCTCGGCGACGGTCGTCCGCGTCTCTCGGCTCGATTCCCCCCTGGCGATCGACGGAGACCTTGATAAATGGCGCAAGGCGGGGATCGTCCCTCAGATCATCATGACCCCCGAAACCTCGTCGGGAGGGATCTCGGGCCCGCGCGACGCGTCCGCGGTCATTCGACTCGCCTATCATGAAAAATCTTTGTACGTTCAGATCTTGCAATTCGACGACGTCGTCAGTTTTCATCAACCCGTCGCGTTCCATTACAAGCAAGATTGTGTTGAAATGTGCATTAACGGCTTTATGACCGGATTCAAGTTCGACGTTACGCAAACGACCGACGCGGGTCCGATGATCGTTCGCCAACGCTTCGGCGCGAACGCGCTCGAGAAGATCCTTCCTAAAAATCACGTCCCGCTTTCGATCAAGGCGCTGCCCGACGCCAAAGAGGTCGTCGAACGCGAGCTGATCGAAAACGTCTTTGGTGAAAATATGGCCGATTGCAAAGTTATAGCGACCGAATTCAGGCTGCCGATCGACGAGATCACGTATCAGGGGGATCCCAAGGCGATTTTCCCTCTCCGGTCGGGACAAACGTTCTGGATCGGTTTTATGATCGACGACAACGACAACCCCGGAACCGACGTCCAAAATTTGATGGTTTGGCCCTCGACTTACGGTACTTTCAAAGCCGTCGAATCGGGCGCGCGCGCCGTCCTCGATTGAACCGAATATAGAGTTAAAGCATCATGAAATCACGTACCGAATATCTGACGTTTAAGATCGCGGGACGAACGGGGTTCGTGAACATCACGCCTCGAATCGAGGAGATCGTGGCGCACAGCGGCGTGAAAGAGGGGCTCGTCCTCGTGAACGCGATGCACATCACCGCGTCGGTCTTCATCAACGACGACGAACCCGGGCTTCATCTTGATTATATGACTTGGCTTGAGGCGCTCGCCCCCTTCGATCCCTCCCCCGATCGTTATCGCCACAACCGAACGGGCGAGGACAACGCCGACGCCCACCTGAAACGGCAAATCATGGGGAGGGAGGTCGTCGTCGCGATCACCAGGGGAAAGCTCGATTTCGGCCCGTGGGAACAAATCTTTTACGGCGAATTCGACGGCGATCGACCCAAACGCGTGCTCGTGAAAGTGATCGGCGAATAAATCGGTACGCGCTCTCATCTCTTCAGATCTTTACCCCTTCGACGACGCTCAGATCCCCCGAGAAGGGAACGACGCGAGTCAAACGAAAGTCCGCCGAAGCGTAAAGCTGTGTAAATTCGTCGGCGGTTCGCTCGACCCCTCCCGGCAATAAAAGCATATTAATATCCAGAAGCTTACCGAACGAAGGCTCGTTCCCCTTCGGTAAAACGTGCTCGACGACCAAAAGCCGAGCTCCCGCGGGCGCCGCCGCGGCGACGTTCCGCAAGATCCGCTCGGAGCGGTCGTCGTCCCAGTCGTGAATGATGTGTCTCATGAAATACGCGTCGGCGCCCGAGGGAATCGAGCCGAAAAAATCGCCGCCGACGACTCGACACCGATCCGATAAACCCGATCGCTTCAAATTCTCCTCGGCGCGAGCGACGACGTGCGGCAGATCGAACAAAATTCCCTTCATATCGGGATATTTATTGAGAACGCCGATCACGTTCGTTCCGTTCCCCCCGCCGATATCGGCGAACGTTTTGATATCGGAGAGATCGAACGCATCAAGCATCGCTCGCGTCTCATGGCCGTGGATCGAAGTCATCGCCGCGTCGAAGAGACTCGCCTTCTCGGGACGCTCGGCGAGATACTCGAAAATCGGCTTGCCGAAGAGCCGATCGAACGCGGTCTCCCCCGTCCGAACGCTCTCGACGATATCCCCCCACGCCGCGAAATGCTCCTCCCCCATCATCACCGCCTGAGCCCATTTGGAATCGGCCGAGTCGCGACGAAGCGTTTCGGCGAGCGGAGTTAACGAAAAGACCCCTTCCGCCCCCTCCGAAAAGACGCCGACGCTCGCGAGCCCCCGCAGCAAACGATAAAGCGAGCGACCGTGCGTCCCCGTCGCATCCGCGAGCTCGGCGACGCTCTTCGACCCGGCGCCGATCCGATCCGCGATTTCAAGCTTCGCCGCGGCGTATATCATCTGCGAAATCCATGACCCTGTGATCATGTGAGCCATTCGCAAGTGTACGTTGTCGGGCATCGAACGCTCCTCGTCCCATCAAGTTCGAATATATCCAAGACCCGCGAAATCATAGCGAGACTAAAATCCCCGCGAAAGATAGGTCCCCCGACGAAAAAAGATCAATGATTCGGTAATTAAACAATCTCAATGATAATCAATTCAGTCGGCGCGGGGATCCCCCCCTACTCCGCCGGCTCGCTTTTCAATCGTTTGACGGTTCGCGTAACGTCGCCGAGACAACACCGACCTTTGGGGTTCATCGTCTCGCACCGGCAAAAACCGAGCCGTATCAACCGCTCGATCCGCCCCGGAATCGTCGTCTCGCTCGTATCGCGCAGCTCGCGTCGAACGTCGTCGGTCGTCCAATCAAAACAATAACAAATCGGAAAAGATTCCGACGTTTCTTTATCCGCCACGCGAATCTTTAAATCGTCGCATAAGAACGATTGCGTGGGATCATCGGCGGCGAAATAGACGATCGCGCACGATTTTGTGGAGCAGTAGCGATAAGTCGTGTCGCGAACGCGTTCAAGCGACCGAGGAACGACGAGCGATTTCAGCGTGATCGACTCGACCCCGATCGTTTTTCCCGAGCACGAGGGACAAACGACCGATTCGGCGCCGATCGTCACGATAGCATCCATACGCTCCTCGATTTTTATATCGTGAATTCAAGCCGAAGGCGGATCATTTTGAACTTGGGTTTCAGCGCGATCCGATCCGTTCTAAATATTCGAGAATCGTCGCCGATCGGGCCTCGATCCGATCCAACCGAGAAGCATGACGCTCCTCGGTTTTTCGTTTCTCGGCGTTTTCACGTTCCATTTGCTCGATCGTCACGGTTGAATGAGTGCGCATTGCGATGAAACGATCCAGCAGGGATTTAACGCTACCGAACAAGACGGGTTTGTTTTTGCCGATGATTCCTTGAGGTTGAGGATTTCGGCCGAGGTTGGGGTTTTCGAGCGGTAATTCACCCTTCAGTTCTCGCTCGAGTCGTTTCTGAACTTCGGCGAGCCTGCCGACGACGAGCCGATCTCCCGGAAAGAGTTGGAGATTCGCCTCGACTTTTCCTTGTTCGATCGCGCGGTAATCGATTTTGTAGGTCCGGGAGGGAGATTTACCTCGAGCGGGTCGGTGAAGATAGATCGAATCAATATCCGCAGTCGTGATAAAGCCCGCCGATTTTTGAATCGCGCCGAGCACGTAATCGTTCCCGGTGAACGGTAATTCACCAGGGAACGCTACGTCTCCCAGGACGTTGTATTTCTTGCTCTTGATATCGAAGACATCAATGAAAAAGTACATGCTATTTTTGGGATCAATGGCGAAAGCTTCGCCCGTTTCGGGATCCTCTTTGATCAGTCCCAATGTGAAATCGGTCAGATTCTTTCTTAAGCGTGCCAAAATAGTTTCTTTCGCCCGGCTAATCGTGAAGCCTTGTAGATGAAGAGAGCCGTAATAACCGAGATTGATCGTTCCATCTTGTTGAACCGGAAATTCACCCGCGAGAGGTTGTTCCGGCAAACCCATGAGCAATTCGATATGTAGGACGTCGCCGGCTTCGATGATATAAGGAAGCTCGAATCGCGCCCCCTCGTGCGGAGGAGGATCGGTTGGAATCGCGACGGGAGCTTCCGGCTTAATCGCCGCGAACCTGGCGTCTAGTTCTTTGATTACCTCGGCATACTGCTCTTTTCGAAGTTTGGATTCCTCTTCGTTTAACTCGCCGGGTTGCTCTTTCTGGACGGCCGGGGCGGGCTGGATCCGATGGGGAAGGCTCGCCTCGTCGCCGGCTTTCGCGGCTTGGCACGCCTTGCAAACGCATTTGCAAGCCGCTTCGTCGTGAACCGCATTGTTAATGGGAGCGGCTTTCGCCTGATCGACGACGACCGGAGGAGGCGCCGTTCGCGCCGCGGAGACCGACCAAACGATTCCGATCGTCGCCAAAAGCGACGCCGTGACGACGAGCCGACCGCTTAGCGAGCGCGACATTGATCCAATCCTCCGCACCGGAAGCGAGAAATCCAAGACGATGGAGGGGGAAGTTCCTCTTTCGTATCGCATCCGATTCGATCTCGCAAGAGAAATATGTCGGAGATTCATCTCGATCCGTTCGCTCCGATCGAGTCCGGACGACGTCGATCAAATTTGCTTGTATAAATGGAAATTATCTAGCAAAGTGCTCTTGCGCTTTTGAGTTATTGCGATATGTCGCTCGTCGACCGTTAAAGCTCGTTATACGACGAGTTTGGCCGAATCGCGATCGAGGTAGAGCGAAGCGCGCGGGTGTTCGCGGAGAATCGACGCGGGGCACGATTCGTGGACCGGGCCGCGGAGGGTCGCGAGCGCCGCCTCGGCCTTAAGCGCTCCTGGAACGACCGCGATCACCCGAGGAGCGGCGGTGAGCGCCGGAATCGTCAGCGTATACGCGTGCGTGGGAACTTCTTCAAGGCTTTCAAAACAACCGTCGTGGAGTTGCTGTTCGCGGCACATCTTATCGAGCTTAACGACTTTGACGCGAACGGGATCGTGAAAATCGGCGACGGGAGGGTCGTTGAACGCGAGATGGCCGTTCTCGCCGATTCCGCAACAAACGAGTTTGGGAGGGGTCGCGTATAAGGCGTCTTCATAAGCGAGGCACACGCGACTCGGCCGGTCGGTCTGCTCGCCCGGAATTAAACGAAGACGGTCGTCCGGGAGGCCGACGAAGCGAAAAAGATGCTCGTTCAAATAGCGACGGAACGACGCGGGATGCTCGGGCCCGAGCCCCAAATATTCATCCATATGAAAACCGATCACCCGCGACCAGTCGACTCCGCCGCGGCCGGCGAGCGCCGCGAGCGTTTCGTTTTGGCTCGGCGCCGCGGCGAAGACGACTCCGATCGATCCGCTCTCCTCGCTCGCGAGCTTGCCCAGTTCGTCGGCGATCGCCGCCGCCGCGGCGCGCCCCAGGTCGGATCGATTCTCGTAAACAAGAACCTCCAACGATCCAACCTTAAAGATTCGGACGGGCTCGGGTTCGCTCATGGTGATATCTTGGATCATTTAAGTTGTTCGAGCGCCGGCGTCTCGCCGGGGGACGTCTTGGATCGCGCCGTTCGGTTAGATTACTTCGTAGGCGGGCGTGAGGCAAGTTCGTCGAAGGCGTCGTCGCGATCGCGCGATCGTCCGATCTTCACCGAGCCGATCGCGCAATCGCAACGAGATATATTCAGCCTTTGGCGGGAACGCCGAGTGTTTCGAGGCGTCGGTCCGACCTTTTCGCGGGGCGTTTCGACTTCGTCCGCAATTCGTCGCAAAGCCTGCGGCACTCGGTCAAATCGACGACGAGCGCCTCGGTGAGGAACGCCTCGGCGGGGCCGTCCGAAGTCCACTGCAGGCGATCGTGACATTCTCTCATGTGCTCGATCAAGTCTTTCATCCATAACAGCGTTGTTTGTCGATCCATCATGTTATTGATCCTTCCTGACGGTTCCGTTCCGGTCGTCCTGGTTCGTCCTTGCGTGATCGGTTAATGGAGCAAAAGCGATGCCGGCGACCGAACGTCGTTTGGCCTTTGCGTTCCATCCGCTCGATTTCACGGAACTTGAGCGAAAAATGACAAAATTTTCGGAGGGCCGACCCTTCGATTCGCGTTGTAACGATTACAAGCGGGGATGATCGCGATCGAACGGCTTTCTTTTCCGCTCGCCGGCATCTAGAGTGGAGGTAGTGGAAGGATCACTTCGGGCCGATTCTCGATTCGCGGGGATCGGCGGCGTGAGGATTTGGATTGGGAGCGTCTCGGCATGTCGACCTCCGGGGCACAACCAGAGCGGGTGAGTGAACCCGACGAAACGTTCGCCGGGAGGCTGCTGCAATGGCCCTCGGCGTTCGCGCATTGGCTTTGGGATTGGCGAAGGATTCCGCGTCGGCTTGAGCCGAGGAGCGGCTCAGAGCCTGTTCCGCGGTTCCGCAACATCTGCATCAGTCGCGAGGCGGGCGCGGGAGGGGGAACGATCGCGCGGTTGGTCGGTCAAGAATTGGGCTGGAAGGTTTACGATCACGAGATTGTGGAATCGATCGCACGCGGGATGGGGATCACGAACGAGGAGGTTAAGATCCTCGACGAACTTGCGCCGAGCCTTGCTCAAGATTGGATCTTGCCGTTGCGTGAGGAATATTACGCGCCCCAGGAGGCGTATTTGGATCATCTCGCCAAGTTGATCGCGACGATCGGTCAGGCGGGGGATTCGGTGATCGTGGGTCGAGGCGCGGGATTCATGCTGCCGCGCGACGAGACGTTGTCGGTCCGAATCGTCGCGCCGCTGAAGGCTCGCGCCGAGCATTTGGCCGAGGTGATGCACATCTCCGCACGCACGGGCCGGCGCGCCGCGAGCGAGCTCGATCGGCGGCGCGCCAAGTTCGTCCGCGTGTTGCATCGGATCGACGCGTCGGACCCGCATAACTACGATATCACGCTCGATTCGCACAGTTTGGGGTTGAAGATGGCGGCCGATCTGATCGTCCGCGCGATCGAGCTCGGCGAGCCGACGCGTCCCGCTCTCGCGCCCCGCGCGTGGAACCCCGACGATCACGACGAGCCGGCGAATCCCGCGAGCGCGTGAAATCGCGCTGAAATCCGCGAGAAACTTTCCGTAAAGCTCTCGAGGCCCGATCGTCGCGTTTTTACCGGCTTCGGCGCGAATTCATCAAAAAATATATTATAAATCTAGACGTTCGGTTATTTTAATCTGGGAGGGCGAACCTCCCGGTGAACCTCTTATTGTAAACGACGACGACGAGGCGGTTTTATCGTTAAATAATCGTAAACATCATAATTCGGCTCACCAGGAGGTTCGCCCTCCCAATTGTCGGCTTCGATCTCCCAATTTCAGGTTCTCCCTTCCGGTAACGGGTTTTCCCTCGAATCCCGCCTAATATATTAAAGATCTAGATGTCTTTTTATTTTGTTTTATCTGGGAGGGCGAACCTCCCGGTGAGCCTCTTCTCGGAATATCAGGCGACGACGCCGACGAATCGAACGATAATCGCAAATATCATAATTCGGCTCACCAGGAGGTTCGCCCTCCC
>JAJYWB010000020.1 GCA_021791715.1 Planctomycetota bacterium | reverse complement strand
GTCGCTGAGAGTCAGGGTCGGTTTGGGGCGTCCAGATGTTTTCATCATCAATCTCCTTAACAGGATTATATGATGAAAACAATCTCAAGTCAAGGTTATTTTGCGAATTTCTAACTCAGGACACTAGAGAACAAGAATCACCAATGCGCTTACATTTGCATATTGTTTAGAGACCCTGATCGGTCGCGGCCTGAGATGAAATATGCGCACGAAACATCGTGCCCTCTACGGGGTTCGACGAGCCGCTCGAATCAACCCTTTCCATTTCCAACGACGTCGAAGCCGCGGCGATTTTCAACGATTACCAATGCGGTTATCACTCGATCGTCTCGACGTCGAGCCAATTGGCGCCTCGGCCGATGTCGACCTTGATCGGAACTTCGAACGCGATCGCCTCGGTCATCGCTTTACGGACGATCGCAGCGAGCGTTTCGATCTCGCTCGCGGGCGCCTCGAATACGAGTTCGTCGTGAATTTGAAGCAGCATGCGAGCCTTGAGCCCGTTCGATTTTATCGCATTCGTCACGTCGATCATCGCGCGCTTAATCAGATCGGCCGCCGAGCCTTGAATCACGGTGTTGATCGCGGTCCTTTCGGCGACGTTACGACTTCGCCCGGTCGTCGATTTAACCCCGTTGATCGCGCGACGACGCCCGAGAATCGTCTCGACGCGCCCCTTCGATTTCGCCTCCTCGAGCACGCGCGAGATAAACGCGTCGACGCCCGAATACTGTTGGAAATACGACTCGATGAACGCGGCGGCTTCGGTTTGAGAGATCCCCAACCGCCCGGCGAGGCCGAACGCGCTCAAGCCGTAAATCACGCCGAAGTTCACCGTCTTGGCGACGCGCCTTCGTTCCGAATTCACGTCTTTCTCGGGAACCCCGAAGATCTTCGCCGCCACCACCGTATGGATATCTTGATCGGATTCAAACGCTTGAACGAGCGCGCGATCACGCGAGAAATGCGCCAATACCCGCAGCTCGATCTGCGAATAATCCGCCGTCAACAATTCCCAGCCGGGCTCGCCCGGGACGAACGCCTGGCGAATCTGGCGTCCGTCCTCGGTGCGCACCGGAATGTTTTGCAAATTGGGGTCGCTCGAACTCAATCGACCCGTCGCGGTGACGACCTGGTTGAACGACGCGCGCACCCTGCCGTCGGGGTGAACGAGTTGCGGAAGCGCGTCGAGATAAGTCGATTTGAGTTTCGATAAGCCGCGATGCTCAATGATCAACCGCGGCAGCGGGTGAAGCGCAGCGAGTTCCTCGAGCACTTCCTGCGCCGTGCTCGGCTCTCCTCCGGGGGTTTTTTGCCGGACGGGGAGCTTGAGATCCTCGAATAAAATTTTCCTCAATTGTGGACCCGAGGCGATGTTGAATTCGCCCCCGGCGTGCTTGACGATATCGGTTTCGAGAGATTCGAGCCGCGTCTGAAACTCCTTCGACAATCGCTTCAGCCGATCGACGTCGACCGCGATTCCCGCTCGCTCCATCGCGGCGAGAACGCCGACGAGCGGTCGTTCAAGCTCGGCGTAGAGGTTCCAGAGCCCCTCTTCGACGACCTTCGCTTTGAGGATCTCCTCGAGCCGCCACGCGGCGTCGGCGTCCTCGACGGCGTAATCCGCGGCCTTCCTGATATCGACCAAATCCATCGTGATTTCATGCTTACCTTTGCCGATCAACTCGCTAATAGGAATCATTTTATGATTCAGCAAGCGTTGTGAAAGATCGTCAAGGTTGTGATTGCGTTCGCCGCTTTCGAGAAGGTAGCTGAGGATCATCGTATCGGTGATCGGTCCGGCGAGGTCGATTCCCGCGTTCGCGAGGACGATCAGATCGAACTTAACGTTCTGGCCGATTTTCTCGGAAGCGGGGTTTTCGAGAATCGGCCGAAGCGACTCGACGACCTCGCTTTGAGCGAGCGTTCGCGCCCCCATCGGCCCGCGGACGGGGATGTACGCTCCCGATCCGCCGGCATGGCAAAACGACAAACCGACGAGCCCCGCCGAATGCGGGTCGACCGAGGTCGTCTCGGTATCGACCGAAAAGCGATCGAGCGCGGCGTACTCGGCGACGAACGCGTTCAACTTCTCTTTCGTGTCTATAATAACATATTGATTGTAATCCCAGGGGATTTCGGGTTGATCGGGATCGTCGCCGAGTTCCTGAATGAAACGATGGAAGCCGCATTCGCGACAAAGGGTTTTGAGTTCGCGGACGTCGGCGGGTTTCAGTTTGAGCGCGTTCCAATCGAGTTCGAGCGGAAGGTCGTCGCGCAGTTCGATCAGTCGTTTGGCGCGGCGGGCGGTTTCGGCGTGATCGCGGAGGTTTTCCTGGCGCTTTTTCCCCGAGACTTTCGCCGCGCCCGCGAGCAAAGATTCGAGATCGCCGAATTGTTGCAACAGCGAGGTCGCGGTTTTGAGGCCGACTCCGGGGATTCCGGGAACGTTGTCGACGGCGTCTCCCGTGAGCGCCAGCAGATCGACGACCTGTTCGGGCTTGACTCCCCAGTCTTTTTTGAGTCCTTCGACATCGAGGACTTCTTTTTTCCTGAGGTTATAAATATGAATGCGATCGGTAAGAAGTTGGCGCGCGTCTTTATCGGAGGTGGCGATGAACACCTCGAGGTCGCGTTCGGCGCCTCGGCGCGCGAGCGTGGCGATGACGTCGTCGGCCTCGTATCCTTCGAACTCAAGGATCGGAACATGAAAGCCTTCGTACACGCGACGGATCACGGGAAGCTGGGCGATCAGTTCATCGGGCATCGGTTTACGTTGAGCTTTGTATTCGGGAAGGATATCGGAACGAAAGACGGGTCCTGGTCCGTCGAAGGCGACCGCGAGGTATTCGGGCTTGCGATCGTTGATGATGGTGAGGATATCGCGGAAAACTCCGAAGACGGCGTTGGTGGGGGCGCCGTCGGGTCCGGTCATTTCCGGGATCGCGTGGAACACTTGGTAGATGAGCGAGTAGGCGTCGAGGATGAAGAATTTGGGTCGTTGACTCATGTTTCGGCTCGCGTTCCGTTCCGTCTTTTGGAATCAATTTCGGCCGGTTTGACCGAGGTCGAAATCGGCGTTAAAATGAATCGATACGATTGGTCGTCGGTAATCGGTCCGCGCCTTTTTCGCTCTTCTATTTGGAGAGTCGAAATCGTCCTCGACCCGTCTCGTGTGACATACTAACAGCATACCGGCAGGCCGGGGAATCCGTCGTGGATTCAAGACCCCGGAGGGCCGGCGGGAGAACACTTCCATGGCTGCGGCCAATGAATCTCAGGGCTTGAAGATCGCCGTCGCGGCTTGCGTGGCGCTCGTCGTCATCTTGGGCGTGACGTGTTACTTCCTTTACAGCGGAATGACGACGGCCGAATCGAAGATGGCCGAAGCCGAGAAAAAGCTGTCCGATTCGGATAACGTGCGGCGAAAAAACGCGAACAATCTTGAGACGCTCCGCGCCAAGGTCGGCTTCGAGAAGATCGAGGATTTCGATCAGGTGATGCAAGAGATCAAGAAGGCCGAAGACGCTCTCTCGAACAAGATCACCGAGATCACCAAGACGGTCGATAGGACGGTCAACGAGGCTCAAAGCAAGGGCGCCGCCTCGGAGAATCTCGCCAAGATCCGTCAATTGACGCAAAAGATGGCTTCGGATTATCTCAACGAGCCGAATCACCGGCTCGAACCCTCGCTCGAACGGTTAACCGATTTGCTCGGATATAACCTTCAACTACTCGCCGAGCTTTCGGTCGATTACCAGGGTTTGCGGGCCAATCTCGAATCGGCGAACCAGGTGAACGCCGACCAGATGGCGATCGAATCGAGCGAAAAGAAGAAGGCGCAAGAGCTGCAAATGGCTCAGCTCGCCGAGCACGAGCAGAAGCGCCAGGAACTGCTCACATCGATCGAATCGCTCAAGACGCAAAACAACAACCTCGCGACCGAACTCGCGACGGTGAAAAGCCAGTATCGTCAGTATCAAGACGAATCGAAGAAAAAGCTTGAAGATATTCTTGTTCAAATGCGCTATTATCGCGATCAATTCGAGAGGACGACCGAGATCATTCTTGATTCTCCCGACGGTTACATCACGTACGTCGATTACGGGCGGAACGAAGTTCGGATGAACATCAATCGGCGGATGGGGGCTTATCCGCAGATGAAGATGTCGATCTTTGATCGTAAATCTCCCGGCGTCCCCACCGAGAAACCGAAGGGGACGATCGAGATGCTTGAAGTGACCGATAACGGCAGTTTGGCGAAGGTTATCGAAACGAAAGACTCGATCAATCCGATTCGCATCGGCGATATCGTTTATTCTCCGGCGTGGAGCCCGAACGATCCCAAACGGTTCGCGTTGATCGGCAAGCTCGATATCAACCGCGACGGCAAAGACGACCGCGCCGACGTAAGGAGAGCGATCGAGGCTTCGGGAGGGATCGTCGAATACGATCTGCCTTATCCCGGTTCGGGCCACGAGAAGGGAAAATTGACTCCCCGAGCGTCGTGGTATATCACCGACGATCGTCCTCCGTTCGGCCCTCCGACTTCGCGCGGCGACAACGCCGACGCGATCCTCTCGCTTGAGGAACAGGACTTCAACAAGAAGAAAACCGCGGCGATCTCCGAAGCCAGGCTGATCGGCGTTCGTCCCATGCAACTTGAACGCTTGATGACGTATCTCGGATACACGCCGAGCTTCGTCGAGAACGGCCGCACCGAGATGATCAACACGCACCTGCGCAACGAGATCTTGCATCCCGGCGGGTTGACCCCCGAGGCCGCCAAAGAAATGATCGGCGGAGCGAAAGACGCGACGGCGAGCCCCGAGGACGAAACCCCCAAAGACGCCAACGCTCCGGTTCCCAAAGAAGACGAAAAATCTGACGACATGCCTAAGTGAACATTAAATTGTTCAAACGGGCGATCCCGACCGGCGGAGTTTCGACTCCGTCGGTTTTTTTTCGCGCCTTGGGCGGTCGCGAACGAACCGTCGGCCGACGAAAAAAGGTCGGCGAATCGATCGCCGACCCTGGATCATGCTTTCAATAATTTAATTTTTTGAAATTCTTATCGGTCTTCGAGCGGCGACCGCTGAGGCGAGTTCGCTCGTCGTTCAACCGCGCGCTTCGATCGGCGGGACGACGCGGTTGGGAGGGCCGATGTAGCGAGCCCTCGGTCGCATCAGGCGGTTGTGTTCGAGCTGTTCGATGATATGCGCCGACCAGCCCGCGACACGCGCCAGCGCGAAAATGGGGGTGTAGATTTCGATATCGAGGCCCATGTAATGATAAAGCCGCGCGCTCGGCCAATCGACGTTGGGAGGCAGGTGCTTTTGCTCGGTGACGGCTCGTTCGATCGGCTCGGCGATCCGTTCCCAGCGGTCGTCTCCAATCTCATGCGCAAGCATTTGGCAATGCCGTTTAAGGATCCGCGCGCGCGGATCGCCCGTTTTGTAAACGCGATGGCCGAAGCCCATGATCCGTTCTTTGCGGACGAGCGCGTCGGCGATCCAGGCCTCGGCGTTTTCGGGCGCGCCCACCTTCTCAAGCACTTTCCAAGCCTCTTCGTTGGCGCCCCCGTGGAGCGAGCCCTTCAGCGTGCCGATCGCCGAGACGAGTCCCGAATAGAGATCCGACAAGGTCGAGACCGTCACCCGAGCCGCGAACGTCGACGCGTTCAATTCATGCTCGGTATATAAAACGAGCGATAGATCAAACGCTTTCCGCATCGTCTCCGAAGGGACGCGGCCGTTGACCATGTTGAGAAAATTGGCCGAATGATCGAGATCGTCGCGCGGCGGGACGAGCGTCAGACCCTTGCTGATCCGCTCACGATAAGCGACCGCGGTCGCCATTTTGGCGAGCACGCGCTCGGCCTTGCGAACGTTCGCCGCGTGATCGGTCGGCGGAGCGGCGACCTCGGGGTCGAAATGGGAAATCACGCTTACGGAAGTCCGAAGCACGTCCATCGGGTGAATCGACGCCGGGATCGTCCGTAAAAGTTCGGTCAACGGCTCGGGGATCAGACGCGAGTTACGCAACCGCGCCTCGAATTCACGCAACTGCGCGCGGCCGGGGAGCTCGCCGTGGAGCATCAGGTAAGCGGTCTCCTCAAAGGAGGCGTGCTCGGCCAAATCCTCGATCCGATAGCCGCGATATTCCAATCCGCCGTTGCCGTTCTGACCCTCCACGTTGGCGATCGAAGTCTCGTTGGCGATCACGCCCTCAAGACCCGGAAAATAGCGATCCTCCACGGTTTCCGCGCTCATGCCCGACTCCGATCAAATCAAGTACCGCGGCGCCAAGGGGGGAATCGTCGCGCCGCCATATGGGTAAGTTCCAGAACCGACGTCGATCGATTGAACAGCCTAATTGTAACCCGAGAGCGGCGAAATACACGCCCTCGGTTCGTCGTCCACCAAAAATTTCACGCGGGTTCAGTGAACACACGCTCCGATCACGTCCATCGAATCGACCTCGACTCGAATTCCAAACCGAATCGCTGAACGGCATTCGCCGCGCGAGCAGTCGCACCGCCGCGATGACACGCACGCCGCCATCAAATCGCAATTCGAATTAAACGCAGACAAGATGATACGATTTATTATAGATAACTTAATCTGAAGCCGACGATCCGCGCCGCGGATTCGTCACGGATCGTCGGTTTCACTCGCCAAATTACGGCCCCGACGGGCTCCCACCCACAAGGTGAGTCGCCCACGCCTTCCGCCCAAGATGCGCAGGCAGCCCGCGGGGTCGTTCGCTCGTGGTCGCATCAACAAAAATGTTCTAGGCCCGTGATTCGACTCGGAAAGAGGGCCGTTTCATTTTTTTTTGAAAGAATTGAGACGCCTCGATCGTTGCGTGTCTGAATCCGTCCGTCCCCTCGGACGCCGCGCGACTGAATCCGTCCGGCTCAAACCGTTCGCATTCTGCGCGGTTGATCTGGATATTGCTTCGCGTCGCGTCATTGAGAAGCCGACCCGCGCGCAACAAAAGACCGAGGCGGGATTGAACAAACCGCCGAGAGGAACCGGAGCGCCGCGGTGTGGATGGCGAACGACAAGCCGAAGAAAGGATGAATTACTCGTCGTCGTAGAGGCCGAAGAGCCGGCTAAGATCTTCCAGGTCGTCTTGGTCGATCGTCGTCAGTTTGCTCGCGAGCGCGTTGATGAGGTCGAAAAACCTGGAAAGCGAGACGACGCGTTCCTCAAGGGGAGCGAGCCCTGGATTCTTAACGATATATTCACGCGTTTGAGATAAGACCGCGAGCGTCGGTTCGAGCTCGCGTCGTTTTCGTTCGGTGAGAATCCGGCGAAAGAGGGTCCAGACGTCGGTCTCGGCGCGAAAGAACTCGCGACGCTCCCCCTGGCGATGAATTTTATGGACGACGCCCCACGCGATCAGTTCCCTCAAATTCATACTGACGTTGCCCCGCGAGACTTTTAAGCGGGCGCAGAGATCCTCGGCGGTCCAATCGACTCCGGTGATATAAAGGAGCGCGAACAACTCTCCCATTGTCGCGTTGATTCCCCACGATCGCGCCATCACCCCCCAATGCTCGACGAATTCGCGAATGACCGGATTGTCGGCGAGAGGATCGAATGTAGACATAATTCAACTTCCATGACGACTTGGGAATCGAGGAATCGCGACGATAGGCGCGTGATTTCGGTCGATCGCGTTTGGAATCGTCTTAACCCGGGAGGTTCCGCGGTCGCCGATCCGGTCGACGAGCGTTCAAGCGTTTCGCGGCGATTTTCGCCCGACGAGCGAACATCGGTCGAACGGGGCGATCCGACGACCCCGTCGGTATCCAGGAAACGACCACGAGTCGAAAAAATCGACAAGATTTTTGTTCGGTCCGATGATATCATGGGTTTGAGAATTTCGCGCCGTGTCTTCTTGAGGTTTTCAAGACGAGGCGCTCCCGGCCGGTTTCGCTCCCAACCGAGCGAAAATCACACGTCGAGCGAGCTTAAATTGATCCTTACGATCGATCAAGCCGCGAATCGTGTGCGACCGCGGGCCGCACGCATCGCGAGCGTCTCGGCGCGCGATCATCCATCACGCTTCGCGTCGTTTTGTTCGACAAGGTGGGAGATCACGATCGATCGCGATCGATTGAATCGACTTAATTCCATTGAATCGTCTTTCGGAATTCGCTATATCCTTTAGGGTGAAACGAGTTAGAATAACGACTCAAGCGGCGACTTACGTTTTGTGAGCGAGGGAATAAGACGACGATCGCGCGCCTGATTGATGAGATTTGATCATTCGTTTTCGCTAGAACCCTTGCGATTGAGGAGTCGGTATCATGCCCGAAACCGTCGTTCATTTTCAGATTCGGATGCCCCCAGTGCTTCATGAGCAGCTCCATACTTGGGCCCGCGACGACAACAAATCGCTCAACGCGCTGATCGTCGGTCTGCTCGAGGACGCCGCCGAAAAGCGAGCCGGCAAGCCCGCGACCGCGTCCAAAACGAGCCTTCGCGGCGGCGACTAAGACGCTCGCCGACGGGTGGAGGTGTGAATCTCCGGGATCCGGTGCGCGCCGATCTGAAATCGGCTGCTCGTTCGATTTCGATGCGGAGCGGAGCGAACCGAACCGATCCCCGTTCTCTCTAGATTTCATGAATCCGTGATCGCCTCGCCGATTTTGCGAGGCGGTTCGCGAATTTGAATGAAATGGCGAATCGGCGCCGATCTGATCTTGAGATTGGTCCGCCGACCGTGTAATTTCTTTCTTCCGATCCCCGATAGCTCAATGGTAGAGCGAGCGGCTGTTAACCGCTAGGTTCTAGGTTCGAGTCCTAGTCGGGGAGTTCGATGAACCGACGCCCGTTCGATCAACCGTCGACCGGGGCTTCCCCGGCGGATTAACCGCGGGCTTCCATCCTCGATTCTCGGCCGTCCCGGGGTGTTCCGATATCGTCGTCGAGAATCACGATCGACGACGATCGAATCGTCCGTTTCGTTCGAGCGGATCGTCCGACATCACGAATCGTTATCGCAAATAGCCCAAAACCCGTGATTCGACCGAAGTTCATCAATACATATCAAGATTATCGATCAGACTCGTCATTATTATACCGATCTCTCGCCAAGGTCGCTCCCGGATGAGATCATGCGGATTAACCATGTGCGAATCTGGTAAATTTAAGATCGGCCGATTAGCGTAGCTGTTATACGTCAAATTAACTTAAAGATTAATTTAACTTCGATTTACTCATCGGATATCTTGGGCGAGGTTCAACGGGGAATTCGTTTCTTCCTGGGGAATGAAAGCGGCGACGGGGATATCTTATGTAAACCGCGGATCAACCCGCGTCGGCTTCCCAAATGCGACGCTCAAGCGAGCCAACGTAAACTCTCTCGGCGCTATCGCGGTATCAAACCGAGCGAGTCCGGGATTTTGATTCGTGTCGTCGCCCGATCGTCGAGTGCGCAAAACCTTTCCAGGGAATCCTTTGGCGAATATCAACGTCTCGGCTACGATGAATTCCTAGGAAAAAGCATCATAACGGCCCGCGCTACGATGGTTAAGCGACGGAGGCGCAACCAATTGGACACAAGAGACTTCGGCCCGGAAGGTTGGATTCGATTCGTGCGCGGCACGACCGGGCTTGAAACGTGCGTGCCGCGCGACCTTCCACCTGAAATCCGTTACGACCGTTCGCTGATCGCGGCTCTTTCAACCGCCGACCGCGCACTCGGCCGGCTCGGCGGAATCATCGAGGCTATGCCGAACCCGCGTCTCCTCATTCGAAGCTTCGTCCAACGCGAGGCCGTTTTATCAAGCCGCATCGAGGGAACCGTCTCGTCTTTGTCGGATCTTTATCTCTTTGAGATCAACCCCCGACGAGAACAGGAAACCCCGGACGTTCGCGAAGTATCAAACTATGTTCGAGCCCTCGATCACGGAATCGAACGACTCAAATACTCGAATCTATCACTGACGGTCGTCAAGGAGCTTCACGCGATTCTGATGGATGGAGTTCGAGGGGCGGAAAAGTCGCCGGGAGCGTTCCGTAAGCGGCAAAACTTCATCTCGCCGACCGAACGGATTCAAGACGCTAGCTACATTCCTCCCGCTCCTGAACATGTACTTGAGCGATTGGAAAGACTCGAGGATTTCGTGAATCGCCCGAGCGAAATCCCGCTATTAATCCGGCTTGCGATGATTCATTACCAGTTCGAAGCGATACATCCGTTCGAGGACGGAAACGGCAGAGTGGGAAGACTGCTGATCTCGATGCTCCTCGATCGCGAACGCGCACTCCAACATCCCGTCCTTTATCTTTCGGCTTTTTTTGAAAAGCATCAACGTGTCTATTATAATATGCTTCTTAATGTCAGTCGAAAAGGGGACTGGAACTCGTGGATCGAGTTCTTTTTGCGAGGCGTGGCCGATCAATCGATCGACGCGGTAGAACGGTCACGCTCGCTGTTCGCGCTGCGGGATCGTTGGATCGGCCGATATCGAAAGACCCGCGCCTCGACTCTTCTCCTCAATCTGATCGATTCGCTCTTCATCAACCCGTACGTCGACGCGTCCCAAGCCAAACGAGAACTCAACGTCGGCCGCCAGTCGGCGCAAAATCACATCGCCAAGCTTTTAGATGAAGGTATACTCGAAGAGATCACCGGCCGAACCCGCAATCGCGTTTATTGCGCTCGCGAAATCGTCCGTATCCTGGAAGCGACCCCCTCGCTCGACGAACCCGAACCATTGGCGACCCCATGATCGATATTCACCTGAGCGACGAGCACAAAGATCTGCTCAATGATCTCTATTTAAGAACTCGTAAGACTCTCGACGACCTACCTTACACCGAGGAGTTCGAGAGACTACACTCATCGTTCCTCAACCGTACGGGGCTCAACCTCGACCGTCACGCGCTTTGGCTCGCGATCGTCGGGATTCGCAAATCGGGGCGCCTCGTCCGAAAAAAACGAAAGCCGACCGACCCGATCGAAAATGATCTAAACGTTTCGAAATAATGATATCGAAAGCCGAGATTATCAATCATCATGATACATTTTCAATTCTTTCGACGCATAAAACGATCGCTTCGTCGACGCTCGATCCCGATTAACAAAGACCCTCCCGAATCGGCGATCTCGCGACGAGAGCGTTTCCATATCATTGCGCGATTAATCGCGTTGATCAACCTAAGTTTTATTGATACAAAACGCCGACGCGATCGAGTTCGGCTTTCAGGGCTCGCGCCGCGTCGCCGAACCGCTCGGGACCCGTGAAGCCGTAACTCTTCTCGGCGACGATCAAATGCGGCTCGAGCGTGCAAAAACCATCGAATCCGCGTGAAACAAGATCCGCGATCAGCCTCGCGATCTCCCCCGCGCCCGATCCCGCCTCCACATTCTTATGCGTGAGCGTGTCGTAATCTTTGACGTGAAAATGAACGACATGTTCGCGAAGTTTGTTCCAGGCGGCGTCGATCGATTCGCCGACTTCGAGGAAATTCGCGGGATCGAACGCCGAACCGAGCGCCGGCGAGTCGACCGCCTGAAGGATATCGAGCACGCGTTCGGCGACGTCGCCGTAGATTCCCTTCTCGTTTTCAAGGAACAGCGTCACGCCTTGTTCGGCGGCGATCTCGGCGAGCGTCGTCATGCGACGAATCACCTCGCCGCGATGATTTCCGGGATCGTCGCCTTGAGGGATATAAAAGCTGAACACGCGAACGCGCGGGGCTTCGTAAAAAAGCGCGAGCTCGAGCGCCTTCTCGAAGCGTTCGATATGCGGCTCGAACGGATCGGTGATCGCGATTTTGCCGATCGGAGAACCGACCGCGCTCAACGAAATCCCGCGATCGCGCATCAAGGCGCGAAACGCGGCGTGATCGTCGTCGTCGAGATCGAGCACGTTTTTCCCCAGGATCGAACGGAATTCAACATGCCGGATCGCGTGCTCGGCGAGCACATTAAGCTGAACGACGGGATCGGGGTCGATCTCGTCGGCGAAGGCGCTAATGTGTACCATCGTGACGGCTCTCGTTCGGGTTCGGGGTCTTGCTCATCTCGATGCGATTCATTATCGCCAGCTTAACGAGAGCAAAGTCGCGGGGCCAGAAAATCCTTGGAGTCGGACGAATCGAAACAGCCCGACAAAACCAGATTATGAGTTTTTTATTCTATTGTAATTATATTGATTTTATGAAATGATCAAAAAAACACCAACCCTTTAAGCGAATCTCGACGTACACCAAGAATCGAACTCGACGCGACTTGAGGCGGCGACGCTATTGGCGCTACCGATCGAGTCGGCGTGGCGACGCGCTTTTCGCGAGTCGGAATCCGAACGTCGCGACATTCGCTGAGCGACATGAGAACAAGTTTAACGATTCGGCGTCGCGAGCCCCCGACCGAACCGGGGATTTTTCGCAAATCGGACCGCGACGACGCGAGTTCCCGGAATCGTGAGACGTCGATCGAGCCTGCATTTGTATTGGATTGTTTTTATGTACATTCGGCTTGATCGGTGGATCGACGTCCCGGTATCGACGCCGAGGATAAGGTGATTTCAGCGAGGCCGAAGGCGCGCATCGGCCCTCGCTTCATCTCACCCTCGCCTGGAACGATACGTAACCTTCGTCGCCCGGCTTGAGAGGATTGGGGAGATCCCACCTCAGCTCGCTCGAACCACCCTTGTTCTCCCGAGCGGTGAAGATCGTTCCCGCGGGCCCTTGCGCGCTTTTATCGACATATTCCAGGCGAGGGAGCAAACTGTCGACGATCGAAACCGCGGTGATCGGCGTGTTCCCCAAATTGCGGTAACGAATCCGGTACGAAACGACGTCGCCGGGCTCGGCCTGATCGGTCGAAACTTGCTTATATACGCCTAAACCTGGACGCTTGGGCGGAAGCTCCTCCCCCGCCACCGATTCGGGGATCCAAGACATCACCGTCGCGCGCGCCCCCTCGATCATTCCCGTCAACACCGCGCTCTCGGCGGTTTTGATCGCGATCAATTTCGCCGTCGTGCGATTCAACGCCAGATTGTCGCGAGTGCGAACGAGATCGATCTTTTGAGTCTGAGTGTTTTCGCCCAGATGCGTGATCGAATCATATCCTTGAAGCATACGTACGCGAACATGAAAACTTGTTCCTTGCTTACCCACCAAAGCCGACGACCGAGACCTCAACCTGTTCTGTTGCACGGATTGATTCTGGGTCATTTTCTTCGAGGGGATAAGATCCTTGACGACGTCTTGCCGCGCGAGCGTTTCGTGGCCGACCGGAACCGTGATCGCGAGATTCTCAATAGCCCCAACGCTGTTCCGCACCGCGGCGAATCGCGGAGCGTAAATGCAAACGATGTTCGTCGGCAACGTGTGCGAACCCCTCGCGTCTTGAAAGCTCACGATCGTATCGCGGGGCTCGACTCCGAGCGTCGTTCCGTCGATTCGAGAAGCCGACGGATGGTGATAATCGCCGCCGTCGCAAAGGTATTCGTCTCGCGCCACGATCGGACGATCGGGAATCTGGATCTTCGCGCCGATCGGCCCGCAGGGAAGCCCGCACGCCCGCTTCGCGCCCGGCTTTAGATAAGGACATGGAGAATCCGCAAACGTGACGATCGATCCTCCTTTTTCATGTTCAAGATCGTCGATCGAAGGCGTTCGGCTTCCCAATTGAACGATCGCCATCACGCGACCATAAGCCGAGGCGATCCGCAGGGGATTCTCGGCCGAAGTGACGGTCTCGCGGGGGATCTCGAATTTGGGAGGATTGAGCGTCGTCGCCTGCTCGGGCTGTTCGAGATAAACAACCTGAGTGACGAACCGCGCGTGATCGAGCGCGTCTTCAATGTCGTCGGGTCCGAACACGACTCGGATCGGGAATTTACCGGGATCGATGTTGTCGGGTCGATGCAAGTGTCCGATCACCTCGACGATCGGATAAAGCTCGGCGCCCGGGCGTTCAGGGAGATTCGAGAGTCGAAGGCGGTACGCGTAACCAACCCGCAAACCGACCGTCGCGGCGCCTTGACCGTCGCCCTGCGGAACGGGCTCGGGATTGGGGCTCAGGATTTCGAGCTTAACCCCCTCGGGAACCGTGAATCGAACGACCTGAATCTCGTCGGGGAGCTTGGCCTTCGGTTTCTCATCCGAGTTCGGCTTCACTTCGGCGGCGCCGACGGGGTCCGATACCGCCGTGCCGACCGGCTCCGCGGGCGTTTGCGAAGGTTCGGCGGCGGGCTCGGATTGTACGATTGTATTATTGTTTTCATGATTGATAGCCGGCGCGGAAGCGGTTTTCGCGGAATCGCTCGGCGCGGCTGCGGCGGGCGCTTCGATCGCGGGGGCGGGATCTTGGGCGCGGATCGGAAGCGCGAACGCCGCGAACGCGAGCACGGCCGGCGTCAAACGGCGAAGCCCGATCGTTAAAACGGAGGCAGAGCGGTTCTTCAGACCGTTCGGCTCGACGCCGCGGAAATCGAGGCGGAGCTGCGGATTCGGCGCGAGCCGATTCGGGTCGAGTTGGAGCCGAGTCGCTCGTCGCGACGACCATCCTTGTCGGCGCATCGGATTCGAGCCTCCGTGGACGAAATCAAGAGATCGAGGTTGGGAACAATCCGATTCCAGACATTCGATTTTACTTACATATCGAACCGAATCGGCGCTTTCTGCCATTAGACAAAGCGAAATATCGATGCGAACTGAAACGAAGATTCGCGGTTTGGATTTCGCGATCGGATCGTCGCGTTCGCTTTCGAAGGTTGAACGAACTCTCGGGCCTTCGGGTGAACGAAAGCCCGAGAGGAGTTCGGTCGGCGAACGATCACTTGGGAGCGTCGGCCGGGGGAGCGGCTTTCTCATCCTCGGCGGGAGGAGTGGGTTTGGCTTCCTGCGCCGGCGCGGCGGCGTCGGCGGGAGCGGCCGCGGGATTCTCGACCGTGGGATTGGTCGGGGGCGCGGCGGGTTGGGGCGCGAGCGGAGTCGAAACGGGCGCGGCCTCGTCGACCGGCACGCTTTCGGTCATCGGCGGCTGGGGCGCGATCGGAACGACCGTCGTCGGAGCTCCGTTGATCGCGGGAGCGGGGGTCGCACCGCCGGCGCCGGGGCGTCCGGGCATCACGGGGCCGCCGCCCGGGGTTTCGAGGTCGATGGCGCCGAGACGCATGATCAAGAGGATCGTGCCGCGACGATCGGCCTCGAGAATCGGATCGATCCCCGGTTCCAGGCGTGTGGAAATGATTGTATCAACAAGTTGCGTGGCGAGTTCCTGGTACTTGGGATCGGGAAGGTAGATCACCTTGGTGACGAAATTCCCCGCGGTCACCTGATCGAAGTCTTCCTCGGTGAATTGGACGGGGATCGGGTTATGCGTGAGGAAGGCGTCGGTCGAAGGGGTCGAAGGCGCGACCTCGATCGTCGGATACAGGACGAGCCCCGGGCGGCTCGAAATGCCCGTGATCTTGAGCCGGTAGATATAGCCTTGCAAGAAGTTATAGCGCGCCGGAACGCTCAGTTGATCGGCGAGATACACCTTTTCGCCGGTCGACGCGGTCGTTTGCCAGCCGATTTTCATACCCGCCGGGTCGGAGAAAAAGACCTGGCTACGAACGCTTTGAAAACGACGTCCGGGCATCCCCGTGGCGCCGGCTCGCATCGCGTTCATATCGATCGGTCCCCCCGGAGGGGCTTCGCCCGATTTGACGACATGACGGCGGAGGAATCGCTTCCCGCCGACATCGGGTTGACTGAAAAAGCCGCCGCCCGTCGTGGCGGCCGCCAAGAGCAGTGCCGTGATGGTATTCATGGAACCAAAAACCTCCCGCGGCCCTCCGGACCGAGACCCGTATTACCGAAGGAAATCGCGCGCAACGCGACTTTCTCCGCCGGTCGGTGAGAACGGCCATCCCATCCTGTGGTTGGTTGGACCGCCCCGCATGAAGTCTCATCCGTCGGTCGAGCCCGCCCTGGCTCTCTGTTCCGTGGGCGGTTCTCGACCGGGGTTGCTTCTCGGGGCGACTAGCGATAAGATCGGGCGATTGTTTCCGTACCCTTGAGAAATTGCCTATTTTCCCGTTATGACTCAAATCATTCGCATGCTTCCATTGTTGTTTGTCGCGTCGATTTTGATCGCTCACGAAGCCGTTTCCTCGGCTCAAGAGCCTACAAAATCGGCGCCGGAACCGAAGCCGGCCGCTCCTAAAGACTCCGGAGCGAAAGACGCCGCGTCGCCGTCATCCAAAGAAGCCGAAGCCTCCGCAGCCAAAGATAGCGGAGCGTCTTCAACCAAAAACTCGGCCGCCAAAGACGTCGCATCCCCGGCCGCGCCGGGCCAGGGTCAAGCGACGAACGAACCGCCGACCGAGGCCGAAAAAATCATCGACGACGCGGTCGCCAGGCTCCACAAAATCCAGAGCGTTTCGGCCGACATCATCGAGAAAGTCGATATGCTCGGACAATCGTTTGAGCTGCGCGGCGAGTACCTGCTCGCGAGCGATCACCGCACGCGGCTCGAACTGAAACTGACGGGTTTGGGCGATACCAAGGGTACGTTATTACAGGTGAGCGACGGAAAAACGATCTGGGATTTTCAACAGATCGTCGACACGATCACCAACAAGCCGCTCGCGCAATCGTATCGCAAGCACGATTTGGCGCCGCTGCTCGAGAAGCTCGACGACGCCGAATACAGCCCGACGGATCGCGCCGAGATAAGGCTCAAACTCGGTTTCGACGGTCCCGAGTCGTTGCTTGTGGGCCTTCGTAAAATGATTCGCTTCGATCAAAAAGAAGAAGCGACTTTAGATCAGAAACCGGTCTGGATCATTCGGGGTCGATGGAACAATCGCACGGCGCTGATGCTGAACGCGCTTCCAGGCGGAGCGGGAGCGCGTGAGGGCGCCCCTTTGCCCGATTACGTGCCGAGCGCCGTTTCGATCTGGATCGGTCGAGAAGACGGTTGGCCTTACCAGGTTAAGCTTTCGGGACGAAGGCGTACGGCGCTCGAGATCGATTCGGACGAACCCGCGAAGACCGCTCCCGCCGCGGCGGCCAAGCCCCCCTCGGCCGAAGACGTACCGCCGACCGAAATCTTGATCACTTACTCGAATGTTAGCATCAACACCGCGATCCGACCCGCCCGGTTCGCCTTCACCGCGCCGAACAACGAGAAAGTCGTCGACGAAACCGCGTTTTATTCGCAGATGCTTCAACGTACGCTTGAACAGATGTCCGCGCAGCGTAAAGCCGAGGCGGCCGCGGCGGAAGCGGGAGCCGCGCCCGCCGCCGATTCGGGACCGTCGTTCAAAGACGCGCCGACCGCCCCGCTCGACGCGCCCAGGTGATTTTCCGCTCGAATTTTTCTCGTGAGCTCGCGATATGTCTCAGCGTCGATCCGAGCATGACGGGATCGCCGGCGACATTTGGCTGAAGACGCATCGATATGATTTATGGGAATGCGGAATTCCTCAAGAAGCGACCGAATCCATCAGACGTTGGGCTTATTTACTCCATCACGGAGACGACGCTTTCGGAACGCGTTGGACGTGCGATTGGATCACTCCCGAACAAGCGACAAAATTGCTCGAACTCTTTGCTAAAGAAACGACGAACTCCGATTATCGGTTGTTTTTCTTGAAATTACGAAAACGATCGCAAGACGCGGATTGATTCGTTTCGATCGAGCGTCGTTACCAATTAATCCATTTTGTTTAATTTCAAAAATATTCTTTTGATTTCATTGTCGATCGGCGCCACGACGAATTCTCTCGCTTTATTGATTAGTATTGCTTTGTGCTTTGATTCGTCCGGGCTTCAATATCAATAATAGTTATCTAGTAGCTTTATATGTTAATTATTCTATCGATTCGAGTCGGCGGTCGGAACAATCGCGAAGAATCTTTAATGTATAAGGACGAATTACGAATTTCTCCGCGCGGACGACTCGGTTGTTGACCTCCTCCGGCTCTTCTGTAAAATAATTGTTTGCGTAAGTCGGGCTGCTTATCGGATCTCGACGTTAGATGGAGAGATGACGGCCATGAGTCATGACGCGCACGATCTTTCTCGCAGAGACATGATTCGGATCGGGGCGACCGGCGTAGCCGCGGCGAGCATCGCCGGGCTTCCGGTACTGGCGGACGACAAGGCCGCTCCCGACAAGCTCCCGACGCGGCGATACGGCCGCACCGGGCTTGAGATCGGCTGGCTCGTCGGCGCGTCCGACTGGCCTAAGGAACTCATTCCCAGGGCGGTGAACGCCGGTGTGAATTACTGGCACAAGGCTCAGGCCTGGAACGCCGACACGCTTCCGCCGGCGCTCAAAAAACTGCCGCGAGAGGCTTATTACCTCGAATGCGTCGTCGACCGCGTGAACGGCGATCATACCCGCGGCAAGATCGACGAGGAGCGGCACTACGAGTTCGTTAAGGATCGCCTCAAGAAATCGGGCGTCGGATATTACGACGTGTTCAAATTCCATTTCGGTTATCACTCGATCGAAGAGGCGAAGCAAAACTCGGGGATGGTTCGCGCGTTCGAACGGCTCAAAAAAGAGGGGTTGGTCAAACACCTGGCGATTTCCCAGCATCACTACAACTCGATCGGCGGGGACATGGCGTGGGAAATCATGCATTACCTCGCCGACAACCGTCCCTACGAGGCGACCCAGTTCTTCCACACCTACGGCGACCGCAAAGAGGTCGCCGAATGGATCGAGACGGCGAAGAAGAAAGACATCGGAACGATCGCGATGAAGACGATGGGGGGCGTCGGTCGCGCCGCGAATGACGAGAAGTTCAAGAAGCTGCTCGCGGACCCGAAATTCCAGGGAAGCACTCCCGCATCGGCGATGGTTAAGTGGCTGAGGTCGAACGAGAACCTCACCGCGGCGGTGATCGCGAACAAGAATTTTGATCAGTTCCGAGAGAACACGCTCGCGGCGGCCTCCCTGGCGATGAAACCGCAAGATCACGCGGCGCTCGGTCTCTTGGCCGGCCATAACAAGGGATTGACCTGCCTGTTGTGCGCCGAATGCGTTTCGGTTTGTCCCGAACACATCGCGATCGCCGACATCTTCCGTTACGAGCGCTACGCGCGAGATTATTACGACGTCGATCGGGCGCGGAAGGAATACGCCTCGTTGACGCGGAATGGAACCACGTGCGTCGGCTGCGGCGACTGCCTGCCGACTTGCTCCCAAGAGATCGACATCTCCGCCAAATTGAAGGATGTTCATCGGCTCCTGGGATGATCGATTGATTGATTGAAAGGTGCGGATAATCTACTAAGATGATCGATCGTTGATCGATCGTCGCGGCGATCGACCTCTTTCCGTGCGCATCGCTTGGGCGACCCGTTCGAGTGGTGCGCGCGGATCTCGAATCGAGCCGATGGTGAGTACGGCGCGATCGGGGTTATCGGCGATCGCCCGAGATCGAACGACCCCCTAGCCCGTACGAATCGAACGTCCAACAATCGCCGCGGCTTCGAACCCCGGCGGCGACGCATTCGTGATCAATACAACCAAGAAACCCGCGACAACTGACCTGGAAATGGGGCGAAGCGAAAACGCACGCCCCTTTATTACCGCGCCAAGACTCACCACCCCCATCCTTTGAGCCTGGTGAACGACACGACGGCGTTTCGACCGCCGCCGTTATTTCCACTCTTTTCAACGGCTCAGACGGTTTTCACGAACCGGCCGACTCTTAAATCGCGAGCTACAATTACCACTCAAGGCTCAATGATCGACTCGCGGCCGCGGGCCTCGGCTTACGGCATGTTCAGATTTATAAGCAAGAGTTATGACTATATATTTACGCGTAATGAAGTTTATCGTCCCCGCTTTCTTCCTGATCGCCCGGTCGGGTTATGAAAGCCGAGCTTGTACGGGAATCACTCTCAAAGCCAAAGACGGCGCCGTCATCTACGGCCGCACGATGGAATGGGGTTCGTTCGATCTCAATTCGAGATTGGTGATCATCCCTCGCGGTCACAAGTTCACCGGCCGCACGCCGGACCAAAACAAGGGGGCGACCTGGAACGCCAAATTCGGCGTCGTGGGGCTTGACGCCGTTTATAAAGACATGATCGTCGACGGGATGAATGAAAAGGGGCTCACCGTCGGGGCGTTTTATCATCCCGGCTACGCCGAGTACCCGAAATACGAACCGAGCCGTGCGGGCGAGTCGACGGCTTCAACCGACGTCTGTCAGTATCTCCTCTCGACGTGCGGAACGGTGGAAGAAGCTCGCGCCGCGATCATAAAAGTGCGCGTTGTCGGGGTTGTCGAAGAAGCGATCGGCGTCGCGCCCCCGCTTCATTACCTCGTCACCGATCCGACGGGGAAAGCCGTCGTCATCGAGTATCTGAAGGGAGAGTTGAAGATATTCGACGCCCCGCTGGGAGTGATCACAAACGCTCCGAACTACGATTGGCATGAGACTAACTTGCGCAACTACATCAACCTTTCTCCGGTCGCGCTTCCGGACAAGAAGATCGAAGACCTGGATTTTAAGCCTCTTGGCGGCGGCAGCGGAATGATCGGCCTGCCCGGAGATTTCACGCCTCCTTCGCGTTTCGTTCGCGCCGTCGCCTTTTCCAAGTCGGCGCGAGCCACGAAGACCGGCGAAGAAACGATTTACGAATTGTTCCGGATTCTCGATAATTTCAACGTCCCGCCCGCCGCCGCGGAAGGCGAAGGCGATGATCAAAGCCGAGGCATGCGCAGCGCCACGATCTGGACGACGGGGTACGATACAAAAAATCTGGTGATGTATTACCACACCCAACACAACCGCCGCGTTCGGAGACTGGAATTTGTAAAAATCGACTTCGCCGCGGGCGCCGAACTTGTCCGCTCTCCTCTGGACAAAGAGAAGAAACAGGATTTCGAAGACGTTACGCCTATCAAGAAAAAATAAAATTTCATAGATTACTATTAATTTCAATAACTTGTCTTTTCGGAATTGTGGATATACAAGCGCCGATTCGTTCGACGACCGATCTTGTAAGGGTTGTCGGAACAACCCGCCTTCGATCACATTTAGTAGCCCGGGGCCGAAATCTTACGAAGATTGAGAGCCTCCTTCCGATCGCTCGTCTTTCATTCGGCATGGGGTCGATCGCCCCGGCTTCGGATTCGACGGATATCGCCCCGACTCCAAAATTATCGCAAAGACAATTACATATAATGATGTTAAAGACTGGATCTTGGAGATCCCTCGCAAGTCGGTTCCTTGTGTTCCGATATCCGCGACCGGTTCGCTAAGGGATCGGCCGAAGACTCGACCAAAGCCCGCTCGATACGTCGATCGGGGATGATCCACAAGATCGCCGTCATCACATACAAACCTTCTGAGATCCATGAGTCGACGAACGCGAGACATATCGCCGAGATGTACAAAACGAGAGATATTTTGCCTTTGAAATCCTTGCCGACGGCTCTGGCGAGCACGGATTCATCGCCGTGTACGCGGACGATGACCGATTGCAAAATCAGGTACGCGACCGCGGAGCACAACAAGACGATTCCGTAAAGCGCCGTGGGCGCCGCGGCGAAATGATTCGCGCCCATCCAGCCCGTGACGAACGGAATGAGCGAAAGCCAAAAAAGAAGATGCAGATTCGCCCATAATATTCCGCCGGTCGTCTTGTGAGTCGCCTGAAACATGTGATGATGGTTGTTCCAGTATATGCCTACGTAACTATAACTTATAATATAAGATATAAAGATAGGGATGACAGGCTTGAGGTCCGCGAACCGCGCGGCGGCGAGCGGCGGCTTCATCTCGAGCACCATGATCGTGATGATGATCGCCAGAACGCCGTCGCTGAACGCTTCCAACCTGTTTTTCGTGAATGTCGTTCGCATAAAGTTAAACGCCGCCCGGAATCTAGTTCTTGTCGATCTCGGCTCGACGACACGATTGTTCAATCTCTAATAGCCGTTTGTCCTGATGGATTAACACACATATCATATTTGTATTTTATCCTCAAGCGGAAAACCCCTCGATCGTAGATTCAAGCGTAAATCACGTCGAACGTGCGGAATTCTTTCTCGACGGCCTCTCGGCGGCGCCCGTCGAAATGTGCGAAACTCGCTCAGAACCCCAAAAGTTCGAATCTCGAACTCAACTCACCGCTTGTTTCACGAGCGCGCCGATCCTCGCATCTTCGACGGCGGTCAGATCCTTGAGCGCGAACGAGGTCGGCCACATCGAGCCTTCGTCGAGGTTCGCGGCGTGCATGAAGCCCAACGTCGCGTACCTTGTTTTAAACTTCTCAGCGCTTTGGAAGAAGCAGACGACCTTCCCATCCTTACAGTAAGCCGGCATCCCGTACCAGAGCCTCGGCGATAAGTTCGGTGCGCAGGCCTTGATGATCGCGTGGAGCCGCTCGCCGATGATGCGATCGTGTTCGGGCATCTCGGCGAGCTTCGCGAGAACTTCGCTTTCCCCATCCGCCTTGTTCGCACGCGCACCAGGCCGAGCGGCGACCTTCTTCGAGGCTTTCTTATCGTCGCGCTCGCGTCCTCCACCATTTTCCGTCATATTTGATCCCTTTGGTTGGATGATTCCGCGTACGGTTTCTTCCGCATCGCGAAGTTCTCGCTCTTCTCGTCGTCGATCCCGAAGAGAATTATCAATCGAAGGCTTGGCGGAATCAACAATTCCATACCGGAGTTCAAGCGATTCGAACGCACCGCGGATCCTCATCGCCTGATCGTTTCGCTCGTCATTTCGGGATTCCGTAACCGGAAACCCCGCGACCTTCGACGATCGGAAAACCAAGGGAAAATTCTCAACTCAGAGGCTATCGGGAAAAGCTCTCGACGCCCTAACGGCTCAATTATACCGGTTTCGGCGCCGATTTACCAATAAATCGACCATGTGTTAAAAATCTAGATCTTCAGTTGTTTTGATTTGGGAGGGCGAACCTCCCGGTGAGCCTCTTTTTGTAAACACCGGTGACGAGACCGTTTTTTGGTCAATAATCGCAAACATCATAATGCGGCTCACCAGGAGGTTCGCTCTCCCAATTATGGCTTCGCCCTCCCAATTTCGGGCTCGCCTTCATTTTTTTTTACCAGATATATTAAAATTATAGATATCGTTACTTTTTGTTTTGGAGGGCGAACCTCCCGGTGAGCCTCTTTTTGTAAACACCGGTGACGAGACCGTTTTTTGGTCAATAATCGCAAACATCCTAATGCGGCTCACCAGGAGGTTCGCCCTCCCAATTATGGCTTCGCCCTCCCAATTTCGGCTCCGCCCTCATGTTTCGCCAGATATATTAAAACTATAGATGTCGTTTCTTTTTGTTTGGGAGGGCGAACCTCCCGGCGAGCCTCTTTTTGTAAACACCGGTGCCGAGACCGTTTTTTGGTCAATAATCGCAAACATCATAATGCGGCTCACCAGGAGGTTCGCCCTCCCAATTATGGCTTCGCCCTCATATTCCGCCAGATATATTAAAACTATAGATATCGTTTCTTTTTGTAAACACCGGTGACGAGACCGTTTATATGTCAATAATCGCAAACATTATAATGCGGCTCACCAGGAGGTTCGCCCTCCCAATTATGGCTTCGCCCTCAAATTCCACCAGATATATTAAAACTATAGATATCGTTTCTTTTTGTAAACACCGGTGACGAGACCGTTTATATGTCAATAATCGCAAACATTATAATGCGGCTCACCAGGAGGTTCGCCCTCCCAAAAATGGCTTCGCCCTCCCGATTTTGGGTTCGCCCTCATATTTCGCCAGATATATTAAGATTATAGATGTCGTTTCTTTTTGTTTGGGAGGGCGAACCTCCCGGCGAGCCATTTTTCGTAAACACCGGTGCCGAGACCGTTTTTTGGCCAATAATCGCAAACATCATAATGCGGCTCACCAGGAGGTTCGCCCTCCCAATTTTGGCTTCGCCCTCCCAATTTCGGGCTCGCCTTTATTTTTTTTGCCAGATATATTAAAATTATAGATATCGTTACTTTTTGTTTGGGAGGGCGAACCTCCCGGTGAGCCTCTTTTTGTAAACACCGGTGACGAGACCGTTTTTTGGTCAATAATCGCAAACATCATAATGCGGCTCACCAGGAGGTTCGCCCTCCCAATTTTGGCTTCGCCCTCCCAATTTTGGCTCAGCGCTCCCAAATTCAGGTTCGCCCTCAAATCTCACCGGATATATTAAAACTATAGATGTCGTTTCTTTTTGTTTGGGAGGGCGAACCTCCCGGCGAGCCATTTTTCGTAAACACCGGTGACGAGACCGTTTTTTGGTCAATAATCGCAAACATCATAATGCAGCTCACCAGGAGGTTCGCCCTCCCAATTTTGGCTCAGCGCTCCCAATTATGACTTCGCCCTCAAATTCCGCCAGATATATTAAGATTATAGATGTCGTTTTTTTTTGTTTGGGAGGGCGAACCTCCCGGCGAGCCATTTTTCGTAAACACCGGTGACGAGACCGTTTTTTGGTCAATAATCGCAAACATCATAATGCGGCTCACCGGGAGGTTCGCCCTCCCAATTATGGCTTCGCCCTCCCAATTTCGGGCTCGCCTTCATATTTTTGCCAGATATATTAAAATTATAGATATCGTTACTTTTTGTTTGGGAGGGCGAACCTCCGGGTGAGCCTCTTTTTGTAAACACCGGTGACGAGACCGATTTTTGGTCAATAATCGCAAACATCATAATGCGGCTCACCAGGAGGTTCGCCCTCCCAATTTTGGCTTCGCCCTCCCAGTTTCGGCTCAGCCCTCCCAATTATGGCTTCGCCCTCAAATTTCGCCAGATATATTAAAACTATAGATGTCGTTTCTTTTCGAATTTCTTTCCAGACACCCTCCGACACGCAACGTTATTTCGGCTCGATCTCGACGTCGCAGAACGTCAACGCCGCGATTCCGTTCGCACCGACGAGCAGGTTGTCTTGCTTCCACGAAGCGCTGTCAAGGTATGTGATTCTTCTCGCACGCGAAGGGGCTTTGAGTCGAAGCGTTAAACGGTTATCAGACACCGCCCCGCCGACGACCGCTCCCGCCGCTCCGTCGAGATAAAACTCGCTGATAAGCTTATCGGTCCAGACGACGGGTTGATCAAAATCGAGCGAAATCGCGTCTTTATGATCCGATGAGAACGCGGCTCGAAGCAAATTCGGCGGCGTGACGCTTTGGGCGAACCGCGCTCCGTATAGGTCGCGCTCGATCAGAGGAGCGAGCAGACGCGCGAACTCGGCGTAGCCCGCGGCGGGATAATGACAGTCGCCGGGGGGGCGAATCCCGAGAGTCGACATCGCGCTCATCCGTGAAAAATCGCGCGGAAGCGTTCGTTGCACCTCGCGAAGCATGTTGTCGGAACCGTTCACCCCCATCCCGCACGACTTCGGCCAAATCTGAAATAGATAAATGTATTGCATGTTCGGATAATCCAACTTCCATGAAGCGGCGAGCCGATGGAAGTAATCGCGGTACGTCTCCCAGCCGAAGCGGCCCGACGGACCGTCGGCGCCCTGATCGTTCTCGCCCTGATGCCAAATCACGCCGCGAATTCCATGCGTAAGCCCAGCCTCGCGAACCCGCCACAACAATCGCCCGTAAATCGTTTCAACATCAACGGGATCCTCTGGATTGCGTTGATGCTGATCGATTCGAGTTCCCCCGACCGCTCCGTTTATCAAACAGATCGGAATGCGACGGCTTTCAACCAGGCGACGGCCGAGTTCCATCCCCCAGTAGCCGATCGCGCCGATCCCCTCGCCGCCTCGCGCCCGCACCGCGGACCAGCGCTTCAATCGCGAACCCTCGGGGCCTCGGTCGGTCGAGCCGAACGAGCGCACCCATTCGTTCACCGGCGGAGCCGATTCGTCGGGACCGAAATCGTACGCGACCGCGTTCGATTGACCATTTATCAAAAAAGCATCACCGCATACGATATCGTTCGCGGTATACGTCGTGCGATCGTCCGCTCCGAATTCAACCCGGTATTTCACCAGTCCGGGCTTGATCCGCACCGAAAACGCGTACTTCCCGTCCGCTCCCGGGCGTTTCGATTCGTTCACGATCCGCTCGTCCCCCTCGTAAACGCGGAGAAAGACCGAATCGGCGGGCTCGGCGAGTTTGCCGTTGAAAACGAGCGTACCTAGCCCGTCGTCTTCGCGCGCGTAAAACTGATGATCATAAGGTCGCTCGTCATCGCCTGGGATACGTTTAATCCACTCGTCGCGGGCCGGCTCGGCGACGCGGATCGAAGTCGACCGAGTCGTCGCGGCGCCGCCGTTACCGACCGCGAGCTTGATGTCGAGCTTGCCGCTTCCCATCGATCGCTTGAGAACGAGCTTGCCCGGAGGCGTTTCTTCGACGACCGCGGGGCCCGAGACGCTCCAGTCGAATCGCAACTCGTCGGCGCCCTCGGCCTTGATTTTTTCAAGATTGACGATCGTCGGTACGATCTCGATCGTCTTTCGACCGTCCCAATTCTCGGGCGCGTTCAAAACAAAATCGGGGTCGGCGATCTTCTCCTGGATCGAAATCGCGATCTCTTGTCGCTTGACCTCGCCCGGATAAACGGCTCGAAACTCGAGCTTCGCGGATTCGTCGCCTTCGACGCGGCCGGCTTCGAATTGAAACGTCGGCGTGTCGATCGCGACGACTTTTTCACGATTGTTTCGTTTCAATATCCAATACATTTTTTGAGCGCCTTCGCACCGCGCCGTGAACTTAACGCTCTTTCCCTCGGCGACCGTCGCGACCGAGGGAGAGACCGAAAAGTCTTTTCCAGGGCGAACGATCGGGCCGACGAGCGTTTGCATCGGCTTCTGATTCTCGTATTCGAGTCGAACCCAATCCGCCGAACGCGCAACCTTGGATACGCGGACCTCGTCAAGTTCGCCCACGAAATCGTAATCGTGATCCCAGCCGCCGATCCATAATTTGACGGGGCTTTTTATGTCCAACTTTCGTCGCGCCGAGCCCTCGAGCCGACCGTCGATATAGATTTTTCCCTCGCCGTCGGCGTACGTATAAACGACATGTATCCATTCATTTAGAGATAATCGTAATGGAGCGTCGACATCCGCGAAAAAACTGTCGATATGCAAATGCGTTGGGCCTCGGAGCGAGATCCTCACTTTACTCCCCAAACGGCCCCTCTCGTTTCCCCAGCCGAGAATCGTCACGTTCGCGCGTTCGGCTCGGAACCACGCCTGACTCGTGTGCGCCGCGTCTCCCGAGGGATAACCGACGCTTTTCTCGCCGCCGAAGATCCCTTTTCCGCCCGCGAGACGCCGGCCCTCGCCGATCATTCCTCGAGCCGGCGTCGCGCCTTCGTTTTTCGATGTGAGATTCGCGGTTTCATCGGCGACCGTATCGCCAAGATGCCATACGCCGATATATCCATTCGATTCGCCGAAAACCGCCGAGGCGGACGATTCGCGCGCCGCATCGGCTTTTCCCCAGAAAATCCGCAGCTCTTGCCGCGAGTTCCCTTGGATCTTGGGAACGCGCACCCAGACGACCGCCTCGCCGCGAAGCGAATCCCATTTCTCGATCTGATAGGGAATCGCCGCGCCCTTCGCATCGGCGAAACGCAGATCCGAGCCGTCGGCTTTGGCCTCACTGAAATTGAAAGAATCTTTATTCAAACGTATCAGCAGCGGAAAGCCCTCGACCGAAGCCATGGCGGGCAAATCGGCGCCCTCCGGGGTCGTGATGATAAAGATCGATCCCGACCGCGACCAGTCTTCGTAACCCGCGCACGCCGACGCGGAATGAAGCGCCAAGAATATGAGCAAGGCGCCGATCGTCCCAAAAATTCGCATATCGCTTCACTCGCTCGGGTTCGTTCGTCGATGAGATTTCCGCGTCGAGCCCCGCCTTGGCGCCCCAAGCCTGATCGAACACGATCCAAAAAGCGACGCGGGCCGAGTTTTGATTTTCCGCCATTTCGAGCGAGTGAGCAATCGGACGCCACGCGGATTCGGCGGATTCGCGGCGAAACCGTTCCGTCGCACGTCTCGTGAAGTCGAATCGCGCGAGATCGTCGTACGCCCGAGTGTTTTGTCGTAATCAATCGACGCCGACGCCCGATCGCCGAACTTACATTTTCTTTTATATAGTGAAGAAAATATTTAAGTGCGGGCTTCCAATTCGTTTTGTGATTCGGCGGATCGATCGGGCGACGACGATCCGCGGAAGTCGGCGAGATCGAGGATTTATGAGGCGGAGCGTCGCTTCGGTTTCGGGTTATGAGAAAAATGAAAGCCTCTCGTGATTTATTCATTCGTCGGTTTGAACGCGAGGGCTCGTGAAAACGGCGAATCGTCGGATCTCATGGAGCCGTTTACGATCCCGAAGGGGATGTAAGAACGCTTAAGCTCGGCGAGGATCGCTCGGTCGGGTCGTCTCGAATTCGACGGCTCGGTATCTTGAATTCGACGGTTCAGTAGATGATGAAAATTCTTTCACTATCACAATCGGTTCCGTGTCGACGACGAAAAGCGACCCCCGCCCGTAAGGACGAGGATCGCTTTTTTATCGTCGCGATCGATCCGGATCTATCAAAGATGTGAAATTCTATTCGCTTGATGAATTACTCGCCCGAGGGGGTCGAGAAGAGCATGCCCGTCGAAGCCGTTCCCGGGGTCGCCGGGGTCGGAACCGGGGGCTTTTCGGGGACGTTCGCCGGAGGAGGAGGAACTTCCTCTCCCGCGGGGGTGATCTCACCCACCGGAGGAACCGCGGCCGAAGCCGTTTGGCTCGCGCCGTAGACGGGTGACGAATACGTTTGGGGGCTGCTGTACTGACCGGTCGGGGTCGCCGCGTATTGGCCGGACGGGGTCACCGCTCCGCCGCAAACATTGCAACCCGAGCTCTTATGTCCCCAAACTTTCTTTTTCTTCAAAACCCACTCGTACGTATACGTTTTGGGTTTGGGTTGGCACAGCTTGCCGAGATTGCTGAAAAAGCTCGGCTTTTTGCCGCAGATGCCGCAAGATGAAGCGGGCGCGCAGCCTTGGGCCGAAGGCGTAACTCCTTTGGGGCTGGCGATCGCGGATTGAGGCGACGCCAGACCGCACGTGCTGCAAGCCGACTTGTGACCGGCCAGGGAGACGCCGCCGGCGCACAACGCGACCGCCAGGCCGACGCTCAACGTCAAGGGCTTCAACATGGGAGACGATTCTCCTTGACAAACATATTCACAAGGACGCCCTACGGCTTACAAGCCGACGACAACGCCCTCGATTGGTTGGTAAGTCCACGGCGGCTCCGCGCGGCAAGCGTTCCCGACCGCCCCGATCGATGCGAATCAACGATTCAATATCGACCGTAACCGCGAGAAGTCACCCCGCTGGGTGCTCCCGAGTCGTCCTCGCCGCGGCGTGTCACGCCTTGGCAAGTCACTATCTCTATCGTCTTGACGACGCCCGGCCTTGAACGTCATTTCCCCTTTTCCACCAAGAACTTACGTCAATAAATCGTAACGGTTTTCGCGGTCGCGCAAGCGAGGTAAACCCTGCCGATCAGGCGATCGAAACCGCCCCCGCGGTCGATCTTCAATGACGATTTCAACCAGATATTAAAACTGTTTCAAATATCGTTCGGAACCGCCGGCCTCGGGGTGGTATTCCTCCCAGTAGGTCGTCGCTTCGCGGTCGAACCTCCGCTTCAGCGAGTCGCGACCGATCAGCCGAAACACGATCGCCGTCGGCGTGATCACGCCGAAATAGAACAACGCCATCGCGGTCCAGGAAACCGCCGCGCCGATCGGCCACGAAGCCAACGTCATCCCCACGAACAACGGCTTCAGATACAAAGGCCGCCAAAGACCAATCCCGCGAACCAATACCGCGAGCACCCAAAAGAACGCCGCCAATCCCCACCACCCCCGCCAGGCCCACCACGGAGCGGCGATCATCCCCACGAAAAAAAGCCAAGCCTCCGAAAAACCCGCCAACTTCCGCTCGCTCGGATTCCAATCGATCGAAATCGCCAACGTCGACCTCCTAAATGATAATAATTTTACATACTTATAGGTTAACCTTCTTATTCGCCTCGGCGATCAATCGAGCTGAAATTTGGCGAGATGCCGTTCGACTTCGCGCCGCGACATCGCTTTTTGGCCTTGTTTTTCGAGAACGAACCGACCGAGCGCGAGCGTGTCGATATCGGTCGCGAGGAAGCAGCGATACGCGTCGGCGGGCGATTCGACGATCGGTTCGCCGCGCACGTTGAAGCTCGTGTTGATCAGCACGGGACGCCCCGTCAAGCGATCGAACTCGCGGATCAAACGCGCGAACAACGGATTGCGCTCGTCGTCGACCGTTTGAATCCGCGCCGAATGATCCACATGCGTCACCGACGGAATCACGCTCCGCGCGAACTTCCTTTGATCAAGCCCGCGAACCCGCGCCGCCTCGCCGTTCACCGCGATCCGTTTATCCTCGGCGACGGGCGCGGTTAACAACATATAAGGGCTCTCATGATTTGGAGAAAGCTCAAAATATTCGCGGGCTCGATCGCGCAGCACCGCGGGCGCGAACGGACGGAACGACTCGCGGAATTTGATTTTCACGTTCATGATCGTTCCCATGTCGAGCCCCCGGGGATCTCCCAGGATGCTCCGCGCCCCCAAAGCCCTGGGACCGAACTCCATCCGTCCTTGAAACCAACCGACGATCTTCCCATCGGCGAGCGCTTCGGCGATCGCCGAGCACAAAGCGCCGTCGTCGTCGAACCGTGTGTAATTCGCCCCCACGTCCTTCAAAAAACGCTCGATCGCGCGATCGTTATAAGCCGTCCCCAATAACGAACCCGCTTGCCGATCGCCGCTCGACTTCGAGCGATCGCGCGGTCGATCGAGCAATTGATGATCAATTAACAAAGCGACGCCGAGAGCTCCCCCCGCGTCTCCCGCGGCGGGTTGAATCCACACGTCCTCGAACGGACCCTCGCGAAGTATCCTGCCGTTTCCCACGCAATTGAGCGCGACGCCCCCCGCCAAACAAAGCTTATTCATCCCTGTTTGACGATAAACATGCCGAGCCATCCGCATCATGATCTCCTCGGTCACGACCTGAACCGAAGCCGCCATGTCGAGATCGCGCTCGGTAAGTTTCGTTTCGGGTCGACGCGGCGGACCGCCGAAAAGACGATGAAACTTCGGCGAGGTCATCGTCAATCCTTGACAATATTGAAAATACGACATATCCATCCGAAACGACCCGTCTTCCTTGAGATCGATCAGATGCTTATAAAAAAGATCGGCGTATTTGGGTTCGCCGTAGGGGGCTAGCCCCATCACTTTATATTCGCCGCTGTTGACGCGAAAACCCGTGTAATAGGTTACGGCTGAGTATAAAAGCCCGAGCGAATGCGGGAATCGAAGTTGCCGCCGAAGTTCGATCCGATTCCCCCTGCCGATTCCGAAGCTCGCGGTCGCCCATTCGCCCACGCCGTCGATCGTCAGGATCGCGGCTTGGTCGAACGGCGACGGAAAGAACGCGCTCGCCGCGTGCGATTCGTGATGTTCGGCGAAAACGAATCGCTTGCGATACGCTCCTCCGAGTTCGTCTCGCATCAATTTGGGCAAAAAGAGCTTCGTTCGGGTCCAAAGGGGCGCGGCCTTGGCGAACGAGACGAAACCGCTTGGGGCGTAAGCGAGATACGTTTCGAGGAGGCGTTCAAATTTCGTCAGCGGCTTTTCATAAAACCCGACCCAATCGAGCTCGTCGGGCTTGATCCCGGCCGATTCGAGACACGCCCTCACCGCGTTGCGGGGGAACTCGTGATCGTGTTTTTTGCGGGTGAATCGCTCTTCCTGCGCCGCGGCGGCGATCGTTCCGTCGACGATTAGCGCCGCGGCCGAATCATGGTAATACGCCGAAACACCGAGGATCGCCGTCATATCGTCGTTCGCGGGCGGTGAAAGACGCCCGTTCGATTTCCACGATGAAACATCAAGAGCGTCGAGCGTCGATATCGAGTGTACCAGCGACGCCGCTCAACCGTAACAGCGACGCAACACCCGAAGGTGGAACGAAAGCCGACAGTCGGCACGATTTTCCCGAACTTCCCGATAAGCTTGCGCACAATAACCGCGACACTCGCAAAGGAAATAGGTTAAAATGATCGTGTTCGGTCGGATTCCAATCGACCGCGGGAGAAGATCGGATGGCCAAATACCCGCTCGACAACGTGGAAATTCAAGGCTTCAGGGGCCTGAAGGTTCTTCGCCTTGAAGAACTCGGACTGATCAACATTCTCGTTGGAGAAAACAACTGCGGTAAAACGAGCGTGCTCGAGGCGCTATCGATTCTTTGTCAGGCGTTCAATCCTTTGCAATGGCTAACCGTAGCTCGTACAAGGGATGCCGGCGGATTGGATGAATCAGTCTTATATTCACTTCGATGGTTCTTCGATCAAAATAATTTATTCATGAATTTTGAAGAAACATTCAAAGGCGGCTGCAAAATGCTTGTTTCGGGTCGATTCGAATTGCGATCTCTGACGGTTGAATACTGCGAGTCGATCTACGATTTATCTCAAAAAGAAATCGATGAAAATGATTGGTTTAAATCATTAGGGACGTCCGATTTAATCAAAAAAGGTCCTTGGAAAGGGTCTCAGATCATCCATCACGTCGTCGCCGAGGGGAACACTAATATTAATACATATCAGTTTCAAATTTGGGATTTCAAAATCGAAAGCGACCAATTTAAAGATGCTCGAAGGAATATATCAACAGTAATGCTGAACGCTCATGCATTTCAAATTAACCCGTTATTAGTCAGTATCGTTTCGAGAAATTCATTTGATAATTCAGGTAATTTTATTCAAAAATTAATAGGAACATTTGATAGTGAGATTCGCAAGATCAACGTCGCGTCTTTTCGAGGATTTAGGCCGTCGGTGTACGTCCAGCACGATCGACTTGGTGTAGCTCCCTTATCCATTTTTGGAGACGGCTTTCGGAGGGTTGTTTTAATCGCCAATGAGATGATTAAACTGAAAGGCGGCGGCGTTCTCTTGATCGATGAAATCGAGGCGGGGATACACGTTAAGGCGCTGAAGAAAGTCTTTTCTTGGCTCGTGAACGTCGCTCGCGAATTGAACGTGCAGGTCTTCGTAACGACGCACAGCCTGGAGGCGCTCGACGCGATACTCGCTTCTTCTTCGGACAACCTCGACGACACGGCCGCGTATCACTTAAGTCCTTCCACGAACGAAACGCGTGTAAAACGCTTTTCGGGAGAACTGCTCAATCGAATCCGAGGCGAGAGCGGCCTCGACGTGAGATGATGCATGAGAAAATACGGTTATATTGTTGTTGAAGGACCTCACGACATCGAATTCGTTTATCGTCTCCTCAGACCGTTCGGGTTAAAACGAGTCCGACTCGAAAATGATCTCGACCCGTATTTTGAAAAGCTCATCCCTCGGAAATATCCTCCCGACGGAGATTTACAAAAACGCATACCAATACCTCTGTTCATTCAAAACGATTATCACTCCCTGGCTATCCGAGGTGCTATCGGGGATTCAAAGTTGATTCAGACGGTCGAGGAATACACGGCGGTTCTCGATAAGGATCAAATCACCGGTATCGGAGTACTACTCGATTCGGACCAAGAGATTGATCCTCGAACACGATATGTCAACATAAAGAAAGATTTGGAAGATAAAGGATTCCACCCCGCGGATTCGGCCGGATTTATCGCGGACGGACCGCCCAAATTGGGCGTTTACATACTCCCCGATCATCAATCTCAAGGAACGCTGGAGGATCTGCTTTTGGGATGCGCCTCAATCGTTTACCCCAATCTCCTCGCAAGCGCTCGAACACATATCGAAAACGCGGAAAAAGACGGCTCCCTTATGAAATCCGATCTCGACGACTTGCTTAAACCCTCCGGTCGGAAAAAGGCGGTCGTGGGAGCGATCGCGAGCGTCTTGCGGCCGGGAAAGGCCGTTCAGGTTTCCTTGCAAGACAATCGCTGGTTGAAAGATGAAACGCTCGATATTCCACGAGTGAAAGCGTTTCAAAATTTTCTTGTCAACTTATTTGAAATAAATATCATCTAATTTAATGTCGCTATGTGGAGGCGTTTCGCCCCCGTCGATCAGGACTTCATAAAATCGCCGAGTTATCCGATCGCGCCTTGTGATCGATCGATCTCTTCCATTTGTATATCGATTCTCGTCGCGGATCCGCCGATCCGCGACAAAAATCGGATTCCGCTTCGGCTCGGCGAATCCGGGCTTGTTTTACGCGCGTCTTTGTGATCTCCTGGATTATACGACTTGTGTCGCAATTACAAAAGCTCGATGTCGGCTCGGTCGGTTTCCGCGCGATCGCGGTCGAGTCGACTTCCAGGCGACGAAACCGGGAGAAATCAACGATGAAACGCGAAATCAACTGGAGACCGATCGACGTTTTGTTCGCTCTCGGAGCGATCGTGTTTCTCTCGGCGCTCGCATTGAGAGCGGCGTCGAGATCGATCGAAAACCAACGGAGTCGAGAATGCGAGATCAATCTCAAGGGGATCGGACTCGCGATGGTGAATTACGAAGCGTCGTGGGATTCGTTACCCCCCGCATCGAGTAGGGATTCTCTCGGACGATCACTGTTGAGCTGGAGAGTCCCGATCATTCCCTATCTCGATTGCAATGATTTATATGTTAAATTTCATGACGATGAGGCGTGGAACGGCGCCCACAACGCGAAAGTTATTCGCCTCACCCATCCCGATTATCTTTGTCCGAGAGACGCTTCGCTCACGCGTTCAAGGGGGATGACGAAATATCGCGTCTTCACGGGCGAAGGAACCGCGCTCGAAGAACAGCGATCGTGGAAGAGCGACAAAACGCCCGACGGCGCTCATAACACGATTTTGGTCGTCGAATCTCGCTTCGAAACGATTTGGACCAAACCCGGAGAGCTCGTATTTGATCCGAGCGTTTCGTCGCGATCGCTCGTTAAATCGGTCGGATCGAAACATCCTGGAGGTTTTTGGGTGTTGTTCCTCGACTACCATACCGCGTTTTTGCGGAACGAAATCGACCCTGTGATCTTTCGCGCTCTCTTGACGCGTGCTGGAGGCGAACCGATCGATCGCTGATCCGCGTATCACGCGACGGAAAAATCGCACTCTCGACGACACAAATCCCCGGGATCGCCCCCGCCGCGGCTCTCGGTGGCTCGACACGAAATCCGCGGCCCCCTACCAATCTCGTAACGGGGGCTTCCAAACGCTTTCGGCTCGAGTACCGTCAAAACGAACGAGCCGCGGAAAATTCTCGAAAGATCGACCCGCGCGAGGCGAAGATCGGCGCGAGCCGAAATTCATTCAGCCGATATCACATATAAAGTAATCATTTAATCGTTGAGAGAACATCCCTCCCGAACGGGGATAACGCCGGAACGCTATCTGAACGCATGTTCTTACAATCACTAATGCGTTCCGTTATGTTTTTTGATAAAGCTTACGCAGGCGGATGTATTCCTCGACTCCGCGCGGAACGCGATATCGGATCGTCGATCCCGCCGCGGCGCGGTCGCGAATATCGCGCGACGCGATCCCGATCGGAGGTATCTCGACATATTGATGGATCGCCGAAACAAGTCGCGTGTCGGCGAGTTCGGTCGGCGGAATCCAGCCCGGACGGTTGACGACGACGAGCCGTGCCAGTTCGACGATCCTCTCCGGCGAACGCCATGATGCGAGCTCGGTTAAACTATCGCCGCCGATCAGGAAGAAAAGCTCGTCTCCGGGCCTTTCGATTCGAACTTGTTCAAGCGTTTCCACGCTGTAATGAGGACCGGGACGTTTCGTTTCGATGTCCGAGAGCTCGAAAGACGCGTTGCCGGCGATCGCGATCTTCACCATCTCGATCCGATCGTCGACGTCGGTTCGACGCTCGCGCTTGTGAGGCGGCTCTCCCGCGACGACGAACCAAACGCGATCAAGCCCGCAAGCCTCGCGACACGTCTCGGCCAAGATCAAATGACCCAGGTGAATCGGATCGAACGTGCCGCCGAATAAACCTAATCGCATCGCCTCACGCCTGTCTATTATGCCGATATATCTTTTGACCGATCGGATCGACCGTCGATTTCCCGTGGACGTTCGTCGCCAAATCGGTTGAAGTTGGATCAAGCACGATCGTAATCGACGAGGACGGTCGGCGCGGAGTGGCTAGGGGCGTCGCGGCGACGATAAGGCGGTCGAATGAGCGGGCTTTCGGAAAATCAAAGCGAGACGCTGTTCGGCGGCGACGACGTGATCGAGGTTGCGTCGGTCGTTTTTAATCGCCCGCTCGATCAACCGTACAGTTATCGAGTTCCCGAACGGCTCGTCGGGTCGGTCCGACCGGGACAACGCGTGCGAGTTCCCCTGGGTAGAGGGAATAGCGCGACGATCGGTTATTGCGTCGCGGTGACGGATCAAAAAGCCGACGTTTCGGCAAATCCAACGGGATTCGATCGGTCGAGGCTCAAGGACGTGATCGGCGTGATCGACGATCCGCCGCTGATCGATCGATCGATGCTCGACCTCACGAAATGGATGGCGAGCTATTACGCGTGCTCGTGGGGTCAGGCTCTCGACGCGGTCGTCCCCGCGGGAGTGAAAAATCAGGCTGGTACGCGGCTAAGGACGTGTCTCTCCGTTCCCGAGGAAATTCGAGCCGCGATCCCCGAGGGATTGCCCCACAAGCAGGCCGCGGCGCTCGCCGTGCTGATCGCATCGACCGAACCGACGGGACTGGACGATGTTTGTCGCATGGCGAAGTGCGGGCCCGGTACGATCGCATTGATGCGTAAACGGGGGCTGGTGCTCGCGGTGAAACGGCGGGTTCGAGAAGTTTCCGAAGCCGAAGCCGACGAGCCGCTTAACGACGAGCCCGAACGCGCGGTTCGGCCCGAGCCTACGGTTGAACAGGCCGAGGCGCTCGCGAAGATCGATCCCGTGCTGCGGGAGGGGAAATTCGCGGTGTTTTTGCTGCACGGGGTGACGGGAAGCGGCAAAACCGAGGTGTATCTGAGCGCGATCGAGCGCGTCGTGGCGACGGGTCGCGAGGCGATCGTGCTCGTACCCGAGATCAGTCTCACTCCCCAGACGATCCGTCGGTTTCGCCGCCGGTTTCCTCGAATCGCCGTTCTGCATAGTCATTTAAGCGATTCGGAGCGGCATCGGCATTGGCGATCGATCGCAGCGGGGGAGATTCAGGTCGTCGTCGGGGCTCGATCCGCGGTCTTCGCGCCGACGCGTCGGCTCGGTTTGATCGTTATCGACGAAGAACATGAAACTTCGTTTAAGCAAGAAACCGTTCCCCGGTATCACGCCCGCGACGTCGCGGTGATGCGCGGGATGAAACTGGGCGTGCCCGTGATTTTGGGGTCGGCGACCCCCGCTCTCGAAACGTGGCGTAACGCCGAGCTGGGAAGGTACGAACGGATCGCGCTTGAGGAACGCGTTGGGGCGAGACCGATGCCTCACGTAACGCTTATCGATATGAGGCATGAAAAGCCCGACCCCGAGCATCCCGTGGGAGCGCTGAGCGTTCCGCTTCGAATCGCGATGACCGAATCGCTCAAGGCGGGCGGGCAAGTGATGCTGCTACTTAACAGGCGCGGCTTTCATACTTATGTGTTATGTCCGAAATGCGGAGGCGTTCTTAAGTGCGATCAATGCGATATCGCGCTGACGCATCATAAAGGTCGTCGCAAGTTGATTTGTCATGGATGTGATCGCGAGACCGCGCCTCCGTCGATTTGTCCGGCGTGTCGGCGATCGAACTTACATTATGGCGGGATCGGCGCGGAACGGCTTGAGCGCGACGTCAGGCTGGCGTTCGGCGATCGCGTGATCCAGCGAATGGATTCGGATACGATGCGGGCGCCGGGGAGCCATGAGCGGGTGCTTTCCGAATTCCGCGCCGGGCGAGTCGACGTCCTGCTGGGAACGCAGATGATCGCCAAGGGGCTCGATTTTCCGAACGTGACCCTCGTGGGGGTGATCAACGCCGACACCGCGCTTCACCTGCCCGATTTTCGAGCCGCCGAAAGGACGTTCCAGCTTGTCGCTCAGGTCGCGGGTCGAACCGGTCGCGGCGATCGACCCGGTCGCGTTTTGGTTCAAACGTACGCTCCCGATCATCCCGCGATCGCCGCGGCGGTCAATCACGATTATTTGTCATTTGTCGCGGGAGAATTGAAGATTCGCCGCGATCAGGGAGTTCCGCCTTTCGGCAGGATGGCGCGGTTGATCGCGCGCGGAGAGAAAGAGCTGCAAGTACGTGAATACATGAACAGACTTGCCGATTCTTTGCGATCCGCGGCGACCGAGGGGGTTCGCCTGCTGGGTCCCGCACCCGCTCCCGTGTTGAAGATCCGCGGTTTGTTTCGGTTTCATCTCCAATTGCGCGCCGCGAGCGCGCGACCGTTGCAGGATCTGCTGCGAAGCGTGCTGCCTGAGAATCCCGCTCCGCGGGGTATCGAACTCGCGACCGACGTCGACCCGATCAGCATGCTGTAAGGCCGAACTTCTCAAAAATCCTCAAGGCGAGGCGATCATCGGCGATCGAAGTCGACCCGAGCGGGATTCCGTAAGGTAAGGCGCGATCGAACGGTTCCGGATTGATCTCGGAGTCACCCTCGTTTTGCGAGCTAACTATTTGTTAACACTTGTGTTAGAGCGATCAATCCGGCGATGCGGATCGGGTCGTACAAACCCTGTTATGCGGGTTTGCGCCGTTCGATCGGGATCTTTCGAGGCGGTCCGAGGGATCGAAAGCGCCCCATTATCGACCGTCGCGAGCGAATTCTTAAAAAAATTTGGCTTCGAGAGCAATTTTGAGGTTTACAGCGCGACCCGCCGGGATTATTCTCCCGACGGTTTGAATTCACGCGATTGATTCGCGCAACGAATCGACCGCGAAGAATTCGGATCATGTTCAGGCAAGGAGGCCTAAGTCATGTATGTCTCATCTCAGCGAACACACCTCGACTTAACGGTTTCCGGACCGACTTCCGTCCCGATGGGGACGACGAGCGTTCGGTTCGAGAATCGACCGGCCAACTTCTTTGAGCATGATTCACGGACGACCCGGCGGTTTGATCGCATGGGTCGATCAGTCGTTTATTCCGTGGTCCGCGCCTCCTGAGACACAACCTTGGTGGACCTTGGCGAGCTTTGTCAGTCGGTTGCGAAAGCGATCGAAAGGGCGAGGTGAGCCGCGGTGGTCGCTTTCGTCGGTTCGCCTGAAGCGATCGGAGAATCCCGCGGGATTTCTCGATTCGCACGTAGGGCCGACCGGTCCCAACGTTCCCGGGGTTTCGTGAGCTTGAGCCTCGCCGAGAAGATCAGGAGATTATGATGCAAATGACACGTGGTTGGACCGGGCCGAAGGCATCGGTCATCGCTTTGGCGGTTTTCGCCGGGGCCGTCTTGGCCGCCGCGTCCACTTCCAAGGCCGACTCCTTGAACAGTTTGATCAATTACAGCACGACGGGCACGGTCGATCCCAACGTCGGGGTCAACGGACCCAGCGTGATTAGCTTCGACAGCGTCGCCAAAGGAGCGTTCGCCGCGCCTTCGGCGTTTAGCCTGGGTTCGTTCCAGGTCGCCCCGCTGCCGACCGGCGTAAGCACAACGTATACCAATACGCCGTTCCAAATTACGTATCTGACGAACGCCATCAACGGAACTTCGATCACTGGAACACCGGACCAGGTCGTTCTCAACGGATACCTGAACGGCACGATCACGGGCGGAAGTCAATCGAGCGTGCTCGCGACGTTTAGCCCTTCGTCGCCGATCACGTTCCAAACCGACGGCCTGAGCAATTCGATCAATGTTTTGGGTCAATCGCTCGCCCTCGTTCCGTCGACGACGAACGGCGGATTGACGACGGCTCAGGCGCAGATCGTCGTGTCGGGTAGCCTGAGCGGCGTTCCCGTCCCCGAGCCTACCTCGATCGCGGTCTTCGTGCTCGCCCTCGGCGGGGGCTTCGGCTTCAAGCGTCGTCTCCGCCGCGCCGGACAAGAGGAGGGCTGAGATCAACGCTTTCGCCTTAAGGCGATAAAACCAGGTTTTCGACCGGGTTGAAATCGCTCGCTTTGGATCGGTCGGCGGGTCTCAAAACCTCGCCGGCCGATCTCGTCGTTCCCCTTGACCCTGTTCCGTATTCACCCGCGACCAACATCGATGAGTTGATCGATTCCGGTGATACACCACGTTTTTCAACAAGAGAGCCATGAAAACATCATTGACGCTTTACTCCGTTTCGCGATCGATCGGCGCTTTCGGCCTCGCGGTATTCTGTGCATCGTCCCTCGCGATCGTACGCCCCGCGGCCGCCGCACCGATGAACACATCCACAACAATAGACTTCACGTCGACCGGCTGGATCGGCGCGAATCCCGCGACGAATCCCGGAATCATGACGGGTCCCGTCTCGTTTCAGGGCGTGACCGGAGGAATCCTCACGGCGCCTTCGGCGTTCGGACTCGGCGAATTCCAGGTTGCGCCGCTCCCCGCGACGGTTTCGGTCTCGTACAACAACACCCCGTTCCAGGTGACGCTCGCGCTCACAGAGCCCAACGGCCCTCCCGGTATGACGACGAACGTCACGATCGACGGTTACCTCAACGGAACGTTGAGCGGGTCGAATCAATCGACCGTGATCGCTTCGGTCGCTTCGATTTTGCCGACCGGACCGACTCTTTCGACACCCATGACCCCGAATTTGAGCCTCGTCACGCCCCTCGGCGACCTCAACGTCCCCTTCAGCCTGGCGCTCGTCCCGGCTTCGTCGGGGGGGGGAATGACGTCGTTCCAGGCCGATTTCGGCGCGACCCCCGTTCCCGAACCCTCCACCCTGACGTTTTTCGCCATGGCCTTCGCAGGGATCGGTCTCTGGCGAAAACGAAGCGTGAAACCGAACGTCTCGGCCTGAATCGAAGACGGTTTCCCAAAAAATCCTTCGTCGACGCGCGTCGCATGATATAGAATAGCTTCGCCCGATGAATCGCTTCGTCACGACGTCGTCCCCGCGCCGCGTGGACCGTCGCCGAACGCGAATCGACCGGCGGGCGTCGACGAGGATTTCTCAATGCGGGAGGCCGGCGGAGCGCGATCGTCGGATCGGCTCGAAGACGGGGATCGATCGACCGAGATCGACCCCGCGACGGGCTGGATCATCGAAACGATCGTTAGTCCTTTTCATTGCTTGTATCAAGACGCTTTAGCTTTACACACGCGAAGCAAGCTCGAGCAAAATCGCTCGGCGAGCGACGCGGGAAGGCTGGCGCGCGCCTCGTTTCTGATGTACCTCGCCGCCGCCGAGGCGCTGGTTCACCAGGCCGCGGTCGAACTCGGCCGCCGCGAACTCGCGCCTTTGCTCGCCGATCCGAGTCGGCCGATGCCCCTCGCCGACGCCTGGCGTCTCCTTCCTGCAATCCTCGCCGACCCGACGGGAGCGACCCATTCGGGTTTCGACCCGCACGTTCCTCCTTGGCCTCAATTCGCCGAACTGCTCGCGATGAAGGCTTCCTGGTCGTACCCGGGCGCCGCTTCGCACCGTCGCGCGTATTACCGATCCCCCCAAAGAGACGGCGTTTACGAACCGTTACAACCGCATCAGGCGCCCCTCGAACTCGACCTCCGCCCCACCCAACTCGTGTATCCACGCACAGGGCTGCCGCGCGACCCTTACGCCCTCCGCCCTCATCACCTCGACACGGCTCGAGGCGTCCTCGACGCCGCGATCGAAGCGCTCGACCGTCGCATGGCGGGCGAACTCCTCAAAGATCAGCGCCACCGCCGCGAACCCGTCCGAGTCGTTCACCCGAATCCTCAAACCGATTCACTCGAAGATCACCCTTCGACAAACGGCGTTCACGCCTAACGCGTTCAATCCACGGAAAGCCCTTAATCCCTAGAGCCCCGTCGCGTCGGCCCAGAATCCTCTAAATAATCAACGCATAAATAAACCAGAAATTCATTCGCCTTTTAGCGATCGAGTCGAGCGCTCGTGACGATCTCGCGATCGACGTCGAATTCCTCGGCTTGATCCGGGCGATGTCGATTCATCCTCCAAGCTCGTCTCGGCCGATACGTCGAAAGGCCGCCGGTTCGCTCGGCGGCTAGGTTCGTCGCGAGGATCGATTCGATGCCGACACACGTGAAGGAAAAGCCCCCCCGATCGGAAGAAATCGACGCGCTAAGGCGCCAGGTTGTGGAACTTCAACGCATCTGCGGCGTGGGTGTGATCGCCGGCGGCGTGATCCACGAGCTCAACAACGCCCTCACGCCGATCCTCAATTACGCCAAACTCGGGCTCCGCAACGACGACCCCGAGTTCCACCGCCGCGCGTTCGAGAAGATCCTCGAAGCCTCGGAACGGGCGGCGAGGCTCACCGGCGGAGTCCTCGGACTCGCCCGCCCGCGCGGCCAAGATCGCGTCGCCACCGATCTCGTCCGCCTTGTCGAAGAAGTTCTTCTCCTCACCGCCAAAGACCTGCAAAAACACGCGATCCAACTCGATTTTCGCGCCGACGCGCGCCCCCACGCCCTCGTCGACGCGGCGCGCATTCAACAAGTACTGCTCAATTTAATTATCAACGCGAGACAGGCGATGAGCCTGGGAGGGGTGTTGACCGTGCGGGTGGGGATCGACGCCGCGGGAAAAACCGCCGAGATCTCCGTCGCCGATACGGGATCGGGTATCGAACCCAAACACCTCAGACGCATCTTTGAACCGTTCTTCACCACCAAATCGGGCCCCGACGACACCGGCCTGGGAGGGACCGGGCTGGGACTGCCGATCTGCCGCGATATCGTCGCCGAACACAAAGGACGCATCCGAGTCGAAAGCCGACCGGGCGCCGGTTCGACCTTCACAATCAAACTCCCCGCGTGTCCTTCGACCACGCCGACGCAAGTCGTCGCTCGATCTCCAATAAATTAAGAGTTTTCATATGATAGAATAATTTTGTGAATAATTATCACCGCGACGAAAGTTCGTTCGTCTTTTTGTTTTTCAACCCGAAGCGGGATTGACGGCGCCGTCGTTCGCTTCGACTTCTTTCTTGGGGGTTCGCGAATCGTTCGGGAGATCGCTTCCGCGAAACGCGCGCGAGGAGGACGCGTTCCGGGGATAAGCGAAACCGTTATAGCGCGGCCGTCTTCGCGGCAAACTCGATCCCTTATAATCTTCGGGAATCTCCCGCAGATCTTTGCCGATCAATTCCTCGATCGAGTTCGGCTCGCGGCCTCGTTCGCGTTTGAACAACTCCCAGGCGAATTTGACGACGATCGCGGCGTGATGCGCTCGATCGGATTGATCGATCACCGAGAGCGAAAATTGGGGAATCCAAAGCCGCTCCAAAAGCGCCGATTGAAACCACCTGACGATCTCGGGGGGAGGAAGCACGCGAGTCGCCGCGGGCCGAGTCGGATCGGTCCGATAAATCGCCGGCAATTTGATCGCCGGCCGCGATCGACTTCGAGCCGGCAGATCGACCTGCGCCAGATGATTCGCCACCAACAACCGCGCCACCCGGCGCGATCGCTCGGGCTCGTTCTTCATGAACCAATAAATCGAATCTCCCGTATACCATGTGGCGTCGAGACGACTAAACTTCTTAATCCAAGACTCCGGATCGTCGAGCGACTTCATAATCGCTAGATATTCCGTTTTCATTATATCAGAATTTGAAACCGTGAGAGAACGAATCGCCTTCGCGTCGTCGAGAGCGGTGCGCAAGGTCGCCGCGTCGACCCGCGGATCCGCGGCCCAACGCTCGATCCGAAAGCACGTGTATCGAAAGATCTCCGTCCCCAGGTAACGCTCGAGCGAGGTTCCCATCGACCCCAGATGACGGCTCGATCGCAGCAAGGCGCGATACCATTTCCAAGCGTCGACGGGATTTCCGTCGGTTTCGCATCGCCCTGCCTGCATATGTGCGAGAATCATGATCGTGCGCATCGCGAACGCCGTGCTCACGAATTGTTCATCGCGTTCAAGACCGACTTCGAGGGGTTGAAAGCAGATCGAATCGGGAAGGTCCACTCCGCGCAACCAAGCGTCGAGCGCCGGGCGATTGCTCTCGATCACCTCCCTCAGTTTGGGCGAAAGCTCCCGCCAATTCACCCAGACCGTATTCTCAGGATTGCTCCCCCACGCATACGCTTCGCGCGAGAGCAGCCGAAACGCGCGCCGATAATGCGTATAAGCGTTCATCTCGTCGGGGACGCTCGATCGCGCTCGAAACTCGGCGACGTCGAACGGATCGCCGACATCGGGCAACCCCTCGATCGACGCCCGCCGATAAACCTCCACGCCGATCGCCGCTCCTCCAAGAAGGAAAAGCCCGAACGCGCCGATGATGATCCACTTGCGCGAGATTTTCACCGCGGCGACCGAGCCGCGACACGCGCGGAGAACCCGTGAGAGTCGATTTTTGTTCATGAGTTCAAGACCCGTTACCAGCCGAAAACCCCAAGAAGCCGGGGCGGGCGACTCGACGGCAAGCGAGGGACCGAAATTGAAACGTAACCCCGCGAAGCCCGTCGCGTCAAGAAAAAAATCGACCGATCGCCGCGATCCCCTCGAACGTCGCCTCCCCCTTGTCGTTCGATCTCCTTAGAACCAAATTCAATACGAACCCAAAAGCCCGCGCCGGCGGCGACTCGGCCTCCCGAAAAAAGCCTTCCCAAGCGATCGGGTAATCGGCCGTCGTTTTTTTTACAACGAAGGATGGTTCTCTCAGGAAGACGCAAGCACAACACATAATTTATAACATATATTAAATAATGAATTCTAATCATTTAAAAGCCCAAGTTCCCGGCTGAAAGCCGCGTCGCCGGAAAGAGCGTTACAACTCGGCGTCCGAATCCCAGACGAACGTGTCGAGAAGATTCACTCGGTTGAAAATCGGCTTTCGCGGATGACGGACGAACGGTCCTCGGGCGAACAGATCGAGATGACGATGCTTGCAGGACTTCAGTCGGCAAAGCACCGAATCGCGGAAATCCGCAAGGAGCTCACGATCATGAGCGTTTTAAAGAATCTTCGTATTATCAACCGGCGATTGAAGAAGGATTCGAGCAAGGAATCGAGAAAGCAATGGAGAAAAGAAAGCTTGATGGAAAACATGAAGCGACCCTTGGAATGATTTTGAGGATCGGTGAAGCTCGATTCGGAGCCGCCGACGCTTCAATTCGCGCCGCGTTCGAAGCGATCGACAACGTCGATCGGCTCGAACGGAACGGTGATCGGAACCTCGTCGCGCGGGATTGGAACGACACGATCAAAACGACGGCGGACTCTAAAATCTAAGCTTCACCATTTTTGCATCCGCCGTCGCGGCGAACCGGTTTCACCCTCGCTCGCTCCAAATTCATATTAACATAATTTCAATAACCGATAAATCGACCGACCCGCCGCGAAGAAATCAATCGATAAATTTTCATATAAAAGAGCGATGTTCATTTGAAATCGATCTCAATGAATGAGAAATCGTCGATCGGGCCGGCCGAATCGCATTGACCAAGAATGAACCGCCAAACTTCGTCGGGGGCGTTCGGAGCGGCGATCGACGCGAGAAAATCGACGAGTTCCCTCCGGGTCATCATCGACCCTCCCGGCCTCGGTATTTCATACGCTCCGTCGCTAAAAACATAAAGCTTGCTCGAAGGCTCGACGGTAACGGTCGCCCGCTCGAATCCGGCTTCGGCGAACACGCCGACGGGCGGACCACCCGCTCCAAGATCGACCGGCCGAACGCGGTCGCAATCCAAACCCGTCAGTAACACCGCCGGGGGATGACCTCCGCCCGCGTAAGTCAACGTGCGTGTGGAATTGTTATATACGCCGTACCAAATGGTAAAATATTTTTCATCATGACGATCCATCGGGAAAGACTCGTTCAATCGCGCAAGCACCGAAGACGGATCGCGAAAATCGGCGCCCGGCAGCGACCTACCCCGCAACGCGTTTCCCACCGAGATCGAAAGCAAAGCCGCGCCCACTCCATGCCCCGAAACGTCGAGCAAATAGACCACGAAGTGATCGTCGTCGATCCAATCGTAACCGAAAAAATCGCCCCCCAATTCGGACGAGGGTTCGAACCTGCGCCGCGCCCCGACCAAACCGTCGATCGGCTCGGGAAGAAGCGAAAGAACATATTGAGATGCTTGAGCCATTTCATGCGATAAGCGATTGCGGCTCGCGATCAACTTTTGTTGCAACGCGACGGTCTCGACCAAACCGAGTTCGCGCTCGACGATCGACGCCAATTCCGAGAGAATCTCGAGTTCGTCCGCCCGAGGCGTTCGAGGCGATCGATCCGCGATACAAAGCGTGCCGACCTTACTCCCTCCCGGTCCTCGCAACGGACGTCCCGCGTAAAAGCGGATATATGGATCACCAATCACGAGGGGATTGTCTCGAAAACGATCGTCTTCCAACGCGTCGGGGACGATCATGATCTCGTCCGAGAGAATCGCGTGGCCGCAGAAAGAAATGTCGCGCGGCGTCTCAATCGTCTTCAATCCGCACGCCGACTTCATCCACTGCCGATCGGTATCGATCAGGCTCATATACGCGATTGGTACGCGAAGGACGAGCTTGAGCAAGCGGACGACGCGATCAAAGCGTTCCTCGCGCGGCGTGTCGAGAATATCGAGCGCGTGTAATTCGGCAAGGCGTTGGACGTCGTTTCGTGGAATCGGAGCGGCGATCATAAGCGGTTCTCGTTTTCTCGTTCAAATTTATCTTAGAGGTATCGTCAAGGCGACACGCTCGATCCATTCAGGGTTCGATTCCAATCCCAATCCCGCTCGGTTTGATAAGCCGAGAACCGCCGCCCAATCGCCGGAGAGGAGACAATATATCCATTATTTCATAAATGATACTATAAAATATTACTTATGAGGTTGCGAGGCGTTCGATCATCACGGCGGGCTTGATTGCGATTCCATATCAAACATTTTTCGATTCGAGCGCCAAGGGATTGATTCGGCCGAACCAGACCGTATCGTGATACGGTCGTCTTTTAGCCCGAGGGGCCTGGAATCCTCTCCCCGAGCCTCGCGGTCCGGTTCGCGTTCTTGGGACCGACCCCTCGCGCGGCGTTTTGGAATTCGATCAACTGGGAAGGCTCGATTCATGTCGGTCACGGAAAAATCGGCGAGCTCGGCTACGGAATCCGCGGCGAGCGAGAACGCGAGAGGATTTCAACCGTTCGTTTCCACCGAGCAAACCGTGCCCGAGCTCACTTGGACCGCGGTCGGTTTGGGGGCGTTGCTGGGGATCGTCTTCGGCGCCTCGTCGCTTTATCTCGTCCTCAAAGTGGGGATGACGGTTTCGGCGTCGATTCCCGTCGCGGTCCTTTCGATCACGATCTTCCGCGCTCTCTCGAAGGCTTTCGGCACAAAGAGGGCGTCGATTCTTGAAAACAACATCGTGCAAACGACGGGATCGGCGGGAGAGTCGATCGCGTTCGGCGTCGGCGTGACGATGCCCGCGCTCATGATCCTCGGCTACGACATGGAGGTGAGCCGGGTGATGCTCGTATCGTGCCTCGGAGGATTGCTGGGGATTTTGATGATGGTGCCGCTGCGCCGAGCGTTTATCGTCAAGCAGCACGGCACGCTCACCTATCCCGAGGGAACCGCTTGCGCCGAAGTGCTCGTCGTCGGCGAGAAAGGAGGATCGAGCGGACGAACGGTTTTCGTCGGTTTCGGCCTATCATTCTTATATCAATTTATGATGCAAGGATTAAAATCTTGGCAAGAATATCCCAGGCGCGCGATCGCGGGAATTCAGGGCGCCGAGGTCGCCCTTGAGGCGAGCCCGCTTTTGATGGGCGTCGGCTATATCATCGGCTTTCGGATTTCTTGCGTGATGGCCGGCGGAGGGTTGATGGCGGCGCTTTTGCTTACTCCCGCGATCAAATTTTTCGGCGGCGATTCGCTTACGCCGATCAAGCCCGCGTCGATCCCGATCGCTCAAATGTCGCCCAAGGAAATTCGAGATTATTATATCTTGTATATCGGAGCGGGCGCGGTCGCGGCGGGAGGGATCATCAGTTTGTTTCAGGCCTTGCCGTTGATCGTTTCGTCGATCGCGGGAGGGTTGAGGGATATCCGATCGAAGGGGGGATCGAACGGCAGGCTTCGGACCGATCGCGATTTGCCGCTTTGGATCGTCGTCGCGGGGGCTCTCGCTCTGGTCGCGGTGATCGCATCGTCGCATTTGATTCCAACCGATCGGACTGGGCGAATCGTCGGGGGTTTGCTCGTCTTGGCGTTCGGATTTTTGTTCGTGACGGTATCCTCGCGGTTGACCGGAGAGATCGGGTCGTCGTCGAATCCGATCTCGGGGATGACCGTCGCTACACTTTTGCTCACATGTTTTGTTTTTGTGCTTCAGGGTTGGGTGGGGAAGGAATTCCAGATGGCCGCGCTTTCGATCGCCGCGGTCGTTTGCATCGCGGCTTCGAACGGCGGAACGACGTCGCAGGATCTGAAAACGGGCTACCTTGTGGGAGGAACGCCGAGGGCGCAGCAGATCGCGATCCTGGTCGGCGCGCTGACCTCGGCGATTTGCATCGGGTTCACGCTTTTGGTGCTTAATGATGCGAGCACGGTTTATACATCGAAAAGCGAGCATTTACCCAGGGCGAAGGCGCCCGTCGACAAGCTGACCGAAACGGCGACTTATCAGGGACATAGCTACAAAGTTTGGTGGGTTAAGGACGACGTGAAAGGCGCGGTTCCCGGCAAATATTTGGTCGACGCGACTTCGGGCGAGGCGAAGTGGCTCGTCGATCCCGCGATCAACGGCCGGGTCGACGTGCGCGACGACGGCACGAAGGTGACGAAATACGACGCCCCCAAGGCTCGGCTGATGGCGCTGATCATCAGCGGGGTGATGGATAACAGTTTGCCTCGCATACTCGTTTTCTTGGGGGTGATGATCGCGATCGTGATGCAGCTCGCGGGAGTTCCGGCGCTCGCGTTCGCGGTGGGGGTCTATTTACCGCTGGCCACGTCGGCGCCGATCTTCGTCGGCGGTTGTTTGCGGGCTCTCGTCGATCGCGTGCGGAAGACCGAACCCGAGAAGTCCGATTCGAGCCCCGCGGTGCTCTTATCGTGCGGCTACATCGCGGGAGGCGCGATCGCGGGGATTCTGGTCGCCGTGCTCGCGGTGATCCCGGGCGCGGTAAAACGGCTTGATTTAAGCGGTTCGATTTTTAAAACGTGGAATGAGAACGCGTATCCGGCGCTCGCGGCGTTCGGATTGATGGCCGCGGTCCTCTTGCTCGCGGGCCTCGGTGTCGTTCTTCGCGATAAAGAACCGCGCGAAATCGACAGCGGAATCGTCGCGACCGAGGAAAATTTGTGATCGAGGAACGATCGCGCGGGAACGTTCGGGTTGAGTGAAAACGACGATCTCGAGACGATCGAGCGCTTTCTTCTGGATATTTGAGGATCTACATCAAAGGAGTTACAATTATGAGAGACCGACGATTGTTATTCGCGTTCGCCTTCGCGGCGGCTTTGGGGGGCGGGATCGAGGCGGCCGCGGACGAGGGGATGTGGGTTTTCGACAACCTCCCGCTCGAGACGCTGAAGAACAAATACGGTTTCGAGCCCGACGCCGCGTGGATTTCTCGGTTGCGGTCGAGCGCCGTGCGGTTCAACAACGGCGGTTCGGGTTCGTTCGTTTCGGCGGACGGCTTGATCATGACGAATCATCATGTCGGCGCCGATACGCTGGCGAAGATCAGTAACGATAAAAAGGATTATTATAAAGACGGGTTTCTGGCTCGGACGCTCGCCGAAGAGGTGAAGGCGCCCGATCTCGAGTTGAACGTGCTTTTAAACATCGAGGACGTGACCGCCCGCGTGAACGCCGCGGTGAAGGAGGGGATGGACGACGCCGCCGCGGGAACCGCGAAACGCGCCGCGATGGCCGAGATCGAAAAGGAGGCGACCGAGAAAACGGGACACAGGTGCGACGTCGTCACGCTTTACCAAGGAGGCAAGTACTCGCTTTATCAATATAAGAAATACACCGACGTTCGCCTGGTGATGGCGCCCGAGTTCGACATCGCGTTCTTCGGCGGCGACCCCGACAACTTTGAATACCCTCGTTACGATTTGGACATGTGTTTCTTCCGGGCGTACGAGAACGACAAGCCCGCGAAGGTCGAGCATTATCTCAAATGGAGCCCGGCGGGATCGAAAGAGGGAGACCTGGTGTTCGTGGCGGGGCATCCCGGCAGGACGAGCCGGATGTTTACGTCGGCGCATTTGCATTATTTGAGAGACGTCAGCTTTCCGATGCTGCTCGAGGTTTTGTTCGATCGCGAGAAGTTTTTGCTCGATTACAGCAAGCGGGGCGAGGAGCACGCGCGACAGGCGAAGGAGGATCTCTTCGGCTACCAGAACAGCCGCAAGGCGCGGGTCGGAGGGCTCGAAGGGCTTAAGAATGATGATTTCATGAAGCGAAAGGCGCACGCCGAATCCGAACTCCGCGCCCGGATCGAAGCCGACCCCAAAAAGAAGGAACTTTTCTCGGGCGCGTGGGCGAAAATCGCCGAGGCCGAGAAGGTCGCCGCGAGCATCATCAAACCCAACGCGTTCCTGGAACGGGGATTGGCGTTCGACAGCAAACTGTTCGAGATCGCGCGAACGCTCGTTCGGCTCGCCGAGGAAAAGCCCAAACCGAACGCCCAGCGACTCCGCGAGTTCAACGACGCCCGGCTCGAATCGCTCGAATTCGCGCTCTTCTCCGAGGCGCCGATTTATCCCGAATTCGAAAAAGCCAAACTCGCTCACTCGCTCGAATACTGGCGCAAGCATGCGGGACCGGACGATCCGATCGTCGAGCGGGTGCTTCGCGGACGAACGCCCGAGGAGGTCGCCAAGACGCTCGTCGACGGGTGCAAACTCGCCGACGTCGCGACCCGCAAGAAACTCGCCAAGGAAGGCAAAGAGGCGATCCTCGCCTGCGACGATCCGATGATCAAGCTCGCGCTCGCGGTCGACGCCGACGCTCGAGCCGTGCGGAAAATTCGCGAAGACAAAGTCGAGGGGGTCGAAACCGCGCAGTACGCGCTCATCGCCAAGGCGCTGTTCGAGGAACTCAAAGAGTCGATCTACCCCGACGCCACCTTCACGCTTCGCCTCGCTTTCGGAACGGTCAAAGGATATGAGCAAAACGGCAAGTTCATTCCTCCTTATACGACAATGGGAGGCGCGTTCGAGCACGCCGCGAGCCACGGCGACAAGCCGCCGTACCGGCTTCCGCCGAGCTGGATCAAGGCGAAGGAGGAGAAGGCGTTTCCGCTCGATACGCCGCTCAATTTCGTATCGACCGCCGACATCATCGGCGGCAACTCGGGAAGCCCCGTCGTCAACCGCGAAAACGAGGTCGTCGGGCTGATCTTCGACGGCAACATCCACTCGCTTGTGCTTGATTTTGGATATGAAGACAAGCTTGCGCGAGCGGTTTCGGTCGATTCGCGGGCGATTCTCGAATCGCTTAAGTCGATTTACAAAGCCGACGCTTTGGCTCGCGAGATCGCCGAAGGCCACAGGCCGTGAATCCCGAGCCGCGCGATTCGATCGAGAGCTTCGACGATCGAAGGCGATGACGCCCAAACCGCACGGGCATTTGGAGAGCTTCGAGCGTCGCCGGCACTGAAGATTGAGCCGAGCGATTCGTTCGTCAGCTTCGAGCGTCGCCGGCACTGAAGATTGAGCCGCGCGATTCGACTCAAAAGGTCGAATCGCGCGGCGAGCTTAAAATATCAAGCAAATCCTTATGTATAAATTAAAAAGATCGACGCGCCGGAACGATCGATTGTTCGAAAGGAGCGAGGCGCATGCGTATTTCCGGACCGGCGCGATTTTCGATCGCCTCGCTGATGCTTCTCGTTCTGGCGTGCGCCGCGGCCGCGGCGCTTTTTTTCAAGCTACTGAAATTGTTCGAGAACTCGGGAACCTACGCGATCGACGGGCCCGTGCTGGTGTTGTTATGCATCGGTTTAAACGCGATCGCGCTCGCAACGGCTCGCAGGCATAACGGATACCAATTTTTAACGCAGATCGGAATCGCGTGCGGCCTGCTGCTTGCAAACATTCATTTATTTGAATCAAAAACGCGTATCGTGCCTTACGCGATACCGATCAATCTGTTCGCGCTTCTGGTTGCGCCGATCGTTTTGCGAAGATTGGGCCGAACGAAACGAAAGTCGACTCCCGCGCGTCGGTTCGCCAAAAGCGCGTATCGCGCCTACGCGCTCGCGGTTTTCAACCTCCTGATTCTCGTCGCCGAATTCAAGGTGCAATTGATCATCATCGAGAATTTTGGCTCGTAACTATCATTGCAATTCGTAAATTATTCATTCAAAGTTTATTCGATAAGACACGATCGGACCGCGATCGATTGAAAAGTTCCGTCGACGAGGAAAGATTTTGGTTCGACCCCGCTTCGACCCCTTTGAATTAGGCGTTCGCATCGCGTCATAATGGGATGCACGGGTCGAGCCGGGCGTCGAGGTCGAGCGACGTCGGGCCGGCGTCGACCGATCCGCGAGGGGGTGCGTCGTGGGCGAGGCGTTGAAGAAGGTTTTCGGAATCGATTTGGGAACGACGTATTCGGCGATCGCTTATGTCGACGAGCACGGTAAGCCGGTGATCGTGCCGAATCAGGAGAGCGAGCGGATCACCCCCTCGGTGGTGCTGTTTGACGGCGAAAATGTGATCGTCGGCAATACCGCCAAGGAATCGTCGAAGGTCGAGCCCGATCGTGTCGTATCGCGGATCAAGCAGCAGATGGGGGATCCGAATTATCGGTTCGAGCACGACGGCAAGCCGTACACCCCCGAGGATATCTCGTCGTTCATCCTCCGAAAGGTCGTGGGAGACGCCGAGATCGCGCTCGGCGAGAAGATCGAGGATGTCGTGATCACTTGTCCCGCGTATTTCGGCACGCCCGAGCGCGAGGCGACGATGAACGCCGGCAGGCTCGCGGGGCTCAACGTTCGGTCGATCCTCAACGAGCCGACCGCCGCGGCGCTCGCGTACGGGCTTGAACAAGGCGAGGATCAGGTCGTCCTCGTGTTCGATCTCGGCGGCGGAACGTTTGATATCACGATGATTGAAATCAAGGAACGCTTGATCCGAGTGATCTGCACCGGCGGCGATCACCGTCTCGGCGGAGCGCTTTGGGACGAGGCGATCGTGATGGAGTTATCCCACCAATTCCAGGAGCAAACGGGCTCGACCGACGACCCGCTCGACGACCCCGAGGTTTTAAACGACCTATACCTGCAAGCCGAACGAGGCAAGAAAACGCTCACCCAGCGCGATAAGGCGCCGTTCCGCGTAACCCACGCCGGCAAGCAGGCTCGGGTCGAACTCGATCGTCCCAAATTTGAAGAGCTGACGCGCCACCTGATCGATCGGACGATTTCGCTCACCCGCGAGATGCTCGCCGACGCCGAGGCCAAAGGATATAAACATTTTGATAAAATTATATTGGTCGGCGGCGCCACACGGATGCCGCAGATTCACGATCGGATCGTCGCCGAGTTCGGCGTCGAGCCCGAGAGTTACGATCCCGACGAGGCGGTCGCGAAGGGGGCTGCGTTGTTCGGGCTCAAGGAATCGATCCAGGACGAGGTGCGCGAGGTTTTGGCCGACGCGCAGGGGGAATCGAACGCCGACGAGGTCGATCTGTCGCTCGTGAGCGAAGACGAGATGACGAAGGCGCTCGATCAGATCGAACGATCGATCGGGCTGACTCTCACGGGGCCCGTGCGCGATCTTGTGCACACGCGAGTGATCAACGTTTTGAGCAAGAGCCTGGGGGTGATCGCCAAGAACGAACAGGGGAAAGAGCTTGTTTATTATCTTCTCCATCGCAACAGCGAGGTTCCGCTCGAGAACACGAGCGATTTTGGAACCGATCAGGCCGATCAGGAGGGGGTCGATATTCGCGTGGTCGCGGGCGAACGCGACAGTTCCGATCCCGCCGATTGCATCAATATCGGCCTCGCGACGCTCAACCTCCCCCCTTCCCTGCCCGCGAGCAGCCCGATCCGCGTCACGTATTCGATCAACCGCGACGGTCGGTTGTCGGTGACGGCGATCGACCTGACCGGAGGGGGGAAAATCGACGTCGATTTCGAAACCGAGGCGGTGATGAAAACCGAGGAGATCGAGGAACGATCGTCGGCGCTTCGCCTGATGAACGTTTCATGATCATGCGTATCATTCATAATTACTCAAACGATTCGTGATCGTCCGGGTGAATCGATCGAACCGCGGCGATCGATTCGGGATTCTCGGATTCGGCGTTCAAAGCGGCCGCGGCGCCGATCGGCGCTTTTCGCATCATTATAAATTCATTGAGTTGAGCGTGAATCGGAGGAGGCGCGATGGGGGTATCGGCGGGAATCGATCTGGGGACGACGAATTCGGCGATCGCGCGGATCGACGAGCACGGTCGCCCCGTCGTGATCCCCAACCGCGAGGGGAAGAACATCACCCCCTCGGTGATCGCGTTTAGCGCCGATCCTCCCGCCGTCGGCGACGAGGCCAAGGAACTCGCCAGGTTGGGCGGAGACGATATCGCCTCATATTTTAAGCCGAAGATGGGAGACCCGCATTTTCTCCTCTCGTTCCACTGCCGCGATTACACCGCGACCGATCTTTCGGCGATCATACTTCGAAGGCTCAAGCAAGACGCCGAGGCGAGCTTGGGAGAGCCGATCGATTCCGCGGTCATCACCGTCCCCGCGTATTTCGCCGACGCCCAGCGGACCGCGACGATCGAGGCGGGACGACTCGCCGGCTTGCGCGTTTCGCGAATCATCAACGAACCGACCGCCGCGGCGCTCGCCTACGGCGTACAAAAAACATCGATTGACGAAAATATTCTCATTTACGATTTGGGAGGAGGGACGTTCGACGTCACGACGGCGCGGGTGTCTCCGGACGCGATCGAGGTCCGTTCGACCGCGGGGGATCACGACCTGGGAGGAAAGAACTGGGATGATCGGATCGCGATGTTTTTAAGCGAGAAATTCGCCGCCGACACCGGCATCGACCCGCTCGACGATCCGATCGCGCTCAACGAGGTTTTGGTGCGATCCGAACAGGCGAAATGGACCCTCTCCGAACGAACCGCCACCCGCGTGACGCTTCAGCTCGGTACCGAACGACGCACCTATGAATTGACTCGACAAGAATTTGAGATCATGACGTCTTCGTTATTGGATCGGACAAAACTTTTAACCGAGGAGGCTCTCGCCGCGGCCGAGCTGAGGTGGAGCGATCTCGCGGGGGTGTTGCTCGTCGGCGGGTCGACGCGGATGCCGATGGTGCGATCGTTCGTGGCTTTGATGTCGGGCAAGCCGCCGCGGATGGGGGTGAACGTCGACGAGGCGGTCGCGCTCGGCGCCGCGATCCAGGCCGCGATCGAGGCGGGCGTCGAACCCGGCGACGCGAGGCCCCGATTCACGCTTGTCGGATCAAAACGCATTCAAGACGTGATGTCGCACAGCCTCGGCGTCGTCGCCGAAAACCGCGACGGAACCGCTTATATCAATGATATTCTTATTCCAAGAAATACTCCGATCCCCACAAGCCGATCGAAATCGTATTCGCACGAGACGCACGCGGGAGCGAGCCGCGAACTCGACGTCTTCTTGACGCAGGGCGAAAGCGCGGCGCCGCTCGATTGCACCATCCTCGGCAAATACGTTTTCTCGGGAATCGAACCGACCGACGCTCGCGTTAATATTGATGTACAAATATCTTACGACGATAACGGCGTCGTGAAGGTGAACGCGGTTCAACGCGATACGGGCGCCGAGCTGCCGTACGAGGTCGTTCCGGTTCCCGACGACGTTTCGTGGCTCGGTCGACCTCCGTCGCGCGGCGAGGAGCGAACTCCGCCGCCGGCGCTTCAGATCTTTTTGGTGATCGACGTCTCTTCAAGCATGGCGGGAGAACCGCTCGAGGAGGCGCAGGCCGCGGCGCGCGAATTCCTCGATAAGTGCGATTTCACCCGCGCCGAGGTCGGCCTGATCGCTTTCTCGAACCGAGCGAATCTCTCCGCCGACGCGAGCGACAACCCCCGCAAAGTTCACGCCGCGATCGGCAGGCTTGAAGCCGACGGCACAACCAACCTCGCCGACGCGATCGAAACGGCGCGCGAACGACTCGCCGCGACGGACAAACGTAAATACATGGTGATATTAACCGACGGTTATCCCGATGCCCCCAACGCCGCGATCGACGAGGCGAGGCGGGCGCGCGATCTCGGCGTCGAGATCGTCGCGATCGGAATGGGCGAGGCCGACGGCGAATATCTGCGGAAGATCGCCAGCACCGACGAGGGATCGATCTTCGCGCATCAGGGAGAGCTCGTGGCGACCTTCGGGCGGATCGCTCGCGTCATCGCCGAAGGGGGCCGCGGACTGCGGAAATCGACGTGAATCCCGCGCCCCACGCGTCTCCACAAACGAAACCGCGAACCGATTTGGAAACGAACCCCTCGGCGTCGTTCCATTCGGCGCCCCGCGCCAATTTCCGCCGCGCCTACGGCATGGCGCTCGCCGGAGCGATCGGCGCTTTGATCGGCCTCTTTTGGTATGTCGAACTCGTTCATACCAATAATATCTGGGTGCGTGATTGTTGGGCGGGGATCGCGATCGGCGGAGCGATCGGGTTTGTGCTCAACGCAGCCGAGCCGTTTCGCGACGGCGCTTGGCTTAAGCTTTCACGCATGGGAACGTGGGGTGGGATCGCGGGAGCGATCGGCGGAGCGATCGGGCTCTTGATCGGCGAGTTCGTCCTCGGCGGCCTACGCGGCGGCCTCTTAGGTCGATCGATCTCCTGGAGCATCCTCGGGCTTGGGATCGGTATCAGCCAGGGACTCGCTCATCGCTCGCTCCAGCGGCTGATTTTTGGGGTGATCGGCGGCGCGACGGGCGGTTTTATCGGCGGTTTCTTATTTGAAGCGCTCCGCGTCGCGCTCGCCGAACGATTCGGATACGCGCCGAGCCAGGCTCTCGGAATCGTCGTCCTGGGAGCGGGTTTGGGGCTCTTCCTCGCTCTTGTCGAGCAGGCCTTGCGACGAGCCTGGTTGCAGGTTCTCTCGGGTCGCCAGGAGGGTCGAATCTTTTTGCTCACGAATCGGACGTCGACGATCGGCCTCGACGAGCGCGCCCACGTGGGCCTTTTCGGCGATTCGCAGGTCGCGCGGAGACACGCCGAAATTATCATAACCTCCTCGGGATACGCTCTTTGTAACCGCGACGCCAAAGCCAGAACGCGCGTCAACGGAACGCAACTGTCCGGCGAACGCATCCTCGCCGACGGCGATAAAATCGAACTCGGCGGAACTCGGCTCGTCTTTCACAAACGTTGATCGATCGTCGTCGATCCCGCATAGATGTATGCAGGTTCGTGAATTCGATTTATTAATTGATCCGTCACTTCCGAGGCGCTACTTTAACCGCGCTCAAAGCGTCTTTTCCGCGGCTTTCGGCGATCAACCTCCACGATTTTCAGCGATCGGAAAGACCGAAATCGGGCTCGTGGAGCGTCGGACGGCATCTTTCATCACGTCGACTGCGGTTCTTTTTTGTGCCCGGGGCTGGAAAAACGGTCGTTTCTCCGTCGGCTTGAATGATAGGGGGCGATCGTTGTATCGCTCGTTTCGGCTCGATGAGCGTGACACCCCGCTTCGCGCGTCGCGAAATTCCGGGTTGCCGCTTTCGTCCAAATGCGATAAGGTTCGCCGCCGTGCTATCCCGTCTTTTCCTTTAACACGTTCGCGCGAGAAGCCATGTCGCGTGATGATAAGGTCGCCTGCGAGCTTGGGGCGAGGATTATGAAACGCCTGCGTCGCGTCTTCCGATGCGCCTTGGGAGCATTGATCGGCGGCCCGATCGTGCTGACTCTGATCCTCCAAATCGCGCCCACGGGTTGGGCTCGAAGGCGGATCGAAGCCGAATTGTCGCGCCTCACGGGTTGCAAGGCGACTCTCGGCGGCCTTCAATTCGGCTTCCTCGGCGAAATTCGCCTGACCGATCTCGAAATCGTCGACCTCGACCCCGGATCGATCCCCTGGACGCATCTTGACCGCGCCGGCATTCACATATGCGTGGCGGACATGCTGCGCGGCCGTTTCGATCCTTATAAGGTCGAAATCGACGGCTTTCTGATCCGGCTCGAACGTCGCGCCGACGGCACTTGCCGGCTCTCGGACATTATCGAACGCTATTACTCGCAATCGCTCGATAGCGTCGAGAAGGCGCGGAGAGCGTTCGATCGCAAGCGGAGAGCCGTGGCGATCCGACTCAACAACGCGCGACTCATCGTTAGCGATCAAACGAGCGATACCAAGTTTGAATTGACCGATATCTCGGGTCGAGGATCGTGGAGCGCGTATCAGGCCGAACTCAACGAGCTGACGGGACGGCTCAACGACGGCGTGATCCGGATGGCGGCTCGGCTCGATAGCGACGGTCCCGAACCGACCTACGAATTCTTACTTCGTATGCGTGAAGTGAAGTTGAATCGTGGATTGACGGTGCTTCGTTATTTCACGCCGATCTTGCCGACCGCTCCCGACCGACTTGGTTCGCACGGGCTCGTCAAATTGAAGCTCGATCTCCGCGGGCAAGGTTTGTCGATCGACGACATCAATCGAACGCTCGTCGGTCACGGGATGATCGCCATCGAACCGATCACGATCGACGACACGATGGCGATCGCCCGAGTCGTCGACGCGGTGGGGGTTGATCACGCCGAACGGATCGGATCGATCGACGGTTCGTTCGTCATCGGCCGAGGTCTCATCCACACCGACAACACCACGCTCAAGATCGGCAAGGTTCCTCTCACATTTCAGGGCTGGACGAGCTTCGGCGGCCAGATCGATTATCGTTTGGCGGATCAAACGCAAGCGTTATTTGATAAGATTCCGCGCGAACTTCGCGATCTGATGAACGATTGGTCGATCGACCTCAAGCGTCTGACGAGCCTTCGGGTTCGAGGGTCGATCGAGAAACCCGACGTCGAGATCGACGGCAAATCGCTCCTCGCCGACCCCTCCCCGACGACCGATCGCCGCGATCGACTCCGCCAGATCGGCCGCAGACTTCAAGATCAAATTATTCGCTGATTTAGAGCGAATTTGAAGACCTATCTGGTTCCACGATTACTATATAGTATTATTTGTTAATTGGATCCGGCGATCGCGTCGTCGTTCCGCGGTCGATCTTCGTCGCACGGAGCTTATGGAACGATGAATTTCGATCGTGGACGTTCGCCCGCTCCGGGCGACTCGAAAACTTTTATAATAATTATTAGTATAAAATAGTATTTTGATTAGATCACGCGATAATGCAAGAACCGCCGTATAACGGGACGTACGGATCGCGGCTGACGAGCGTGAGTCCTTCGTATCGCGCCTGGGCGACGAGGATTCTGTCGAAGGGATCGCGATGGTGATCGGGGAGAGTCGTCACGGTCAAAGCGTGGTGAATATTTATCGGCAAATGAATGAATCGGTTCATGGAAATAACGTCTTCGATGTCGTCGGGAGCTTCGAGTTTGCCGAGATTTTTTTTGATCGCGATTTCCCAAACGACCGCTGCGCTGAGATAGACCGCGTTACGACCGTCGGTTATCGCCTGTCGCGCCTCATTCGAAAATAAGCAAGGGGTCTTGTAACCAACAGAGAATCACATGTGTATCGAGGACAAGGTTCATTTGGGAACGATTCCGAACGCCTCGGCGATGTCGGGAGGGAGGGAGTCGAAATCATCGGCGATTCGCACGCGTCCTTTCCACTGGCCTCCCTGACGAGGCGATTCGTCGACGACGATCGGAACGAGCTTCACGATCGGTTTGCCCGACTTGGCGATGACGACTTCCTCACCCTCCAAGGCGCATTCGATCAATTTGGATAACTGCGATTTCGCTTCATGAATATTGGCGATCTTCATCACGATCCCCCTTGGTTTAGCTAAGTTTAGCCATTTCCCGTTCGGCCCGCTAGAGTACTTGTCTGTATCTTGTGCGCTCCGTGCATGCATCTTTTGAGCGAACGTAAGTAGAGATTATACTAACCCGACGCGCAATCGAGGGTCCGATCAAATGATCAATCAAAAGGTTTCACGATATAATTAGAAGACCCTCGCTCGCGCGTCGGGTTGGTATGATTGCTGCTCAGCCGCGTTAGGCCGATATTAGAACGGCGGAAATGATCGAGTCGCCGCCATTGATTTTATTTATATTTTTATATTCACACTAGCATGTCTTGTAATACATCCCCTAGTACCGCCCCGTTTGAAATGACGTGTAACGAATCTCGATCGCCGCTCCTATTCACTGGTCGTTTCGCATTGATCATTCTTCGACCGTGGGGTTTATGGATTGAAGCCCGTTCGTTTCTTCCACGATTCCTGAAAAATCTCCCGCTCGGCGGCGTCTCATGGTAGGAAGGATCGAAGGCGCGGCGAAAACCGAAAACGACGTGACAAGGCGAAGGAAGGGATGGCCAAGATTCGACCCGAGATCGTGGGACGACTGTTCGACGAACACGCCGAGGCGCTCGTCCTGTTTGCGCGCCAATGGCTGCCGAATCCCGAAGACGTCGTGCAAGACGCGTTCGTCAAGCTCGCTCGCCTCCACAACCCCCCTGAGAGCGTCGTCGCTTGGCTCTACAAGGTCGTGAGGAACGGCGCCGTCGACGCGGCTCGGCGTGCGTATCGAAGGCTCAAACGCGAACGGTACGCGTCGAACCGCGAAGCCTGGTTCGATTCGACAGACGATTCGATCGACGCCCAAACCGCGACCAAACTCCTTAACGAACTCGATCCCAATCTCCGCGAGATCGTCGTCGCGAGAATCTGGGGGGAATTGACGTTCGACGAAATCGCGCGAATCGCGGGGGTTTCGCTCGCGACCGCCCGCCGCCGATATCTCGAAGGCCTCGCCGTACTTCAAGAAAGGATCGAACCGGAATGTTCTCAGATGAACCTGATCGACAAGAACAAATAAACGCGATCGAAAATCGCCTGGCTCGCTGGAAACCGGCGGCGACCGCGATCGACCGCGATCGATTGCTCTTCGAATCGGGGCGAGCCGCGGGGCGAGCCGAAGCGCGTTCACACACGATCCTTGCTTCAATCGCATGTTCATTGCTTACAATCGTGATTGCAAAGGGAACGATCGTTCGCGATCGAGCGAGGAATGCGGCCGCCGAACCGCTCCGCGAAGAGTCGGTCGCGATCGAAGCCGAGTCGAGAGCGACGAAGAACTCGGAATTGAGCGCGATCGACCCCGCGTGGAACTCGAATCCGAACGTATCCGACGACAGTTATCTCGCGCTCAGCCGACTCGCGGAGTCGAACACGTTCGAGACGGCGCGTCGACCCGATTCCGACGAACCCTCGATTCGCTCGAAACCGAGCGATAACGCGTCGCCGCCCACGCTCAACGCGCTTTCGTCGCCGCTTGATCTCAAAGATCTTTAAATATCGAGTGATTTCAACACATCATCGAGTTCATTGATCTGCGGTTTTCATTGTACCAGGCGATCGATTCTCATTCGGTCGATTTGAAAGGGAGTTTATTCATGCCGCGATTCACGAGATCCATGTATACGTTTGTGTTTTCTTATTTTATGATCATGAGCGCCGAGACTTCCGCTCAGGTCGCTTCGGCTTTGCGCGACGGGAATTCGAAGCCCGCCGAGGTCAAGCCGATCGAACTCGTCGTCGCTCCCGCGGCGACGCCGATTCCGCCGCTGCGTTATCGGCTTTTGCCGTTATCGTCGAAACTCGTTCCGGGAGACGCCGCGCCGATTTATTTGCGGCTTTGGGCGGGGATGAAAGGGGACGCGATCCACGAACTTGAAGAAAAACCGTCCGAGTTCATCAATAAACCGATCGATCAATTCAACGTCGCCGAGGCGCGCAAATTCATCGATCGATGGAGGATCAAGCTCGAACAAATTCACTTCGCGACACATCGGCGAACGTGCGATTGGAATTACACGATTCCCGAACAAAGCGAACGCGTGGTCGAAATTCTCCTTCCCGACGCGCAGGATATGCGATCGTGGTCGCGGCTGATCGCGCTCAAGGAACGGGTGGAGATCGCCGAGCACAGATATGACGATGCGATCCAGACGATCCAGGACGGCCTGGCGTTGAGCAGGCACGTCGCGACGACTCCGTTTTTGATCAATCAGATGGTGGGGGCGGCGATCGCTCAAGAGACGCTCGCGCGGGTGGAGGAGCTGATCGCTCGGCCCGACGCTCCCGATCTTTATTGGGCTCTCGCCGTTCTTCCAAGTCCGTTGATCGATTACCGCGAGGCGCTTGAGAATGAAGAGATTTTGATCGAACGGATGATTCCCGAGATCAAAGAGGCGACACGCCCGCATACCGACCTTGAGTGGGCTTCGTTGTCGGCGAGGATTCACGCGCGGATCGTCGAGCTTGAGAAGATGTCGGAGTCGTTCGCGATGATGCAGCGCGATCAAACCGTTTCGGCGCGGACGGTCGCGGGGGCGCTCGACAGAGCGTCGATCGCGATGGCGATGGCGAGCCCGAAGGGGCTGAAGGGGGCGTTGCTCAAGCCCGCGCGAGAAAGCGCCAAGAGGCTGCGCGGGCTTACCGACGAAGCGATCGCTCAATTATCGGAAGATCAACTTGTCGTTTGGTATATTTATGAACAATATCGCCTAATTTGGGACGACGCGTTCAAAGGGAGTTTTTTGCCTTACGCGGATTCGATCGAGGTCGATCGAGCGGCGCGCGAGAGGTTGAAGCCGGTGCAAGCGAGTCCGCTTCGTTCGTTGGCGGCGATGATTCCGGCGATCGACGCGGCGCGGCGGGCGGGGGTTCGACTCGACGCCAAGATCGCGCTGTTGCGGACGGTCGAGGCGATTCGGTTGCACGCGGCTTTGAACGGAGGATCGCCGCCCGATACGCTTGAACAAATCAAGATCGTACCGATCCCGCTCAACCCGATCACGTCGAAACTTTTCGAATACCGGCGCGACGGCGACGCGGCGATCGTCGAGGCCGAAAAACCTCTGATGAAAGGGCCGGTTCTTGGTTATCGGATCACGATCCGCAAGTGATCCTCGCCGAGCCCCGCGCGGTTGATACGCGATAAAGCGTTCGCTTTGACCCGCGGGGTTCGTCGTTTCATTGTCGATACGGATCGGAATCGGTCGCATAATACCTTGACGTCTCTTAAGAGACGGATTATCATTACGTAAGAAATCAATGATAATGTATGATCTTCTCGCCGGATCCCCCCTCGTGGAACGAAAATCATGAAGCAAAACGAATTCATACATATGATTGAGGTGCTGGGTTCTTTGTCTCCGGAGCAAATGAAGCGACTGCGTATCGAGCTCGACGACAAGCTTCGGGAAAATGGAATCGCACCCGCGGGCGAGCGGAAGACGAATCCGACGCCCGAAGGGCGCTTCGAGAGCGGCGACTCCGCGGAGATATCGGAAGAACGATTCGAGGGATCGCTCGGTGCGATGCGAGACGCGGCCGACGAGCTCGATCAAATCGTCGAGCAAGCGATGAGGAACCGACGCGAGCGTCCCTGGAGGCACGCTGAAGTTGAATAAATCTTTACTCGACACGGATATCTATTCGGAAGTTCTTAAAGCCGTCGACACGAACTTAAACCAAAACGCCGTTATCTATCGAAAACAACACGGGTTCTACACGGTTTCTGTCGTCACGTTGATGGAGATCGTCCAAGGTTTTCAACGAACGAGAAGCGACGCCGTCTCGAAACATTTCTATCCGCGGTCGCTCAGGAAGAAGTCCTCATTTTTGATGAAGCCGACGCCGAGTTATCTGGACGCATCGTAGGCGATTTGGATCGATCTGGAACTCCGTTCGGAGTTGCGGATCCCATGATAGCGGCGATAGCAATCAATCAGGATCTTGAGCTGATTACAGGTAACTCCAGCCATTTTGAACACATCCGAAAACCAGGTGATACGCTCAAAAAAGCTAATTGGCGAAAATAAGAAATAATAAGATTGAGCGTCGATCGGATTGGGACGATTATTCCCGTATTCGACCGTTTCGTGCGATCGGATCGCGATCTGAGGAAGATTCTCAGCGAGTCTCGCGCGGTCGATCCATTCATTCAGCTCCGCCGATCCGGTCGACCCGCGTGGTCGAAACCGTCGCCCGATGGCTACAATATGGACCGTCAAGATTGCGGATCGATCGTCGCGGGGCGATCGGGCTTTTATTTGACGAATCGAGCGACGAACGATGGCGATTATCGAGGCCGACGGCCTCTCGAAGACTTACCGCGTGTTTCAGAAACGCGAAGGCGTGCTGGGGGCGTTGCGCGGGCTTTTTCACCGTGAGTATAAAGAGGTGCGGGCGGTCGATCGCGTGAGCTTCACGATCGAGCCGGGGGAAATGGTCGCTTTCCTCGGGCCCAACGGCGCGGGAAAGACGACGACGCTCAAGATGCTTTCGGGGTTGATCGACCCTTCGAGCGGGTCGGCTTCGGTGCTGGGGTTCACCCCCTGGAAACGCGACGACGCGTTCCGCCGCCGGTTCGCGCTCGTCATGGGACAAAAGAATCAATTATGGTGGGATCTTCCCGCGTCCGACAGCTTCATGCTGCATAAGGAAATTTACTCGATCCCCGAGGCGCAATTTCAATCGACGCTCGACGAACTGACCGAACTGCTCGAGGTGAAGCACCTGACAAGGCAAGCCGTGCGCGAGCTTTCGCTCGGCGAACGGATGAAAATGGAGCTGATCGCGGCTCTGCTCCATCAGCCGAGCGTTCTCCTGCTCGACGAACCGACGATCGGCCTCGACGTCGTGGCGCAGGTGAGGATTCAGAATTGCTTGCGCGAATATCACAAACGGCGAGGAGTCACCGTGATATTGACAAGTCATTACATGCGTGACGTCGAGGCGCTTTGCGATCGCGTGCTCGTGATCACGCGCGGCAAGCTCGTTTACGACGGACTTTTATCGGGGATTCACGATCGGTTCGCGGGGATGAAGCTCGTTCGACTCGAGTTTTTCGAAAGCGTTCCCGAGGGGCTCGAACGGTACGGCGAGATCTCGCGGATCGAAGGGCCCGTCGTCGATCTGAAGGTCGATCGCGATCGCGTGGCAGAGGCTCTGGGGGCGATTCTCGACGGTCACGCGGTCGCCGATTTGAGCGTGCAAGACCCTCCGCTTGAACAGGTGATCGCGCGAGTTTTCGAGGAGGGTCGATCCGATCATGAAGCCGCTTGAAACCGTCCCCCCCGAAGCGAACTCGCCCGCGAGTTCGGTTCCCGATTCGATCCCGCGCGATATCGTTCGCCCGAACCTCGACCCGAACGCTCCCAGCGGCGTTCGCAAATTTTATAAATACATCAAGATTTTTCGAGTGACTCTCGTCGAACGGATGACTTATCGCGGCGATTTCCTCCTGGGGACGTTCCTCAGGTTCGTGCCGATGGCGACGACGGTCCTCCTCTGGAAGTCGATCTACGATTCGTCGGGAAGAAAGAGCCTGGGCGGATTTACGTATCGCCAGATGATTGCGTATTTACTATTAACACATATAAGCCGGATGTTTTCGAGCATGCCGGGGTTGGCGGGGGGAATCGCGCGCGATATTCGCGACGGAACGTTGAAGAAGTATTTGCTGCAACCGCTCGACATGATCGGATATTTGATCTCGTATCGCGCGGCGCACAAGGCGGCGTACATCACGACGTCGGCGTTTCCGTACGCGATTATTTTCTGGATCTGTCGATCGTTTTTCGACGTTCCCTCTTGGACGACGATACCCGCGTACGCGGTTTCGCTCGCTCTCGCGTTCGTCGTCGGGTTCGCGTTCGAGGCGTGCGTGGGGATGATCGGCTTTTGGTTTCTCGAGGTGACTTCGCTCCTTTATATCGTGATGACGCTAAACTTTTTTATCTCGGGGCATATGTTACCGCTCGATTTATTGCCCCGATTCTGGGCGAACCTTCTCGAATCGTTGCCGTTTCAATATATGGCGTATTTTCCGGCGATCGTTTTTCAAGAGAAGATCCAGGGCGCTGCGCTCGTTCGGGGGCTGGCGCTCGAGGCGTTTTGGGCGTGTTTTTTCGTCGTCCTGGCGCGGGTGTTGTACGCTCGGGGGCTGAGGCGTTACGGCGCCTACGGCGGTTGACGATAAAAGGAGGATCGCGGCGTGATCGATCGAACGCTCCGCCACGCTCGGCTGATCGCGAGCCTGGGACGATACACCCTGGCTCGGGAGATGTCGTTCCGCGGCAATTATCTCGTCAAACTCTCGGTCGAGCTGTTGTGGCTTTTCATCCTGCTCGCATTCTATAAAACAGTGTTCATGAAAACATCAACAGTTGCGACTTGGACCGAGCCGCAGTATTTGTTTTTCGTCGGCTGTCATTTCGCGCTCAACGGTCTGATTGAAACATTATTTATGGATGGATGCGTTGATTTTACCGAGCTGGTGCGGACGGGGGATCTAGATTTTATTCTTTTGAAGCCGATGGACGAGCAGGTTTTGGTGACGTGTCGCAAGATCGATTGGGGGACGTCGCTCAACGTCGTGATGGGGGGCGTGGTGATGGCGCTGGCGCTTTATCAGATGAATTGGCGGTTCGACCCGGTTCGCGCCGTCGCGTTCGTCGTCACGTTCGTTTGCGGCACGGCGATCGCTTACAGTTTCATGCTCGCTCTCACTTCGTTCTCGGTTTGGCTGGTGCGGAATCAGAGCCTGATGGAGATGTGGTGGCTGTTTTCGAGCCTGGCGCGCTACCCGCGCGAGATCTTCCGCTCGCTCGCTTGGGCCGAGCCTTTAAGTTTTCTATTCACATACATATTGCCTTTTCTTTTAGTGGTGAACGTGCCGGCGAACGTGATGGTTCGGGTTTTCGATCCCGCGACGGTCGCTTTCACGCTCGCGGCGACCGCGGCTTCGCTCTGGGCGAGCCGGATGTTTTTCCGCAGAGCGCTTCGATCGTATCGAAGCGCAAGCAGTTGAAAGCATGTCTTGATCGAGATCGTTTCGATCGAAAGCGTTTCACGCGAGGGGGAATTTCAAAGCAGTTCGACGATCGCGCGGCCGTCGCCGCCGACGGGCGCCGGGCGCCCCGAGCGGTTGACGAACGTCGTGAGCGGGTCGATCCCCAGCTTGCGATAAAGCGTGACGATCAGATCCTGAGGACGCACGGGGAGATCCCTGGGATATTCTCCCCGCGCGCTCGACGACCCGACGGTTCGACCCGCGGGAAATCCGCCGCCTGCGAGCATCACGCTCATCACCTCGCCCCAGTGATCGCGCCCCGCGGTCGCGTTCACCCGGGGCGTGCGGCCGAACTCGCCCATCACAATCACGATCGTTCGCTCAAGCATGCCTCGATCATGCAAGTCCTCGATCAAACTCCCGACCGCGCGATCGTTATCGTTTAGATGCTTCTTCATATTATTAAATAGATTGGCGTGATAATCCCAGCCGCCGTCGACGACGGTGACGAATCGGACTCCGGCCTCGACGAGCCTGCGCGCGAGGAGAGCGCTTTGACCGACTGTGGTGCGACCGTATCGATCGCGCAGTTTCGGGTCTTCTTTCGAGAGATCGAACGCGGCGCGGGCGTCGGGCCCGCTGATCATCTGATAAGCGCGTGTTGAAAAACGGTCGAGCCCCTCCATCAACCCCGACGCGTCGACGTCGCTTCGCGCCGTGTCGAACGCTCGCAGGAGCGACCGGCGATCTTCGAGCCGAGACGCGTCGACCCCGACGGGAAGCGTGAGGTTGCGAACGCGATAAGACGCGTTGTTGGGATCGGCGTCGAGCGTGAACGGGTTGTCGCCGACCCCAAGATAAGCCGCTCCATGATATCCAGGCGCAAGCCCGACCGAATGTAAGCGGGGAAGGCCGACGTAAGGCGGAATTCCGGGCTTCCGCGCCCCCTTGAGCTTGGCGACGATCGAACCCGCCGACGGATACTGCGCCCCCAGGTTCGCGGCGTTCGATCCCAGAAAGCCCGTGAGCATCCAGTGCGCCGCGGCGAAATGATCGCCGTTGTTATGATGCATCGATCGCAGGAGCGTGAGCTTATCCATATGCCTCGCCTGATAAGGCGTATGTTCGCTCAGAAAGATCCCGGGAACGTTGGAGGCGATCGTTTTGTATTCGCCGCGGAATTCGGCGGGAGCTTCGGGCTTGGGGTCGTACGTTTCGTGCTGGGGCGGGCCGCCGTCGAGCCAAACGAGAACGACCGACAAATCGTCGGATGAACATACACTTGAATTTGCTAATGAATCGGCGCGAGCGTCCTTCGCGCGAAGGAAATCGGCGAGGGTCAAGCCCGAAAGCCCCAAACATCCCGCGCGGATGAAGCCGCGACGCGTCGCGATCGAACCGAACGCGCCGATCGACGCGGCTCGATCGATCGTCTTCCCGCCGCTCGCGTCGCCGCGAAAAACCCCCGAATCGCTTCCAGAACCGTCCGCTGAATTCGGATATTCACGCATGATGATCTTCCATTCATGAAAGAACGCGGCGACGTCACGGAACGGAGGTCAATCGATAAATTGAAATTCCTTGCTGTTGACGAGAGCCCAGAGGACGTCTTCGTAGGCCTCGCGTTTTTTGTCGGGGTGTTTGGCGATCCGTCGCGTCGCCGCGGCGAGTTCGGCGACGCTCGGCGCTCGTCCGAACGCGGTCCAGAACAGCTCGGCGATCTTCTCGGAATCGGGACGAGGATCGGCCGCGAGCTTCTCGGCTCGGCTTCCGGGCGCGCTCAATTTCGCCTGCACCTCGGCCGAGTTGAGGAGCGTGAGGCTCTGGCTCAAGCTTGCGTCGGTCACGCGTTCGCACTCGCAAGGTGTGTCGCGTTTCGGTCGGCCGAACGTATCGAGAAACGCCGATTGCACGCTCTCGTCGGGAAGCTCGACCGCCTTCGTCCCGACCGGCATCCCCGGAAAAACCGTGGGGACGTCGGTCAAAAACGAGATCGCGTCGAGCAACACCTCGGCCGACATCCGTTTGGGATAATGACGTGAAAAGCTTTGCTTATCTTTAGCGTTCGACGCGACGGGGACGCTCGAGAGCCCGTAGGTTTCGCTGACGCAGATCGTTTTGACGAGTCGTTTGAGGTCGTAGCCGTTTTTGACGAAATCGGCGGCGAGCGCGTCGAGGAGTTCGGGATTCGAGGGGGGATTCGTCAGACGCATATCGTCGAGCGGTTCGGTGATTCCTCGACCGAAAAAATGCGCCCAATAACGATTGACGACGGCCCTGGAAAAGTAGGGATTTTGGGGATCGGCGAGCCAATCGACGAGCTTTTGCCGGGGGTCGACGCCGGGAGGGACCGATACGACCGCTCCGCCGAGCCCTTTGGGGGGCATCGCCTGGCCGGTTCGAGGATGAGTCGCGGCGCCCGAACGCGTCGTGAAGATCGCCTCCTCGATCCGATTTCCCCCCTGCGCGACGCTCGTCGTTTTGCGGCCGATCCGCGCGAAAAACGATGCGAAGCCGTAGTAATCGTCCTGTCCCCATTTCTCGAACGGGTGATGATGACACTTGGCGCATTGGAGCCGCATCCCCAGAAAGACCTGCGCCGCGTCGTCGACGAAGGCGTCGGTCGTGCGGAGACGGCGATACCACATCACGGGAGGGGTCGTCTCGGGAGCGCCGCTCGCCGCCAAAATCTCCCGCGCGAAACGATCGTAAGGAACGTTCGCGAGCAAGCTTAACCGAATCCAATCATAAAAACGAAAAGTTCCGTTTTGATATTGGGAATTCCCCTCGCGTTTGTTCCTGAGGATATCGGCCCATTTGACCGCGAAGTACGCGGCGTATTCGGGGCGTTCGAGCAATCGATCGACGAGCTTGTCCCGCTTGTTCGGGTCGGAATCGGCCTCGAAGGCTTTCGTTTCGGCCGCGGTGGGCAAGCCGCCGATCACGTCGAGCGAAACGCGACGGATGAACTCGGCGTCGGAACACCGTTCCGAGGGCGCCACGCCCAACGATCTCCATTGTTTATGTGAAATCGTATCGATAAAATTCTTTTCTTGGAAACCGTCGGATTCGGCGAGCGTTTCTCCGAAGGGAACTTTGGCGCCGAAGACGACGACTCTCCCCTGATACCGCGCCATGATCGCGGCTTGTCCCGAAAGGTCGCGCGTTTCGACGACTCCCGAATCGCCGACCGACGCGACCTCGGGATCGTTCGATTGATACTGAGCCCACCGCGTGACGTCCTCGGTCGAACCGTCGGAATAGCGCGCCGTGACCTGCAATTGCTGTTTCGTACCGCGACGCAACACGCGCGATCGAGGGTAAATCTCGATGTCCGAAAGCACGGGATCGGACGCCTGACCGATCGGCGAGCCCGCCTCGATCCATCTTAACACAAGATTATATTCATGCGAACCGACTTCCATGCGTTTCCCGCCGCCGTGGGGAACCTTGGCGGTCGCCTTGAGAAGGAGCAGGCTTTTCTCGGGCGCCGCGGGAAAGAGCCTGCGGCCGCGACCTTCAAGAACGAGCGTTTCGTAATCGAGCGCGGGATCGAAGCCGAGGAGGCTGAGCCTGAAGCCGTTTTGTCCGCTCAGCTTGCCGTGACACCCTCCGGCGTCGCAGCCGAGCTTGGTGAAAACGGGGACGACGCGATTGGCGAAGTGGATTTGCTTACGCACCGAGACGTCGCTCACGATCACGGGGACGCTCGTTCGCCGTTCTCCCACCACGATATGAACGACCGTTCGCCCGTCTCCTTTGGCGACGACGCCCCCTTTGGAATCGACGATCGCGATCGCGGAATTCTCGGTCGAATACTTCGCCTCGTGCGTGAGATCTTTCGAGCTTATCTCGACGATAAGCTGTTGCGTCGAATCGGGTCCGCTCAGGTGGATTTTGGCGGGAATCACCTGGAAATCGGCGCCGGGCTTGGCGTCGCCGACGGGGCTCGCGTTCGGCGCCGCGGCGAACGCCGTGAACGAAACCGCCGCGCAAACGCACGATACGAATGCCGATAAAAGAAGATATCGACTTATCGATCCAAAACGGATTCGCGGGAATCGCTCCGAGGTTGCGGCGAGCCTGTGATCGATCATGTCTTCGATCTCCCCCAAGCCGATCGGTCGGCTCAATCTCGCGATCGATCCCTTCGATCGATCCTGCGCGGTGCTTAACACGATCCACATTACCCCGCGAGCCGTCCGGGAGCAAGCAAATTGTTTAATATTTTTTGCACATCGCGGCGGAGGGTGAACCGGAGCGGCGCCGGCGATGTCGGACCTTTTGAGTCGAGCGGCGCAAGCCGACGGTTTTGGCTTGCGAGCCGCGGTTGCAGAGCTTTTGAAATCGCGGTTTCTCGGTTTCTCAAGACGAACCGCTGGACGCGAGCGAGCGAGCTTTCTATGATAGCTTTCGCAATCGATCCGAAAGGCGAGGTTGTTGGACCGGGTAGCTCAGTCGGTAGAGCAACGGACTTTAAGTAATAGGAGCCTCGCGCGGGAATAAAAGAGAACCGTGCGAGTGGATGTCGCAATTTGCTGGAACGCCCTTGAGAGCCTAGGCCACCACAACGTCGCCGGCGACGGCAAGCGTGACGGTTTGAAAAGGCCAGGGATTGGGTTATCAGCAGGCTCTAGGGTCCGGCGGATCGCCGGTCCCGGCCTCAGAGACTCGACGCGACACGCCTGAGACGGCGAAGAGAGAGTCCAGACCGTCAACCGATCGCCTACATCAGCGATCGGGTCGGCGAAAGCCGATGCGGTAGGTTAATCCGTTGGTCGAGGGTTCGAGCCCCTCCCCGGTCACTTTGAACGGATCGACGATTACGATCGGATGCGTCGAATCGTAACGTCGGCCGTATTATCAAAGAATATTATTCACAAACGACAATCCGATCGTCGCGACTCTCGTTCGCGGCGGTCGGTTTTTTCTTTTCCCGGCCGTTCGATTTTCAAAAGGAATCGGGCGAGTTATGGCGAAGGCCTTCGAGCCGCGGGTATATTCTTCGTCGATCGACTTTGAATCATCCGAGTTCGAACGCGTTCAAGACGGACGCGAGAACCCGATCGCGCCGGATCTGTGGAGCGACCGCGATGGATTTGCAGATGTCTGGAAATGTCGCCGTCGTCGTGGGGGGAGCGAAGGGGCTGGGGCGAGCGATCGCCTCGGCGTTTCTCGCCGAGGGGGTTCATGTCGCGATCGTCGACCGAGATTCCGACACCCTCGCGATCGCTCGAGAGTTTGAGATCCAAGGCGCCGCGCGATGCGTCGGCTTCCTCGCCGACGTTACCGACGAGTCCACGATCGGCGCCGTCGCCGAACGAATTTGGCGTGATTTCGGCCGTTGCGATCACGTGATCCACGCCGCGGCGATCGGCTCGGGGAAGTTCGGGTTCCCGTTCTGGAAGCTCGAACCCTCGGATTGGGATCGCGTGCTCCGCGTCAACCTGATCGGAGCGGTCAACGTTGCGCACGCGTTCGCTCCCAAAATGGCCGAGGTTCGCTCCGGAACGCTCTTGTTCCTCGCTTCGGTGGCGGGTCAAATCGGCTCGCAGACCGATCCTCCGTATAGCGCTTCCAAGGCGGGTTTGATCAACTTCGCGCAGTGCGCCGCCAAAGATCTGGCGCCCTTCGGCGTGCGAGTGAACTCGCTTTGCCCCGGCATGGTACAGACGGCGCTCAATCGATCGGTATATGAGGCTTGGGCGGCGCGTCGGCCCGAAGGAGAACGATCGACCTACGACGAATGGGCCGGCGAGAAAGTTCGCGCGCTCGTCCCGCTGGGGCGTTTCCAAACCCCCGAGGATATCGCCGCGACGGCCGTCTTTTTGGCTTCGCCCCGCGCGTGCAACGTCACGGGGCAAACGATCAACGTCGACGGCGGCTACGTGATGCACTGGTAAAGATATCGCTCATTGCCGATATCTATTGATATCAATTATTCACACTAATATTAATATCAGGTTTTAGAATAATGAGCATATTTATCTTAGTGCTCGCGTCGCAAGCCGCGGCCGCGGCGCCCGCCGAGACGGTCGTTCGGGTCGACGCGAACCGCGTGATTCATCGCGTTTCGCCGCTGCTTTACGGGGCTTGCATCGAGGACGTGAATCACGAGATTTACGGAGGCCTTTACAGCCGAATGATTTTCGGCGAGAGCTTTCAGGAGCCTCCGAGGGCTCGGCCGATCGCGGGATTCACGGCGTACGGCGGGGGCTGGTCGGCGAGCCAAGGCGTTTTATCCGCCGACGCGGGCGACGGTCCCAAGCTCGTCGCGGATCAAATGTCGATCGCCGCGGGAGAGATCGGCGTCGAAATCCTCTTCCAGTCGAATCAACCAGGTAACGCGGGGCTGATCGTTGATGTGAACAACCCGGGAGTCGGCGCCGACGCGTTCACCGGCTACGAGATCTCGCTCGAAACCGCGGGCAAACTTGTGATCGGGCGACACCGTCGCAATTGGACGCCGATTCTCGAAAAGCCCGTCGCCGTACCGACCGATCGCTGGATCGCACTCGTCGTTCAAATTCAAGATCGATCGATCGAGGCCTTCGTCGATGGAAAAAGCGTCGCCAAGTTCGACGATCGTGAGCATCGGCTCGACCCCGGGTCGTTCGGCTTACGGACGTGGCGTCGCGGCGCACGATTCCGTAACTTATGGGTTAAATCCACGGATGATAAGATCCGCAAATTTCCCCTGGAATCGATTCCGCGCGACTCGCTCGCCGCGGGGGTGAGCGGGATGTGGGGCGCGATCGAACGCGGGTCGGCTCGCGGCGAAGCGTCGCTCGAATCGAAAGCTCCGTTCGTCGGCAAGAAAAGTCAACGCTTAACTTACCTTTCGGGCGAAGGGGAGATCGGGATCGAGAACCAAGGGCTCAACCGCCAAGGGATGTGGTTCGTCGCCGATAAACCCTACGAGGGGGGCGTTTGGGCGCGAGCCGATCGTCCCGCGGAGGTTTTCGTCTCGCTCGAAAGCCGCGACGGTAAACAGATTTATACTGAAACGCGCTTTCAAACAATCAGCACCGATTGGAAGCGATATGATTTTACGTTAACTTCGCCCACAAGCGGCGAGGGTCGGTTCGCGATCAAGCTGAAGCGACCCGGCTCGATCGAACTCGGCCTCGCGGATCTCGAGCCCGGCGAATGGGGCCGGTTCAAGGGACTTCCGGTGCGAAAGGACGTCGCGCTCGCGCTCGTCGATCAGCGAATCACGGTTCTGCGTTACGGCGGCTCGATGATCAATCATAAAGAATATCGATGGAAAAACATGATCGGCCCGCGCGACCTTCGTCCCCCGACGGCTGGAACCTGGTATCCGTATTCGAGCAACGGCTGGGGAATTTTCGATTTCCTCGCGTTTTGCGAGGCCGCGGGTTTCGAGGCGATTCCCGCGTTGAACGTCGATGAAACTCCGGAAGACATGGCCGATTTTGTCGAATACGCTCTCGGCTCGGCGAACGGCCGTCGGGGCCGAGAACGAGTCGCCGACGGCCATTCCTCTCCGTACAAACTTAGATATCTAGAAATCGGCAACGAAGAGGCGATCAACGACGATTACTGGAAAAAGTTCGCGCCGATCGCCGAGGCGATCTGGGCCAAAAACCGCGATATCATCCTCGTCGTCGGCGATTTCGCCTACGGTCGCGTGATCGCCGATCCGTATCGCTTCGAGGGCGGAGCGGCTTCGAACACCCTCGAAACGCACCGTAAAATCCTTGAACTCGCCAAGCAGCGCGGCCGTGAGATCTGGTTTGATATTCATATCAGCACAGATCACCCGCCCGAGCCGAACGGTCTTCTTCCCGAACGGAGCTACATCGATCGGCTGGGAGAGATCGCACCCGGTGCGAATTACAAAGTTGTTATCTTTGAATTCAATTCAGGCAATCACGCGATGAAACGGGCGCTTTCGAACGCGCTCGCGATCAACGAGGTCGAGCGGATCGGGGCGAGGCTGCCGATCGCGTGCGTGGCGAATTGCCTTCAACCCGACGGCCAGAACGACAACGGCTGGGACCAGGGATTGCTGTTTCTCAATCCCAAGCGGGTTTGGCTTCAACCGCCGGGTTACGTCGCCAAAATGGCGAGCGGCCATTATCAACCTCTCCTGGTGGAAACCTCGATCGCCGAACCCGTCGAGGGTTTTTCCGTGAACGCCAAGAAGAGCGAAGACGGAGCGACGCTCGCGCTGCAGGTCGTCAACGCGGGCGAAAATCCGCGACCGGCGCGGATACATCTTGATGGATTCACTCCTTCACACAACGATGTGAAGATCGAGACGATCTCGGGACCGCTCGAAGGCGTGAACACGGCGACCGCTCCCGAAGCGATCAAACCGATCTCTCTGAGCCGGCGGAACGCGATCGATCACGGCGAACTTTCATTTACTTTCTCACCGCATTCGTTCACGATTATTCAGATTGATTGATTCATCCGTGCGAGCCGCGCGTGTTTCGTTCGGAATCGTATGGAACCGTTAACTCACCTGGAGCGATCGATGCCCAGATTGATTGCGAGCGCGACTCGGATCGCCTCGGCGGGGAACAAACCCAAACTCATCGACGAATTCGTGGGCGTCGTCAATTCGGGCGATTCCACGATCAGCGTCGCGCATATGAGGAGCCCCGGGGGGTGGATCGAGCCCGCTCAAACCCCCGAATTCGACGAATACACGATCGTGCTCCGAGGGCTCTTGCGGGTGATTCATCAAAACGGGGTGATCGACGTTCGCGAGGGGCAGGCGATCGTCGTCGGCCGCGGCGAACGCGTCCAATACGCGACCCCCGATCCCGAGGGCGCCGAATATCTCGCGGTCTGCGTTCCGGCGTTCACGCTCGAGACCGCTCGGCGCGATCAAGAATGATAAGAATAACGTTACATCGATCGAATCGATCGTCGACCGTCATCGACTCGATCGCACGAATCGAATTGATCCATCATTTTAAATTCGACACGTCCGCTTCATATTCTTCATCGTGCTGAAACATGGATTTCACCGATTCCGTCTCGGATCGGTGAAATTCACGAGAGATTCAATATCTCGTCATCATAGTCGAGGAATCGCCGGATAAATTCTCCCTCACGTTCGGTCGAAGTCGCCGGAACGTGCGTCGCGCCCGCGGCGACTTCGAGCCGCCTCGATATATCGGGAGATTATCATGAGAACAAACGCATCAAAGATCGCGATCGGATTGATTTGTTCGACGTTTTTCGTCTCGTGCGGCGACAAGCACGGGCTCGTACCGGTCTCGGGGAAGGTGCTTTACGACGGCAAGCCCGCGGTCGGAGCGAACGTTTACTTTCACCCCAAAACGGTTCCGAATCCGCCTCCCAAACCCGCCCCTCCGCTCGCTCAGGCGACGGTCGAGGCCGACGGCACGTTTCACCTTCAAAGCGGCGATTGGGGCTTCGGAGCTCTGCCGGGCGAATACAACGTCCTCGTCGAATACCGCGACCCCGCCGATCGTCCCGACCCCGCGGCGCTGAACTCGGGCAAGAAAAACAAACAATTGAATCCCAATAAACTCAAAACACACACGCCTCCCGATAAGTTCAAATGTAAATATGCAAATCTTTCAAAGCCTCTGCTCACCGCCGAGGTCAAACCGCGATCGAACAGTCTGCCGCCGTTCGATCTGAAGGAATGAGCCGATCTCGTCGTTCGAGATCGAAGAGTCGACCGATTTCAAACATCGAGAACGAGGAACGTCTCGACTTCAACCGGCGAGGGATCGCGCTTTCGCAAGAATTTATCGATCGGTTTTCACAGCATTCTCCACGGAGCGTCTTTCATGCGACAAGTTGTCAAGAATCGCCGACACGGTTTCACGTTGATAGAACTGCTGGTCGTGATGGCGATCATCTCGGTTCTGATCGCTCTGCTTCTCCCCGCGGTGCAACAGGCTCGCGAGGCCGCCCGCAGGGCGCAATGCTCAAACAACCTCAAGCAAATCGGCCTGGCGACGATGAACTTCGAAAGCGCGAGGGGCCGGTTTCCCTGGTATTCCTCGGGGCCTCTCGCCGTCGCCGATCCCGATCCCGACGCGCAAATGACCAATCCCTACGAACCCCTCAGCTACATGTCGCAGTTGTTGCCGTTTATGGATCAGCAAAACGTCTTCAACGCGATCAACCTGTCTCTATCTTGCTATGATCAAATGAACGTTCCTCCCGTGTTCGGCAACCCTCCGTCGAACATGTTCGTCGGAGTCGGTCAATCGAGCGCGTATTCGACTGTGATCAACACGTTCCTCTGTCCGTCGAGCCCCGCGCCCCCCGCGATCAATTACTTCAACACCAATTGGGGTTGGAACGGCAACGGCAACGTTCCGCCGATCCAAAATCCTCCCTCCCAAACGTGGGGCCGAACCGATTACGTCGCGGTCGCGGGCTTGCACAACACCCCGCTCCAGTTGGTGGGAATGCCTCCGCTTTACATTCAGATGTACGGCGACGGCACCCCCGGCAGCGGCGTGATCGTTTCGTATCACGCGGGACCGATCAAGTTCGCGAGCATCACCGACGGCTCCTCGAACACGCAACTCGTCACCGAGGACGCGGCTCGCCCCGTCGGCTACAACCAGAAACGCGTCATTTATCCGTCGTCGAACGGCCCCAATTATCCCTTGAACCCGACCGACGGAGTGAACAACCCCGTCAGCGGCGGCGGAGGCGCTTGGGCCGACGTTTTCAGCTTCACCCACCTCGCGGGCGCGACCCCGCTCGGTTACCGCGGCGGCACATGCATGGTAAATTGCACAACCGATAATGAGATTTACGCGTTCCATCCCGACGGCGCCAACATGCTCTTCGCCGACGGATCGGTTCGTTTCATCAAAGCGACGATCAGCGTGCAAATCATGGCGGCTCTGATCACCCGCGCCGGTGGAGAAATCGTCGGCCAAGATCAATATTGATCGATCTCCGCCCGACGAAACCCGTATCGTCACGATCCCGCGCCGAATTTATTTGAATATTCACTTGCGAATTCGGCCGGGATTTGTCGATCGTTTAAAACGTCGAATTCAAGCCGTTCGATCTCGACTCGCGGGCGACTTTCGTGTGACGACGTGCACGCTCGACTCGCAGGCGTCGCTCGTGTAATCTAACATCTTAGCTCGACTCGACGAACAAACTTGAGAATACATATATATAACTTAGTAATTAATTCGGAGGATCGATTCGGATGAATCGCGTCGGACTCGCGGCGACGGCGGCGATCGTCGTCGCACTCGCAATCGTCGGAGCGGCTCGGTTGTCGACGGTTTGGATGGGCCGACAGCCCGACGGATCGTTTCTTGTATCGTCTGGTCAACGGATCGAGGGGGATTCGATCGCGTTCGACGGCAGGCCGATCGATCTCGCGCTTCATCCCACGGGAGAATTCTTCGCGATTCTCAATAAAACCAACGTTTTCCTGGCGAATCGATCGGGAGTGATCAAGGAAAGCTCGGCGCCGCTCGGCTCGGACGCGGGTTTTCGCGGGCTCGTCTGGTCTCCCGACGGTCGTACGCTCTTCGCTTCGACCTCCAAAGGCCATATCCAAACGTTTTTGTATGCGAATAAAAAGCTGATTCCGGATCGCAAGATCTCGGTCTCGCCGGCGACCGCGGAGGGCAATCCCGTTCCCGGCGGGATGACGCTCACCCGCGACGGATCGACGCTGTTCGTAGCCGCGGCGAATCGAAACGCGGTCGTCGAGATCGACGCGGCGAAGGGGACGATCGTTCGCGAACACCCCGTTCAAACGTTGCCCTTCGAGCCCAGGTTATCCGAGGATGAACGTTATTTGATCGTCAGCGATTGGGGGGGAAGAATCCCTAAACCGGGCGATCGGACCGCGAAGAGTCAGAAGCTCGAAGTCGTCGTCGACGATCGAGGCGCCCCCGCTTCGGGTAGCGTTTCAATCATCGATCGAAAAACAGGAATAACGAAACATATTGAAGTCGGTATTCATCCGACCGCGATCGTCGTCGCCTCGGGTAAAGCTTATGTCGCGTGCGCCATGAGCGACACCGTCGTCGAGATCGAAATCGCGAACGGAACGCTCGACCGGACGATTCCGCTCGCGTGGGGGAAGCTTCGCGTGCTGGGAGGCATGCCGAACGCGCTCGCGATTCGAGGAACGACGCTTTTCGTCGCCGACGGAGGCGACAACGCGATCGCCGAGATCGACCTGCCGACCGGTAAGGTGCGGGGATTCCGCCACGCGGGTTATTTCCCGACCGCGATCGCGCTCTCGAAAGATGGCAAAGAGGCTTATGTGCTCAACACTAAAGGTAACGGATCGGTGCGAAACGTACTTTTGGGCAAACCGGGCAACGCGCACGATTTTCAGGGAACCGCGACGGTCGTCGATTTATCGCGCGATCTCGCCGCCGAGACCGCGATCGTCGCGCGGAACAACCGCTGGAACGCCGATCCGCGTCGACCCGATCTCAAGGTATATAACGGCGCCATTAAGCATGTGATTTATATTATTAAAGAAAACCGCACTTATGACGAAGTTTTCGGCGATTTACCGATCGGTAACGGCGAGGCAAAGCTTTGCAGCCTTGGCGAGAAGGTGATGCCGAATCACCGCAAGATCGCCCGCGAGTTCACTCTTTTCGACGACGCGTACGTGAGCGGGACGAACAGCGCCGACGGCCACGCCTGGTCGACGCAATGTTTGGCGAACGATTATCTCGAACATTTTTATGTCGGTTATTCTCGCACGTACGCCGACGACGGCGACGACCCGATGTCGATCGCGCACACGGGAGCGCTTTGGGACGCCGCGGCGAAAAAACATAAGTCGATCCGCGTCTACGGCGAATTCTGCGACAACGAACTCGCTGGATTCGATCCCAAACCGAAAGACTGGTTCGAGGTTTGGGAGGATCGGAAAAACGGCGGCGGCAAGTTCAAGTTCACCGCGAACACGACCGTCGACGGCCTTCGGCCTTACATCAACCGCGAGGTCCACTACTGGCCGCTCCTCCAAAGCGATCAATTTAGAGCCGATGTTTTTATCAAAGAATATCAAGAATTTTGCAAAAAAGACTCGGTTCCCGATCTGACGATTTTGAGCCTTCCGTGCGATCACAGCGAGGGGCTCGATCCCAAATATCCGAGCCCGCGCGCGATGATGGCCGACAACGATCTGGCGCTCGGCAGGGTCGTCGACGCGGTCTCGCACGGACCCAAATGGCGCGAGACGTGCATTTTCGTCGTCGAGGACGACGCGCAATCGGGGCCCGATCACGTCGACGGCCATCGCACGGTCTACATGGCGATATCTCCTTATGTGAAAAGACGATTCGTCGATTCGACGTTTTACACGCAAACCAACATGATCCGATCGATTGAAATGATCCTCGGCCTCGATCCGATGAACAAATTCGACGCGGTCTCCGAGCCGATGACCGCTTGTTTCACCGATTCGATCGACGCGACTCCGTACGTTTCGACCCCGAACAACGTCCCCCTTGACGAACGCAACATCGCGGGCGCGGCGATGTCCGAGCTCGACCGATTTTGGCGCGATCAATCGCTCGCGCTCGATTGGAGCAAGATCGACGGACCCGATTCTTACGTCCTCAACCGCGTGATCTGGCACAGCCTGTTCCGCGGAACACGCCCCTACCCCGCTCGGCCCGGCGAACGCCCCGGATCGGTCGACCACGACGACGATTGATCGGCGATCAAACACATTACATTGTAGATCGCCTTTTCATAACAATCGTCCACGCTTGCCCCGATCATTCGGGTTTGTAATACGTTTTAACGACGTCCACAAGCACTCGCCCCTGATCGGTTAATGAATAGATGATGTTTTTTCCGTCGCGTCGCGACTCGACCAAATCGGCGTTACGCATCAGCGCCAGATGATGACTGACCGCGGGCTGGGTGAAATCGCCGAGATCGGAACAAAGCCGCGTGACGTTCCGTTCTCCTTCGCTCAGCAGGATCATCGTTTTGAGCCGAATCGGATCGGCGGCGATTTTGAAATCGCGCACGGCGCGGCGGAGGCTTTTATCGATCGAATTCGTCGACGAACGAGGCCTGCGCTCGCTGGAACCCGCCGGGGATTCTTCGAGATCGGCCGACGATTCGTTCTCCGCCGAATCGTCCGCCAAATCGTCGTTCAATTCCTCGATCTTGTTCGTTTCATCAGAACGATGCCACGCGACCTTTGCCGACACATTTTCCGCGGGATCGGCTCGACGCGACTCTTCCGGCTCGATCCGAGGTGGATCGCTAGGCTCGGTTTGAAACTTCGTCGCGGTTTCGTCGGCCCTCGTGCGAGCAGGTTCAAGAGAGATCACACTCGGCGGCGGGGAGGGCGCATCGGGAACTCGGTGAGAATCGTAAACGATCGCGGTCGAAACCGCCGCGGGCTCCGGCTCGACGTTCATCTCCCGCGTGGGAGGCTCGGTCGTTGAATCAGATGCAAGCGCATTCGTTTGCGGATAATCGCTCGTCTCGGCCTCCGCCGCCGCGATCGACCCCGCGACCGCGTTCCACGATGAGTCGCTCTGTGAAATCGGCTCGACCGATTTCTCGCGTTGAACAGAGGGAATTTCGATCGCCGCGACGACCGTCGCGCTATCTTCCGAGATCGTTTCAGCGTCAATTGATTGTTTCACAACACGATTCGATGCGCCCATCGATTCGTCGTCGTTCTGCAAGCGATCGTCGACAAACCAGGGAGCGTCTCCCGGTCGCGTACGCCGGATCGACTCGTCGAGACGATCTCGAATCCGTTTCATTTCGTAGGCGTAAGAACCGTCGCGATCGGTCTGATCGGTCTGAAAAGCGATCGAACCTCGGTGAACCCAACCCGAACCGTCGAACTCGGGTTCGCTCAACCGGATTCCGTCGGACGGGATCTTGAAGATCGAAAAAACGGGTAACGAAGCGATCGACTTGATCGACTCGCGCGAGACGAGTTCGTCGACCTTCTCGCCAAGTTTGCGCGCGAGCTTTATCTCAAACGTGTACATAGATCTCTTCTCGATGGTTCCGCGGATCGGCGTGTTTCGGGAAGATCGAGACGACCGCTCGATCCATGCGTTCACGATATCGCGCGAATCGCTCGGAATCAACCTCCGCAATCAAAAACGCATGTTTCAAATACCGATCGATCACGTCCGGAAAATCGTGCGGTCGTAAAGCATTTTCCACGAATCCCGATCGTCTCGTCGAAGTCTCGATTTTTTTGAACCCGATTGGATTTATCCTCGACGGAGCGCCCTGCCCGGGGTTTCACCCGTCGGTTCGCCGTTTTCAAGCACGGGAACGCCGTTGACGAGAACGTGCGAAACGCCTTCGGCGAGAACGCGCCCCGCGGCGTAGGTCGATCGGTCGGTCACGGTCTCGGGATCGAAAACCGCGATATCGGCGACGAAACCGGGTCGAAGAACGCCGCGATCAAACAGCCGATAACGCCGAGCCGCGTGTGTCGACAGGTGCGTGATCGCGGTCGGCCAGTCGTAATCGCGGAGCTCGCGCGTGTGCCTGCCGAGATACCGCGCGAACGCTCCCCAACCTCTCGGATGAGGAAATCCACCGATGAATATACCATCCGATCCCGCCATGTGAGACGGATGACGAAGGATCGCGCGGACGTCGTCGTCGGTTCGATCGCCGTGACGGTTGACGACGACACCCACCGCCATCTTCGACGCGAGCAAAACCTCGCAAACGTATTCTCCCGGCGCCAGTCCCGCTTGCAAGGCGGCTTCGGTAAGCGACATCCCCTCGTGGACGCGGAACGCGGGATCGGCGATCATCCCCAACCGCACTTGTTCGAGCGAATACGGCATCGGTTGCGAAAACCAGTCGCGCTCAAGCCGATCGCGGATCGAACGATCGGCGAGACGATCGAGCGTCGCGTCGACGCCCCCCTCCTGAACCCACGGCGGAAGCGCGATCATCCCCAAAATCGTACTTCCCGCGAGATAAGGATACGTATCAAACGTAAGATCATAACCTTTCGCTAAACCTTTATCGATCAGAGGCAAAAGGACGTCGGCTTGTCCGTTATAGTGCGAGATATGAGAAGCGACCCCCGAAAGCCGAGCGATCTCATACACCTCCTCCATGCCGACGGGGGCGAGAGGACCGTAACCTCGCATATGCGTCACGTACACGCCGTCGAACGGAACGATCTCCTCGCAAAGCGCCGCGATCTCGCGCGCGTCGGCGTATCGGCTCGGTATATAATCAAGACCTGTGGATAAACCGACCGCTCCCGCGTCCATCCCTTCGCGGACGATCCTCCTCATCGCCTTGAGATCGTCGTCGGTCGCGGGCCTGGGATCGTGGCCGATCACCTCGAGCCGAACGTTACCGTTGGGAATCAAGAACGCGACGTTGAGAGCCGTCGTTCGATCGAACCGGCTCAAATACTCGTCGACCGATCCCCAATCGCACGCGACCTCGGGAGGATCGCCGTTGAATCCCGCGGTGTATCGCCTCATATAATCGAGCGTTTTGGGACCGCCGGGGGCGAACGCGCTGCCGTCTTGGCCGATGATGTACGTCGTCACCCCTTGACGGAGCGCGGGAAGGTGGATCGGATCGGCGAGAAGCATCAAATCGCCGTGCACGTGAGCGTCGATGAACCCGGGAACGACAAACAACCCACCGGCGTCGATCGTTCGTCGCGCCTCGGCGCCTTCGAGCCGACCGATCTCGGCGATCATACTTTCCAGAATCGCCACATCGGCGCGAAACGGCGGCCCTCCCGTGCCGTCGATCACCATACCGCCTCGAAGAATGATATCGTATATCATATGAAACCTTAAAAGATAAGAATGCTTTCGCGTGGCGCCCGGGGCGGGATCGAAAGGAACATGATAAGCGAAGGTTTCGAAGAACGCGATGGATTAATCCGTGTGAGCGTTTGCGAAGCGTTGCGAGCGAGCCCGAATCGGCCGAGAACGTGAGTCGATGCTTCCGACGATTTCGCTCAAAGCCGAAATTGGTTTGAAATCACGAAGCGCTCGGAGAAACTCCTGGCGAGGGGGACGTGTCGGGAAGGCCGTCGAATTTGTGACGAACATTCCCGAGCACGTCTCCGCTCGCTTGATCATACATGCGAATTGTCAAAGATCATCCCGGCGCGATCTCGCGATCACCCGGGCTCGTTGCGTTGTTGATCAAGCATTTGGATTAAGCGAACGTCACGGTCGTGGAATCATCGCGAAGTCGAGCGTCGCCGAAGCGAGGTTTCGCTCGAAGATTTCGCCTCGGGTGTATTCCTCAAGGCGACGTCGATTCGTGATTGATTCGAGTAAAGGCGGCGTTTTTGGTCTCGGCGCGGCGCGTTTCGACGCGTTGTGCTTACGCGAAGTCGAATTCCTTTGGTTTCGCGATTCCGAATTCATCGACGAATTCGTTTTCATCGGCGAACTCTTCTGTGTGGGCGTGCCGATCTGGGAGGGCGAACTTGTCTGGGAGGGCGAACCTCCTGGTGAGCCGGCTTCACGAACATTTTGATTGTTCGCGGTCAATCCCGGTTGGATCGGCGAACTCTTCTGGGAGGGCGAACCTCCTGGTGAGCCGGCTTTTATTTGTTGATGTTGACAAACGCCGGCTCGGTCGGCGCCGCGCCCTCCCGGATGAGACATATCGGGGATTGTGATCTTCTGGGAGGGCGAACCTCCTGGTGAGCCGGCTTCACGAACATTTTGATTGTTCGCGGGCGATACCGTC
>JAJYWB010000095.1 GCA_021791715.1 Planctomycetota bacterium | reverse complement strand
ACAATTTGGGAAAGCCAAAGTTTGGGTGTCTGGGTTGAATCACACAATTTGGGAAAGCCAAAGTTTGGGTGTCTGGGTTGAATCACAACAATTTGGGAAAGCCAAAGTTTGGGTGTCTGGGTTGAATCACAATCCCGTTTAGGAATCATGAGTGACAATTTCCGAGTGACAATTTCCGAGTGCCATTCGTGTTTGGGTTGAATCACATGGGTGTCTGGGTTGAATCACACATGGGTGTCTGGGTTGAATCACATTTCGAGTCGTCTTTCCGATCGAGGCCGGGCGATCTATATTTTAACAAGACAATAGTTATATAATACATATTAATCAAGCGTCGTCGTTGAGGAAACGAATCGTTGAATCGGCAAAGGGCGCATCCATAATAGACGACGAGTCGATTTTTGGTTATTCGCATGAACCGAACTTGGATTTGCAGCTTGACCGGTCTTGCATTGTCGGGCTAGACCCGTCTTGAGCGAACACCGTTATTTGTAGTTGTATCGACAGACAAGAACTCTTTACGGTATTGACCAAAAATTGGCGATCCCCGTCGGGTTGGAAAGATAAAGTTTAATGAAGTTATCAAATGAGTCCGCGATATGCTTTTCCATTTCCCCGCTCGTCCCGACGACGACCGAACGATCGCCGCGTCGTGACGACCGAAGAACGTAACAATGGCAATATATGGAGTATTCGGCGAAGATCAACTCTACGACGTTCCCTGAAAGAACCTTGAAGTTCGGCTCTTGATCGATCAACTCCAGAGAGAGAAATGAGATTAGATTCTTATCTGTTTCTCCTTCCGGCATGCCGTTCACGGTTTCGAGATACTCCTTAAACGACCTCGGGAGGGCGACGCCGTGTTTCTCTTCAAAGTGATATACGTCCTCCGCGCTTTTCCCAGGATTAATCGATAAGCCATCCTCTATCCATTTATCTCTAAGTATCTTGAATATAGTCATCTTAAATTCCAATTGATAAATGACGACGCGGTTTGTCGACGTCGCTCAACGTCTACGAAGACGAAGCAGTCAATTCGGGGTTCGAGTTCAGGGATAATATAATAGATGCGCCGGATATTTGCGATGTTCAATCTCGCGATAAGCACGCAGGATGCCGGTCGATCGACCTGGAGCCGATCGTCCACCCGGCGCGGGCCTTCCAACCCGTTCGCGAACTCTCATCCATCAAGAGGATTCCGTTTCGGGTGGTCGCCATAGGCCGGCGGATCAAACGGCGTCGTTGAGTCGTTAACCCAGGGTGATTTCAAGACTTACCGTTTGTCTTCCTCGAATAATCGCGACCTCGAAGGAGGGGTTTTGAAACGTTCCGAGCGATTCACGTAACCCGATCGACGGTCAGCCCATGAGAGTGGTATCATGAATATAATGATAAATAAAGTATAACAATAATTATTGTATTTTTGGCGGCGAACCTTCGTGTGAGCCGCTTCGAACAAACGCCGAAGACGATGTGATTTCAGATATCAAGAGAATAAACATAAGAATTCGGCGCACCAAGAGATTCGCCCTTCCAAATTTTCGTTTTCGCTCCGACGATTATTGATTTCGCCCTCTTCATTCAAGCATGCTGCGAGAAATCCGGCGCGATATGAGGAGTTCCTCGCGCGTTACTTCCCCGGGGAGAAACGCTCGAGACGAATTTCGTACCGAGGCGGCGACTTCCGAGATTACGTCAAGCATAACGTTATATATAATAATCAAATATATTATAAGAATACCTGTACGATTTCGGCGCGTTTCATCGAAATCGCGGGGCGAGGTTGATCGCGGGCGATTCCTGCGGCGCGGCTTGACCCGGTGTCGTCCGGCGTTCTACGATTCCGACATAAAGATCGCGTGAACGTGGAATCCAACAGAGTCGTTCGGCCGAACGAGAGTACGCGATCGAAGCGGAGAGGAACGATGCGGATATGATGCTCGCGGCGGGAGAACGGGTCGGCCCTTATGAGATCGTGCGATTGATCGGCGCCGGGGGCATGGGCGAGGTTTTCCTGGCTCGGGACGGCCGAATCGATCGCGACGTCGCGGTCAAAATCCTTCCCAGCAGGTTCGACGATCGGGCGAATCATCGCGAGCGTTTTGAGTTTGAGGCGCGGGCCGCGGGACGACTGAATCATCCGAATATCATATCCGTTTATGATGTGGGATCGCATGAAGGCGCTCCTTATATTGTGACGGAATTGCTTGACGGAACGACTTTGGGCGAACGGATTCGGGGCAAGCCGACTTCGCTTAAAAAAGCGATCGAATACGCGACGGCGATCCTCGACGGGCTCGCCGCGGCGCACGCGAAAGGCATTGTGCACCGCGATCTCAAGCCCGAGAACGTGTTCGTGACGAGCGACGGCCGCGTTAAGATCCTTGATTTCGGCCTGGCGCGGCTGATCGAGGAGGACGATCGCGAGTCGCAAGCCGATTCGGGTCCGCCGATCTCGCGCACAGAGTCGACGCTTTCTCATCAAACGCGAGAACGAAGGATCGTCGGCACGATCGGCTACATGGCGCCCGAGCAGGTGCTGGGGCAGGTTACTGATCATCGTGGAGACATTTTTAGCTTTGGTGTAATTTTTTATGAAATGTTGACGGGGACGCGAGCATTTGATCGCGGATCGAACGTCGCGACGCTCAACGCGATCGTGACCGACCCTCCCGGCGATCCTTCGAAACCGGCGTTCGACGTTCCCATAGAGGTTGAGCGAATATTGATGCGATCGCTCGAGAAGAATCCCGGCGAGCGATTTCAATCGGCGAGCGATCTCGCGTTCGCGCTTCGATCTTATGTGGAAACGGCGGGGTTTCCGCCGAGTTCGAGCGGATTCGGCGTGAAGGAAGGGGCGCGGGGAAGCGGTCGATCGCCGGTTCGCCTGACGCGTCGAGCGGCGCTCGTCGCGGGGGGATCGGGGTTCGCCGCGGCGTGCGCCGCGGGGGGCGTCGGATTCGGACTGGGTCGATCGTTCGTGCACATGTCGAATCCTTCGTTCATTCAGACGACGTTTCGTCGCGGTTATGTGGAGGCGGCGCGGTTCTCTCCCGACGGCGCGACGATCGTCTACGCGGCGAGGTGGGAGGGGAAGGCGAGTCGTATTTACATGACTCGCATCGAAAGTCGAGAATCTCGAGATTTGTCGATTCCGAACGCTTCGTTGCTTGCGCTTTCGTCGAAGGGGGATTTGGCGGTATCGCTTGGGCATAAGATGGTTCGGCCTCGGATATCGAGCGGGTTGTTGGCGACGACTTCGCTGGGCGGGGGTGCTCCGAGGGCTCGGCTCGAGGGGGTCGAGTGGGCGGATTGGACTCCCGACGGCAAGGATCTCGCGGTTGTTCGGACGGTCGGCGGGATCAATCGGCTCGAGTTTCCGATCGGCACGGTTCGTTATGCGACGGGGGGCTGGATCAGTCGACCTCGGTTTTCTCCACGCGGGGATAAGCTCGCGTTGATTTCGCATCCGACGCTCGGCGACGATCGGGGCTCGGTGATGGTGATCGATCTTCGCGCCGCATCGACGGGGAACGGCGCGGCCTCGCCTCGGACGCTCGCCGGAGGTTGGTCGAGTGTTCAAGGGCTCACATGGAATTCCAAAGGGAATGAAATTCTGTTCACAGCGACCGATCAAGGGGCGTCTCGGGTTTTGTACGCGGTCGATCTTGAGGGGAATCGGCGAGTCGTATTCGGGTCGCTGACGAGTTCGCTGGTTCATGATATGTCGCGGGACGGCAAGGTTTTGATCGCGAGCGAGAACAGTCGTAGCAGGATCATGTTCGGGGAGTCTCCCGGCGATCAGGACGACGAACGCGAATTGAGCTGGTTTGATATGTCGATCGCGTCGGACATATCGGCGGACGGATCGTCGTTGTTGATCGTCGAGACGGGGCAGGGGGGAGGGCCCGAATACGCGGTTTATCTTCGCGATACCGACGGATCTCCCGCGGTGAAGTTGGGCGAGGGTTGGGGGACGGCGATTTCTCCCGATCGTCGATACGTGTTGACGATTCCTCAGAAGGTTCCTCGAAAGCCGACGATTTTGCCCGTCGGCGCCGGCGAGCCGAATCCGCTCGATTTTCCCGAGCTTGTCGAATACCACTGGGCGGGTTGGTTTCACGACGGCGAGCGTATTTTCACGGTTGCGAATCGCAAAAATGAAGGCGCCAGAATCTACGTACATCGGTTAAAATCTCCTTCAAGGATTGAGCCGATTTCTCCCGAGGGGACGGGATTTTCGGCGAAGATCGCGCCCGACGATCGATCGATCGTCGCATCGTCTCCCGAGCATCGGCTGACGCTTTATCCGACGACGGGTGGAAAGTCTCGCGAGCTTGCGCGAGTTCCCGAGGGAGCCTTGCCGCTTCAGTGGGCGGCCGACTCGAAAACGCTCTACTATTATTTGATTGATGAAGTTCCGACACGTGTTTTTTCGATCGATCTTGAGGGAGAAACCGATCCGAAGTTGGTGATGGAGATCGCTCCGCACGATCCCGCGGGTTTGTGGGGCGTCGGCCCGATCGTCCTCACTCCCGATGCGAAAAAATATGCATATTCGTATTTCAGGTCGCTCTCCGATCTGTTCGTTATCGATGGATTGCAATAATATCTAACAGATAATTGTATCTTATGTATATCGGTTTGGTCTCGAATCGGTCCGCTTACGATCGATCCGGCGGCGGCCCGTGATTCGAGGGGTCGATAAAAACTTCCCAGACCGCCCGGTCACCCGTTGTTTGCCAAATTACGCGTGCTAAACTCTGAAAGCATACCGAATCATGTTTGGTGGATTGCGATCGAATCGCCATCCGGGAGAGGCGCGCCGATGTTGAGCAAGATAAAGCGTGTTGGATTGGGATTTCGTCGGGTTCGTAAGGTTCGCAATCAAGCGGGGTTGAGGCTTGATTTCGACCGATTGGAGGAGCGGCGGGTGATGTCGGGGATCGTCGTCTCTCCCCCGGTGTCGAACATTTCGATGGTATCGGCGACGACGGTCGATTCGATGAGCGTAACGTATACGTATCAGGTTCAAAACGCGGCCGACCCCGGCCCGCTTGAAATCGGCGTGTATCGCGCGCCGACTCCTCAATTCAATCCCGCGCAAGATCTGTTGATTGGTATGCAGAATTTGACGCCAAGCGAGCTTACGGTTGGAACGCACACGATACAGGACCCGATCGCCGGGGGGATTACGATCGATCCCGCGGCGAAATACGTTCTTGTGGTCGCCGATCCGTCGGCTCAACCCGTGCCGTCGAACGACGTCGCCGAGTTCAGGACATATGTCGTCGGCGCCGTGACTCACGGGTTGGAGCTTTCGCTCGAAACGCCCGAGTGGGTTTATCAGATGGCCGACGCTCTTGTGACGCGAGATCATTACGACGCGGCGATCCCGTTCGATTGGTCGCTTTATAGCAGCTTGCCCGTGCGGGGAGCGACCCAGCTCGCGGGAGCGTTGATGGCGGCCAAAATCGCGACGACGATCGAGAACCTTTCGCCTCCTCCGGGTCCTAACGACATCGTCGATTTGCAATTGATCGGTCACAGCCGAGGCGGAGTCGTCATCAGTCAGGCCGGGCTCGATTTGCAAATTCTTGAAAACAATGGATTTCTGCCTCAACTCAAGGCGGGATTTCTCGAGATGACGTTCCTCGACCCGCATCCCGCGAACAACAACACGCCGACGAACTGGTACAGCGCGAGTCCCGGTCTTCTGGGCCAAGCCGTGACAAGCATTTACACGTTTGTTCAAGGCAGAATGCAAGATCCGCAGGCGGTCGTGCCGACGAACGCGAACCAGGTCGAGGTGTTTTATCAACATACAAGTTATCGGAACGCCGCGACGCCGCAGGAACGTATTTTCAACATTTGGGGTCAGATACCTGTCGTCGGCCGGCCGACGGGTTCGCCGGTCGAATATTATGACGTGACGAACCTTCCCGGCGGCAACGGCCACGGCGAGGTTCCCACGTGGTATTTGACGAACATCATTCCCACGCTCGGCGGGTCGCACACCACGGTGACGAACGGATCGGCGGCTCCGAATATCAATTTGACCGGCACTACGAATCCTTCGATCCCGACGGCGAGTCAACCGACTTCGACCGAGCCGATCGGCGGTATCAATCCTCGGCTGGAATTGCGCGCCGCGTTCGAGGCGATTTATCCGACGTATGTTTATAGGCCGCGGGTCGCGATCGCGCTGTTGCGTCAAGCCGAGCGGATCACGGTGAGCTTCGAGGACGGTCGCGACCGCGTTGCGATCGTCGAGACGGCGCGACTGGGTCGATTCATCGACGCTCAATCGGGTCGAACGATTTCTCCGGTGATCGGAGAATCGATCGGCGGCTTCGGAGGAGTCGTGTCGAATCCGAACTTCGCGCGTGCGCTCGAGGGATCGCTTCCCCCTGGAACTCCAAGCGTTCCATCGATTTTGGCGAATGTTGAACGGCAAGACAAACAACAATAACATTATATAGTTGATCATTAAGGGACGATCCGGAAGCGATCGACCCGCCGCGAGAACAAGACCTCGATTCGGGGGTTCGCCGAGACTTCGGCGAATCCCTGAACGGGGATTACGCGCGCATTCCTTGGCGAATAAGGATTCGAGGGTTTCACGCCGAAGTTTCATCAATGAGATATCGTCGGGATTACAAAACATCAGTCGCTCGCTTATTAAGTGAATAACATCTTTGGAAAAACATCGGCCCCGATCGCGGGGAACGGTTTAACGGTTGTTTTGTTCGGTCGCGCGTCGCGACGACGATGATGGAATCAAGGGACCGTTCAACCCAACTGAATATCGACGAGTGTTTATTAATTAAAAAAATCAACTTATATCATTATGTTTTCAATAGTAACTCTTTGGTAAATTGAAGTTGCTGATATTTCTTGGTCCGTATCACCGAGATGATTCGATCGAGACGTCGTAATCGTGCGATTCGATTCGGGCTTGTTCGCGATCAAGACGTCTCGCATGGGGGAGGTCGAACGTATCGTAGAGATCGCGGGGGTTATTGAGCGTGGGCGTCGGGTCGTGGTTCGTGTTTGCGGGGTCGGCGATTTCTCCAAAAAGCGAAATCAAGGTTTTGAGAGCGAGGCGAGCGAGTTCGACTGTTTGGTTGGATGGAAGTTTATAGGCCGGGTTGACGAATTCTGAGAGTCGTCGTATTCTTCAATAGGCCCGTCACGTCATGAAAAACTCGCCATTCCGCTCGGCGGGCCCCGCGGTGGTATTCGTGGCCGAAAGTCGGTTCTCTCCGCCGTTAAGCCGATCCTTTTCCACTAGACAGGGCGGTATCATGCGCGCGACGAGCAAGCGATTGCTGTTGATCGGGTTATGTCTGCTCGCGCTCTGCGGCTGGGGCTTGTGGTCGAGCGTCAGTTTTCGGCCGTCGTTTCATGCGCGGCTCGACTCGGTTCCCCGCGCCGAACGCCAGGCGTACGCGAGGCGGTTTTTGCAGCAGAGCACTCAGCTTCGCAACGACATCGCCAACGAGCCGCGGTGGGAGGCGAAATTCAGCGATCAGGAGGTGAACTCCTGGCTGAGCGAGGATCTCGTGGCGCATTTCGCCGATCAGATTCCACCGGGAGTCGCCGATCCCCGCATCGCCTTTGAAAAAGGGAGCGTGATCTTCGCGTTTCGCTTCGATTATGGGGCGATGAAAACTTATATTTCTGTGCATACTCATGCGAGGGTGGTCGAGGACAATGTTTTGGCGGTTCGGATCGACGCGATCCGCGCCGGGGTTTTGCCGATTTCGGCCGAGCAGGTTCTTGAGAAGATCGCCGATCATGCGAGGGCTCGCGGGCTTGATGTGAGGTGGGAGCGAGAGAACAACAGGCCTCTCGCGTTAATTCGTTACACGCCTCATCCAGGTCGTGCGGACGTCGTGCTGGAGAAGCTCGCGGTGGGGGACGGCGTGATTCGGCTCGCGGGTCGATCCGACCGTTCGCGCGGGGTGGTTCGCACGCCGACGTTGCCGAGGCGTCGCGTTCTTCAGTCGACTTTTCCGCTGAAACGGAACAACCAAACGTCGGGGGCTTCGACGGCGCCGGGTGTTTCTGTGAACCCTGTCGGGTTTTTCCAAAATCGAGCCGAGCCGACGAGTTTCGCTCCGCACAAGCGCGTTTCGAACGCGTGGTCCGATCGCGACGACGGCTCGTAAACCCCTTCGTCCCAGCGTGTTACAAAGCCTCGATCGTTCGAGACGGGGCCTTCGTAATCGAGATACGCCAAGCGATGATCGTCGAGCTTTCGCGCGGGGATATCGAGGTTGACGGTCGGCGGTCGATCGAGCGCCCAGGTGACGAGAACGCCTTGGGCTTCGAACATGAAGTCCCAATGAACTCCTTTCCAATCGTGTTCGAGGACGACGTAACGCGGCATGAACGGGCTCGTAACGGGTGAACATGAAAAAGTAAGGGTTGATCGAGAGAACGATCAACCCTTGAAAGCGTTTCAATATACCCCCACGGGGACTCGAACCCCGGTCCCTAGGCTGAGAACCTAGTATCCTAGGCCGCTAGACGATGGGGGCGGCTTGTGCTTTCATAGTGCCTGAAGGATCGCGTGATGTCAAGCGGCGCGAGCCTTTTTGAAACGCTTTCCTCGGGGATTCTCGTCGCGATCTCCGGGGTTTACCGGTTTGGGACACGATTCATGCCTGATGCGTTCGCGGGCTCGGTTCGGCTGTTTTACCAGGAACAAGGAACGGGCGATCCGCTCGTGTTCATTCCTGGGCTCGGTGGAGATCATCGGTCGTTCAGTGTGCTTTCGCGGTCGTTCTCGGAGCGGTATCGAACGATCGCGATCGACCCTCGCGACGTCGGCCAAAGTGAACGCGTCGCTTCGCCGTATACGACGTCGGACATGGCTCGCGACGTCGCGGCGCTGCTCGATTCGATGAACGTGAGAAACGCGCATATCGTCGGCCATTCGCTCGGAGGACTCGTCGCTCAGGAACTGGCGCTCGATCGTCCCGATCTCGTTCGCGGCCTTGTGCTCTCCTCGACGCACGCGGGGGCGGACGCGTGGCGTCGAGCCGTGATTGAATCGTGGATTTTGTTGCGATCGCGCACCGAGCCCGCCGAATTCACTCGAGCGACCTTGCCGTATCTCGTGGCGCCCAGGTTTTATCGCAACGAGACGCAGGTCGAGGGGCTCGTACGGTTCGCCGAGAGGAACGATCGGCCGCAAGATCCTCGGGCGTTCGCGCGGCAGGCGCGAGCCGCCGCCGAACACGACGCGCGCGATCGTGTCGGTAAAATTCGTAAATCCACACTTGTTATGGTGGGAGAGCACGATCTCGTCAATCCTCCACGCACCGCGATGGAACTCGCGGGCGCGATCCCGGGAGCACGGCTCGAGGTCGTCGCGGGGGTCGGTCATATGCCTCATATCGAGGACGGTCCGAGTTACCGGAAGATCGTCGAGGATTTTCTGGCGAGCGTTGAATAAAAAACGTTCATACGTGGATGAAAAGACGTGAGGATCCAGGTATATCCGGGATTGAGGAGGTTCGAAGGAGATGGCGACCGACGAGGAGCTGAAACGGGCGATCAAGGCGTTTAAGAAGCGTCTTAAGCTGACGCAACTCGACGACGAATCGCGGTTGGGACACGGAAGCAAGACGTCGAAGGTGGCGGGAATCACGCCTCCCGCGGGCTTTCCGCCGACGATCTGGGAGGAGCTCGTGGCCAAAGGAAGGTTGAAGCGCGAGGGGAGCGGAACGTATTCGCTTTTAAACCCGTCGTGACGCGTCGATCCGAGGCGTACGTTCTTGTTTTGACGATTTCGACACTGGCGACGACGCTGCTGACCCGACCGCTTTGGTTTCGGGGGGGCCTGTTTCCGAAGGTTCCGTTCGTTCCAGTTTGCGGACGGATCGAAATCGAACTCGGCGCGGTTTTGATCGGATCGCTGTTCGCGGCGACCGCGGCCTCGTCGCTCGGCTTGATCAAACGCTCGGTTTCGGCGCGGCGATCGACGAGCGTCGCTCAAGCGATCGCGGTCGCGTGTTTCGTCGTTTTGGTATCGGGAGATCAACATCGTTTTCAGCCCTGGGTTTATCAATATGTAATGACGATCGCTGCGATCATGATCGTTCCGGGAGAGCGCGGCGAGCGGCTTTGCCGGCTCTTCATGATTGCGTTATATTTGCATTCAGGATTATCAAAACTCGACGTTTCGTTTCGCGACGAGATGGGCGGTGTTTTTCTCGATCGGACGTTCGCAGCCGTCGGCGTTGACGCGACCTCGTGGCCGCGCGGCGTTCGTTCGGCGGCGATCTGGTTCGCTCCGGCTTTCGAGATCGCGATCGGGCTCGCGCTCGCGCGGGGTCGCACGCGGACGATCGGCGCGGTCGGCGCGATCGCGCTTCACGGAACGTTGCTTTACGTTCTGGGACCGCGAGGGCTCGATCATTCGGCGGGGGTGCTCGCGTGGAACGCCGCGGTCGCGGTCGAGGTCGCGGTCCTTTTTCTCGGCGCCGCGGGCCGAAATCGACATAATTTGATAAATAATCATGATGATACTAGAGATGATAATAGTTTTGTGCAAAAAGCATTCAGTTTTGTTTTTATATTCTTGATTTTCATCGCGCCTTGCGGCGAGCGCGCGGGGTTGTTCGATACGTGGCCCTCGTTCGGGCTGTACGCGAGCCACGCCGAGCGGACGATCGTATTGATCGCGGTCGAGGACCTGGTGGAATATCCCGAATCGATCGTTCGGCATACGAAAGCGGTTGCTGGGATTCCCGGTCGGCTGGTTCTCGACCTGACGGCGTGGAGTCGCGCCGAGCGTGACGCTCCGGTATATCCTCAGAACCGCGCGTTAAACGGCGTGGCGGAAGCGTTGGCGATGCGTTATGTTGGCCGACGTCCGATCCGGGTCGAGCACCTGGGGCGGGCGGGGCTTTTCTCGGGCCGGCGCGACCGCGTGCGGTTGATCGGGCTCGACGCGATTCGTGAACACGCGCGATCGTTCGTTTTGAACGCGCGTCCCGCGGAGCGAGCCGAATCGATCGCGAAGCGACGGACGAGAGTCGATACAAAGGATTGAGTTTTTGACGAGGTGACGGATGCGATTGCCCCGAGCCGCCGGAATTTTGCTTCATCCGACTTCGCTTCCGGGTCCATACGGAGTGGGGGATCTGGGTTCTTCGGCGGAAGCGTTCGTATCGTTTTTGGCTTCGTGCGGCCAGCGTTATTGGCAGATGTTGCCGCTCGGCCCGCCGGTTTGCGGCGATTCGCCGTATCAGGCGCATTCGTCGCACGCTGGGAATCCGTTGTTGATCAGTCCCGAGCGGCTGGTGAGCGACGGTTTGCTTAAGGCGAGCGATTTGCCGGGAGATCTGGGGCTCAAAGACGACCGCGCCGATTTCGCCGCGGCGGCGCGGGTTCGGCTCGAACTGCTGCGGCGCGCTTTTGAGCGTTTTTCCCGCGGAGTCGACCCCGGTTTCGAGTCGTTTCGCGTTCGAGAGCGTTATTGGCTCGCCGATTTTTCGCTCTTCATGGCGATTAAGGGTGAACATCAAGGCGCGGGTTGGAACGATTGGGACAAGGCGCTCGCGGCGCGCAAGCCCGCGGCGCTCGATCGCGCTCGCAAGCGGCTCGCGGGCGAAATCGCTTTTCATGAGTTTATTCAATATGTTTTTGACAATCAATGGCGAGCGTTTCGCAATTGGTGTCGCCTTTCGGGGATCGCGCTGATCGGCGATTTGCCGATTTTTTTGGCGCAGGATAGCGCCGAGGTTTGGGCTCGACCCGATCTGTTCCAGCTCGATTCGCGGGGTGTGCCGACGCACGTCGCGGGGGTTCCTCCCGATTATTTCAACGAGCTTGGGCAATTGTGGGGGAATCCGCTTTATCGTTGGGAGGCGCACGAGGCCGAGGGGTTCGCGTGGTGGATCGAGCGGATTCGTGGCGTCGCGCGGCGGTTCGAACTCGTTCGGCTCGATCATTTCCGCGGGTTCGAGGCTTATTACCGGATTCCGGCGAACGCTCCCGACGCCCGCGAGGGAAAATGGGAGAAATCGCCCGGAACGGCGCTTTTGACCGCGGCCCGCGCAGCGCTCGGGGGATTGCCGCTGATCGCCGAGGATCTCGGCTTCATCACCCCCGAGGTCGAGACGCTCCGCGATCAATTTGAACTTCCCGGAATGCGCGTTTTGCAGTTCGCCTTCGGCGCGGGATCGGGCGCCGAAAATTATTTGCCTTATAAGCATCATCATCACAGCGTTATCTATACAGGAACGCATGATAACGATACGACGGTCGGTTGGTTTCGAGCCGATTTGGAAAAGTCGAATCTTTCGACGCTTTCGGTCGAGGAATCGAAAATCGAGCGCGCCTTCGCGCTCAGGTTCATGAACGCCGACGGCCGCGAGATTCACTGGTCGATGATTCGGCTGGCGATGAGTTCTCCAGCCGACACGGTGATCGTTCCGTTGCAAGACATTTTGGGTCTGGGGAGCGAGGCGCGGATGAACACCCCCGGCGAGGGGGAGGGGAACTGGCTCTGGCGATTTCGCGAGGGGGACGTGACCGACTCGGCGCGGGATCGACTCGCGGATCTCACCGCGCTCTTCGGCCGCTGGCGCGGCGGGCCGATCCCGCTCCAATTCCGCACCCCGCGCGACGGCCTGATTGAAAAGCCTTTTGATAATTACTGAAAACATCGCGTCCACGGAAGAAAGTTTAGTAAGATGTTTATAATTGGTTTTTGATAGAGAGGATTCTCGCGTCGGCCTGCGAACGGTATCAAGCGTTCGGGTAACGTCGTTTTGGAACGCTTCGCCCCGCGCGACGGCCTGATTGAAAAGCCTTTTGATAATTATTGAAATCATCGCACGCCTGGAAGAAAGTTTTTGAAAGATGTTTGCAATTCGATTTTGATAAAGCGGCTTCTCGCGACTGCCTGCGAACGGTATCAAGCGTTCGGGTAACGTCGTTTTGGAACGCTTCGCCCCGTTCGACGGCCTGATTGAAAAGCCTTTTGATAATCACTGAAAACTTCGGATTTATAATATCAACTATTGTAACGGTTTTCTGAAATTAATTTTAATAAGATGTTTACGCGCTTTGAGCTCCGATCGATATCGATCGTGAGGCGAAAGTCGTTTTTGGAATTCGATCGGACGGAGATCGACCGAAGGCGCGATCGTCATTCGACCGCGGAATCCCCCCTTTCGGTTTTAGCGGTTCGATCGAGAGCGTCGCGTTTTCGCTTCTCGGCCCGCGCCGCGGATTCGTCTTTGGGGAATTTGGCGATCAGACGATCGTACGTTTCGGCGGCGTCGGCGTAGCGGCCCATTAACTCTTGCGCCTTGCCCGCCTCGAGCAGCGCCGCGGCCTGCCATTTGGGAGCGTCGTATAAAATATCCACTTTTAAGAGAGCGCGCAACGCCTCTTTGTAATTCTTTTGATGAAAATACGTTTCGCCGATCATGAACTGAGCCTTCGCCGCGAGTTCGCCGAGCTTACGATCTTTAAGGACGTTTTCATAAGCCGATCGTGCTTCGTCGAACCGCGCCGTCTGTTGCAGCGCCCGTCCGCGCGCGTAATCGATCTCGGCCGAGAGGGGGTGATCGGAGAATTCGGAACGGAACGCGTCGGCGAGTTTGAGCGCGTCGTTCCAGCGTTCGAGCGCGACGAGAGCTTGAACTCGCCTGAGCCGAGCCGTCGCGATCCAGGCCTCGGGGGGGCTCGCGGGATCGCGTTTTTCATCGAGAATCGCCGCGAATCCGCTTTCGGCGGTTTTCGCGTCTCCCTCCTCGAGCGCGATCTCGGCGCGCCAGAAGCGAGCCTCGCGAAGGAAAGCTCCCGCGGGAAAATCGGCGATCAAGCGGTCGAACGCCTTCGCCGCGTCGCTCCGCTTGCCCAGCTCGACGAACGATCGCCCCGTTCGATAAAGAGCGGATTGCATGATGACATCATCGGGTTTTAATTCACCGGAGACGATCGGCCGAAGCAATTCGATCGATCGTTCGTAGCGTTTGCCCTGATAAGCCGATTCGGCGAGGTTGAGCGCCGCGTCGGCCGCTCGCGGGCTTTGCGGGAATTCTTTCAGGATCTTTTCGAACGCCTTATCGGCCTGTTCGGGCTGATCGGCGTCGAGGAGCGTCCAGCCTTGTTCGGCGAGGACGAGATCGGCGCCGACCCCTTCGATTCCTTTGGGGTGATCGCGGAGGAAATCGGCGTAGGCGCGAGCCGCTTCGGCCGGCTTTTTGGCCTTCGCGAGCAATCGTGCGCGCGCCAACGCCGCGGAACCCGAGTGCGAGTCGCTCGCGTATTTCACGATCGCGATCGCGTAAGCCGACAACGCTTGTTCGGTCTTTCCCGCGGATTCCAACGATAAAGCCTTCATCCGCGCCCCCTCGGCGGCGAGGGGATCGTCGGGAGATTCGTCGACAAGCTTGCCGAACGCGGTCGCCGCGTCGTCGTACTTCTTTTCATGATAAAGCGTCCAACCGTAGCCCGAGAGCGATTTCGGCTTGAGCCCGCTCGCCGCGGTCGCGGTCCCCGAAGCGATCGCGAAGAACGACTCGGCGCGATCGAGTTTCTTCGCCTCGAGCGACGATTCGGCGAGCCGAAGCGCCGTCGGCGCGATCGTTTCGCTTTTGGGAAATCCCTCTTTGAGCTTTTCGAACGCCTCGATCGCGGAGTCTTCCCGGCCCAATTCCCAGCGTGCGATCGCCAGATAAGCCCACGCATGATCGGCGACGTCGCCTTTGGGATTCTCCTTCAAATAACGTTCCAGCGGATCGATCGATTCGGCGTACTGTTTCGACTCGAACCGCGCTTGCCCCGTTAAAAACAAAGCGTCGCCTGCGATCGCGGTCGCGGGGGTTTTGACGAGCGATTCCAGAATCGCGGTCGATTTCGCGGCTTGACCGTCGTCGCGATACGCGAGCGATAAGTAATAACGAGCCGTTTGACCGAGTTCGGCGTCGGGGCGACCCCGTTCGAGAAGCTGAGAAAGGATCTCGATCGCCTCCTTCGGCTTCCTCGAAGCGAGCGCGGCGCGGGCGTCGATCAATCGAGCCGCGTTCACGAGTGTTGATTTTGGATATTTTGAAATCAGGCGGTCGACGATTTTTCTGGCGAGATCGATCCGACGCGCTTCGAGATCGATCGACGCGGCGCGGAGCAGGGCGTCGTCGGCCCAGGGATCGGCGGGGAATTTCTCGGCGACCGCGACGAACCGGCCGCGGGCGTCGTCGGTTTTACCCAGATCGCGCGCGGCCTCGGCGGCGTGGAACGCGAGTTCAGGGGCGATCGGAGAATCGGCGAACGACTTCGCGGCTTGATCAAACGTTTGAAACGCCTCGTCGTTCTTGCCGGCGCCTCGTTGGACCAGTCCGAGCGCGTTCCAGGCCCGCGCCGCGATGTTCCTCGAACCGTCTTGAACCAGCGGTTTTAAGAGCGTCTCGGCCTCGGCGTTCTTGCCCAGGCGGCTTAACGCCGAAGCGCGATCGATCCGCTCGACCGCGATGAGGCGTGATTTGGGCGCCGCTCGTTCAACCGACTCGAATGCCGCGACCGCCTCGGCGTCTTTTCCGGCTCGAACGTGCAATCGGCCGATCTCGTTCCAGGCTCGGTCGCGCCATTCGATCCCTCCTTGTTCGGCGAGTTCGCCAAGAACCTGAATCGCCTCTTTTGAACGATCGATCGCGGCGAGCGCCAGCCCCAAACCGAAACGAGAGCGATCGGCCAATCGACCTTTGGCCTCGATCTCGAGCGCCTTGCGATACGCGTCGCACGCCTTGTCGTGCTCGCCGAGCTTATAATCGACCTCTCCCAAATTCACCCACGCGGCCTGCGTGAATCGATGCTTCGGCGTTCGCCTTGTAAAATCCTCAAGCGACTGTTTCGCGACCTTGAGATCTCCCAGCAGAGCCGAGGTTTCGCCGACGCGGTATAAAACGTCCGCCGATCGCGGATCGCCCGGTGCGCGTTTCAAAAACTCGCGATACGCGGCTCTCGCATCTTCATATTGCGAGATCATTAATTTCGAGCCGGCCAGGCCGTAAAGCGCGTCGGCGGCGTCTTGGCCGTTCGGGTTGCGCGCCAGGAATTTTTGATATTCCTCGGCGGCGAGGTCGTAGCGGCGTTGCTGATAAAGCCCCGCGGCGAAATTCAGCTCGTCGGGAACGACGCGTTCGGTCGCGGTTTCACGCTTCGCGGCGTTTCGATCGTCGGTCGCCGCCGAAGAAAATCGCGCGGTCGCGACGATGAAAACGATCGACGCTCCCAAAAGGATCGCGCAAGCGAACACGAGCCGACGTTTCTTGGGTGAATTCCTGTGCACGATCCAGCCTCCCGGTTTCATCCGTGTCGGGGTTCGGTCGAGCGTTCGATCGGGATCGACGACGCGACGTTCAACGTCTCTTCCACCAACATCAACGGCGCAGCGCGCCCGATCGACGACCGCGTTTTGGATTCGCAGGTTATACCCGCGCACCGGCTCGACCCTCAAGCCCGAACAAAGCTTCGATCGCGATTCATCGACAAGGTTGATCCATTTGGTGTTCATGTTTGATATTCTATAGTTAAATGGACGCTTTATTATAATCAATAATATTTAGCTTTTGTTCTAATCAATTGGATTGCGCCGGGTTTTCGATCGATTGGATCGCTCCGGTTTTTCGATCGCTCGCGTTTTGTTCGCGATCGTCAGCTCATCGTTGAGGCTTGCGAATCGCGATCGCGGCGATACCAGCTCCAAAGGAGTTTGAGCGTGGTGTCGTCGATCATCGCGCGCGACGAATCAAAATCATACGGTTTGGGTGCGAGATCCTCCTTCGTTTCGGGATTGAGAGAATCGATCATCAATAAGCGTGTCGAGTGCGTGATGTGGGCGCGATCGGCTTGCGCGACGATCGCCGCGAGAAAAATCGGAAAATTCTCGGCCGCGGAGGGCTTCAATCGCTCTCCCAGCGACGCGTAATTCATTTGATTGGCGATGATCCGAAACGCGAGCCGGGGGTTATCGCGCACGATGTGAATCTCTCCCACCGGATCGCGCGGAGTTCGTGGAACGCGATTCGAGCGATTGCCCGAACCGGGTCGCTTCACCAAAACTTGTAATCCCATCACGATCGGTGACGTCCATCGAGGCGAATCGGAATCGCGATTCTCGTCGTCGACGACCCTCCCCGCGTTCACAAGTTCGATCTGATCCCACGGAATCCAGTGCGTGGGTTCGCCGCGAAGACCCGTGATCCGAAACCCCTCGGGAAGGCAAGCGGCTTCGTGAACGACGCGAGGCCGCGTGAGATCGGGGAACGAATCGTCGCGCCACGCCTCCGCGGCGACCCCTAAATCGTAAAGTCCGTCGAGCAACGGTCGCACCTGGCCCTCGGTTAAAAGACCTGGAAACACCCCGGGTGTTCGCGCCACCCAACGCATCGCGTCGGTCGGATGCATGTTCACAACTTTTGCCACCAGATCGCGCGTCGCCTGGGGATCGTCGGGCGCGTCGAAAACGACCAATCGATAAGCCGGCTCGTTCGACGCCATCTCCCAACCCTCCCCCTAACGAACTAACGATCGACCTGCGCCAATCAAACAACGCGATTTCTTTATTTGTGGAACGCTTTATCTTCAGGATTTCCGGCGGCGATCACATAAGCGATCAAATCAAAGATCTCGTCTTTCGAGAGGGTGACGAGCAAGCCCTGAGGCATCAACGAAACTTTCGACTCGGCCTTCTCGGCCACATCCTTCAGCTTGATCGTTCGCGGTTTCGCCCGCGGGCCCGCGACGATCGTCAGCGAATCCGCGGTCTTCTCCAAAACGATCCCCGTCGCCACCTCGCCGTCGTTCGTTTCGATCAGCACGGGTCGGTATTTCTCTTCGATATCCTTCGACGGTTCCAGAACCGAATGAAGAACGTCGGCCGGAGTGATTTTCTTGTCGACGACCTTCCGCGCGATCTCGTCGAGATTCGGGCCGATTTCGCCCCCTTCGCCTCGCGCCTTATGGCATTCTACGCAAGTCGCCGCGGTGAAGAGCGCTTTGCCGCGTTCATAAGATCGTCCGTGACCGACATGATGCAGATCGGCCGCGAGATCCTCAAACACCCATTGACGAACAAACGGCCTCGAATCGGGCGAAGATTCGCTCGCCGGCGGAGGGTTGAGCTCGTCGGCGGGTATATCGGCAAGCCTCGGCACGACGTGCATCACGCCGTTCATAATCCTCCAGTGCCCTGGAAACGTGCAAACATACGGATATTCGCCGACGGTCGCGGGGGCTCGGAAATTGAGCCGCAGCGATTCGCCGGGTTGAACCAGCCGGATCGAATGCAGCACGCGTCGATCACTTGGAATGAAGCTCCTCGCGTAGCCGTCGGGGTTCGACGCCATCCGTTCGGCCGCGAGACCGATTTGCGCCAACGATCCGGGCGCCGCGACAATCCAGTTGTGCGGCATGATGTCGGGATTCTCAAAAACGATCACGACGGGCTTTCCCGCCTCGACATAAAACTTCGATCGATCATAAACCATCTTATGTGGAATCGTGCGAATCAGGACGACGTTGACTCCCAGATCGCCGAGTTTCGATCGATACGATTTGGCCTCGATCGCTGGAAGGGTCGAAGCCAGGTCGCCTCCCAGTTGGATCGCGTCGAGCGCCGCGGTTTCGGCTCGCGCCGCGTCGCCGAGCCCTGAAACATAAGAAACGAGCGCCTCGAGCACGGGTCGAACCTCGTCGATCGGCCGATGTTCGCGGGGAATCCGTCGGATCGCCCGGATCGCCGCGTCGCGATCGGTCCCCTTCACAATCAAACGCGCGAGCGTTCGGAACGACTCGTTCTCACGCCCCGCGAGCGAGGGCAAAGCGTTGATCGCCGATCGTCGCAGCATCCCCTCGGGATCGCTCCCGATCTCAAAACGGACCGAAGGCCGAGGGGTTGGAAGATTGTCTTTGCGATACACGATCGACCCGCTTGAATCGCGCACGATCAATCGAAATCCCCTCAAACGATCACCCAGATCGCCGTCGGTTCGGTTCCAAACGACGATCTCCTCGATCGGGCGATCGCTTCCAAGATCGAGCATCCACCACGGATTGGGCTCGTTCTCTTGCGTGTGCGTTTGCCCCCCCGCGCCGTACGATCCGTCGGTATTGCCGTCGATCGCGCGTTCGGGAGGGCCGTCGTAAGCGACGCTCGATTGCGAAGCGACTCCCTGGGGCGCGACGTTCTTTCCGTCGCTTCGCACCTCAACCTCGGCGAGCGTGAGCGTACGCGCGTTACCGGGAAGCTCGATTCTTACGAACCTGCCTCGCGGTACGCGGTCTTTCTTTCCCTGCGATGCGAGCGTTTCTGGAAGCTTATCGTTCACAAGGGGATGAATTTTATCGAACGCCGCGGCGCGAAGCTCGGCCTTGCGAATCAACGGAACCGCGTCGACCCAAATCGTAAGCGCCGCGAGCGATCGGGTCGCGTTTCGCCACGAAGGTTCAAGAGAATCGTCGGCTTCGATCAGTGCGACCGTCGCGATCTGACGCGTGAACGGATGTTTGCCGCGAGCCGCGAGCCGCTCGAGCTCGCGCCGCGCGGCGCGAAGCTCATCGGCGGGCCGCGCCGTTAAAATCTCGGCGAGATCGTTCAAAACGTGTCCCGTATGTAACGTATCGTCCGAATCCACATGTTCAATCACCCTGAGCAATTCGACGATCACGGTCGATTTGTTCCGCTCGGTGAGGCGTTTGAGAGCGATCGCTCGCTCCTCGGCGGCGACCCCTTCGCGCGAAAGGATCGCGAGATCGATCGTCGAACTCGGAGGCAGCTTGATCAGCTCGGCGGGGCTAAGAATCCCCGTTAAAAAGATCGCTCCGGCGGGATTCCCCGCGGCGATCGGCTTTCCCGCGGCGAGCGCCGGACGCCAGAAGCGTTCCAGCGTCGTCATCGTTTCTTTAAGGCCGAAATCGAGATAATAATCGACCGGTTTCCGCAACGCGTCGAGCGCCGCGTCGGCGGCCTCTGACGATTTAAAATCCGAGAGAGCGACGACCGCCTCGAGCCGAACGCGCGGGTTGTCGTCGACCGCTTGCTTGCGCAACAGTGTGAGCGAATCTTCAATCCGATCGCTCCAATAGCGAAGGACGCGCGTCGCCGCGGCGCGGGCGTGATCATCGCGAGCCGCGAGCAGCTTGTTCAGCAAATCGCGGTTCACCGTGTTCTCGCCGGCGTAAATCCAGAGCGCTTCGAGGAGCAAATGCTCATAATCGGGCGCGGAGCGGTCGAGCGCGGAGACCCATTCTCCCAGAGCCTTCAAAACGGCGGCTCGATCGCGGTTGCGCAACTCGATCCGCGCCTGATAGCGCGTTCGGTCTTCATAAGTTCTTAGCAGATCGAGCAGCGCCGCGATCGACTCTCCGGCGATTTTGGGCCTGGAGACGAGCGGACGCTTTTTATACGCGATCCGCCAGATCCTCCCGTGAACGTGATCGCGCCCAGGATCGCGAATCGAAAACTGCATATGTCCGATCAACGGGTTGTACCAATCGACGAGATAAAGCGCCCCGTCGGGTCCAAAAGAAAGATCGACGGGTCGAAAATTGGGATCGGTCGAAAAGAGCAGAGGCTCGACCTCGCGACCCACGAACCCCGATCCGTCCTCCTCGACCTTGTAATTCTTGATCCCCTGAAAACCGATGCAATTATTAACAAGATAATTGCCTTGCATATCCTCGGGGAAGTTGCGGCTCGAAACGATCTCGCAGCCGCACGTGGGGCGCACCTTGGTGAGGGTGAACTCTTTCATGCCGGGGTGTTTACGCGGATGTTCAACGCGTCCCATGATCGGCAGCGCGAAGTAATTCGAACCTCCCGAGGCGTCGGCGAGAAAGTTCTGGCCCCAGCGGTCGAAAACCTCGCCCCAGGGATTGGCGAACGAGTACGAAACCGAGACGTCGATTTTTCCCGACTTCGGCTGAAATCGATAAACGCCCGATTCGTGTAAACGTGTGAGCCCATGAGGCGTTTCAATCGCCGAGACGAGGAACGTCCCCTCCATCATGTAAAGCGATCCGCCGGGTCCCCACGTGAACGCGTTGATTGCGTGGTGGCTATCGCCTGTACCGAAACCGTGGAGGATCGTCTCGCGATAATCGGCGATGTCGTCGCCGTTCGTATCTTTGGCGAACAGTAAATTGGGTTGTTCGGCGATGTACGCTCCGCCGTCGCCGAGTTCGATCCCTCCCGGAAGGTAAAGCTTATCGGCGAAAACCGTGCATTTATCGGCTTTGCCGTCGCCGTTTTGATCGTCCAGAATCAAAACCTTGTCGTCGGGAGGATGACCCGGAAGGTATTGCGGGTAAGACGGCGCGCATGTCACCCACATCCTTCCTTTGGCGTCGAACTTCATCGCGATCGGTTTATGAAGCGGGAATTCGACGTCGGACGCGTATAAGTTCACCTCAAAACCTTCGGGAACTTTAAACGTTTTCAATTCCTCGGCGGGATCGGCCGCGGTTGGAAATCGTTTGCCGCCGATGTATCCCGGCTTTTGCCCGTAAATCTCATAAACCGATTCGGCTTTCGGTTCGGTCGTGGAAACGTTCGCGACTTTCGCCTCGGGAACATATCCCGCTCTGAGCGCGAACTCGCCGGTCGTCGAGGGCTTGTTGAGCGCGAGAATTCGCGTGTCGCGCTCGGCGATCATCTCGTCGAGCTTCTTCATCTCGGGCGGAAACGAAACCGATCCGAACGGCTCGACGCGTCGACCGTAAATGTATTCACCATTCACAGCCCTCCATCGATAATAGAATTCTTGATTGCGGTCGGCGATCGCGACGCGGAGCTTTTCAGCCGCGTCGACGAGCGGGCCTCGGCTTAAGCGAATTCCCGCGCCCCACGCTTCGCTCGCCGCGGAAGCGATCGGAATTCCATCCAAAACAAGCGTGAATTCGCCGCCGGGAAGATTCTTGACGACGATCTTCGGGAAACGCTTGAGCAAAGATTCGTGAGCGTGCGACTTACCTGGTACGGGAAGGATGGGAAGCGACCGAGCGAGCGCTTTTTTGAGCGGTCCGAAATCGATCGCGTTCGGGTTCGAACCGTCGAGAGTCGCCTCGACAGCGACCGCGGGCTCGAACAATTGATCCGCCGTCAATTGTGAAACAGCCCAATCGCCGTAATCGGTCAGATGAACTCCGTTGAACGTGAGCTTCGATCCCCCCGGCTCGTTCATCAAAGCGAGCGTGGGATGATAAAGATCGACGAACGGCAGGTTGTGCGCCTGAGCGACCGATCGCATCGCATCGGTGTAAATTTTAAGGTTGCGGTTGTGCGCGGTCGGGTCTGGAAAGTCGCCGCCGACGTTCTCGTGCGCGATCGGCGAAACGACGACGAGCCGAGGCGCGGTCTTTCCGTTGAACCGATGCGACTGATAATCCTTGATTAACGTTTCAAGACCCGAGCGGAAATCGTCCCAGCCCTCGGGACCCGCGAACGATTCTGAAAGACCGAAACAAAGGAAGATGACGTCGGCTTTTTGCTCGGTGAGATGACGGATTTGGTCGCCGAAGTTGAGCGGTCTCGGTTGTTCGGAAGGCGTATCCCCAGGCCACGCGAGACTTCGGAACGTCAGGCCGAGTTCGGGTTTTCGCAATTGAATGAGCGTTTCCAGCCGGCCGAAGTGATCGGTTCTTTCGGCGAAAACCCCGCCGACATAAACGACGCGATCTCCTTGGTGGAATGTGAGCTTGGCGGGCCGATCGGCGGCGAAGGCCGAGACGCCGAACGGAATCGAAACGGCGATCGTCAAAAACAAGCGGACGACGGCGAAGGAGATTGATCGACGAGCCGGATTCACGCTCATAATTCGCACCTTACTCGAACGTTCAGCTTGATAAGCGAGGTTATTCGCAACGACGGTCTTGATCGCACGGGGGGCTTCCGAGCCTGATCTTAACCCGATTCTCGAAGCCGCGCCAACGATCCCGCGGGAGTCGCCGTATTACGATCTTCAATGAGAATCTGAACCGGCGCGATCCAAAATCCCGATCGGGTTCAATTCACACGTTCTCGACCGTCCTACGATCGATCGCGAGCAGTCGATCGGCGGATCAGTTTTTGGTGTAAGTTCTTGATAGAATTAGTGTTAGAGAAAAACTGCCGAGCGAAGCCAATCGGATCTTGGGGCGTTTGCGTAATTTGTACGGTTCGGTGCGTTTTCGCGGAACCTCCGCTCGCACGCCATTTTGGTAGCAAGTGAACGTCGATCGATCGAGATCGCCGCGATTGTGACGATCGCCGCGAGTTTTTTTGGTTTTTCATCGTTTCAGCAAGCCGATATTCGGAGGCTTGATCGCGAGTTTTTTTAAGGGTGTTTTTGGTACGCTTGGTTTTGATTTTCGAATCGAACGACACAATCTCTAATATAGACGACGAAAACGGAATTTGGTTCCAAGAATTTTGTAAATTTTCGGAAATTTTTGGGACCGATTGTTGCAAGATTGAAGTTAGGTGATTTGGCGGCGATCGGTTGGATTGGGTTGGTTGTGAAGACGGGGGGAATGAAGAGACATCCCGCGGCCCCGGAATGAATTACGTGGCGCCGAGGAGTCGAAAGAGCCGTCGGGTGTCGATCATGGAAACGGATCGTCGAACGGTTCCGGGAGGGCGAGGCGCCGTCCGAGCCGGCGTTTGTCGTAAATCGAAAGGCAATGTCGAACGGTTCCGGGAGGGCGAGGCGCCGTCCGAGCCGGCATTTATATTGAAATAATATTATATAAATTGGGCTCACACGGCGGTTCGCCCTCCCTTAAGATCACCGAAATCGGAATGTTTTTGTGATATCGAGAGCCCGACCGATCCGGCGTTTGTCGTAAATCGAAAGGCCTCGTCGAAGGGTTCCGGGAGGGCGAGGCGCCGTCCGAGCCGGCATTTGTA
>JAJYWB010000019.1 GCA_021791715.1 Planctomycetota bacterium | reverse complement strand
TCATATAACATGTTTCCTGGTATATCGATTATCACCGCGCATGACTCGCGCGGCGGTTTCTATTCCGGGAATTCCTACAGTCCCCTCGCTCGGATGCTCCCTTTTCTGGACGACGCGCCGCTTTTTGATTCGATCAATTTCACCGGCATTACATCCACGTCACAATCACTCTGGATGAATCGAACCGTGATGGATACGTCTTTGAATCTGTTTCTATGTCCTTCCGACATCGACTCGTCGGTTCCGGGATACGGACGTGTGAATTATCGATTTAACGTCGGCGCCACGTTTCGAATGCCCGCGATTTCATCGGATCCGGCTTCGAAGTCGGGTCCGTTCACCGTTCATGTTTGTTATCGTCCCGCGGATTTCCTCGACGGATTGTCCAATACCGTCGGCGTTTCCGAGCGACTTCAGGGGGATTGGTCCAAAGCGTCTTTTAAGCGAGGAGGTGATTATACATTGACGTCTCAATCGGCGTCGACTTATAACGCGATGAGAGGAAGCGACGAAGCGGTTTCTATATGTCGATCATTAAAATCGATCAATCCCCATTCATCAAAAGGAGGAGAAAGTTGGTTCGTCACGGGTTATCATTACACCAATTACAACCACTGTACGACCCCTAATTCCAAGATCACCGATTGTTCGATGGAAGATTTCACCGCGCCGATGCGGTTTGTCATTATCATGAGCGGCGTCTTCTCGGCGTCGAGCTATCACCCCGGAGGAGTGAACTCTTTGTTGATGGATGGAAGCGTCCGCTTTTTTAAAGACGGCGTCGATCTCGCGGTGTGGAGGGCGCTGGCGACCAGATCGGGAGGTGAAATCGTCGAATTTTAACGAGAAAAATCGAAAGCGAGCGGCTATGATACCGTGATCATGTGCGAAAACGACCGTCCGAATATACAGAATCGGAAAATAATTCTCAATAATTATAATTCTAGTTATTGATTATATTAGATTGTGATATGACGAAGATCAATCGACGAGCGTGTTTCCGAGGGCGCCGCGAAGTTTTTGAATGGCGCGGGTTTTTTCGTTACTGACGGTTTTGGGAGCGACGCCCCATTTCGACGCGATTTCGCTTGGGGTTTCGCCTTTGAGGGTGGCCTGGATCAGTTCGGCCTCGCGCGGGCTCAGCATTTGTCCGATCACCTCGTCGAGCGTGTTGCGGAGCGATCCGGGGTCGGTCGTCGAAGCGGTCGAGGGCTGGATCGACGCCGATTCGAGCGGTTGGAACGTCCGTTCACGTTGGGCTCGTTTTTTGATCGTGTCGACGGCGCGGAAGAAATCGGGGCCGTCGTCGGTTTCTTGGCTGAGGACGTCGCGGATGCCGTTTACGCCGATCTGCGCCACGAGCTGATCAAATTTGGTTCGTCCCATTTTTTGCAGCAGCATGAGATAAACCGCCTGGGTGTTGTCGGCGTGCTGCTGGATGGGGATCCCGGCGCGGAACCAGGCTCGATTCAAATACCGATCGAGCTGCGACAGCCCCGAGGCGATCGCCGAGGGATTGACCGTCGCGGTCGAAGCGGTCGAAGTTTGTATCGAAGTCGACATAATCGTCGAAGTGACGACGGGATAAGTCGAGCCTGGAGTCGCGGTCGACGCGATCGACGCGAGCGCCTGCGCCGTGTTGAGCGTGTCGGTCGTGTTCGGAGTCGGTGAATTTGAGCCTAACTCGAGCGGAGCGACGACGTTCGGCATCGCGGTCGCGGCGCTCAGCAGCCTGAGCGCCTCGAGCGATTCCACCCCTGGGGTGTAACGCCGTCGTGATTGGCTCGATTTTCCGCTCACGGCCGTTTGATCCCTTTCCAGCCAGAAATTTGGAACCGATCCACCAGGAACGATTGAAAGCCGGCGACTTCAACCGGATCTTATTGGAACCTACGACATGTTCGGTCGACGCGCGAACGGTGACGACGAAAATACGGCATCGAGCGATTTTGATCGAGGTCAATTTCGACCGGAATCGACTCGAACACTCCGAAACGAGCCTTTCTTAACAATTGAGCCTGGCGACGCTCGATCATCGAGAGTCGCCTGAAATCGATATCACTCGATTTCACCTTGTTGGAGCGACCGATCCAAGCACGCGCCCTCTAATAGTAAATTGTCATCTTGCTGCGAATTGGGACACGAAAAATGAGCGATTTTCCAGCGAGCCATTCGGTCATTGAAGCATGCCTCTTCCCCAGAGCTCCCAGCTTGCTTCAACGACGCCATTCCGATGCGCCAAAACGCGATCGTGGAGGACGAATGTAAAATCGCTGTAACCCGGGACGACGTGCACTTTATCGCCAATTTTGAGCGGATAATCGCGCGGAGTCGAGACGACGGTGTGTTCGGCTGAGAGGTTGAGAATGCGCGTTTCGGGGTGGTCGCGTAAGACGGGCGTTTCGCGGTGTTGGCTGATCGATTTTTGACCGATATCGAGGATCGCGCGATCGGCCGCGGGCCTGCCGACGACCGTGGCCAAAACCGTGAGCGAATTCTCGTGCCCCTTCACGCCGCAACTCTTTGTGTAATAAAGGCATGCGAAAACGCCTCCCCCCGCCTGGATCTCGCTGATCCCGCGGTAATCGGCGGTGTATTGGTAAGAACCCGTTCCTCCCGCCGAGACGATCGGGCAAGCGAGCCCCAGATCGGTCAACCGATCGCGAGCCTCGATCAATCGATCGAGCGCCGATATGATCGCCCGCCGTTTTTCGTCGGGGTCGGCGATCATCAGCGTATGGCCTTCGTAACCCATCACTCCGTCTAGCCTTAGGCCGCGCGAATTCGCGACCCTGCGAGCCAGATCGGCGGCGATCTCGGCGTTCGCGGCGCCGCATCGATTGAGCCCCAAATCGACCTCGATCAACACGCCGATCGTCGTCCCGATCGCCCGAGCCGCGGAAGCCATCGGCTCGATCTGATCGATATGATCGACACACGCCTTGACGTTCACGAATCGAGCGAGCGCCGCGAGCCGCGAGGTTTTCGCCGCGCCGACGATCATGTTCGCAATCAAAATATCTTCAACTCCCGCAGAGGCCATCACCTCGGCCTCGGAAACCTTGGCGACGGTGACTCCGAACGCTCCCGAGCGGAGGAGGATATGAGCGATCGCGGGACATTTGAACGCCTTGGCGTGCGGTCTCCAGCCGATCCCGCTCGACTTGAACCTGCCCGCCATCGTCGCGATATTGCGCTCGAACGCGCTCATGTTTAACAATAAAGCTGGAGTGTCAATATCACATACGTTTATCCCGATCGCGGACAATCGCATAATCGTTCTTTCGTCAATTGATTTATAAAACTCTTATTTCAAAGCGGGGCGAGCTTCATTGAAAAAGCGTTCGCGCCGGGCTTTCACGCTTCGGCGCGAACGCTTGTGTTCCGATCAGACGTTGTACGTGGTCGACGAGGTCGTTCCGCCGTGTCCCGTCCAGTTGGTGTGGAAGAATTGACCGCGGGGTTTGTCGACGCGTTCGTACGTGTGCGCGCCGAAATAATCGCGCTGCGCCTGCAGCAGGTTGGCGGGAAGTCGTTCGCGGCGATATCCGTCGAAGTACGCGAGCGCCGAGGAGATCGCGGGGGCCGGGATTCCGCGAGTCGCGGCTTGGGCGCAGACGCGCCTCCAACCGTCGGAACACCGTTCGAGCTCGGCGGTGAAGTAAGGATCGAGCATCAAGTTTGTGAGGTTATGATTTTTATCAAAAGCCTCTTTGATTTTACCAAGGAAAGCGCTGCGGATGATGCACCCGCCGCGCCACATGAGCGCCACGCCGCCCATGTTGATCTCCCATTTCGCCTCGACCCCCATCGCCCTCATGAGCGCGAAACCCTGCGCGTAGGAGACGATTTTACTGGCGTAGAGAGCCTTTTCGACGTCGTCGATCAGTCCCTGACGGTCGCCGTCGTACGCCGGTTTGGGGCCCGCGAGCAGTTTGCTCGCGGCGACTCGTTCCTCTTTGATCGCCGACAGGCAGCGAGAGAAGACCGCCTCGCCGATGAGCGTGAGGGGCACGCCGAGATCGAGCGCCGAGACGACGGTCCATTTGCCGGTTCCTTTTTGGCCGGCGGAGTCGAGGATCAGATCGACCATCGGCTTGCCCGATTCGGGATCTTTGTAGGCGAAGATATCGCTCGTGATCTCGATGAGGTAGCTGTCGAGCGGACCCTTGTTCCATTGCGAGAAGACCTTGTGCAGGTCGTCGGCGCCGAGCCCCAGCAGCGAGTGGAGCACGTCGTACGCCTCGTTGATCAATTGAATATCGCCGTATTCGATACCGTTGTGCACCATTTTAACGAAATGCCCCGCGCCCTCGGGGCCGACCCAATCGCAGCAAGGCGTTCCGTCGGCGACTTTGGCGGCGATCGCCTGGAAGATCGGCTTGACCGCGGGCCACGCTTCGGGATTCCCTCCGGGCATGATCGAAGGCCCTTTGAGCGCTCCCTCCTCGCCGCCGGAAACTCCCGTCCCGACGAACAAGATCCCCTTGCTTTTGAGCGCCTGGGTTCGTCTGGTGGTGTCGGGGAAGTACGAGTTGCCGCCGTCGATCAGGATATCGCCGGGTTCGAGCAGGGGGAGGAATTCGTCGATCACCGCGTCGACCGCGGCGCCCGCCTTCACCATCATCATGATCTTGCGAGGCCGTTTGAGCGACTTGACGAGATCCTCGACCGAATGACAGCCGACGAACTTCTTGCCGGCGCCGCGACCGCCAACGAAGGCGTCCACCTTCGCCGTCGTGCGATTGAACACCGCGACGGTAAAGCCGTGACTCTCCATATTGAGGGCCAAGTTCTCACCCATCACCGCGAGCCCCACCAGGCCGATATCGGCGGTCGCCGCGGTCGGGGTTGATTTTGAAGTCGTTGCGGTCGCCATGCGTCGATTCCTCGCGAACCAAAAAGCGTTAAAGGGACGAAATTCTCGAAAGCGCGATTGTAACGCGAAGCACGCCCCGCCGGCAGACCCCGGGAGAAGGCGCGCCTCGTCGATATTCGCGTGCGAGATCTTTCATGAAAAATTCTTCAATAATCATAAATGATGATATTTACATCATGCCGCCCCCCATCATTCCTCCTCCCATGCCGCCTTCGATACCTCCTCCGCGCCGCGATCGCTCCATTTGCCGCATCATAATACGTTCATTAAGTTCTTTGAGCGACTGATCGAGCGGAGTTTGCGCCGCGGGGGTTTGCGCTTGTTGAGGAGCGACGACCGGACCCTGTTTCGTCGAATCGGTTTCGGGTTTGACGACGGGAGGCGGACCGAGCCGCGTTCGGCCGCGATGGATCGCGTATTCGTCGAAGCCGCGCCGAGCGATGATCGTCGCGGTTCCTCGGATTCCCTCGGCGAGGAAAACTCCGCGGGGATCGGTATAACCCGTGATGATTTCTTTGTTCTCCGTTCCGATCGCCTTGATCAGAACTTTGGAAATCGGTTTATCGTTCGCGGCGTCGCGCACTGTGACGCGCGCCTTACCCGCCGCCGCGTCTTCGACGACGTCGAGCGAAAGCGGGCTGAAGACCGCGACCCCCGACGCGTACAAATCACCCCCGCGAGCCGTTACGAGATAAGCTTTGTGTTCTTGAATCGGCAACGGAATCCGCGTGATCTTCTCCTCGAAATCGCGCCCGTCGCCAAGTTTGACGGCCGTTTCGACGAGCGGCGTGATTCCCGCGAGATCGATCGATTCGATCCGATCAAGCCCGCGCCGTTCGACATAAAGCCGCATCAGATCGACGGGATAAACCTTCACATCGGCCGATTCCACATTGCGGTATTTGATCTCGATCGAAGGCGAATCGACCCGAACGCGCTTGGCTTCGGGCTCGGCTTTGGCTTCGGGCTCGGCTTTGTCGTCCTGAGCGTCGTTCGCCGCGGGAGCGTGCGGCGCCGCGCGGCCTTGGGATTTCTTCGGCTCGCGGAGCGTCGTCGCGTCGGGTATCGATAATTGCTTACGCGTGTATTCGGCGACGGCGATCGCGGCCTCGGGGTATCGATCGCTCACCTGTTTATAATAGTCGAGAGCGAGCGCCGGCTCGTTCCGAGCCTCGTGGATTTGGCCCAAGAGATAGAGCGCTTCGAGGCGCCGTTCATCGGGCTTAACGTCTCCTTCGCGATCGGTTCGGGGCGCCTTTGCGATTCGGCTCGCGACCTCGATCGCGCGGTCGAACCGACCGAGTCGAAAAAGGCCGAGCGCCTCGGCGTATGCGAAACCCGAGACGAATTCGCTCCGCGGATACAACTTTTGATCGCGATCGGCGAGCTTGATCACCGCTTCGTCGTCTTCGAGCTCAAGAAACGCTCCAAGTTGCGCCAAGGCCGCCTCGTCGGCGATCGGATCGAGGGGGGATTCGCCGAGAAAAACCTGGATCAGCCGGATCGCCTGGAATAAAAGCTCGCTCTTGGGAGCCGCCGCCGCCGATTTCCCCGCGTCGGCTTCGCGGCGAGTCGCGTGTTTGATCAAAAGCTGTGCTTGCGTGAACAAATCGGATTGAACCGACGCCTCGATCGGATAGCGTCGCCACAAATCGAGAGCGAACGCGATCGCCTCGAGCGGGCGATTCTTATCCCGCAAGATCTCGGCGATCGACGCGTCTTCTCGTCTACTCGCGTCGATCAGCGCCCTCCTCACCTCGCAGGCGCGCTCGAATTCGCCGATCGCGCGGTAAGCGTCGCCTAATTTATTCACATAATTAAATGATACGGGTTTTTCGGGCGATTTTTCTTTAAAGATTTCGCCGTAACGGACGATCTTATGAGGATCGTTTCCCTGGAGCGTCGCTTCGAATAGGATCGCCGCGGCGTCTTCGGCGATCTCGTCGCGGAGGGTCCAGTTTTCGAACAGAGGTTCGAGAGCACGCGCGGCGATATTGTAATGTTTTTGCGCGATTGCGCGCTTGCCGCGAGCCAAAAGTTCGTCGGGGGTGGGGCGATACGGATCGTCGGACGCTTCTCCTTTTTTGAGGACTTCGAGCCCGCCGGTTGATCCGAAAACGCGTCTCGAGGCGTCGCGAGCCGAGGCGATCTCGACGGGGGGCGCGAGATAATCGCCCGAGATTGTTCCGATCGAGTCGTAAACGATCGTTCCCGGGTCGATTCCGGGGGCGAACCAAAAGATCAATTCGCCGCGGCGGAGCCTCACCGCCGACGCGTGTGATTGTATCGATTCGACGATCGGGGCGACCCCCGCGGGGGGATGATCGATCACGATCAAACCGTCGCGGTCGCGTCTTGATCGGCCCTCCGCGGGCCGGCTCGCGACGATGCGGGTGCGCGACGGCGCCCCAAGAGCAACTTTTGTAACGATATTATCAAAAGTAACGGGATGGACCGCGATCGAAAAGCCCGTCGGCAAGGGTTCGCCCGCGACGATCGGCGGGCCCGCCTCGAAAACGCGTTTCTCAAGCGCGAAATCGACCCCCGCGGCGTTTTTGGCGGCCGCGGCGAAATCGGTCGAAAACCCGCTCAATTCGATCGCGTAACCGTAAGTCCCTCGTCCTTCGATATCAAATGTAATGTGATGATTACCTTGAATTTTGAGGACGTCGACTGGAACTTCGATCGATCGAGTCGAGGCGTTCGCGTCGGTTTCGATTCGGCCGACCTCGCGGTCCTCCACGCGGATCGCGAGCGTGTAGCGATCGTTCGCGGCCTTCGCCTCGCCGTAAAACGCCGACACCGCGACGACCCAATCGCCGAGAGCGCTCGCGGGGGTTTCCGCACGTCGAGCGACAAGCCAATTCACCGATTCGGCGAGCGTCGCGGATTTCGGCTCGATCCGAGCAATCGCCGAGGCGACGATCGCCGTCGTTTCGATCGATCCCCTCGCTTCATCGTCTCGACCGCCGGCTTGAATCGGATCGGTCCAGAACGTCCGAGACGCGGCGCCCGCGGGAACGCGTTCGCTTTTTCCGTGTTTAATGATCATATGAATAGTTTCTTCAGCGAGGGCGCGGCGGTCGAGATCGAGCAAGATCGAAGCGAGCTCGGCGAGGGCGCGATCCGATAGCGACGATCGCATGCGCAAAAGTGCATTCGCTTGTTCAAAATTCGCTTTACCGCGGGCCGCGAGCGGTCGAATCAGCGAAATTTTCGTTTCGAGATCGGCGGAATCGAGTTTGGCGAGCGCGGCGATCAGATAGGCGGCGCCCTTTTCGAGGGGGGCGGGATCGGCGGTGAAACCGTCGGCTCGCGCCGCGATCAGCGCCGCGACCGCACGAGCCGAAGCGATCGGGTCGGATCGTTCGGCGTTCCGTTCGACGATCGCGGGAAAGCCTCCGTCGGAGTTTTGCGCCGCGATTAGAAACGAAACCGCGGTCCGCGCCGCGTCGCCCGCCGCCGAAACCTCGCCCCCGTCCTTATCTTGAACCTTCTTGATATAAGAAAACGCCGCGATCTTTGCGATCGCGCTCGACGCGAGATCGACGGTGCGCGGCGATCCGAACGCTTCGATTGAAGTATTATCGGCGCCGGCATGTTCATGCGTTTGCACTCGACCGAGCGCCGCGTCGATCACGAAGCGTTCGATCGCGGGGGCGATCGTGATATGCATTTTAACCGAATCATATTTGGGTCCGGGTGGTAAAGAGACGATCGTCGTCGTATCGTCGCGCGCCGTTCCCGCCGCGGTCGCGAACACGCGGATTCCACGCCTTCGAATCGGGATCGTCGTCTCGACCGAATCCTTCAAATCGATCAGCTCGGCCGAGACGACCGCCGACAGCGAATCGGCGGAAGGAACTTCGACCGCGTCGAATTCGACATAAGTCGAGCTGTCGGGCTCGATCGCGACGATGCGCGGTATCGTTTTGGTACGATCGCCCGAACCGACGACGAGCTTAACTTTCGCCTCGCCCCGAGCCGTTCCTCGATTGACGATCTCGGCCGCGAAAATCGGCTTGTCGCCTTCATTTAGATACGCCGGCGTGTGTAAATTAATAGAAAAAGAACCGTTCACACGAATTTCGGTCGACGCCGCGCCGACGAGCGGGTCGTCGGATTCGGTCGTTCCCCACGCGCGAGCCTGCAAAACGACGGGGTTCCGCGGCGCGGCGAAGCGGATCTTGGCTTTGCCCGACGCGTCGGTGACGACCTTCGGATTCCAATACGCGGTCGCGACGAATCGAGAGCGCGGAGCGTCCGGTTTTGGTGGAACAAGTTTTTGCGCTTTTGCGTTTTTATCTTTTTGATCGTCCCCGCGGGCTTCGCGAGGAATCCGATCCGAGCTTGCATCGGCGTCGCGGCTCCCCTTCATCCTCGGCGTGTCGACCGCGCCTCCCATCCCTCCCATTCCACCCATCATCATGCCCCCCGTCATACTGTTCGAGCGTCGCGCCTCGGCTTTACCGTCGAACGCGGGAGGATTGTTTGAGACTTCTTCGTTAAGCAGATCGCGGACGCGTCCCGAAGCATCTCGGTCGGCGCGGGTCGATTGATCGCGCGATTCATCGTCCACGCGATCTTTAATATTAATCATTTCCGAATGATAATCAAATCCGTTCGTCGATCCCGCTTCAATCAATCCTTTCAGAAGAAATGGTTTGTGGAAAGCTTCGGCGATTGGATTCCGATCTTTGATCGCGGATTCGAATTCAATCATGCGATCGACGACCGCGACCGCCAATTCGGCGCTCACGGGTTTGCCGAGCCGGTCGACCGTTTCGATATCGAGCTCGATCGCGCCTCCCGGCTTGACCGTTTCCGAAACCGCTTTGATCGAAACCTTCAGGCCGCGTTCGATCGTCAGGTCGCGCCGCGCCGTGACGAGCTCTCTGCCGATCATCCCGATCGCCGACGCTCGACAATTCGGCGCCTGCTCGGAGGGAACCGTCCAAACAACCGGATTCAATCCTTTTTGAATATTTAGCAACCTATATGATAGAATGCGATTCGATTCATAGGTGAAAAGGATCGTCGCGGGGTCGCCGCGGTTTTCGAGTTCGAGTTTCGCCTCTTCGCCGACGCGGAACTCCGAGCGATCGCCGCGGAACGCGATCGCCGCGGATTTCGGTTCGATCCTCGCTTCGATTTCGTGATCGGCTTCGACGCGATTGCCGAATCGATCGGTCGCCGACGCGGCGATGAAAAAGCTTGGGGACGAGCGCCGATCGGGATCGATTTTTTCGTCGATCGTGAACGAGAATTTGCCGACCCGCGTTTTGGGGTCGATCGCGACGGTTAATCGCATCAACACAGATTCATAACTCGACGACTCATCGTCTCGCTTCCCGACCGCGACGGACGCCGCGCCCGCTTTGGGAAAGCCTCCCGGGAGTTGAGAAACCTCGATCACGACGTTCACGATTTCGCCGTTATGATACACTTCGCGATCGGTTTTGACTGCGAGGTCGAAGTCGAAGAGCGAAAGCCGCGCCGAAGCCTTGACCGAAACGTTCTCCTCGGGGACGGTCGCCTCGACCGTGAGGGGGCCTTCCTCGTCGAACGGACGCGTGTCGAATTCAAAACGGAACGTCCCCGCGGCGTCGGTTGAGCGTTCGTCGATTCGGCCGTCGGGGCGTTTGAGCGAGACCGTGCGACCCGCGATCGCCGCTCCCGAGTCGTCGTGCGCCCTCACCGTACCCGTAAGCGGTTCGCCGCGAGCGATCGACGTGCGATCGAGCTCGATCGCGAGCTCGATCCGCGGCGGTTCGCGATCGTCAACCTCGAAAAACGCGTCGAATCGATCGCCGTTTTCGTTCAAAAGCGTAATTTTATAAGAACCCTCGGCGGCGTTGGCGGGAAGCTCGATTCGGTCGTTAAATGTACCGAAGGTCGAGACCTCGATCGGCTTGGAGAAGAGCTTTCGTCCCGGCGGGTCGACGATCTCAACGCGATGTTTCGACTTATGATCGTTCACATATTTACCGTCGCGGACTCCTCGGATCGTTCCCCAAAACGACACGGTCTCTCCCGGTCTCGCCTTCGATCGATCGAGAACCAAATACATATTTGGTTGAATCTTATCGGTTTGCGTTTTCCCAAGTTGGAGAGAGGTCGCGGCGATTTCGCCGCCGTCGACGACGAGGCAGCCGATCTTGTCTTTGGGCGCCTTGTCGGCCGCGGCGTTCCAATTGGTAAGCAAAACGCCGTCGGCGCCCGTTTTGGCGTCGAGGATCAGCCGCGAGCCGTCCGAGACGAGCACGCGTGCGCCTGCGCGTCCCTTTCCCGTCTTCATGTCCTGGGCAAAAACCAAGATTTGCTCGCGTGACGCTTCAACGATCGCGTCGACGTCGCCGCCGATCAGGAGAGTCGTCGCCTGGAGCGATTTGTCGTCGCTCACCTTGATCGCCCAAACGCCTGGAATCGCGATCTTGGGAAGATCATAATTCGCGGAAATATACATATATTTGGCGTAACCGGGAACCTTGACGGTCCATTCATAATCCGCCGCGACGAGGCCGATATCGAGTGATTCGACCCCACAAAGCGCGTGTTTCTTGCGGAAGTACGCGACGGGGTCGAGCTTGTACGCCGAGAAAGTGAGCTTGTCGATGTTGCGCACGGCGACGACGACGTGGGGCTTTTCTCCCGAGCGGAATTTTCTTGGCGTTCGAATCGATAAATAAGATGCTTTCATCTCTCGAATCATTTTCTCCGCGGTTTCAGCGTGGTTGTTTGATGGATTCGCGGCGATCTTTTCGTACAATCGGATCGACTCGTCGGGCTTTTCGAGTGAATAGAGGAGAGTGGCGATTTGGAGCTCGGCGTATTCGCCCGTATCATAGTTGGGAAACCGCCGCACGATCTCGCGCAACACCGCGATCGCATCATCATAGCGTTTTTCCATCTCATAACTTCGAGCGATCCGATGGAGAATTTTGGCGACATCGTGATCGAGCGGATTGCGGTCGATGAATGCGCGCAGTTTTGTTCTCGCTTCTTCATATTTCCTGTCTTTTATTAGTTGATCGGCGATTTCGATCTCGGAGGCGAGGATCAACCCGCGCGACGCCGCGGCTTCGACTCGATTCGGAAAGCGTTTGATGCATTCGTTCCAGCGTTCGATCGCGTCGTCGATCCGATCTTCGATTTTGAGCATCCTGCCGAGCTGAACGAGCGCGATCGGCGCCAACCGATCGAAATCGGCTTTCGCCTCGGGCGCGATCGCGCGGTAACCTTCCCCCGCGAGAAACTTGCGCAGATCGGCGATCGCCTCCTCGGCTCGGCCGTTGTATTCCACCCAAAAGATCGACCAATCGCGATCGCTCGGAGATTCGAATTTGCTCGAGAGTTCTTCCGAATTTTCATAGGTGATTTTGAGAACTCCGTCTTCAAGGTAATAGACGAGCCCCAATTGCGCCAGCACGAGTTCGAGGGTCGTTCGAAGCGGAACGCCTTTGAGGTCGATCGTCACCGTCGACCCCATTGTTTTATCGGCTTCGGAAAGGCCAATCGGATCGATGTATATCGGAAGATTGAATCCGCGATCGGCTTTCGCCGCGGCTTTAATATATCCAATCACTTCTTCAAGAGACGTCTCGTTGGGGAACGGCATATCGATCGGTCTATTCAATTGATTGAGAACTTTTTGCGATCGCGGATCAAAGGTTCTCAGCGTCATCGCTCCGACTCGGGGCGAACCGAATGCGCCTCGCGTCGCCTCGATGAGCGAAGCGGGGATCGGCTCGCGCGCCGCGGCGATCTCGAACGATGCGCGAACCGCGAGCGGGTGTTCGGGATATTCCGCGAGAAATCGCTCGAGCGCCGCGATTCCCAGCGTCGTTCGACGTTCGGCGATCTTCCGCAGCCGTTCGGCGTCTCCGGCGGCCTTCGATGCGCTCTCGGCTCGATCGAACGCGTCGTTCGGCTTGGTATTGTTACTTGAAGATTTGTTCGCGCCCGCGTTCATTTTTGTGCCGGCGCCTTCGTTGAATGCGGCGTTCGGTTCGTCGTTGACGTTCGCGTTCGCGATCGGTTGATCGACGCTTTGAAATCCCTCATTTCTCGCGTCTTTCAGCCCTGGAATCCTGGCCTTCTCGGCCTCAAATTCCTCCTCCAGTTTGCGGCGGTATGCTTCGACGAGGGGATTGGAATGACGAAGCGTCGTATCGTCGAAGACGGTGAGAAGATCGTACGTGTCGGCGATCCGATAAAGCGATCGCGCACGCAGATCGTCGAGCGCCGCGTCGGCTCGCTTCGAGGCCAATTCGTCGGCGAGATCGATCCAAGTTCGCCGCGCCGAGCGATCGTCGTTCATCAATAACAGACATTCTCCTAGCGCATATCGAGCTTCATAATAAGATTTATCGTTGGGATACGACCGAACGAATTTTTGAAGATCGACGATCGCTTCGCGAAAGTAGCCGTAATCGCGCGCCGTCTCCGCCGCGCGGAACAAGAGCCGGGCTTTTTCGGCTGGGGATCGCGCGAGATCCGAGGCGCGAACGAGGAGTTCGCTCGCCGCTTTCGGGTCGGCGACGGTCGACGAATCCTCGGGCTTGAGCATCGAATCGGCGATTCGTTCCTCGATCTTCGCGGTCGCGTCTTTGTTTGGCGCCGAAATGACGGCGCGCGCCTGGCGGTCGAGGATCGCCTCGGCGGCTTCGAACCGACGCGCGTCGATCTCGACCGCGACAAGTTCGGATTCGAGCTTCATTCTCCACACGCTATCAGGGTCGGCCTGAATCGTCCGGGTAAGGAGCGTTCGAGCCGAATCGAGCTTTTTATCGAGCCGAAGCGCGATCGCCTCGATCAAGACGCCGTACGCTTTATCCGCGGGTTTGGCCCTCTCTGCCCAAGTTTTAAGCTCGGCGATCGCCGCGTCGTAGCGTTTTTCCTGCATCGCAGCGACGATCGAACCCGGTAAAACGGGGGCGACGGGCTCGAAGGCGCGATCGCGAGCAATCACACGCGTTTCGGCTTCGTTCGGTTTCATTTCTGCCTGAGCGAGAGCGGATTGCGCGGGCGCGGCGACGAGAATGATCGCCGCGAGAACGAACGCCGCGACGAAATCGAGCAGGATAGATGAAGTTTCAACGCGGCGTTGAAACGCTCGCGGACCGATTGAACGAAGCGTCATCACGATGTCCTTCTCCGGGGTGAGAGCCGAGAGATCGTCGAAGATTTCAGTCTTACTGGTTAGACGAAGCCGAGGCGCGATTGATTCGACGGATCGGGAAAAATCTTTGTCGAGGCGCGATCGCCGCGCACGATCGACGCCAGATAATTATATGACGAGAAATCGCCGTACAAGATCGACGCAAGATGATTATATGAAAAAATCAATGATGTTAATAACGTTTAATGATTATATGACGAGAAAGCGACGGCTCGCTCGGCGATCTTCGACGAGTTTGATCGAAGTGTAAATAAATTGGATTATATAAATATTCAGATAAAATGATTTGTTCTTACGTTCGCGGCCGATATCGGGATGGAGCTCACGACGATTTTTCAGAGATTGAGACGGCTTGATCGATCATTTCGATCGGGCGGGGGCGCGATTGGGCGCGGCGGTTCGCCGACCCTTCGGGATACGATCGTGGAGGAAGAATCGAAAGATCTCGAGCGGCTCGGGTTCGATCCCGGCGAGGATCCCGTTGTCGTCGATCTCGTTGCAAAGCCGAGCGCGAAGACGATTCAAAATTTCGAAATTACCCGAATCGTTGATCAGGTTGTGATCTTCGGAGCGATCGGCGGCGATGTTGAAGAGCGCCTCTTTCTCGGATTGATTGCGGATATAATGATGATCGTCGACGACGAGCGAGAAGAGCATTCCTTCAAAATCGACGCGAGTTCCGAACGCGGGGTCGGGCTCTTCGAGTCCGTAAACGACCGACATCGCGGTCGATCGCGTCCCCCGCGCCGTTCTACCGATCGCGGGACGTTCGATCCAATACCTTGAAAGCGACGAACCGTGAAAATGACGCGGTTTGGGCGAGCCCGACATCTCGGCGAGCGTCGCGGCGAGGTCGCGCGTCGAAACGGGTACGCTCACCTTTTTTCCCGCGGGCGCCGAACCGGGAGCGATGATTAAAAGTGGAACATGAATTTCATTCCAATATAACGATTTACCATGATTGAAAAAATCGTGCTCGCCCAGGCTTTCGCCGTGATCGCTCGTGATCACGACGACCGTCGATTCGAGCGCGCCGCGACGGTCGAGCTCGTCGAGCGACGCGCCGATCTCGCGATCAAGGTGCGCGATCGAATCGTCGTACGCGTTCCGCAAGAACGCGACCTGGGCGGTCGTTAATTTTGATTTATCCAGATGTGAATAATCAAGCAGTAATTGCTCTTCGGCGGGGGAACGCGGTTTGCCGCCGAATTTTCCCGGAAAGTTTTTCGGGGTGACGAACGGCTCGTGCGCGTCGATGTAATTCAAAAACGCGAAATAGGGGGCGGTTTCGTCGTGAGCGGAACGTTCGGCGAGAAAATTGAAAAACAAGCGATTGATCGCCGCGGCGTCGCGCGATTTCACGCTCCGCCATTTGGCTTCGTAGACGTCGGCGGGGGGAATGCGATCGAGAGCCGCCGCCGCGAGCGAAGACTGCGCCGCGATCGTCCGGAACGTTTCCAGATGATCCTCGTATCGCTCAAACCCGCGATCGAGACCCGTTTCCCAGGAACAGTAACTCGTGTTCCCGACAATCCCGATCGTGCGATACCCCGCCGACGCCAAATAACCCGCGGTCGTCTGAAAATCGCCCTTCAAAGCGCCTTTCCAGTCGACGTTAAATTGATACGGCCAATATCCGGTGAACATACTTGCGTGGCTTGGGAACGTCCACGACGACGGAGCGACGGCGCGGTCGAACGACACGCCCCGTTTCGCCCATCGCTTGAGATTCGGCGTGGTGTCGCGGTCGTATCCGTTCAAACTCAAACTCTCGGCGCGAACCGCGTCGAGAACGATCAAAACCACGTTGCGCATGCGCGCCGTGCCGGATCGAACGACGGGAATCGAATTTCGTGATCTGTGAATATCATGATATATGGATTCGCAGACAAATCCGATCCAGCAAACGATTCCCGCCGCCGCGACGAGCCCCGCCCGGCGCGCTCGCCGTTCGGCGCCGACTCGCCGCGCGACGAGACGCGAAGCGCACGCTCCCGCGCCGATCGCCAGGATAACGCTCGACCACGTTGCGATCGGTAATCGCAACGAAGCCTCGAGAAAAGCCCAAGCGACGCAGAGGCCGATCAAAACTCGCTCCCGCGGTCGTTTACCGACGCTCGCCGCGACGATCAGGAACGCGAGCCCTGGAATCGCCAAAACGACGAACGCCGCCATCGGCAATTGCCAGTGAAAATGACGACTCATCAAATAAAAGAATCGATTGGGATCGAACGATCGTTTGGCGATCGTCGCCGCGAGGTCGAGCCCGGCTCCCACAACAGCGATCGCCAAAACCCAGTACAACGAAGCGAGCCCGGAAAGCCCTTCGCGTGAAGCCTCCGCGTTCGTTCGATCGTCGCGCCGGGACGCTCCGTGAACGCGTGAAATCGATCGCTCGGCGTCGATATGAGACGACGACGGTTCTTCAAGTACATTCCTCTCGAATTCGATTAAGCTCATGCGTCGAGCCGTCCCTCGTCGATCGCGATCAAACGATCCGTATAAAGAACATCGGCGACAAATTCCCCAAACCGGGCCGGAGAAGTACGAAAGAGTTCGGACACGATCGCCGCGGCTCTTTTCCACGCCTCGCGATTTACCTCCTCATCCGTAATCGCCTTCAAAAGCCGAAATTCTCGCGGTCGCCGATTTTTCCAGGACTCCGCGACACGGTCGATTCGCGTACGGAATGAATCTCTTAATAGATGAAACGCACAATCCGAACGAACGGGTCGCTCGTCTCCAAGAATTCACAATCACGAGCGTCAAAGTTTATGACGTATGTCGTACAAAATGATTCGATCGCGCGGATTTCGGCGTGCGTGTCGTTTGGGGTCGGTGCGAATCAGATGAAGCGCAACCCGTCTCAAACCTGCGGAACGCTCCGGACGAGGAAGATTGGACGTGATTCTCGCGCCCGCGCGAGCCCCAAAACGCCTCAATCCTCCGATCGCGCCGAGCGCGGGAGCTTGGCGGCGATCGCGGAGCGGAACTTGGCGATCCGGTCGGGCTCGATTCCCTCGACCGATCGGCTTCTTTTCAGCTCTCGATCGAGCGCGACGCGCATGCGCGTTAATACGTTATAAGATTCGGATGCGTTGATTAGATCGTGATCTTCGGCGGGGTCGAGTTTGAGATCGAAGAGCGCCTCCTCGCCGAATTCGTCCCTGATGTAATGCGTGGTTTCGGCGACAAGCGAGAACATCAACCCGCGAAAACGGACGTTCGCGCCGAAATGCGCCGCGGGGGCGTCGAGGCCCGAAGTCGACGATAAAATCGGCTCGAACTCGATTGCTCGGCGTTCTCCCTCGGCTCGGCGATCGCTCCAAAATCGGCTCAACGATCGTCCCGGAAGATCATCCGACGTGTCGACGGACGCTCGCGAAAGGTCGCCGATCGAACACTCCCAAAGCGTCGCGGCAAGGTCGCGAACCGCGACGGGCGATTCCACCCTCGAACCGCCGCGAACGATTCCGGGAGCGATTATCATTAATGGAACATGAATTTCATTCATAAAAAGTGATTTTCCGTGATTGTACAATTGATGTTCACCAAGGCTTTCGCCGTGGTCGCTCGTGATCGCGACGATCGCGTGATCGAGAGCGCCGCGGCGGTCGAGTTCGTCGAGGAGCGAGCCGATCTCGCGATCGAGGTTCGCGATCGAATCGTCGTACGCGTTTCGTAGTTTGACGATATCGGCGGGGGTGAATTTCGATTTGTCGAGCATCCAGTAATCGAGAATCAGCTTGCGCTCGTCGGCCGAACTCGGCGGGCGACCGAAGCGATTCGTGAACGTCTTGGGCGTGACGAACGGTTCGTGCGCGTCGAGAAAATTGAGGAACGCGAAGATCGGCGGTCGATTCGCGGTCGACTTCGAACGAACCCCGATTCCCGAGCGATCGAGCTCGGCGAACAACACGTTCTTGATTCCCGCAGCGTCGCGCGAACCGAAGCGTCGCCATTTAGAAAAATACATATCCTTAATATCAAAAATCGACGCGATCTCGTTTCCGATCGACGATTCGCGTACGAGCTCTCGGGGCGATTCGACGTAATCGAAATAGCGAGCGAATCCGCGATCGAGCCCGGTTTCCCACGAACAATAGCTCGTGTTGCCGGCGATTCCGATCGTCCGATAACCGCGGGCGCGATACCGCTCGGCGAGAGTCGCGGGACCCGCGCCGAGCGCGCTTTTCCAATCAAAATCAAACTGATGTGGATAATATCCAGTAAAAATACTTGTATGACTTGGAAACGTCCACGACGACGGCGCGATCGCTCGGTCGAAAACGACGCCCCGTTTCGCCCAGCGAGAAAGTTCGGGGGTCGTGTTCCGATCGTAGCCGTTAAGGCTTAAATCGCGCGCCCGCACGGCGTCGAGAACGATCAGATAAACGTCGCGGGGGGGCTTTGAACCCGCGGATTCGGCGGCGACCGGAGGTTGAACGCGCCCCCGGTTGAAATCGTTCCAGCTCGAAGCCGCGACGACCGCGATCCAGCCGCCGATCACGACGATCGAAGCGGCGAGCCAGGGTTTTCTCGCGGCTTCCAACCGTCGTCCGATCGGTTTGCCGATCGCGGTTCCCAGACCGATCGCCAAAATCGCACTCGACGCCGCATGAATCGGCAATCGTAGCAGGCTCTCAAAAAACGCCCACGAGATGAGGATCGAGGCCAAAACCCGAGCTGAAATCGAGCCTCGGCGGAGTCGATTCGCTAACCCAGCGATCAATCCGGGGATGATCAAGATTACAAAAGCCGCGAGCGGTATCCGCCAACCGAAATGACGTTCTCGTAGATAAAACAATTGTAACGGATCGACCCGTTTTTTGACGACGACGGTCGCGAGATCGAGCCAGCCGCCGATCGCCGCGATCGCGACCGCGGCGATAAGACAAGCCGACGGCGAGAGCGAAGAGGGGTCGGATCGAGTTTTGATGTCATCGGCGATCGTGGACGCATAATCGGTCGACCCGGCTTCGGTTAAAGCCGCCGACGCGTCGCGCTGGGCAAAAGCCGCATTCGGGTTTACGTCGGCGGGTGCGGTCTTAGCCGCTTTCATGGCGACTCTCGTTAGCGTGACGCGAAAAGCAAGCCGCGCCCGCCCGGAAACCTCCTCGAAGCGGCTCGGCGATCACGTCTTGAATCGTACCGATCTCGAACGTGATCCGCCACGCGATAAGCCGCGACCCGCCGGTATCGTCTAGTGTGAATATTATGATTCAAAGATCTCGCCCCCCTCGGTCTCTTCGCGGCGCGGCTTCACTCGGCCTCGGGGAGCGGGGTCGTGTGATCGAGCGATTTTAGATAAGCGACAAGCGCGAGAGCGTCTTCGGTCGGTACGATCTCGTAACCCGCGGGAACGTTCCAATCGGGGGGCGTATCGAGAGCCTTGCGCGATTTTGCGCCGACGATCTTTCGAGTTTCATAAAGGAATCGAAACCTCGGCATCGTCGATCCCGGCGAAACGGTTTGCGGGTCGTACAAGTGAAGATGGTGCCAGTTCGAGCTCGGCTGGCGTGAACCGATGTTAAAGAGATCCGGCCCGGTGCGCATGCTGCCGAGCAGGTGCGGGCTGTCGTATAAATAATCGCGCGGAACGCTTCGCCGAGGACCCCAACCGCGGTCGATATCGACTCCGAATCCCTCGGGTCGAATCTGTTGAGTATGGCAATATGTGCATCCGTTCGCTTGATAAACGGCGCGTCCCTTGGCGGCGAGTCCCGATAGCGGCTTGGGGTAAAAGTCGCCGCCGGTATCGGACGCCGCGGGTTTAAGCTTGTTGAGCTGGGAGTAGGGGGCGAAAACGAGCCCGAGCCACGCCGAGGCGAACGTGAGCAAGACTCCCAGGAAGATCGTCGGTCCGTGATTCATGGCGTCTCCTCCACGACGGTCGCGTCGGCGGCCGCGAGTTCTCGAGCGTATTCGGCGGGATCGTCGAGCAGCGTCGGCTCGGTTCGTCGCTCGCCCCACTTTAGTATGTTCATAACAAAAAGCACGGCGAACGCCAGATGTCCGACGGTCATGAGCAAACCCGCGCCGCTCCGAATCCAAAGAAACGGAATCGTATAGCGAACGGTATCGATGAACGGCGTTTGGGCGTCGAGCATTTTCAGCCCCTGCATAAACCCGCCGTACGAAAGGGGGATGAAATACGCCAGGATTCCTCCCGCGGTTCCCCAAAAATGAACCCGGATCAGCCGCGCCGAGGCCCACTCCCAGCCCGTCAGGCGGGGCATGATGTAATAAATCGCCCCGAACATGATCATCGAAAAGAAGCCGTATAACCCCAGATGCGCGTGCGCGACGACGAAATGGGTGAAATGCGTGGGAAGGTTGATCGACCTGAGCGATTCGAGCGACCCCTCGGCGCTCACCGCGGTGTAACTCATCGCGCCGAAAACCGTGAATCTAAGAGTGGGGCTCGCCTTCAACAATCGAAAATGACCAACCATCGTCATGTGATGATTAATAGCGACCGTCCCCACCGGGATGAACATCATCATGCTGGCGACGACCGACACCGTGACGAGCCACGCGGGAACGGGGGCGCCGATCAGGTGATGCGCTCCGTTCCAGTTGTAAAACAGGGCGAGCGACCAAAATCCAAGAATGCTTAAATAGTAACTGTGAATCGGCCTGCCGAGAACTTTGGGGAGGAGGTAATAGATCGTCGCCAGGCCGATCGGCGTGAACCAGAGCCCGAGCACGTTGTGGCCGTACCACCACGTGATCGAAGCCTGCGCGACTCCGGGGGTGGGGGCGATCACGAGCAGCAAATTCACCGCGGTGTACAACCAGGGAAACCAAAACAAAGCCGCGAATAAATACCACTGAGAAACATAAATATGTTTTTCTCTTCGGTCAAGGAACATCAGCGCCGCCCAGAGGCCGACGAGCACGTAAGCGACGGTGAGCAGCGGCGGAACGAACGCGGGGAATTCGAGATATTCGATCGATACGCTCCATCCCGCGAGGATCGCGATCGTTCCCGCGAGCACGCCCAGGTTCCAGATAACCCCGGATATGAACAACAATTTCGGATAACGCATCTCGGCGCGCGAGAGCCGCGCCATCAGCCAAAGCATCGTTCCCACTCCGGCCATCGACGCCCAGCCGTAAGCGACGACGTTGAGATGCGCCGGCCGCACACGACCGAACGTCAGCCACGAAACGTCGCCCAGAAAGAGGGGCGAGTGCATTTTGATCGATGCGATCATCGCCAGGATCGAGCCGATCACCAGCCAAAACACCGAACTCGCGAAAAAGAGCAGCACGGGCCCGCGCGTCGATTCGTCGATCGCGAACCGGAGGCGAGCCTGCCGCGCTCGCTCCGAAAGCTCGGCCGCGGAGGTGCGCCGCGGCGCGATCGCGTCACTCGGATCGGTCATCCCTACAACCCCCTTGAAGATCGGTTCCCTTTGGATTCACCCTCGGCCCGCCGAGCGGCTCTATTTTTAAAGCCGTTTCGCCCAAATCGCCGTCGTCACGAGCGATATCTCGATCGAACCGGCGCGCGTTCGATCTTCATCGTCAAGATCGTTTCAAAACATTTTCAAGGGCTCGCGTGCGACTTCGCGTCGGTTTTAGAGGCGTCGGCGCCGGTCTTATCGTTTGGTTTCGCACCGGCTTTGGGCTCGTTTTTTAAGGCGTTCGCCCCGCTTTCCGACGCGCTTCGAGCCGACGACGACGGCTCGGGCGATCCCGCGGACGTCGCCCAAAACATCACCCAGATCGTCGCGGTGATCGCCGCCGCGGCGCCCCCCAAGCCGATCCAAAACGCCCGCCGCGCGCCGCTTTCGATCTCGGCGGCGATCTCGGTTTCGGATCGACCCGAATCCTCGAGCGACTCGTTCGATCGAATCGCCCCGTCGGGCTCGCGAATTTTGGTTTCCGCATCGACGGCCGGCTCGGACATAACGCGTTCCTCGAATCCGCGCCCCTCGGAAAACGAAAAAACCCGACCGACGATGTCGCTCATCGTCCGACCGGGCGCCCCTCGCCTGAAAAGGAATCGGCCCCTCGCGAGCCGATTGAACCGTTTCAATTTAATGACCGCTCCTTGCCAAAGCAACACGGTTGCGAAAAAAACTCGAACCGACGAGCCGAAGCGAATCAAACGAGTCGCGGTTATTCCTCGGGCGGCGAAGCCGCGATCATAACGACCCGACGCGCCGGCGTTCGTCTTCTAATCATAGAATGAAAATATCAAATTGATGATATAATCGAGACGACGCTTGCGCTTCGGGCCGACGCCGTCGAAAATCGGTTCTCTCAAAGTTAAGCTCGCCGAGCTTGGAAGCCGGAGACGATGATTCTAATGAATATTCAAGAACATCGTAACGCAATAATATTTTAATTTTTAATTCATCGGCCGATCGAGGTCTCGCGCCGCGGCAGTTTTCCCCGGAGCGATTCGCCGATTTTCTTGCGAGCCTCTCCCGCGCCTTGGCGAATTTCTCGGTTGCGATCGAGTTCGGCGAGAAGGACCCGACGAAACCGAACGAGTCGATCGTGAACGCCCGACGTGTTCGCGAGATCGCGATCCTCGCCGGGATCGCTTCTAAAATTAAATAAGCGCTCATTTCCCTGGTCGTCGATCAGATAATGTTCGTCGCCTTCGACGAGCGAGAAGATCGTGCCTCGCAATTCGGCGGCGCGGCCGAATTGTCCCGAGAAAAGGAACGGGCCGTCGACCTCCGAGAAGGCCGGCGAGACGCTCGGGATTCGCGGCGGATCTTCCCAGAGAGGGGCGAGCGACGAGCCCGGAAATTCCGCGGGTTCGTTCTTCGTCGCTTCTTTCTTCGCCGCGTCTTCCGTTTTCGCCGCGTCTCGTCCTTCGTTCTCGCGGGATTGATTCGCCGTCGCGCCTCGGCGGCTTAGATCGACGAGCGTCGCGGGGATGTCGCGCAGGCTTACGGGCTCGGCGATTCGCTTTCCCTCGGGAACGATTCCGGGAGCGATCACAATTAAAGGAACGTGAATTTCTTGAAGATCCAAACTTGTTCCGTGATTAAATAATCCGTGTTCTCCCATGCTTTCGCCGTGATCGCCGACGATCGTCACGATCGTGTCTTCAAGTTTTCCCGATCGCTCGACCGCGTCGAGGAGCGCTCCGAGTTCGGCGTCGAGGAACGCGATCGAGTCGTCGTAAGCGTCGCGCGCGAGCTTGATTTGACGCTCGGAAAGCGCGAGCTTATCGACGAGCCACCAATCCATCAGAAGAGACGCGTCGGAGTCGTTCTTCGGAACTCCGCCGAAACGACTGGGAAAATCACGCGGAACGACGAACGGCTCGTGCGCGTCGACAAAATTCACGAACGCGAAAAACGGTCGCGGATCGCCGCTTGAATTCACCAGCTCGATCAGATCGCGAACGAACGCGTGAGCGCCCACGGATTTAAACCTGCTCATTTTTTGTCGATACAATTCCGACGAATCGCGCGCGAGCCGATCGAGCCGGCCTCCCAAAAACGACCCGCCGAGGAACGACTCGACGACGTCATGATACTCGATGAATCCCGCGTCTAGCCCCGTCTCGCGCGAGCAGAACTCGGTGTTACCCGCGAAGCCGATCGTCCGATAACCTCGCCTCGAAAACGACTCGGCGAGCGTCTTCGGCCTCGCCTCGATCGCGTGATTCCATTCCTGATCAAACTGATAAGGCCATAATCCTGTGAACATTGATGCGTGAGAAGGAAACGTCCAGGGCGCCGCGGCGAAGGCTCGGTCGAAAACGACCCCGCGCCGCGCCCAGCGATCGAGCTCGCGGGTCGTTCCTCGCTCATGGCCGTAAAGGCTCAGGCTCCGCGCGCGGACCGCGTCGAGAACGATGAAAAGCACGTTCGGGCGCTTATCGATCGCGGAAGTCGATCGGCCGATTTCGATCGCGCCTCGCCTCGACCCGCGATCCACATAATATGATGTTGCGATCGCGCCGAGCGCGACGAGCGGGATCGCCGCCGCGACGAACATCCTGCGTTCGAATCGCTCTCCCGAACGATCGAACAGCCGGCCGACACGATATCCCACGCCTATCGCGAGGAGCGTCGCCGCGGCCGAGTGAATCGGCAGTCGAGAGAGCGCCGCCAGAACCGCGGCGGACGAGCACCACCACGCCGTCCAAAACCTCCCCCGAACCGCGGGTCTGATCGATAACAGCACGACGATCGGCGCCGCGATCAGCGTCAAAACGACCGCCGAGGCGAGCGGGATCCGCCACGCGAACCCGGGAGCCCGATGATAAAACGGTAAGTGATAAAGAAAGTTTTTCTTGATATAAATTGATAACAGATCGAGAAATCCCCCCCAGAGCGACCAGACCGCGGCGATCAAGAAAAGCACCCGAGGCTTCGCCTTTGGGCCGATTTCAAAGCGGGAACGATCCGACAAGGGGGATTCGCCGGTTATCAAGTTCGACGACGAGGTCGATTCCTCAACGCGATCGCTCGACGGCGAGATTGTTTGATTAGCAATTATATCCATAGATCTGATGATTAAGTGGATCCCAATTTGGCGATCGTAAGGGCGCCCAAGTCTCGGCCCCGGCGCGTGTGATCGAGAGTCGAACGATCATCGTACCGCGATCCAAGGCTTCATGTAAGTCGCCGGCGAGTCCGTTCCCTTGAAAGATGGTGCGTAAGGGCGAAATCGTCCGTCGACTCGCTCGAACGATCGATTCAAGATCTCAATCGCTAAGAACGCGATCGGCCGGGTTCGGTTCGATGAATCATTCCGGCCGGTTTTAAGCGGGTCGGGTTGTCGTGATCGATCAAAACGGCTGCCATTTTGGCGGCTTAGGCGACACGTTCGGAACTCGATTTCGGCGCCTTTCCAGCCAAAACGGCAGTCGGTCGACGCAATTCCAAGACCCTATCGTTTGACGTAACTTAAGAAATACAAGATAGATGTGGTTTTTCGATTGTTTTGGCACGGATCTTGCTACTTATTCCTTACGAAAGGCGCTCCCGATGGGACGCTGAAACGAGACACGCGGGACTTCCCCGAGGGTTTTGGAAAGCCCGCGAGCGAGACGGCGACGACCGGGCGTTCGGTCGTCGGTTGAAGATCGAAACCTCGAACCCATGAAAGGAGATTCCCATGTTGCCTATGCTGCGTCAAAACGGTTGGAGTCGGGCCGCGGTCGATCCTTCTTACGAGCGGTTCGCCGGCGAATTCGATCGTGTTTTCAATCGGATGTTTGGAACCGACGGCGGCGTTCTTAACGAGGCCTGGGCGGGCGTCCCGACATCGATCTGGGAGGACGGCGATCACGTTTACGTCGAACTCGACCTTCCCGGATTCGCTCGCGAGGATCTCGAGATCGTCGCGCACAACGGCGTGATGACGATTCGCGGCGAACGGAAATCGAAAGCTCCTGAAAATATCAATTATATCTACAACAATCGGTATTTTGGCGGATTCGAGCGTTCGATCAAGCTTTCGTCGGCGGTCGATCGCGACGGGATGAAGGCTACGCTCGAGAACGGCGTGCTTCGGATCGAGCTCGCGAAGGCCGATTCGGCCAAGCCGACGAAGGTTGAGATTCAATCGGCGTGATTCATCGTTCGCTTTTAGCCGGTTCGCGGGATCGGCGATCCGCGGAGGTAATGAACGCACACATTAATAGAAGTTAATGAGAAATCGAATCGAGCCGGGATTTCGGGGTGAAAACACTCCGAGATTTCGGCTCGATCGTTTTTGGGGTGAGTCGAGCGGTGAAACGAGGTGAATCGGCGTGGTTTTCGGGGTTGATCGGTCCGGTTTTCGTGGGAGTTTCGGCGTGAGATCGCCGCGCGAGCGGTTTGATAAGTCGTGATCGTCTTGAAGGACCGATCGGCTCTTCTTCCACGAGAATGAGTTGCGAAGGGAATTGTTCGATGCTACGCTGATATGTCGTCTCTCGAACACGGTCCTTGGCGACGATCCCGTATCGCGACTCGGTGGCCCGTTATGACCGATCCCCTCTATTGGTCGATTCCGCTGGGCCGTTGGTCGACGACGCGGATTCGCGTACATGTCATCACATTGATTTTCGTCGTCGGTCGATTGACCCAGGCGGCGATTTCTCCGGGCAAGCCGGTCGCGGCGACGTTCGGTTGGCTTGCGCTACTGGGATTGGTCGTTTGCCTTCACGAGGGGGCTCGGGCGTTCGTTTCGGTTCGGCTCGGACGCGAACCCGACGACGTTCAACTTTGGCCGCTCGGCAATTTGATTCGACCGACTCATGATTCGCATTCACGTGAAAATGCGATGAGCGCCTACGCGGCGATTGCGACGAGCGGGTCGCTCGCGATTTTGTCGGCGATCGGGCTAACGTTTTTGGGGGCGAGGTTTGTTTGGAATCCGTTCGGCAATCACGCGGGCGGAGGGGCGCCGTTGCTGACTTCAGGCAAGCAGGCGGCCGATTTTTCGGCGGCATGGTGGGTCGGTTGGTTCGGTTTTCTCAACTGGGTGGTCTTTTTGCTCAATATGATTCCGGCTTCGCCGTTCGACATGGGACGCGTTTTGCGCGCCCGGCTCGCCGACCCGTTCGGCGAGAATCCCCGGAACACGCTGATCATTCCGTGGATCGCGCGGGGTTGCGCCGCGGTGATGATCCTGACGGCGCTCGTTCGGATGGCGTACGATCAAACCGATCAGGGTTTCCTTTTGATCGCGCTGGCGATTTTAATTGAACTCGCGGTGCGTCACGACGCGGGATCGCTCGACGAGATCGAAGACGACGACGATTTCCTCGGCTATGATTTTTCGGAGGGTTATTCGAGCCTTGAAGGGGGATCGGCGAAGGTTCGCCCGTATCGTGAAAGCGTGATCAATCGTTGGCGTCGGCGTCGTTCCGAGCTTCGTCGGGCGCGTCGCTCGGCGCGGGAGGCGGCCGAGGAGGAGCGATTGGACGAGATCCTCGCCAAGCTTCACGTCGGCGGCAAAGGATCGCTCACCGACGAGGAAACCCGCTTCCTGCTCCGCGTGAGCGCCAGGCTTCGAGGACGCGTGGGTAAACGCGATTGAATACGAATAATTATTGATAAACATGTGCATCAAACCGTGAAGGCGAACGAACGGATGAGAAAAGTGAAGGTGAAGCGCGAGGATCTCGCGCCCGGGGCGTGCGTTTGCGATCATTGCACGGGGAAATGCTGCCGCTATTTCTCGCTGCCGATCGACGTTCCGCGAACGTGGGACGATTACGACGCGATCCGCTGGTATCTCGCTCACGGTCGCACGCTCGTTTACGTGGAAAGAGGGGATTGGTATTTGGTGGTGATGACGAAATGCAAATACCTGACGCGCGACGACCGTTGCGCCGTTTATTTGAATCGACCCAAGGTTTGCAGCGAATATTCGTCGAATTCGTGCGAGTACGATTCCGAATGGGATTTCGACAAGGTTTTTGAAACCCCCGAACAAATTTGGGAATACGCCGACGCGATCCTGCCGCCGCGACCGAGGCCGAAGCCGATCGCGAATTTCGTCGCGCTCGATTCGATGAATTCATGATCGAATAATATTCGAGTATTTAATGCACCTTATCGATGATTGAGGCTTCGAAAGAAGAAAGAAGCTTGTTCGGCTCGCGGATGCTTGACATTTCGAGCAAAACGATTACTCTAACGCGAGCGCTTTGAAAATCGGTTTTTATTCATTTATAGTTATATCAACGCCGCGTATCGGGTCGTTTTCGATCGGATTCGTCGCCGGGGGTTTGCGCCGTGGCCGAGCGGGTTGAACCGAGCCGGGATTGGAGCAGGGTGATCGCGAAAGGCGCGATCGTCGTCGTTCTTGGGATTGGAGCCGCGGGTTTGGCCGCGGCTTCGGCTTCAAACGAACCCTCCTCCAAAAGAGACGAACCCTCGTCGAGAAGTTCGATCGCCGAACGAGCCGAGGCGCCGCGATCGGTCGTGGAACAGACCTCGGAGGGCGCCGAGTCTCGATCAACCTCACGCGAAGGATTGATCGCGAAACAACCCGGTTCGGCGACCGTCGTTTCGGGTTCAAATCGAGATTCCACGATCGGGCGTCAAGCCGCGGCGAGCGACCGATCGTTCGCACCCCGTCGCAAATCGATCGTCGCGGGGCTTTGGGAAAACGTCCGGCATAATTTGTTTAAACCGCTGTTATTATTTTTTTATCTTGGATTTTTTATTCCGATTCTGCGCGTCAAGTTCGAGTTTCCCTACGCGATATATCAAGGATTAACGATTTTTTTGTTGATCGCGATCGGTTGGCACGGCGGCGAGGAGCTTTCCAAGCTGACTTACGCCGAGCTTTCGTCGGCGGTCGGATTCATGCTGTTGGGCTTTTTTCTCAACTTTTTGATCGGGATTTTGGCGTACGTTTTTTTATCGGCGTTCACCCGGCTGAGACGAGTCGACAAGGCGACGGTCGCGGGTTATTACGGGTCGGATTCGGCGGGAACGTTCGTCACGTGTCTGGGGGTGCTCGCGGGAGCGAATCTCGCTTTCGACGCGTATATGCCCGTTATGCTTGCAATTATGGAAATTCCCGGATGTTTGGTCGCTCTTTATCTCGTTTCGCGTTTGCGACGATTGAAGATGGATCCGCTGGGAAACATGCCCGACGAGCCGGGATACAATCCGGGCGCCGCGGCGATCGTGCCGATCGACATCGATCCTCATGGTTCGGCGCGAGACCGCGCCGAAGTGGTCGAGGAGGAGAAATTATCGCTCGAACTCACCGAGGGCGAAAGCGCTTCCGAAGAGCGTTCGATCGATCGATCCGCGACCCGCGCCGATCTCCGCGGCACGCTTAAGTTGCTTCACGAGGTATTTCTTAATCCCGGCCTTGTGCTGTTATTCGGCGGGATCGTTATCGGCTTTATCAGCGGGTTGCAAGGGCCCGCGGTGGTAAAGGACGACGACAGCTTTTTCGTCACGCTTTTTCCCGGCGTTTTGTGTTTGTTTTTGCTGGAAATGGGGATGACCGCTTCGCGCAAGCTGAAAGATCTACGATCGGCGGGTTGGCGTTATGTCGTCTTCGGTCTCGCGGCGCCGAACGTCTTCGCGGTGATCGCGATCGTCGCGGCGCACGGCTACGCGTTATTAACGCATACGACGTTTAAACCCGGAACTTATGTTCTATTTTCGGTGCTATGCGCCGCGGCTTCGTACATCGCGGTACCCGCGGTGCAACGGCTGGCGATTCCCGAGGCGAGCCCCACGCTCCCGCTCGCGGCTTCGCTCGGGCTGACCTTCAGCTACAACGTGACGATCGGCATCCCGGTTTATATCGAAATCGCGAGATTGATCACGGGGTCGTTTCCACAATAACGAACATCTTATTTTCAATAAAAAATAAGAATTGTTATTATTTACGTATAAATAAGTATAGTTGTTCTGGTCGAACGTTTTATGGTTTGATTTTTGTTTGATCTTTTGTTCGATCGCTTTCGAGGTTCGCCGAGCCGAATTCTTCGATCGCCTCGCAGGCCTGTTCGAGCGCTTGTTTTTTGTCGATCCGCGACGCGATTTCGCGCGCCCGCTCGGCGATCGATCGCTTGTTCTGTTGGGTATCTCGCGTCCGATCCGTCCGAAACGAATCGAGCTAGATGTTACCTGTTCTTGAGTTACTTCGTTTCGCATGAGCGGTAAGTCGCTCAGCTTAATTTTTGCAGACGATTTCGATGATTATTGTGACGGTCGCAATTGGTCCGATGAGTTCGCAATCTTTGACTTCTGAATCGATCAAACGGGAGAATGCGATTCGATAAACTAATTAAGAAAGCGTATGTAATTAATCAATAACAGATGTTTCATTGCGATGAGATCGATTGTAAAGTGAACATCGCCGGAGGTGGGTCGAGCGGTTCGACGGGTTGATTCTTTCTCCACGATCGAATCCGAGAGGATTGATCAAGCGGCCATTGAGGCTTGGAACTAATCGAGAGGTTTTGACAAAACCGATGTAATAAGAGCGTGATATCGTAGCGATCGAGAGAGGATGTTTTTCGTTTCGTCAGTGATTGCAAGCGATCGATACGATCGGTAAAATAAGACAGGAATGGGTGGCCGACACTTTACGGATTGAACGACACGAACCGCGAGTTTCCGATTGGCTGAAACTATGAAAAACACGCGAAAACGAAAACCGCCTCTCGCACCGAAATCCGCCGGCTCGGCAAGTTCCAAAGCGAAGAAAAGGTTTCAAACAACCGATTCGACGTCGCTGTTCGACGAAGTTCGCCGCGATGAGAATCGTAGTGATGATGCCGGTTCGGCGAAGGAAGTCGATCCCGCTTACGAAACGTTTCCAGCCCACGTCAGAATCCAAGATTACAATGCTTTTATCGACTCTTTGACCAAGGATCGCTGATTCAATTATGACCCGGGGCTTGAATCGATGGCCGATCCGTTTCTTCTCGCGCACCAGGTGGGACCAAGGATTTTCGACCTTTCGGGAAAGTTGAATCCGATCAGCATCAGAGATCAGATGGTTCGAGGAAGGATGCTGATCGATAGGGCGATCGAAGCGAATCTGATCGGCCCCGACGAGATTCTCCTCGTGATCGGAGCGGGAGCGTGCGGAGCGACCGCGGCGGTTCGAGCCGCGGAACGCGATATTAAGACATTATTAATCGATAAGAATTCTTATGTCAATGATGAACCAACTCCATTTAGGTTACAACATCAATGCAAAACGAGATGAATCGATCCGGTGCAGTACGATTGGCCCCTTGATCATTGGGATCAAGATAGATTTCCATGGACAGACTCCAAAACGGCGTTTGCATGGAAATCCGGTCCGTCTAACGAAGTCGCCGAACTATGGAGAAAGGAATTGGTCGGATATAAAGAAAAGTACCGAAGAAAGCTCGAGATTCAATTCGACGCTTCTCCCTCAAAAATAGATCAATTCAATAAAAACTCTCATCGTATTCGGGTGGAACTTCTCACAAGTCAAAAAAAACGATCGATCGTTGATGTCTCTCTGATCGTCGTCTGCCGCGGCTCCGGATCGGAAAAGACCTTTATTCATTCAGCAAAGGTCGATCCTCCAGCCGGGATCTTCCGAGGTTTTCTTTTCTGGGACGACGATCCGCTCGAGCAAGAATGTTCGGGTCTTGGAACAGGAAAAGATGATGTTCTGATTTCAGGATCGGGAGACGGCGCATTACAGGATTTTCTTCGCGTTGCGACCAGGAAATCGTCCGCAAAGCAAATCTATCAACATTGTTTTGGTTCGTCCGAATCGACGCGCTCGACCCTCGAGCGAACGATACTGTGCGCAGAAATGAGGGCTCGATCGGCGCTCCATTGGGGTACGGGCGGACGATTCGATCACGATATTCACCAAGAACTTGAAAGCGTTCATAAAAAGATGGTCGATCTGGCGCTGAGAGATTCGATCGTGGTGAGGAACCTGGACTCGATTCTCGTTCGGCGACCGAATAGTTTAAAACTTATTCACAAATGTACTCACTTAATGTGCAGTTATGCTCTTAATCGATTTCTGGTACTCTTAATTTCCGCCCGATTGTTTCGAGAGAATGGAAATCGTGTGATCGAGAGTGAAACCGCGGTAACGGGCGTATTGAATTCTCACCCTCCCGAACAGTGCGGCGATCCATGGATTTGTTTGGGGAAGAATCATGAGATCACCCTACGCGATCATCCCTTCTGCTGGTCCGTCGAAGGTTCCGAGCGAACGATTCGGCTGAATGCGAACGTCGTCGTCATAAGACACGGAATCGACGCGATCGATATCCCCTGGATTGCTTTAACTCCGTTATCCAACCCGCGGCAAATTCTTCCGTATTATTTGATATAACTCATATTTTATAAAAAAATATTAACAAATTATTGTTACATAGGTTCTCATCAAACATCGTGTGTTTCTCGATCTAGCGCCTTCCACCTCGTATGGAATCGTTCGAACCGCGACTTAATTGAAGGAATTGGAGGACGTACGCTCTCAATTCGGGATTGTGATCATTTTTTACAGTAAAATATTATGATCGAATCTCATATCAAGGAATCGCCGAGCCGAATTCTTCGATCGCCTCGCAGGCCTGTTCGAGCGCTTGTTTTTTGTCGATCCGCGACGCGATTTCGCGCGCCCGCTCGGCGATCTTCGCCGAGCCGAGGACCTGCGCGATCGCTCGCGCGGCGTTCTCGGAGCGGTACAATAGAGCCGGAATCGTTAGCGAAACGCCGAGCCGCTCGAGCCTCGCGGCGTTATCGGGTTGATCGTGCGTGAACGGAGCGACCAACTGCGGAATCCCGGCGGCCAAAGCCTGCGCCGATGTGCCGATCCCGCCGTGATGCACGATCAGCTCCGCTCTCGGCAAAAGCTCGCTCAACGGCGCGTAATCGAATCGGCGAACCGAACGGGGAAGTGATTTTGGGATTTGCTCAGGAAATTTTGTGAGCAAAATTCCACGCCGACCGATCGCCTCGCACGCGCGAACCGATTCTTGAAATAAGATATCCGCGTGTTTCATCGCGCTGCCGAACGTGAAGACGATCGGCGGATCGCCTTGATCGAGAAAGTCGCCGAGTTCGGGATCGATCTCGCAAACTCCCGCCTCGTCGAAGAGCGGGAATCCCGTGAGCCGGAGCCGATCGGGCCGGTCGGGTTGAAGGGGGCCGAACCAATCGGGATAAAGCCCGAGGATACCCGTCGGCGATTGCCACCAATCGAGCAGAATCCGCCGCGCCGGCGGCAAATCGAGCTCGCGACGCAACGCGTTGACCTCGCCCCCGACGATCGGATCGACGACATATCGATGCCCGAACCGAAAGAAAGCGCGTTTGAACGAACTCGGCCACCAGCGAGGAATGTTCATATTCGGATACACAGGATGTTCGTACGCGGTGAAGATCGACAGCGGTTGCAGCTGCACCGTGACGACGGGGACCCCGAGCTTATCGGCCGCGATTCGCGCGCCGAGCGCGATTCCCGCGGCGACGACGACGGTTTCTCCCGGGATGTATCGCTCCGAGATCAACTGGTAAATCGGCCTGATCGCGGGGACGATTCCCTGTTCGATCACGTAGCGCAAGCCGTGTTTGGGATGCCAGAGGAGGGGGTCGTCGAGCGCGCGACGGAACTCCTCGGCCGAGCCGATTTCCACGTAATCGAGGCCGAGGCGGCGCACGACGGGCTCGAACCAGCCGTTCACCGCGACCGTCACGTCTCGGCCGCGATCGCGCAGCGCCGCGGCGATCCCCAAAAACGGATGGACGTCTCCCGAACTCCCCAACGGAACCAATAAATACCGCACAAACGATTCTCCAAATTATAGTATTAATGAAATGAATATATTATTAAAGTTGATTATTTCGTGAAATCGATCTTGATCGCGCGATCGGTTCGGCTCGCGAGATTCCGGGCCGAGTCGGGTCGTGTCGAACGTCGAGTCGGTCGATTCGACGGGAGAAAATCACGCCGATTCGGGTCGATTGTGTTATACTCGTTTCCCATGTCGTCGCGGAGCGCTTTCGCGGCGTCGGAACGACGGATTTTCGATCGAAAGCGGCGATCGCTCGAATCGGCTCGGCGCCGAAGCGGGTTCGATCGATCGTTTTCGACCGCGACGGTTGGGAACGATGGCCAAGCATTTGTTTGTGACGGGGGGGGTCGTCAGCTCGCTGGGGAAGGGGCTGACGTGCGCTTCGATCGGCATGTTTCTCGAGCGTCGGGGCCTTCGGGTTCGGCTCCAGAAGTTCGATCCTTATATCAACGTCGACCCAGGCACGATGAGCCCGTACCAGCACGGCGAGGTTTACGTGCTCGACGACGGCTCGGAGACCGATCTCGACCTGGGGCATTACGAACGCTTCACCAACGCTCCGCTGACCCGCGAATGCAATTACACGACGGGGAAGATTTATCTCTCGGTGATTCAGAAGGAACGCGAGGGATCGCATTACGAGGGTAAAACCGTTCAGGTGATTCCCCACGTCACCGACGAGATCAAAAACGCGGTGTTCAATCTCGCCGCCGACGACGTCGACGTCGTGATCACCGAGATCGGCGGGACCGTCGGCGATATCGAGGGGCTGCCGTTCCTCGAGGCGATCCGCCAGATCGCGCTCGATATCGGTCGCGAAAACTGCTTGTATATTCATTTAACTTTAGTTCCATATTTAAAGGCCGCCGGCGAGCTCAAAACGAAGCCGACGCAGCACTCGGTGGGGGCGTTGCGGCAGATCGGTATTCAGCCGGATATTCTGATTTGTAGAACCGAGCACGCGATCAGCCGCGACGATCGCGATAAGATCGCGCTCTTTTGCAACATTTCGCCCCGTGCGGTGATCGAGGAGCGGGATAAGGAATTCAGCATTTACGAGGTTCCTCTGAGTCTGGTGAACAACGGTCTCGACGAGTTGATCGTCAAGCGTCTCGGTTTGCGCGCCAAGCCGCTCGAGATCGACGACTGGCGCGAGCTTGTCGAGCGCGTGCGTCGGCCCACGTCCGAGGCGACGATCGCGGTCGTCGGCAAATATGTTAAGCATCGAGATGCTTATAAATCGGTTTATGAATCTCTTGATCACGCCGGCATCGCCAATCGGGCGCGGGTGGTGGTTCGAAGGATCGAGGCCGAGGAGGTGAGTCGCGAAGGCGCCGAGACGTTGCTCGCGGGGGTCGACGGCGTGTTGATTCCGGGCGGATTCGGCATGCGCGGCATCGAGGGGAAGATCGAGGCGATCCGATTCGCTCGGATGCGCGGGGTTCCGTTTTTCGGCATTTGTTTGGGAATGCAATGCGCCGCGATCGAGTTCGCGCGTGATGTTTTAGGGCATGAAGACGCCAACAGTACGGAATTTGATAGTTCGACCTCGAATCCGGTGATTTCTTTGATGGACGATCAGGCGGCGGTTCGCCAGCGCGGCGGGACGATGCGGCTGGGGGCTTGGCCTTGCGATCTCGAGCCCGGCAGCCTGGCTCATCAGGCGTACGGATCGACTCGGATCTCGGAGCGGCATCGGCATCGGTACGAGCTGAACAACGCGTACCGCGAGGCGTTCCAGGACGCGGGTTTGATCGCGACGGGGGTGTGCGCGACCGCGGATCTTGTCGAGATCGTCGAGCTGGTCGATCATCCCTGGTTTGTCGCGGTGCAGTTTCATCCCGAGTTTCAATCGAAGCCGACGAAGGCGCACCCGTTGTTTCGCGAGTTCGTCGCCGCGGCGATCGCGCGTCGTCGCGCCTCGACCCGCGTTGAAGCCGCGGAGAAATCGTTTTAAACGCGGGTGGGCCGAATTCGTCTTAAGTTTTGGTTGGATTGGACATTCGGGCCACGAATGAACTGTGCGACGAGAAACGGATCAAAAGAAATCTTATGGAATTGGACAATAATCGAGAGATGGAGACGAAGATATCGCAATGAAGATCATCGCGACTTTACTCGATAAGTTGAGGGAGATCGCGGAAATCGGAACAGCATAAATAAAGTAACCTATCTGTATTTATGCGGAGAATGAAATGCCCGACCCTCTCGACGAGCTTTTCGGCCGCGGACCTGAAAAGAGCGACGCCAAGGCGGATTTCGCTTCGCTCGTCGAACCGGGGGAGACGATCGTGTGGACGGGATCTCCCAGGCCGGGATCGGTCTTCGTTTTAACGCTTCCCGCAGGGCTTTTCGGGCTTTTATTCACATCGCTCGCGCTTCTCTGGATCGTTTCGGTCGCCCATGGCGGCAAGAACAACTGGGATCACGGAAAAGTCGTTGAACCGTTCGCTCCGTATAACGTGGGGATCGCTTTGATCGCCGGAATGTGGTTCCTCCCTCCCGGTCTTTTTTTTTTGACTTGGCCGCTGCGAGCGTGGAATAAGGCGAAAAAAACGCGTTACGCGGTGACCGATCGTCGCGTGTTGATCGTCGAGCCCGATTGGATTCGAGGCGTGTCGGTGCGGCGATTCCGCCCCTCCGAGCTTCATCTGATGCGCCTCGATGAACGTGACGACGGATCGGGGAATCTGATCTTCGATGATCTGACCAGGTGGAGCAGGATCGATTCGCCGGTCGGTTTTCTCGCGATCGAACGCGCCTGCGAGGTTGAATCTCTGATCCAAAAAACGTTGATATCGAATTCGATCGTCGAACGCGTGAAACGCTTGCAAGTTTGGCCGGATGATAAAGACGAGCAAATTTTTAGAATGTCAATAATCGGACAACTGATGAATTTTATGCCATTCGTCGTCTTGTCGATGATCGTTTTTTGTCTTGTCGGAATAGCGACGCTGATATTGGTGGTGATGATCGAGTTTCCCGATAAAATCGTTCCACTTTTGACGACACATGCGAAGGAGATGAATCTGAACGCTCGATGGGGAGTCGTCGAGTTGGTTTCGCTTGGGGCGGCCCAATTCGCGATCGGCGTATTCGCGCTTTGGGGATTGATTCGATGGGTGACGACGAATCCGACGACGATCGTCTTAAATCGATCGGGGGAGGCGACTTTTCGAAGCTTGCTGCGTACGATCGTCGTTCGCGCCGAGGACGTCGATTCGATCGTCGCGGGCTCTTGGTTCGACCTGAACCGAACTTATATCGTGATTCGACACAAAGGGGGAAAAATCAGTTTGACGAATCATTTTCCAAAATTTAATGAATTTGTAATAAAAATGAAATATTTTAATCCGTCGATCAGAGTCGGGGGAATTTCATTTTTATAAAGAAATGCTTGGATAAATAGTAACGTCGGCTGTATCTTCGACGAACCGTGCGCGCGTCTTTTAAGAACGGATGCCGGATAATACCGGCTCGACGCGGATGCGAGTGTCCGATCAAATCATCATTCAAAAATTTTTATAATATTAACAGTAGCCGCTCGCTCGCGTGTCGGTTCTGTATGATTGCGGCGTCGCCGCGTTCGGAGCGGGTTCGAGCCCTCGGATCGTGAGCGGGCGCTTGAATACGCGCCCCGGTACGGTATGTCTTTCAGTTCCGGCGTCGGTCGCGGTTCGCGAGATTCGATCGAGGCGATTCGGGGGGAAGCAAAACCTTGATTCGCGACCAACCGGGCGCATCCCGATATCCGGCCTTAAGCGCGGTTTGAAGCGTATCCTCGTCGTCGTTTTCGAGGATCATTAATTGAAAATGTCGATTTAAAATCAAGCTTTCAAGCCCTCCGCCGTTTAGCAGGCCGCGGCGTTCGGCGGGGCGCTGGAAGTAGGGATAATCGTCGAAAACATAGGCTGGGAAGGGCAAATCCCAGGCGAGTCCCCAGAGCGCCGGCCGGCAGTAAATCGCCCCGCTTCGGCTCCGGGCGAGCTCCCGCGCGCGTTCGAGTTCGGTTCGTCGCGAATCGTCGAGCTTCAAATAAACCGTTCCGAATCGGTTTGGAAGCGCCGGTCGGGCGATCTCCAGGCCGATCGATCCCAGCGCGATCGCGGCTAGGACGACGGTCGAAGTCGCGGGGCGCGGGTGCGAGATCTTATCGAGTGCGAATTCGATTTGGATGCGAGCCTGCGCGACCGCGAGAAATCCGACGACCGTCCAGAACTCGAAAAAGTAATTCGCCTCGCTGCCGTCGCGACAGCACGTGGCGGCGCCGCCGATCAATGTGATCCACCAGCATGTTTTGAGGATCGAAGCCTCGTCGGATTGGAAAAAGCGTTCATTCTTTAATAACGGCGACGAGCAGATCGCCGCGGCGAGCGGGAGGGCGCCTTTGAGCGGAATTTTCACGGCGAGCTTTACCAGGTTGGCGATGTGAAAACTCGACAACGACGACGCGAAGAACGCATTGTAACGGTATACGGGACCGAGAAGCGCCGCGCAAAGAGCGATCGTCGCCGCGACCGGTAATATCAGTGCGATCAAGAAGTTTTTCCGTTTATGAAAAAGCGCCTCGATCGACAAACCTAAAAAAAGAAAGATTGTCGATTGTTTGAACGACCACGCGGCGGCGAGGAGGATTCCGGCGAAAAGCCCGGCGGCGACGGGTCGATCGCGGCCGAGGGTTAAGGCTACGGCGAGCGCGATCGCGCCGAAGGCCGAGGCGCCGATATCGGGTCGAACCGTCAATAACCACCAACCCGTCGTACCGCCGAGAGAGGTCGCGATCGCTGCGAGGATCGTCGTCGCGGCGGCGATCGGAGCGACCGCTCGGGGAAGATTTCGAGTCGATCGGCGAAGCGAATACGCGGCGATCGCGGCGAGCCCAAGACACGCGAGAGCGAGCGTCGTAAATCGTAATGCTATAATTGTATGATCGGTTGATCCTGCGAAAATACGAGCGATTCCCGAGTAAAAGCGATAAAACCCGGCGTTGTAGAGCGTGCTGGGGTAAAAGGGAGGATTGCGCGGGTCTTGATAAAGGCGAAAACCGCGGCCGATTTTCAGGATGTTATAAATCGATATCGATTCTCCTCCCGATGTTTCTTGCACCCTTCCCGCGGGAGCGACGACCGATCGGGCTCGGAGAAGTAAGATCGTCGTTGAACCGAGCGCGGGGCAGGCGAAAATCGCGATCGCGAGGATCAGTCGAAGACGCGTGTTTTGTTGCGGACTCATTCGTTCCTCCTCCTGAGGCCCTCGGGCGCTCTCCGTCTGCGGCGCCGGTCGCATCGTGACGTTCGCGATCATGATCGGAACGCGTCGGCCGAGTCAAGAGCGTTCGCCTTTGGAAGCGAATCGGCGCATCGGGAATCTTGAGTCGATCGTGTTGTGTAAAAATATTGTATGAATATAAAATATATTGATGTAATTTCAAGCGGGTTGGGGAATCAATCGGTTCAAGAATCGGTTCTATACGAGAATCGCTCGGCGCATCGACGCTTTTTGAACGTTTTGGTCGGGCCGGGAATGAGGTCGCGGGTCGAGCGGACGTAGACCGACGCGCGCGGCCGACGTGGAATCGCGACCCGGAACGATTACAATAGCGGACGAAGGCGTCGGTTCGTGGAAATCGACGCTCCGGCTTCGGCGTGCCTAGGTTCGCGATCAGGTTTTCGTTTAGTGAACAAGTTTTATGAACCCTCAAGACGTGAAGTCGGAATCGGCCCGAATCGATCGTTCCGAATGGGAACGAGCGTGGCGGAAGAAGCTGGGAAGGTTGAGGTTGGGGGTCGAGCCGCTTCGCGACCAATTGGCGAAGTACCGCCGCGCCACGATCGGGATGACGATCGTGCCGACGCTCCTCGCGATCTTTATCACCATGCTCTTCACGGCGTTCGGCCGACCCGCGATCGGGTTGATCGTTTCGGCGATCCTTTTTCTGCCGGTCGTCGTCTTCGCCTGGCTGGAATTCGCCAGGCTCGAGCGGCTTGTCGCGCGGTACGAATCCGAACTCCGTGAGCGGCCGGCAGAACCGACCGCGAGTTAAGTTCATATAAACTAGTAATTATGTAGTGTTAAACATCGAAGATGGACATATCATCGAACTTGAAATCGCGGGGATATAGGTGTGAATCGGGGCGATATCGGTTGGCGATCGAGCGTCGATTTCGCTCATCGGAGTTGTAAAATCGTTATTGACCGATCGATCGGTCGAGACGATGATGAATCGATTGGATGCCGCTAGAGGTCGATCGTCGAGGTGATCGGCGGCGTCGGCCGACGCCGAGCGACGAATCGATTTTCAAGGATGTCGAAATCGATGACACTCGAACAATGCCAGGCGAGGCTCGCGGAAATCAGGCTCAAACAGGGAACCTCGCGTCCGATCGTCCGCGTCGAATTTCGCGGGACGACGTTTTTAGGTCTCGTCGTCGAGCCCGATCCCGAGCGTAAGAATGCTCGGCGATCTCCCGTTCCGTACGGGTTGCTCGTCCTCGAAACTCCGGGGCTAGTTCCCGGGCCCCAAACGATGATTCAGATCGCCGCGCTCGCCGAGAACGCGATCCAGGAAGCCGAGGCGATCGCTTGATCGATCGCTCTCGTTCGTAACCGAGAAAACGATTCGGGCGACCGATCGAAACGAATTGTTAGCGTATCGACCGGTCGCCGTTCACCTCGCAGCCGTCTGAAGCGGCGGGATCCGTACGCTTGCCGTTATCGTCGCGCCGTCGAGCGTCGCCGTCACGATCGTTCCGTCCAAAGCGTAATTCATTTTGAGATAACCGAGCGCAATCACGCGATTATGTTCTTTGGAGAACTCCGCGGAGGTTATTGTTCCGGCGGTTTTTCCTTCGGCGAGCAGAACGGTCCCGACGGGGAGGGGGCGATCGATCACGTCGAAAACGACGACTCGCAAGATCTTATTCACGTGGCCCATCGAGTCGAGTCGAGCGACGGTTTCTTGTCCCAGGTAGCATCCTTTGGTGAAGCTGATCGCTGTTTGATCGCGTCCGAGTTCCTGTGGAAGGTTGTCGGGATTGACGTCGACCCCCGAGACGGGAGTTCCCGCGGCGATTCGCATCGCGTTGAACTCGGCGGCGTCGAGCGGCGTCGGCTCGATCCCGCGGGTCGAGCACGCTTGTTCGAGCGCCTTGAGGAACGCCGAGCGGTCGTCGGCGCGGCCGATCACGGTCGCACCCAGCCGTCCCGTCGGCGATTCGCGAATTACGCGAACCGAGATCTCGTCGATCCGACCCGCGGCGATCGAATAAGGCTCGGCGGGAGCGGGCGCCTCGAACGAGAAGACTTCGAACGCGCGCTCTCCAAGCAAATGATATTCAAAAAAAGACTCTTGCAGATCGTTAATTGTGATATCGCTAAAGATCGCGTATTTTTGGAAATGGGGGAGCAAGAGTTCGAGCGATCCGCGATCGGTTCGGACGAGGATCGAGTCGGGGGCGACGTGCAGTTGGATGTACGCGAGCGTTTTCCCCTGGATCGTCGTGACGAACGCCTCGCGTCCCGTTCCCGGCGCGAGTTTTTTGACCTCGTTGGTGGCGAGGTTGTGGAGAAACGCCGCGCGATCTTTCCCGGCGATCTCGAGCCGTGCGCGGTCCGCGGAACGATCGAGGCGACGAATCAAGGAATCGGTGTTCATGGTGGCGATGCCGATCATAAGATTTCAGTCAATCAAGGAATCTTGTTGTTCAGGTGAGCGAGATTTCGCCGCGGGTGCGTTCGGCGCGGCCGAGGAAGGCGCAAGTCCGGCTCGCGGCGACGAGTTTTCGAGCCTGCTCGGGTTTATCGAGCGGGATGATCGAGAGATCGTCGAGGAGGTCGTGATCGAGCCGCGAGAAGACGAAGACATCGGCCCAGGCGAGCGCCGCGGCGATTTTTCTCGCCTCGATGAAATCGACGAGATCGGCGTGTTCGCGAGCGAGCTTCGTTCTCGATCGGTCGTCCCCCATCTCGACGAGTTTTTGGACCGCGGGTCCGATCGGTCCATTGACATGCGAGAGGATAACGATACGACCGCCGCGTCGGACGATGCGCCGCGCCGAGTCGAGAGCGTCGGCGAATTCGGCGATTCCCGCCGGATCGCGACGGTTTCGATTCGGCTCGTCGACGCCGCCGATTCCCGCGACGACGATTTCGGCGGGTTCGGCGATGCGAAAGGTCCAGGCGGCGTCGAAGGCTTGCGATCCGCTCGCGTGGACCGACGCGCAATCGCCGACGAGCACTCGAGCGGGGCCTGCGATCCCCTCGACAATTCCCATATGAAGATAACAACCGAGTAATTTGCCGACCTCGAACGATTCGACGAGTTCGCGTCCGGGTTCGGCGAGATCGTGTTCGTGTTCGCGCGCATGAGCCGCGAACGAACGGATGGTTTCGCGATCGCTGAGGCCTGGAAAGAGAACGCTCCAGGGGCCTTTCAAGCCGAAGATCGCGTCGTGCGAGACGGCGCCGATCGCCATCGTGAAATCGGCGTCGACGAGCGATTTATTGAGATAAATCCGTCGACCTTGCTCGGTGCTCGCGAGGTAGGCGAGGGTCGAGGGGTCGTCGGGGTCGTGGATTTCGAGCACGATCCCGCTCGCCTTGATCTCTTCGATCGAAAATCGAGGCTGCGCCGGAACGACGACGCGGATCGACGCGGGTTCGACCCCCGCGCGCTTGAGGATTCGGACGATCTCCGCGAGAAAATCGCTCACCTCGCCGAGGCGATGATCGACCGCGAGAGCGACGCGATCTCCCGGTACGACCGCGAGTTTGAGCGCCGGATATCCCCGCGGATCGTCGAGCCCCGAGCGTATCTGATCGGCGATCATTTCTCTGGGAACGCGCTCGGGTCCCGTCCAAACGCCGAGAACCTCGGCGCCCGAGGTTTCGATGTCGATCCGTTCATCGCCGAAATCCACGCCGACAAGCATAGAGGCTCGCTTGATATTCGGATACGAGTTCTTGATCATACGACTCCCGTTCGGTCGCTCGGCGGGAGTCGTTCAGGCGATCGATTTATGATCCTTAATGCATATGCGAAACTTCGATCGCCCGCGGGAAATCGACGAATTTTCGTCGCCGGCCGACCGAACCGTTGACGCGGCGAAAGGCTCGGTTATTATAGTCTCGTTCGCGGGGCGCATAGCTCAGTCGGCTAGAGCGCACCCCTGATAAGGGTGAGGTCCGAGGTTCGAATCCTCGTGCGCCCATTTTTTTCGCTTCGCGAACGGTTGGTACCTGGAACCGGCTTCATTCGTCGTCGTCGTCCATATCGCCGAAATCGTCGTCGTCGTCGTCGATATCTTCGGCTTCGTCTTCAAGGTCGGCTTCGCGCGGCTTCAGCGGGACCGCCTTGGCGACCTCCTTGGGAGCGACGACCGACGAACGCGGAATCGACGCGCCGAGGCCTGGAGCGTCGTCGGGCATCGGCTCCTTCACCTTCTGAACGAAGTGCGTTCCCTTCCCCTTCTGCATCATCTCCTCGGCTTTGGCGAGAGCCGCGTCTTTTTGCGTGAATTCAAACGTCGCGATCGTCTTGAACGCGTCGTTGACGACCGCCCAGACGATCCTCATCCGCGCCGAAGGCTTGGCCGATTTCGAAGCGCGAGGCGCCTTCGCCGCCTTGGGCGCTTTCACCGCCTTCGCTTTCGCCGCCTTCGGTTTCTTCTTCGCTCGAGGCTCGCCTTCGTCGTCGTCGTCGCCGACCCCCTCGAACGTGTCGTCGGCCTCGTCCTCCATCGGATCGAGCGGCTCCGCCGCCTCGTACTGACGACGCAACTCCATGCGATTACGTGGTTTGCCTGCCATAAGTTCAAGTCCTTACTCGGAAAGCCGACCCCGAACGGATGGGCCGCTCGACCGGCGTATCGATATTCGAAACGAAACCCCAACGGAAATCGCGCATCCCGCCCGTTCCAATGATCTTAAAGCTTAATCGACGACCGACCGCTTCGCCAGTGCGGTTCGCGGCCGATTCATACCGCTAAATCCATAAAATGATTTAATGTCAATAATAATCCTAATTAAAAAATATGAGTCGATCGAATCGAATCGCCGCGAAGATCGAATCGGGACGACGTTTAAACATTCATCGAAATCGTCGACACAATCTCTTCGCAAAGTCGGTGATCGGTCGAACCGCTTGGAATTCAACGCCCGATCCGGCTCGAAGAAGTCGCGAGCGCCGCGGTCGCTTCCGCGGTCTTGGCGTCGACCCGCGCCAGGAGTTCATCGGGGTGATACGGTTTCGTGAGGAAATCGTCGCGATCGACGCCGATCTCGACGAGCGCCGATTCGAGCCCGGGAATGATCGCGGCGCTACAAATAAGTACTTTTTGATTCGATTCGAGCCGTTTGATTCTCCGGCAAACCTCGACCCCCGAAAAACCTGGAAGGTTGAGATCGAGCAACACGAGGTCGAATGGACCCGAATCGACGAACCGGTCGACCCCTTCGGGGCCGTCCGCGGCTTCAACGACCGCGAAGCCCTCTTCGCGCAAGAAACGCGCCACGAGACCGCGGAGAACGCGCTCATCCTCGACCAGCAACAGCGAGCCTCGTTCCTTGAGCGTCATGCGTGAATTCCTTTTCACGGCCGGGATGAGGGAGGGCTGAGCGACGAGTCGCCGACAATTCGGGGTGCTTCGTCGACTTTGGACCCGACGCGCGGGTATCCTAACGTTCCGTCGCCGCCGCGCGAACCCGGATTCCCGCGCGACCCGCGGGTTTCAGCACGCCTGGGCGACGATTCGGTCATCCCCACGCGATCCTTCCTTAAACTTTCGCAACGAGGTTCATCATGAAATTACCTAGCGTTCGTTCGATTCGCTCGTCCCTGTTTCACCGGGCCGGAACGCTCGCCCTGGCCGTTACGATTTGCCTTTCCACCGCTTTGGCCGCGGCCGACGCGTTCGTCTCGCTCTTCGACGGCAAGACGACCGAGGGTTGGACCCCCGTCGCCGGAAAGTCGGGCAACTGGAAAGTCCAGGACGGCTTGCTCGTCACCCAGGGGGAAGGCGGAGGTTGGCTAAGCACAAACGGCGAGTACGCCGATTTCATCGTCCAACTCGAATATCGGACGCGACCCGGCGGAAACTCGGGCGTTTTTATTCGGTCGCCGCGATCGGGCGATCCCGCCTACACCGGGATGGAAATTCAACTCCTCGACGACGACGACGCACAATATAAAAATTTGAAACTGTTTCAATATACCGGTTCGATTTACGGAGTCGTCGCCGCCAAACGCGGACACACCAAAAAGCCGGGCGAGTGGAATTCGATCGCGATCGAGGCGAAGGGACCGAAAATCAAAGTGACGCTCAACGGAACCGTGATCGTCGACGCCGATCTGACCGATCACGCCGACGCAGCGGCCCAACACCCGGGTATCAAACGCGATCGCGGCTACATCGGCCTTCAATCGCATTCCGACGTCGTCGAATTCCGAAATATCAAAATCAAAGATCTTTCGAAATAATGGATTAATCGAGAGGTCGGAAACTCCGCCGGAACCGCCCCTTGGCGACGATCAGCGTCAGCACGCCGCAAACCGCCATCAGGTCGGCGAGGTTCAAGTACCAGTCGACCCCCGCGGTGATTCTGATGAAATCGCGCACGTAACCGAGGTAAATGCGATCGATCAGATTTCCAGCGGTTCCGGCGAGAAATAGCCCCCAGCCCAGGGCGTCGGCGCGGCGCCATCGCTTGCGGTTGTCGTAGGCGATCCGCGCCGCCATCGAGGTTAATAAAAGACATATGATAATGTTCGTGTAATTCGTCCACGACGCCGCGGGATGAACTCCGCCGAGCGCCCCCGAGTTCCGTAGCGGAGTTCGCGTGAGGAACCTCGGCAGCCATTCCGAGTGGGGCAGGGCGGCGCGAAACGCCCTCAGGAACGACGCCTTGGTGATCTGATCGAGCGCGATTCCGACGATCGTCACCGCCTGAAACAAAGGGAAATGACGCAAGCGTTTCCGTTCGATCTGAAAGAGATCGGGCGGGGTCGGGCGAGCGGACGATACGTTGCGGGTTGGACTTGGCATTTCAGGCGTTTCCGTTCCCCACGCTGGGTCGATCCGGGCCATATTCGCGGCGCCCGCGCGACCGACGCCTCGAAAGACGATCGAAGGCGCTTCCACGGCTTTTTCAAACGAGATTCCCAGTCGAAAGCCCGACGGTTCTTCAACCACGTCGACGATCACGCCGCGTCGGCTCGTCACCCTTCCACGGCTTTTTCAAACGAGATTCCCAGTCGAAAGCCCGACGGTTCTTCAACCACGTCGACGATCACGCCGCGTCGGCTCGTCACCCTGCGACGATTCGGCCCGTGCCGCTCGTCGATCGAGATCACGATCGTTTCGCCCCGCTCGAAACGCGCCGAGGCCAGTAAGCCCATCCCTTTCGAACTAATGTCGAGGACGATCGCGGTCGTTTTCTCGTCGCGACGGTCGTCCCGCGCACATCCCCCGCGAACGTCGATCGGAACGAGCGTGGCCGGAAACGAAAGGCGGCGACGAGGTTCACGACGGGCGACGAACATAGGTTCACCTAAACCCGGAGAGCGGATCGCGATCGATTCGACCCGCGGCGCGACGACCGCGAACGAGTCGGATGATACCGCGTCACGTCCCAAGTTTCCTACGTTCGATCGCCGCTCGAAAGACAAATTCGCCGATTTGTTGATTAATTACAACGCCGACGCGAAGTGAGGAACGGTTTCCACGTCGATTTCAATCGCCGCGAGGCTCGCCGCGCTCACCGAAATCAACGCTTGCGATCGTTCGCTTCGCGATCGACTCGAAAGCAAAACGGTCGAGCCGCGATCGACCGGTTCGTCGATCGGCGAGCGGAGTCGCAGGCGGTTTCAATTCGGCGGAGTCGAGGCGATCGCGCCCGGCTTCGGTTTTTGTTTGTCGACCCCGACGACGTGACAAAGATAAGCAATAACTACATGTTTGGTGACGTTTAAGCCGAGGATTCCCAGGAGCGGGCCGAGACGAAACAGCCAAAGATTGACCGCGACGCACGCGACCAATCCCAGCATACCCGTGACGGTCATTTGGAGGCGGGGTTTATCCATGATCTTTATTATGTGCCCCGCGGTCGTCGGCGGAAAGGCGCGGCGCGATTTGATCGAGAAAAACGACGCCGAAACGCGCGAAATCGCCTTGGAATCGTCGAATCGGCCGCGAGCCGAGCGGAGCGAGAATCGCGGAGAACGACGCCGATTTTCGTTTTTTCGGTCGATCGGCGCGACCGACCACTGGAACCGAGCGAAAGACCTTATTAGGATAAGCGACGTGAGGTGGAGCGGACCCCTCGGTCTAGTCGACCGACCCCCCGGCCGTCGCCGACCTTCTGGAATTGATTCGCCCATTCCCCTTACCAGAACCGAGAGCCATGACGACAGCGTCGATCTATCGTCCGGAGTGGAGCACGACAATCGATCCCGTGCTTCAAAAAGAGCTCGAACAGCACGTCCTGGTGACAAATTGGCCTAAGTTTCTTGATATGATCGACACCTTCTACAATTGGGGTCGTCGGTCGAGCTTGTGGCCGCTGGGATTCGGCCTCGCGTGTTGCGCGATCGAGATGATCTGCACCGCGTCGAGCCGGTTCGACATCGCGCGGTTCGGCGCCGAGGTCTTCCGCGGGTCGCCCCGTCAGGCCGACGTCATGATCGTTTCGGGCACCGTCACCAAAACGATGATGCCGATGATCGCCCGCCTTTACGATCAGATGCCCGAGCCCAAATATGTAATTTCGATGGGCGCGTGCGCCACCGGCGGCGGTCCTTTCAAAGAAGGGTATAACGTCGTATCCGGAATCGACAAGTACCTGCCTGTTGATGTTTACATTCCGGGCTGTCCTCCCACGCCGCAGGCTTTGCTCAACGGCGTGATCATGCTGCAAAAGAAGATCGACGGCGAGAAGGGGTCGCTTTTGCTCCCCGGTCGCGAGAAAGAAATGCGCACTCCGTGGTATCAGGAGGCGCTCGATCGAGAGGTTCCCGTTCCCGTCCTCGGCCCCGATCTGATCGACCTTCGCCTGCTCGAGGCGACCGCCGAGAAGACCGCGATGGGTTTGATGGAGGCGCACGAGGCGAATCTGCCCAAGCCCCCCAAGATCCCCGCTCCTCAACCCGAGGTCGCCGCGGTCGAATCGTCGGCCGCTCCCGCGGCCGCGGCGCCCAAGGCGCCGAGCAAAATCGATCTGATTCGAGCCAAATCGCAAGCCGCGACCGCGACCGACGGCGAGCCCGCCGCGGCGCCCGCCGAACCCGCGGCGAAACCCGCCGCCAAACCGGGAGCGAAAAAACCCAAAAAGGCCGAGGCCAAACCGACCCTCGTCTGGCTGGGAGACGAAGGCCTTAAACAGCTTTCCGATCGGCTCGACCAAAAATTCGGCGGCGGAACTTCGACGATCGTTCAGGCGGGGCTCTTGATCCCCGCGGCCAAACTGATCGACGTCTGCCTTTATCTCCGCGATGAGAACGTGATTCGCTACGATTATCTCGCCAGCCTCCAAAGCGTTCATTACGAGGATTGCATCGAGGTCAATTATCAGCTCGACAGCACGATCGATCCCGGCAAGGTGATCGAGCTGCGCGTTCGCGTGAACGAGGCCGAGGGACAAGGCGAGCTCCCGTCGGTCGTCTCGATCTGGCGCGGCGCCGATTTCCAGGAACGAGAAGTTTACGATATGATGGGAATCCAGTTCACTGGACATCCCGAACTCAAACGTATCTTGATGTGGGACGGCTACGCGTATTTTCCGTTGCGGAAAGATTTTCTCGAGCCTTATTACGAAGGCCCTACCAAGGTTTTTGATAGTCGCGTGGAGGACGGCCGGCATTTTCGCGCCGAGGAGATCAATCCTTACGGAACGAATCTCAAGGTTCCCAAAGATTATAACGATTGGAAATCGCTCGTCGCGGCCGACGACACCAAGGGGAAAAATTTCCTCCCGTCGGGGGTCGAGATCAGCGAACTCGACACCGATCAGTTCATCATCAGCATGGGGCCCCAGCACCCGAGTACGCACGGCGTGTTCCGGATGAATTTGCGAGTCGACGGCGAGACGATCGTCGGGCTCAAGCCCGTCATGGGGTACATGCATCGCAATCATGAGAAGATCGGCGAGCGAAACACGTTTTTGATGAATTTCCCGTTCACCGATCGGCTCGATTATTTAACGAGCATGGGGAACAACTTCGGTTACGCGCTCGCGGTCGAGCAATTGATGGGTGACGACGCCAAGCCCCCCGAGCGCGCCGAGTACATCCGCGTGATCATGGCCGAGCTCACCCGGATCGCCAGCCATATGTGGTCGATCGGCTTCCTGCTCAACGACCTGGGGGCGTTTTTCACCCCGGCGCTGTATGCGATCGAGGAACGCGAGTTGATTCTCGACCTCTTCGAGTGGGCCGCGGGAAGTCGAATGATGTGCAATTACTTCCGCTTCGGCGGAGTCGCGTTCGATCTTCCTCCGGGCTGGGTCGAGCGGTGTCACGGGATCGTCTTCGATCGCCTCGACGGCAAGATCGACGAACTCGATCATTACCTTTCGCGCAACGAGATCGTGATGGATCGATGCCGCGGGATCGGCGTCCTCTCACGCGAGGATGCGATCAATTATTCGACCGCGGGTCCCGTTTTGCGGGCCTCGGGGGTCGCTTACGACGTGCGTCGAGCCGCTCCTTATTCGATTTACGATCGGTTCGATTTCAACGTGATCACCGGGTCGAAGGGAGACCTGTACGATCGGTATTACGTGCGATTGGTCGAGATGCGTGAAAGCGTGAAGATTCTTAAACAAGCTTTGCGCGATCTTCCCGACGGGCCGATTCTTCCCGGCAAGAAGAGCTATCAGATCAAAGTTCCCGCGGGAGAGGCTTATTCGAGGGTTGAGAATCCCAAGGGGGAGCTCGGTTATTATGTGGTGGCCGACGGTTCTTCGACGGCGTATCGGTATCACGTGCGGAGTCCGAGCTTCATCAACCTGACGGCGCTCGAACGGATGTGCCTTGGGCACACCGTCGCCGACGTCGTCGGCATTCTTGGAAGTCTCGACATCGTGTTGGGCGAAGTCGATCGTTGATGAAAAGAGAGACGGATTCGTCGAACGGCCCGCGAGATCGGGCCGATTTCCCCCCGCGGCGATGCGAGACGAGGCGAATCGATAAGAATTGGGCGTGCGGTCCCGGGTTCATCGGGTGAATTCGTTCCCATTGAAACGACGGTTGGAGAAGACATGGACATCGGTCAACATCTGATTCGCGGGCATTTGATCACGCTACGGCGGTTCTTGCTGACGTTCTGGGTTGATATTCGCGCCGGGCGTGGTTTGAAACGGCGCGGCGGGGGAACGTTTTGGTTCGATTTCTTCGACCGTAACGGCGAGAAGCCTCCGACCGTTACGCAGGACGCCAAGACCGCGGGGGTTTTCACGGTCGAATATCCCGACGAACGGCTTCCCGTTTACGAGCGGTTTCGCGTTTTACCCGTCTTGATTTACGACCAGGAAGACGGGTACGTCCGGTGCACTTGCTGCAACATTTGCGCCAAGGTGTGCCCGCCGCAATGCATCTGGATGTCGAAGGCCGAGACGCACCACGGCGAGCCGTATCCCCAGCCTCGCGAGTTCTTTATCGATATGGATGTCTGCATGAACTGCGGGCTTTGTTCGGAATACTGTCCGTTCGACGCGATCAAGATGGATCAGAATTTTGAATTGTCGAATTACGAGCGTCATCAGACGCACGTTTACGGCCTGCAAGATTTGCTGGTTTCGAGCGAGTATTATTCGAAAACGCATCCGCAGGCCTGGGAGAGCGACGAGGAGATCGCCGAGCGAAACAAGGTGGCCAAGAAGAAGCAGCAACGGCTCCAGAAGGGTCTTACCCCTCCAGCCGCGCCCGCCGCGGCCGCGAGCAAGCCCGCCGCGCCCAAGCCGGTCGGGGTGTGACGGGATGCGCGCGGAGTCGTTCGTATTTTGTTATGTCGAACCGGTTTGAGTCGGCGAACCGGTTTGAGTCGGCGAACCGGTTTGTGATGTCGATCGGGTTTGTTATGTCGAACCGGATTTTGGGAGGGCGAACCTCCTGGTGAGCCGCATCTGAATATATTTGAATTTTGCAAAGACGCGCTCTTGTGGTATGTCGAACCGGTTTGAGTCGGCGAACCGGTTTGTGATGTCGAACGGGTTTGTGATGTCGAACCGGATTTTGGGAGGGCGAACCTCCTGGTGAGCCGCATCTGAATATCTTTGAATTTCGCAAAGACTCGCTCTTGTGGTATGTCGAACCGGTTTGAGTCGGCGAACCGGTTTGTGATGTCGAACGGGTTTGTTATGTCGAACCGGTTTTTGGGAGGGCGAACCTCCTGGTGAGCCTCTTTTCTGAAATCTGCAATTCTGTTATTGATAATCGGATCATCGAGAGGTTCGCCCCTACGGGATATCGCCAATCCTAACGCGGCGAAACCGCAATCATACCAACCCGATGCGCTAGCGAGGGTCTTCTGTTAATATCATGAAACTTATCGTTTGATCAATTGATAAGACTCTCGATTGCGCCTCGGAGTAGTATAATCTCTAAATTCTATGTAAAAAGATTTGCCCACGATGCGTCGAAGATACACACAAAAACACAAACACATGTTATGATAAAGGCGGCTCACCGGGAGGTTCGCCCTCCCAAAGAGGTTCGCGATCCCAAACAGGTTCGCCCTCCGGGAATGTTCACCCCGACGTGATATCTCCGATCCAAACACATGAAATGATAAAAAAATGGCTCACCGTGAGGTTCGCCCTTCCAAAAATGATAAAAAACGGCTCACCGGGAGGTTCGCCCTCCCAAAGAGGTTCGCGATCCCAAACAGGTTCGCCCTCCTGAAATGTTTGACGCGTCGTGATATCTCCGATCCAAACACATGAAATGATAAAAAACGGCTCACCGGGAGGTTCGCCCTCCCAAAAATGATAAAAAACGGCTCACCGGGAGGTTCGCCCTCCCAAAAATGATAAAAAACGGCTCACCGGGAGGTTCGCCCTCCCAAAGAGGTTCGCCCTCCCAAAGAGGTTCGCGATCCCAAACAGGTTCGCCCTCCTGGAATGTTTGACGCGTCGTGATATCTCCGATCCAAACACATGAAATGATAAAAAAACGGCTCACCGGGAGGTTCGCCCTCCCAAAGAGGTTCGCGATCCCAAAGATATTCGCCCTCCTAAAGAGGTTCGCCCTCCCAAATCGTTACAAATATCAATAAGTCGCGAAACGCGCGACGTTCCGATCCCGCTTATTGCTCGAGGATCTCGGCCGATTTCTTCTCGGCGCGGTCGTTCACCTTGGCCTCGAATCGCTTGATCAGCGATTGAATCTCTTCCTTGCACGTTTCGAGTTCGTCCTCGGTCAGGATCTTATCGGTCTGTTCGGTCTCGGCCTGCTTGTTCGCGTCGCGCCTGATGTTGCGCAGCGATACGCGAGCCTCCTCGGCGAGCTCCTTCACGCGACCGACGAGCTTCTTCCGCTGCTCCATCGAAAGCGCCGGAACGTTGAGCCGAACGACCTTGTTGTCCGAATTCGGCGTTAAACCCAGATCGCTCGCCTGGATCGCCTTCACGATCGCTCCGATAACCGTCGGGTCGAACGGTCGGATCAAGATCTGTTGGGGTTCGGGCGTGCTGAGATTCGCCATTTGTTTAAGCGGCGTCGGCGATCCGTAATAATCGACGCGAATCGATTCGACGAGTCCCGTCGAGGCGCGACCGGTGCGTACCCCTCGGAGCTGGTCGTCGAGGAGATGGACCGTCTTCTCCATCCGGTCCTCGGCTTCCAATACGATTTCCTCGATGCTCATGACGCCTCCGCCTCACCTGGGTTGTTCACTACCGTTTGCTTCAACGATCCCGCGCCGATCGTCGTCGACGCTCGACCCGCGCGGCGCAATCCCTTAAACCGCATTATGCGTCGGGTGTGTCGCGGGTTCAATCGCGATTTCGCTCTCGCCAGCGCCGACGCGGCTTTAATCGCCCCGCGCCGGTCCCGGCCTCGGCTGATTGCTCACCCAGGTGCCGATCGGCTCTCCCGCGATCGCCCTCTCGATGTTCCCCTCCTTCTTGAAGTTGAACACCAGAATCGGCAGGCTATTATCCATGCACATGCCGATCGCCGTCATATCCATCACTTTCAATTCATCGCGCAGCACCTGTTCGTAGGTGAGGTGCTCGTACCGGACGGCGTGGGGGTTTTTTTCGGGATCGGCCGAATAAACGCCGTCGACGCGGGTCGCCTTCATCAGCACCTCGGCGCCGAGTTCTTTGCCGCGGAGCGCCGCGGCGGTGTCGGTCGTGACGAACGGACTTCCTGTCCCCGACGCCAGTACGACAACCCGACCCCGCGCCAGATGCGCCAGCGCCCTCCGCCTGATGAACGGCTCGGCGACCTCCTCCATCCGGATCGTCGTCAATAGCCTTGTCTCGCGTCCCATGCTTTCGAGTGCGTCTTGGAGCGCCAACCCGTTGATGACCGTCGCGGTCATCCCCATGTAATGCGCGGTCGCCTCTTGAATGATGTGGCCGCCGCGCGAAAGCGCCGCGCCCCGGAGGATGTTCCCGCCGCCGACGACGATCGCCAACTCGACGCCGCGCTCCGCGACCCGCGCCGCTTGCCGAGCGATCCGGCTCACCTCGTCGACGTTTATCCCCCCCTCGCCCGGTCTGCAAAAACTTTCTCCCGAAAGCTTCAACAAAACACGTCGAAAAATGGGAACTCCATAACCGCCCGCGGCGCTATCCATTGTGGTTCATTCCTCGGCCGAGCCTCGGTTCATCAGGCGAGCGAAAAGCGGCGGAACGCGACCCGCGTCGATACCAATCCACGCTGGTATATATGCGAAAGCGAAACCGCCACGATTCATCGTCAATCGTCAATCATCGATCGTCGAGCGGTTCACGATTCGTCCGCGGGAGATTCTCCCACGACGAACCGAGAGAATCGAGCGATCGAAACGTTTTCACCCGTGCGCGCGTTGACCTCGATGATCAGGTCGCGAACGGTTTTGGACGAATCCTTCACGAACTGTTGATCGAGGAGCGCGACCTCGGCGAACCACGCTTTGAGCTTCCCCTCGGCGATCTTCTCGCGCACGTTCTCGGGCTTGTCGGCCACCTGGGTTTCGAAGATCCGCTTTTGCTCGGCGACGGTCGCGGGATCGATGTCGTCGCTCGAAACCGCGATCGGTCGCGCCGCGGTCACCTGAACCGCGAGATCCTTGGCGAGCTTGCGGAATTCCTCGTTGCGGGCGACGAAATCGGTCTCGCAATTGAGCTCGATCATCGCCCCCGATTTGCCGTCATGATGAATGTAGCACTCGATTCGTCCCGCGTTGGCGGCTCGACCCGAACGCTTCTCGGCGTTCTTAACGCCGCGCTCTTTGGCGAGCGTGATCGCCTTTTTCATGTCGCCGGCCGATTCCTTGAGCAACGCCTTGCATTCCATCAGCCCCAGCCCGGTCGCCTTGCGCAGCTCGTTCACTTCTTTCGCGCTGATCTCCGCCATAATGATCCGCTCCTATGTCAATCCCACGTTCCAAGATGTTCGCGGCTCGTCGTCGACGAACGCCCCCGGCGCGCGAGGCTTACAACCCTCGTGAGCCGAGAACGCTCGAACATAATTGTTGTTGTTCAAATAAATACGTCAGGAATCGGTTCAAGACCCTTCGGTCGCGGCCGGCTCGTGGTGACCTTCGGTCGTCGCGACGTCGTTCGCGTGTTCGCCCGAATGATCGACCGCCGCGCCGACGGGCTCGGCTTGCGGTTCGCTCGCGGGCTCGGCCGCGACCGTCGTCGAAATCGCCGACCCGTCTTCGGGCTTCGGCTGGGGGCGTCTCCGATCGCCGCGACGATCGCCCCGCACCGGAGGCGTGGTATCCCGCGCCGGTTCGATCGGCGCCGCGGCCTTCCCCTGAATGATCGCGTCGCACAGGTGACGGATGATCAACTCGATCGACCGCATGCTGTCGTCGTTTCCGGGAATCGGCAGGTCGACGAGATCGGGGTCGCAATCGGTGTCCATGATCGCCACGACCTTGATTCCGAGCTTTCGCGCCTCTTTCACCGCGATGTGCTCGCGCCGCGGATCGACGACCAAAAGCGCCTCGGGAAGCCGCGTCATATGGCGAATGCCCGCGAGGTTGCGATCAATCTTCACGCGCTCACGCGTTAAGGTTGAAATCATCTTCTTGGAATAGCTGAGCGCCTGCTCGCCGTCGAGGATCTGCTCGAGCTCTTCAAGCCGTTCGAGCCGGCTCCGAATCGTGCGGAAGTTCGTCAGCGTTCCCCCGAGCCAGCGCTCGGTGACATACGGCATCGCGGCTTTGCGGCATTCCTCGATAATCGTATCGGCGGCCTGTCGTTTGGTGCCTACAAACAGCACAAGGCCCCCTTGCATCGCGATCCGCTGGAAATACTTGGTCGCGCGGAGCAGCCCGCGGACGGTTTCTTTCAGGTCGATGATGTGGATCAGATTCCGTTTACCGTAAATGTACGGCTTCATCTTCGGATTCCAACGACTGGCGCGATGCCCGAAGTGAACCCCCGCGTCGATCAGCTCTTTGACGACAACCGCCACGTGATAGCCCCTTTGCGCAAACCAAACTCTTCCAGCCGATCTCCCCAAGGCGAAATGCTCGGGGCGGCCTTGCTAAACGTTTTTGATCAAGCTCGATAACGTCGCGACGTACCGCGACCCGGAGAGCAGTGTAACGTTCGGGCGTCTCGGCGTCAAATCGGCTCGATAACTGCCGACGGTTTCCGATGCGAAAACCGATCCGGAGCAGCCCCGGAGGATTCTTCGCCCGAACCGAAAACGAGATGATCGTCGCGATTTAAAACTTCCGCGGTCTTCACTCTACGAGATTTCATGTCAAAGACATCTTGATCGCGGTAGTAGAATCTTCGTCTGTAACTTCTACGCGCGGTGCGCACATCTTTTGAGCGAACGGAAGTGGAGATTATACCGACCCGAAGCGCAAGCGAGGGGTCGATCAAATGATCAATCGAAAGTTTTCACGTTATAATTAGAAGACCCTCGCTCGCTCGTCGGCTTTGGTAGGATTGCGGCGCCGCCGCGTTAGTTGATTTGGCTGATGAATGCGGACTTGTGGAAAAACGTTCAAAATAACTCCGTTTGCCTGTACGATGGATTTTTTCTTTTCTGAGCTCGAAATCGATCAAATTCCGCCGTGCAACCAAGTTCGGCCGACAACAAAGATAGATCAAGTTTACTTAACGTATCGATGGTTATAGGTCGTTTCGAGTCCCAAAAGATGAAGGACGAGTAGAACTCTCGAGCGGGGGATGAATTGAGCAATCCCGCGATAAATCGAGCCTCTTGCTCGGATTCGCAGGCGAGAAAATACGAAGTGTCGTCGAGAACGACGGACTTTCCTTCGTACGGGCCCACGGTCGCGAAATTCCATTGTTTATAAAAACCCGATATAGCGACTTTCCACGGGGCGAAGGTGTAATCACCGACACCGAATATCGAAAAACGGGGACGATTTCGATAGATCGAACTGGCGCGTCGATCTAATAAATGTGACTGATCGAGGAGATATCGCCATGTTTTTGGTGCGATTATACCGATAACCGACGTTTCGTCGCCGACCGCCTTTTGTGTTAAAAGCATCCAACGCGTGGGGGTTTTGCTTCGACCGTAGGTGATTTCCGAGCTTTTTAACATAGGGAAAACATAATCATCCTCCAATTCCACGAGGCCGTCAAGGCCGTTTCGATACCGTTCCCCTTCTTTCCGCAATTCCATGACCTTTGAACAATCATGTTTAACTCCGGATCGCCACTTGTAGATCTCTTTGCCCGATAGATGCTTCCATCTTTCATAAGCCGCGATATCCGAGATGAGCAGACCGTCGTGATAACCGAAGGTTGATGAAACGTCGGAATGTCCGAGATCGCGATAGATTCCGCAATTCTTGTTCCGGCCCGTTCTAGATAGACGGCACACCAACAGGCAAGCGTCGACCGCGGCTCCGAAATATTCCGAGGCGTCGATCGGATGAATCCGGGAATCGGAGATACTAAAATCATTCTTCCAAGCGTGCGTGAGAACCTTGCGAGCGACCGCGGTCTTACACAGCATGGCGACGATCGCTTGACGACCGTTCAGAAGTTCAAGCAATTTAACAATCATCCATTCTGAGATATCAAAATTGCTTTTTCCCGTGATCGCTTCAAGTCCGTTAAGTTTCTGAAAGTTCGATTTCTTCGGAAGGTTGGCGCTTCCCAGGGATCCCAGAGTCGAATTCGTCACCCAGGGAGGGTTTCCGACGACAAGGATCGGTTCCGTCAACTTGAGGAGTAGATGGGACCAATCTACATGAAAAAAGTTCTCATGCAACAATTTGACTTTTTGGTCATAGGATTTGGCGGATATCCTCTCATCGACTCTCTGCAAATATTCCTCGTTGATATCAAGACCCAATCCGAAATTCACCAGCGGAAATCGATCCAAAGCGGCGATCAAGAAATTTCCCACTCCGCATGTGGGTTCGAGCAGGGAGGTCGGTTGATATCCGGTATCGGCCAATAGCGTACAGACCCGTTCGGCCAATATTCCAGGCGTTTGGAAATCTCCGAATTCATCGGACTGAGAGCCGAATTTTTCAGAAGCCATAAACTAGCGTATCCTGACGACGCCTGGAACCGAACCCGCTTGAGATCCGACTCTACCACATTGAAGCCGCCGTCACAAAGCGTTCGATGAGGTTGGAAGTCCTTGTTCGGGAGGTGAAGACATTCACTTTTGAGCGATGCGACGTACTTCGATTTCATCCGCGGGCCGCATCTTATCTCGCATAAACCCCGCCGGGTCGTCCTCGTCATCGTTATTCTATATTATATTTTATTTAAATTAACTATATAACTATATTTTGTTTTATAAACACATATTTAATAATGTGCTTAACACCTGGAATCACGGAGCGGTTTTCGGGTTGATCGAACTTATCATCAACGAAAAGGATTATAAAGTAAACAAGTCTGAAAATATTCCGCCGGGCGGTCATGAAAAGACGGGACGACCGTGGTCGCCGAATGCTCGTAACCTTCATATCTACCGAAAGACCTGGAAAATCGACGCCGAGGGCGGAATCGCCGGGAGCGTGAATGTCACACGATTCCAAGTGATTTTGGAATTCCTATTCGAAATAAGTCCCGATCACTTTTCCATCGGCGACGCCATAGACAGCGGGTTCCGGATGAGCCGATTCCTGTTCCGAAAAGCGAAAGGCTACACCTAGAAGTAAATACAGAGATAATTAAAATTTCATAGTAATAGACAAGACGCGCCTTGTGTTGGATGTCTCCAAACAATCGTGTTCCTACTGAAAGAGACCGCATCGATCGCGAGCGGCTCGCGCGTTCGCCGGTCGATCCCGCGCCGTTTGCAATCGAGCTTCGAAGATCGGACGCGGGCGATCTCAAAACGCAGACGACGCCTAACCTATTCACTCAAAAGGAGTTCAGTCGATCGCTCGCCATCGATTTTAAAACGCCGCTTGACGGAACCAAAATACGCGACACAATATACACGACATAAATTTCGTGAATCACTTTGCGGGGGATTGGAATGGAGCGATTGATCAAGAGCGACGCCGTATGGGATCGCCGGGAAGCCGCGGCGATCACGATCGGATTGTTCGCGGCGACTGCGTTTTCCGCGTCGGCGCTCATTCGGCATATGATTTCGACTCGACCCGATCGGTTCGCCGGGTTGACGATCGATCGGCTCAGCGCGTTGTCGTCGCTCCTCGTCGCGGGGCTTGGAACCGCTGTTTTTCTTTTCGCCTCGACCCAACTCCAAGGAAACCCGCGACGAACTCGCTTCCTTCGGCTTTTGGCGTTCACGATCGGATCGGCCTATTTGTTGATGTGTTCATCAAATTTGGCGCTGATTTTCGCGGCTTGGTCGTCGACGAGTTTGGGGCTGCACGCGTTGCTGACGATCTACGAGGATCGTCCCGAGGCGATTCGGCCGGCTCGGAAGAAGTTTTTGATCAGCAGGCTCGGCGACCTGGCGCTCTTATCGGCCTTCGTTCTCATAGGGCGCGATTGGGGGACGTTCGACGTCAACGATTTTCTCGCCGCAGTCGTCGCGCATCCTGAAACGTCGTCGTCGGCGACGTGGATCGGCCTTTTGATCGCGATCGCCGCGTTGACCAAATCGGCCCAGTTTCCATTTCACACGTGGCTCCCCGAAACGATGGAGGCGCCGACCCCCGTCTCGGCGTTGATGCACGCGGGAGTGATCAACGCGGGTGGCGCGCTCCTCCTTCGATTCGCTCCGCTGATCGTGCGAATTCCTTCGGTTTTACTCCTGCTCGCGTTCATCGGAACCGTCACATTTGTCATCGGGATGATCGCGATGTGGGCCCAGTCGAAGGTTAAAAGAACGCTCGCGTGGTCGACCGTTTCTCAAATGGGATTCATGATGGTTCAATGCGGTTTGGGAGCTTTTCCGGCGGCGACGATTCATATGATCGGGCACGGCTGTTACAAGGCGTGGAGCTTCCTGAGTTCGGGAGAACCGCGGTCGACGCCGAAAACCAAAACCTCGGCCGATCCCGCTCGGACGCTCGTCCTCCTCGCGATCGGAACGTTATCCGCGGTACCCGCGCTCGCTTTCGCGGCGTGGACGACGGGCCGATTCGCGGTCGATTCGCCGGGAGAAATCTCGCTCCTGGCGATCATCGCGCTCTCCGCGGGACAAATCTGGGTCGCGATTTTCAGAGATCGCGAGCGAACCCGGCGGATCCCGATCGTTCGAATCGCCGCCGCGATCGGCGCCGACTTCGCGCTCGCGATCTTGGCGTTAACGATCAATCGTATCGCCACAAACTTTCTTGAGCCTGTTTTCCAATCGAACGCGGGTTCGATTCCAAGCTCGCTCGCGTCGCGGATCGCGGCGATCTTGCCCCCGCTCGCCGTCGCGGCGCTTTCGATCTTTTACGCGCTCACCCCCGTGATCGATCGATTCGTTATCGGGCGTGCCTTGTATGTTCACGCACTGAATGGATTTTACCTAGGCGCTTACGCCGACCGGATCGTCGATTCGATTTGGCCCGCCCGGATCCTGGATAAATCGGGGAATCGTCATGCTTAAAACAAAAAATCCCTCGCATCACGCGTCGACGGTCGAATCGTGGCGGCAAGAGGTTGTACGCGTATGTTTACGCGTTCCCCCCGTGTGGGATTTGCGGAATTACGTGGCTGTGAATCCTTTTATGGGTTTCGCGGCGCGGCCGATCGACTCGGCGGCACGGATCGTCGCCGACGGGCTCGACGCCGACCTGCCGCCGCGGATTTCTTATTATCGCGAGCGGATGGCCGAGGGGGCGTTCGGCGCCGCCGAACTCGAGTCGGCGGCTCGTCGAGCAGGGCGCGACGCGCTCGAGCTCGAGAGGATCCTCAAAGGGGAATCTCCCGCGCCCGTCCGCGAGAAAAAATCGCGTCTCACCTTCGCCGAGGAGTTCGACCTGAAACATGATACAAACTGGAACGATACGCTGATCCGATCGGCGTCGCGATGGTGTTCGGTTCACGCGTCCAAAGGGGGCCGATATTGGAGATTCAACGGCGGTACTCGCTTGTTCACATCGTGGCGTGAATCGGCGACGATCGATCGATCGCTCGAAATCTCGGGTTTGCGCGGATTCCGATCGATCGTCGAGAGCCTTCCCGAGAGTCCCGAGCTCGCGATCGATTCCACGCTCAGACCGCTCGGTTCGCGCGATCCGAATCTCGACGCTTATTTATATCGCTTGATCGGCGGAGTTTACGGCTGGGCTTCTTATTTTCGTCGAATCGCCTGGGAGAACGACCCGCGCGATCCCGGCGAGGTTTTGGATCTGCTCGCGATCCGATTATGCATGGACTTCGCCGTGAAGGATCTCGCGACGCGGTCGAACGGCGAGGCGATCGCCTTGAAGCGGAGCTCCCTCGCGCGCGGCGTCTTGGGCGCGGATCGCGACGACGATCGCGGCGCGGGAGAGCGAGTGGTTGAAGACGAATCGACGCGGTTCGTTTTTCAAAACGCTCTTGAAGACGGTTTTATGCGGCGATTGATCGGCGAGTTCCGCCCCCCCGTCGCGGAGGCTCGGCGTGAAAGGCCCGAGGTACAGGCGGTTTTTTGCATCGACGTCCGCTCCGAACCGTTGCGTCGAGCGCTCGAAATCCGCAATGAAGACGTGGAAACTCTTGGATTCGCCGGATTTTTCGGCGTCCCCCTCGGTATAAAGACCGAATCGGACGCGACGTCTCGCTGTCCCGTTTTGATCAAACCGAGCTTCTCTCTCGAACGCTCGGCGAATACGCCTTGGAAAGCCTTGGAATCGATTATTAATCATATCCAGAGCGCTCCGGCGTCGTTATTTTCTTTCGTCGAGATTCTTGGAATTCTTTACGGCCTGCGGATTATGAAAGACACGGCCGCGGTCGGGTTCGGCGAGGATCGCGCCGAGGAGACCGAACCGATCGATTTGGCGTCCGACGATCAGGGTCGAGGAATTCCTCGCGAGGCTCGGCTCGATCTCGCGGCGTCGATTCTTAAGAACATCGGTTTCGGCGAACGTTTCGCTCGGATTGTGCTGTTATGTGGACATGTTGGGAACAGTACGAACAACCCGCACGCGTCGGGTCTTCACTGCGGAGCGTGCGGAGGTTACGGGGGGGGGATCAACGCTCGCGTCGCCGCGGCGATTCTGAACGATCCGGAAGTTCGCTCGGGGCTTTCGGGTCGCGGTTTCAAAGTCCCCGACGACGTCCTTTTCGTTCCGGCGGTTCACGACACTTCGACCGACGACGTTCGTCCGCTCGATCGAAATCTCGTTCCTCCCGAACGTCGCGACGAACTCGATCGACTGATCTCCAGGCTGGAAGACGCGTCGGCGCACGTGCGGGTCGAGCGCGCTCGATCGCTCGGGCTCGATCACGCTCCCGCGGGCGTGCTAAAGAGGATCTTGCGTCGCCGAGCGAACGACTGGTCCGAGGTTCGTCCCGAATGGGGGCTTTCGCGAAACGCGGCGTTCATCGCGGCTCGTCGGTCGCGCACGAGGGGCGCCGATCTCAAAGGGCGAGTGTTTCTTCATGAGTACGACTCGTCGATCGATCACGACGATTCGGTTTTGGCGATGATACTCTCGGCGCCCGTGGTCGTTGCGTCTTGGATTAATCTTCAGTACTTTGCGTCGACGGTCGACAATTCGACTTTCGGCGCGGGTGATAAAGCGATCCACAACCGTGTCGGATCTTTGGGGGTGGTTCTGGGAAACGGCGGAGATCTTCGAACCGGGCTCGCCTTGCAGTCGGTCCGCGACGTCGACGGCCGCTGGTTTCACGAGCCGCTGAGGCTCCAGGTCGTCGTCGAAGCGAGTCGAGAGAAAATCGAGCGAGTCGTGCGGTCGGCGCCCGGAGTTTCACAACTGGTTGAAAACGGTTGGATTCGCATATTCGCACTCGATCCCGACCGACCGGAGACGGCTCTTCGGGTACCGGGGAGCGGCTGGGAGATGATGTAGATGCCTCGACACGTTGATACGAAGTCGACGAAGGCGAACCTCGAGCGATCCGATCCCGAGGCGAAAGGCGAACGCGCCGATCGGATATCGGCCGAACCGATCGAATCCGATGAGCGAAAACCGTCGTGGACGTTTTTGAGTAATCACGCCCACGTTTTGCTCGTTCTGGCCGGCGATCCCGAGGTTAAGCTTCGCGAGATCGCCGAACGAGTCGGCATCACCGAACGAGCCGTCCAGCGGATCGTGACCGATCTCAAGGACGGCCGATATATCGAGATCGAGCGCCTCGGGCGTCGCAGCCGATATCGCCTTCACCCCGAACTTCCGCTCCGGCATCCCGTCGAGGCGCATCGAAACGTCGCGCACCTGCTGGCGCTGATTCTTGGTTCATAAATATAGTTAATTATAATAATATTAATAAAAATTAAGAATAGAATATTATTATGAGGTATGATTCGATCCGCTCGATAAAACCGATGGAACGCGTCGGTTTTTGAACGAGTCGGTGCGTCGACGCGACGACGGCCCGCGCCCGGATTTATGACGGCTCGTCAGAACATTGGTTTAATTCTATTAATCATAAAGTATTATGATATATTATTTTTAATTATTTAAGTAATTTATTTTAACAAATGGATGTGGAACATCGCTAGTCGGGAATCGCCGGTATCGAGTATAGCGAAGAGTCGGCGACGATCCGCGGAGGGGGCGACAAAATCGTGCCGGGGATCATAATCCGGGAGCGCGAACCTTATTGTTAAAAAGATTATTGTATTATCATATAATTACTAAAAAAATAACTTCCGCCGGGGGCTTGGTCTAAAGCGGCTCACCGGGAGGTTCGCCCTCCCAAATTTAATATATAATCATAAACATTATTGATAAATCAGGGCGGATCAGGAGATAGGTCGAGTATTTCGGCTGGAAAACATCGAAAAGCTCGATCGTTCCTTCGCGAGACGTCGTCTTTCGCGCTCGATGATCGCATTCCACCAAGCGCGATCGTCGTATCGAAGACCGACGAATCGTGACCGGGGTCTGTCCGCAATGCGATCAACGGTATGCGTCTTAGGGTGAGCATCGATAGATGGTAGATCACAAACTCCCGATGAATTTGCGGATTTTTTATCGGATAGAATCTTACTCAATGTAAGATATGGCGTTAGTTTCCGATCTAATAACCGATAATATTATAGATTGAACTCAATCTTTAATCTACGAAGATCGGCTTCAAACTGTTCCGCCATCGAGTATGTGTAAATCCGTGTAATATCACCGTTATTCTGATATGCAATAATCTTCCGAAGATCGCTCTTTCTTTGTTTCCAAGATAAGCCGTCTGTAAAGAACAGTAATGCCGTGTCGGATCGCTTCGCGGCGATGATTTTTTCGATGTCGCCAAGAACATCGGTCATCTTTGAACCTGTCGCTCCATATCCCTTCGCTTCGATCAGGATCCGTGCGGTTTTCTTATTGGGAATCGCGAAATCGCATTTCGCCTTACCTCGCGGTCCTGTGAACGTCTGTCGTGTTTCAAAATCATCTAAGAATACCTTTGATACGATAGATTCCACAAAATCCTCTACACCGCGACCTCGTTTCTGACCTGCGACAGCACTGCCTCGCCCGCTTCTCAATCGCTCGATAAGAATATCGCTCCAGTGAGTTTCCCTGTTTGCCTCCAAAGCCATGGCTTCCAACAGTCCTATCGATTTCAAATCGAAGAGGAATTCTTCGGGGTGGGCGCGATATGAAGCGACTCCAATTCCTTTAGATCCGCGTATCGCTCTGAATTCCAATTCGAACTTATCTTTCGATAAAGCGAGGAATAAGCGACAAATCAGCAAACCCTCATCGAAATCGTGGTCGAGAATCGATTTAACATCATCGATTGAGTATTTCTTCTTAACAATCAGATTTCTCAGTTTCTCGACGACTCGATTCGCCGTTTCATCGCGCCAATCAACCGTCAGCTCCTGGAGACCTTCGAGGATATCGTCGAGTTCTTGCGAGATGATTTCCATTCATCGCCCCACGATCAGGTATTCTTGGACGGAGGCTCTTTCGACTCCTCCGTGAGTCCCAAAATGGTAACGATGCGGCTTCTCGAAAACGGTAACGGTCGGTTTGTAACGGCCGAGAAGATCTTCAAGTCTATTCCGATCGGGGTATCCATTCGAACTGTAAGATAAAACAATAATGCTATCACGATATAATCTGAACAGACGGTCGAACGCGTCGATGGCGCTTTTGCGATAACTGAACGGGGTATAAGGTTTTTCAATCTTCTTCACTCGCGTATCCTCCATGATGCGCACCCCTCGCCAATAGTTGGAAAGCCCTTCGAGAAAGTGATACCTCTTCATATAACAGTTGTCGTCGGATCGCGGTACGTAAGGAGGGTCGAGGTAAACCAGATCGACGGGCCTCGATTTCAAGCCGAACACGTCGCCGCGCTCGACGACGTGGCTACGTCCGTTGTCGAAAACGACGCGATTGAAGGCGACGACCTGCTCGATAAAATGCTCTTCGATCGACAGACGCAAATCGCGTCGGCCGTCGTCATAATGCGACAGATCTCCCGATACCGTGAACACTCCGCGAGGCTGCTTCTTCAGGCAAGAGCGAATCAGCGCGGCCCGCGCGAGCGCCCGAAGATGCGGGTGATTCAACATTTCAATATTCGCCGAAACCCTGTCGAGAAACTTCAGGTCGTCCGGCGTATAAAAAATTCCCTCAAACGTCTCTTCAATGAAATGAGGACCGTTCTCACGAGGCGATAAAAGCATGTTCACCGAATCGGCGTCGAGAACTCGCTCGCTATTGGCGATCGTCGCTTCGGCGAGGACCGCGGGGAAATTCAGGAAATCCGAGGCGAAAACCTCCTTTCCCATCGCTTTGAGCAAGTAAGCGACACAACCGCTTCCGACAAACGGATCCGCCGCGGTCTCGAAAGGGAGCGAACGGAGCACTCCGTGAATCCACGGCAAGAGGCGACGCTTCGAACCCATATACCGAAGCTCGGGATAGAGTGCGACGATTTCAGGGAGATGAACGTCCGAGTGATCATCAATGCCGTAATCGAACTTTAATTGCTTCTCGGTTTCAGGAGAGCCGTTCGCTAGTTTTCGCATCGTTCCTCGATTCTATATATAGAATTAAAAATGATAATTTGGAGTCGCTCTATGATTCGGTTTGTTTGTTCTAGCCGCTCATTAATCGTTCCTTTGTTCCAGATACCCGCGATGGAATCTCGTTACGCGATCGTCGCTTCCGTATACATAAATCGATCGGCTTTTCTTATTTTTCGCGTTGTTCGTCCGACACGATCGGGTTGAAGAAACAACCGAATCGATCGGTATAAGGTACGTTACGACCAAGTTGCGAATCCACCCCCTTCCGACCAGATTTTTCGGCTCGCATGAGCGATCACATTACGATGAATAGGCGCCATTCGGATGAATAGTCGCCATGCGCGATCGGAGGAACTCGGACTCGGCGTAGTGAGTCTCTCCTTAACAAGATTTCCACGTTCCACGATCCCGCCTTACTCGCGACTTCAAGCTTATGACGTCGCCTCTTTCGCGGCGGGGCGATCTTGATCACAATCGATATCGCGACGCTTTCCCCGATCGCGATCAGGCGTGTTTTCCTTTTTACTCGAAGAATCGTCGAGGGGCGTGACATGACTTTTCGCTCGCTTTCGTTCACGACCGCCGCGTTGTCGTTCATTTTCGCTACGAGCCTTCGGTTCGAGGTTCAAGCCGCCGAGCCTCCGGGCCGGGCCGACGCTCGTCTCAAAGCGTGTGAGCGTCGTGAACAAGGGGGTTGGATTTTTATTCATCTCGAGGGTTCGCCGTCGACGATCGGCTTTCAGCACGGGTCTTTACTCGCGAAGGAGATCGAGGATTTGCTTCGCGTGATCAAACCGTTTCAGGAGAAAACGACGGGGCGCGACTGGTCGTTTTATCGGCAAGCGTCGGAGACGATGCTTTGGAGGGGGATCGATCGCGAATATCAGGACGAGATCGACGGGATTGTGACGGGATTGAACGCCCAGGGAGTGAAGGCCGATCGGTGGGATCTCGTCGCGCTCAACGCGCTTGAAGAATTACCTTATTATTATGCGCCTTGGGTCGATCAGAAGGAGGGGAAAAAGCCTTCGGCGCACGCTCCCGGGAATTGTTCGGCGTTTATCGCGGCGGGGAAGGCGACCAAAGACGGACGGATCGTGATGGGGCATAATTGTTGGACGAATTATGTAACGGGAAGTCGATGGAACATTATTTTCGACGTTAAGCCCGAGCGCGGCAATCGGATTTTGATGGACGGGTTGCCGGGGGTGATCGTGAGCGACGACGATTTCGCGATCAATTCGGCGGGGATGATGATTACCGAGACGACGATCACGCAATTCAACGGTTGGGATCCCGCGGGCAAGCCCGAGTTTTCGAGGGCTCGGAAGGCGATGCAATACGCGACTTCGATCGACGAATTCGTGAAAATCATGCTCGCGGGCAACAACGGGGGCTACGCGAACGATTGGCTGGTGGGCGATGACAAGACGGGGGAGATCGCGCTTTTCGAGCTCGGGTTGAAACATTATATCGTTAAGCGTACAAAAGACGGCGCGTACTTCGGTTCGAATTTCCCTGTCGACGACGAATTGACGCGTACCGAGACGACGTTCGACGCGACGAAAAAGGAATCGTCTCCGCTTGCGCGGAAGGCTAGGTGGGCAGAGTTGATCAAGGAACGTTTCGGGAAGATCGACGTCGAGATCGCCAAAGAGATGGAATCGGACGATTTTGACGTGATCACAGGAAAACATGAAGCGAACGAGAGGACGTTGTGCGGGATCGTCGAGGTTTCGCCGCGGGGCGTTCCCGAATGGGATTGGGGACCGTATTTTCCCGGGGGAACGGTTCAATCGAAGGTCGTCGACGGAGAAATGGCGAAGCACATGAAGATATGGGCCGCGTTTGGTCACGCGAGCGGCCCCGATTTTCACGTTTGCGAGTTTCTCAAGGAGCGTCCCGAGTACGAATGGATGCGCGATTTGCTGGGCGACCTGAAAAAGGGACCCTGGACGGTCTTCGATTCGACCGAATTTTCAAAGTAGATTGAGAAAAAGATGTATTATTCCGAAAAAATCCAGATATCGACGCGAGGTCGTGGAACTTATGAGATCACCGATCAGGTCGATCGGACGGTTCGGAGTTCGGCGGTCGCGCGGGGTTTGTGCACGGTTTTTATTAAACATACGAGCGCATCTTTGATTATTTGCGAGAACGCCGCGGCGGACGTGAGGCGCGATCTCGACGCGTTTTTCGCGCGGCTCGTTCCCGACGGCGACCCGCTTTTTCGCCATGTCGACGAGGGGCTCGACGACATGCCGGCGCACGTTCGTTCGATTCTCACGTGCGCGTCGATCTCGATTCCAATCGACGGGGGAAGGTGCGATCTGGGGACATGGCAGGGGATCTTCGTGTATGAACACCGCGCCGCGCCGCATCGAAGAACGATTACAATTTCAATCACATGTTAAAACATAAGTATAAAATGTTTATCCAGTAAGGTTATCAAGTCGGGTTTGATCGGTTTGGAGATCTCCTCGGGTTTTTTGGGCGTTCGGGGTTTCGATCGCGCGACGAGCGACTGGTCGATTCGCTCTTGATCGGATAGAGTTTAGCCCGATCGTCGCGCGGATCGCGTGTTTCGGCGTTCGCGGAACGGGGGGTTGGATCGCGATCACGTTCGAGGTCGCCGAACTCGCGGCGATCGGCCCGCGGAATTCGGATCGGCGGTTTCGCGATCGTCGGGAAGATCGTCGAGGGATATCGAAAGGAAAGTCGTCCGTGACACCCAAAGAGGTTTTGGCGCAGATCAGGCAGCGCGAGGCGACGACCGTCGACCTTCGATTCATGGATTTCCCTGGCGTTTGGCAGCATTTTTCGATACCCGCCGACACGCTTACCGAGGAGACGTTCGAGGAGGGGATCGGGTTCGACGGATCAAGCGTCGTCGGCTGGCGCGCGATCAACGAGGCCGATTTGCTCGTCGTCCCCCAGCCTGAAACGGCTTTAATCGATCCCTTCACGGCGCGGCCGACGCTGACGATGGTGTGCAACATCCTCGACCCGATCACGCACCAGGATTATTCCCGCGATCCGCGCAATATCGCCAGAAAAGCATATCATTACATGAAGAGCACGGGATTGGCGGACGAATGTTTGTTCGCTCCCGAGCTCGAGTTTTTCGTGTTCGACGACGCTCGATTCGAGCAAACGGGGAATCACGCGTTTTATCATGTCGATTCGGTCGAGGGGGCTTGGAATCGGGGGCGCGACGAGAAACCGAACCTCGCCTACAAGCCCGGATCGGGGCTGGGGTATTTCCCTTGCCCGCCGACCGACAGCCTGGCGGACCTTCGAACCGAGATGGCGCAGATCATGGCGGAGTGCGGGGTTGCGACGACGGCGCACTATCACGAGGTGGCGACGGGGGGGCAATGCGAGATCGATCTGCCTCCGCGTCCGCTCGTCGAGAGCGCCGATCAGGTTATGCTCGCCAAATACATCATTCGCAACGTGGCGCGGCGCGGCGGTAAAACCGCGACTTTCATCCCCAAGCCGCTTTACGGCGACAACGGTTCGGGTATGCACACCCATTTTTCTTTATTACGTGACGGCGCGTCGATCTTCGCGGGAGACGGCTACGCGGGGCTGAGCGAGACGGGGATGTACGCGATCGGCGGGTTGATCAAGCACGCTCCGGCGCTCTGCGCGCTCGCCAACCCGACGACGAACAGCTACAAACGTCTTGTCGACGGATTCGAGGCGCCGATCAAGCTTTCTTACAGCAGGCGCAATCGCGCCGCGATCGTGCGGATCCCGATTTACAATCCAGGAACGATGACGCGAAGGATCGAATACCGCTGCCCCGACGCCGCGGCGAACCCGTATCTGCTCTATTCGGCGATGCTGATGGCGGCGCTCGACGGCGTGCAAACGAAGGCCGATCCCGGCGACCCTCTTGATAAAGATATCTACGATCTTCAACCCGAGGAGCTCGCCGAGGTTCCCGAAACGCCGAGGTCGCTCGAGGAATCGCTCGAGGCGTTGCGAAACGACCACGAATTCCTCTTGCGGGGAGACGTCTTCACCTCGGACGTCGTCGACACGTGGATCTGGTATAAGCTGAACCACGAGGTCGAGCCGCTCCGTCGTCGACCCCATCCGTACGAGTTCACGCTTTATTTTGATGTTTAGTATGCACGTGTTGTAACGAAATCTTCCGGACTCGATGAGAGCGAGGCGGCGCGGAGCGGGCGTGCGAATCGTAACGACTTCCCGCATGCGGTCTCGGTTGTGATCGTGTTGTGGAGCACGCCCGACGGTCGATCAGGAAGAAGCCTCGACCGTCGTTTTGGCGTTGATTTCGCGATCGACGGGAACGGCGCCGGGTTCTTCGTCGGGTTCGGGCGCGGGTCGAAGCGCCATCACGAGCAAGAAAACCGCGCCGGCGACGAGCATGTTGTCGGCGAAGTTGAAGATCGCGCAATCGAAACCGATTGAATCGACATGAAAGTGAACAAAATCACGAACATGTCCTAACATCACACGATCGTAGCCGTTGCCGATGGCGCCCGCGGTGATAAGAGCGAAGGCCGCGGTGAGTCCGCCGTCGACCGCGGCTTTGCGGACGAAGAGCCAGTAACAGATGGCGACCGCGGCGGCGAGCGAGAGGAGCGCGAAAACAAGGCTGCCGTGGGGGAGATTTCGGCCCAGTCCCCAGAGCGCGCCTTTGTTGTAACTGGTGTGCAGTTCAAGGATATCGGCGACGACGGCGCGGGGGGGGGACGGCGGGGGGCCGATCGAGTTGAAGACGGCGCGCTTGGTGAGGAGGTCGAACGCGGCGCCGCCGCAGGCGATCATCCAGAAGAGCACCGAATGCCGCAGGGGAACCTTGACCGAAGTCATGCTCGACTCTCCATTTTACGAGCGCAGCCGATGCACAGCGGGGTGTACGGCAACGCCTCCAACCGCGATTTGCCGATCGCTCCGCCGCATTCCTCGCATCGACCGAACGTCCCTTGCTCGATCCGAACGAGCGCCTCCTCAATCTCGACGAGCGTCACTTGCTCGTTTTCTATCAAGCTTAAAGTGAATTCTTGATCAAAATTGTCGGTACCGACGTCGGCGAGGTGCATCGGCACGTTCGACAAATTACCCGACGCGTCGGGCTGATTGCGTTTCAGAGCTTCGTCGGTCATTTGGGCTAAATCGCCGCGAAATCGGGCGCGTAATTTGAGGAGAACCGCACGGAACGCGTCGATTTCCTCGTGCTTGAGCGAACTCGCCATGGAACGACCCACCTTCCGAAGCCTGAATGTGCGAGCGAATCGAGGGCGTCTCGGGCGCGGCGAGAAATCCTAGACCCGTCGATCCCGAACGTCAATGCCGACCCGCGCCGCCGAATGCAATCGTTCAACAAGCGCGATTCGCCGCGCGGATACCGTATCGCACGCGATCCGACCCTCGGCTTCGCACATCCCTCAATGGATCCTCGTCGCCATAACGTGCGAAGCCGTATCATTCGAGAGTATGCTCTCGGTCACGGTCGTTCAAGTGCTTCGGTCGAATCGAGGAGAGGCGTGGTCGCGCGGACCGGCGACGGGCGGGCGAGTTCATCGTCGCACCTCGACCCCGTTTTCACCAAAATCACCCGTCGATCATCACGGTATCAAAAAGATATGATGATTCACTTATTAAATCCGAGGCGACGGTCGACGGTTGACGAGACGAGCCGTCCCCGACTTATGATAGAGAAACGAGTTTTCTTGGGAAGGCGCGGCGCCGCGACGCGAGCGGCCGCCGACGATCGTCGACTTATCAAAGATCGTTTGAATATCAAAGTCGGAGAGGAACGCCTTTGAGTTTTCTGGTTCGGGCGCGAAGAGCCTGGCGCGGTTGGTCGGACAAGGGAAACCTTGTTCCGCAATATTATCACGTCTTGTGTCCGGAGGGGCATCATCTCCAGGGGGAGCGGACCGAAAGCTATCAGGCGCTGCGTTGTCCGTCGTGCGGTGAAGGCGTATTCGTGCTGCCGCGCAGTCCTCTTCCCGATCCTCCCAAGCCTTCGGCGAAGGGAAAACCGGCGCCTCGAGGCGGCGACGAGGCGGAGGATTTGGGTTATGAGGAGCCGCACGAACTCGCCGATCATCCGTCGCCGGCCGAACTCGCTCCCGGTCCGCGCGATCACGCCGCCGCGTCGGTTTCAGACGTCGAGATCGATTATTCCGAAGCCGAGCCGCCGAGGCCCGCGCGTCGCTCGGTCGCCGAAACCGATGCTCGTCGCGATCGAGTCGATTCGAGAAATCAACGGCGGCGCGACGACTCGGGGAGTCGACCCGCCGCGAGGGGCGACGAAGAAGACGATTCGCCGAGGCTCATCGAGCTCCCCGCGCGGCCGAGTCTCGGTGAACGCATCCATAAAAATAGAAATGCTCTTATATTTATGGGGACGGCGTTGATCGTCGTGGCGACGATCGCGCTTTCGCACTGGAAGCAACGGCGGCAGATGTTGCCGAGTTTGGTCGAGCGCGGCCGTACCGAGGGGATCGCGGCGCTCAATCAAGGGCGATTCGATACCGCGAACGAGATCCTCTCGACCGCGTCCCGCGCCGTCGACGAATTGGGAGGAGACGTCGAGGGGGCGGACGACGTGCGTCAGGCGGCGCGCGAGGCCGCGATCCTCGCCGATCGCTCGCTCGAAACGTTGGAAACGATCCTCGATCGCTCGGCCCGCCTCGAACCCGCCGAACGCGATAAAATGTTTAAGACGTTATATCAAGGTAGATCGTTCATCGTCGACGATCACGTCCGCGCCGCGGGCGAAGGCTCGCGCGGCGGCTACGATATCGAATATCGCGTCGGCGTACCCGGAAACCCGCGACCGCGCGTCGGCAAGATCGATTTCGACGGTTTTCGCCTGTTCGAAGTCCTCAAACCCAAGCCCGGTCAACGCGTCGTTTTCGGCGCGCGTCTTAAGAAATTACGCTATGATGAATCTGAAGATATCTGGTATTTTGAGATCGAACCCGAAAGCGGCGCGCTGATGTCGTGGAAACCGCTCGAGGCGATCGACGGTACGCGATGGGAGGATCCTCCGCCGACGAACGACCCTCGACCCGCGGCGCTCTTCAACCCGCCGAATCTCCGCCCGATCGAGCCTTTAATCAGCGATCTTAAGCTTGTTCAAGAATCTCGTAAATCTATAAATTTAAGTTTTGCTTCGTCATGGACGACTCCCGCCGCTTGGTTGTCGATCTGCACGCTCGCCGAGCCGACGAACGTCGTCGACGCCAAGCGGTTCGCCAAGAATCCCGATCGTTGGCTGGGCAAAGAGATTGTGATCGACGATCGGGTGAAGTTTTTCCGACCTCATCCCGGCAGAGGGCTCGACGAGTTGGTGTTGCAGGCCGCCGAGGGGGTGATTTTCGAGCTTCCTCCGCCGCTCAGGCCCGATCGCGCCGAGCGGTCGGCGGGTTCGGCCCGCGTTCGAGGCGTGCCTCGCAAGACGAACCAGGGGACGATCGTTTTCGCGGTGAAAGAGCTCGAACTTCTTCCTTCGGATCGGGATCGTCTCGACGCCGCGATCGCGCGGCTCGACCCGCGCGACTACTCGGGCAGGGCCGCGTGGGGCTATTGGGCGAATCGGCGCGGCGAAACCTACGATGACGCGAAATTGCGCGAGCGAGGCGCCACGCTCGAAGAGGACGCGATCCTGCTTGAAGCCGATGAACACCTCGTCGTCGATCGTCCGTCGCTCTGGCTTGAATTGGCTCGCAGGGCTCGCGAGCACGGCCTGTCGCAAACGCTCTCGGCCGCGCTGGCGCACCGCGCGTTTCGCTCAAAGATCAACACCACCGCGTCACACGAAGCAATGGCTCCGATTCTTAAGGAGATCGAAGCATTCTTTCCGCAAGCCGCGACGACGCGCTTCACAAGGCCGAAGGATTTTGATGAATGGCTCGCGCGTTATCAGGCCGATCCCGCGGGGGCTTATCGTCGCGCGCCCAAGCCGGTTCAAGATATGCTTGATCGTACGCTTTGGGCCGACGCGATCGAGGCTCGGCTTCGCGCCGCGGTGAAGCACAGCCCGCGCAGGGGGATTGAATTCGCCGCCGAGGCGCGAGAGAAGCTTCCGGAGCGGTTGAAAGTCGCCGATGAACTTCGCGATCTCGGCGTCGAGGCGAGCACGAAAGCGGTTTCCGAACTGAAAGAGTCGGAGATCAAGGCGCTCGCCGAATCGTTTGATAAAGGCGGCGGTAACTCAGCTCGATTGCTCGACTTATATCGCCATTGGCTCGACGACTTACGCGAGAAAAAACTCGGCAAAAACGATGTCGAGGGAAGGATCACGCTCGCCGAGCAGTACATCAAGCTGCTCAAAGATCGCGATTCGGCGGCGTCGCTTCTTGCCGCGGCCGAGGCGATCGACGCCGAAGCTCCCAAGCTCGTCGACGCGTATCGGCGGCTCGGGTTTCAAAAAGTGAATGGAAAGTGGACCGATCCCTCGAAAAAACCCGAACAGGTCGCGGGCCTCGCCGAGCGTGAAGGCGAGGAAAAAAAATCGCGGAAAAAGGATCTGATCGATATGACTCGCGACGACGTCATCTCACGGATGGGGGGAAATCCCGATGCGATCGTCCGGGTCGCGACCCAGGGCGCCGTTCTGGAACAATGGATTTATCGCTTGAATCGCGGGGCGCATTACATCAACCTCACGCGGTCGGCGGGGGATTCGCAGGCGCTCGTCGGCGCCCATTTCATCCTTCCTTAACGGCTTGAGCCGAATGTGTTCTAAGCTGCACGCAGTCGAGCGATCGAGTTAACCCCGATTCGTCGCGAGCTAGACGAATGCGATCGAAAGGTTACGACCCTGTCGGTTTCAGTCGACGGTTCGTTTCATGAACGGATTGGCCGAACGCGTAAGGGTGAAGGAACTCGTTTCATCGTTTCGACTTACGGCGCCAAGGCTCGATTTCTGCCGATGCGACCGAGCCTTGCGGTCGTTTTTTGTGTCGGGACCGTCACGAACTCGTCGGCGTTTAAAAAATCCGAGCGAATCTTTCAAACCATTCGTTCGTTCGGACGTACAAATGACGTCTGAAAAAAAAGTGGCCGGGTCTTGATCGTGGCGCATAATGTGCAATGGCTGGTTCTAGGTTTCGCCGACAGGAGTGCTCAGCGTTCCCATTCGACGGAATGGACCGATTCCAAGACCGCGGACGACCACGAAGCCCAACTTTCCGAAGAGTGTCGAGGTTCGACGACCCGACCTTGACCTTGATCGACATGCTCGCCGCGAACGATGATCGCGACGGACACCTGGAGGTGCGATATGGCACGCAAAGACGCATTGCTTCGACTTCACTCTCGGCTGGTCGCTCGCCGGGACGCGTTGCGTAAGGCTTTAAGCGGCGATATGGACTCGTGGCGCGAGTACACGATGCTGAGTGTGGGCGATAGCGTCGACGCCGCGGTTGATACCGCCAACGACGAGATCAGCTCGCAACTCGCCGAGATTGAAAGCCGCGAGCTCGAACAGATCGAGCGAGCTCTTGAACGGATCAAGCACGGCTATTACGGTCGGTGCGAATATTGCGGCGGGAAAATTTCCGAGGCTCGGCTCAACGCTTTGCCTTACACGAATTCTTGTATCGACTGTCAACGTGAGCACGAACGTCACGGCGAGGCTTTCGGCTCGGCCGCGATCGACCCGCGCTGGTCGAAGGTTTATGAGAAAGACGACGACGAGCGCGAGAGCGACGTCAATTTGAGCGACTTCGAGGTCGACGTGAGCGACTCGGGACGTTAACCGAGAGTCGATTTCGACCCGCGAATCGACCCAATCGTGAAAAAAACATCCACAATCTTTTTTGGCCGCCGACCGCCTCGGCGGCTTTTTTATTAGGATCGCGCCGAATCTCACGATTCCAAGGCTTCGACTGAATGAGGTCGTTTTGACTTGCGGAACCCGCGGGATGTATACTAAATCGTCCGTTATCGGTGCGGTCACGTTTCGTCCGTCGCGCTTCGGGGAGGAGTCGTTGGTTCGATGACGCGTAATCCCCATCCCGTCTTGCTCTTGGGAATCTTGGCGATCGGCGTCGTCCTGGGGGTCGTCGTCGACCGATCGGGACCGACGGTCGTCGCCGATTCGGCGCCCGCGGTCGTGAACCAAGTTCCCAATCCCGCCGCCAAGAACGTCGCCGTGAGCGAGCCCGTATCCAAACCCGCCGCGGCGCCTCGGACAGTCGCCGCGCCCAAAGTCGAAGCCGTACCCTCCGCGCGATCCGCGCCCGCGGTCGATACGACCGACGCGCGCTATCAAGAACTCGATCGAAATTTTGAGCTATTTCAACATATCAATCATACCTTTGAGCTTGTGGCGAAAACCGTCGCTCCCGCGGTCGTTCACATCGTGGCCCGAAAAACGAGGGATGGAGAAGATAAACAACTGCGCCGCTACGAGGAAACGGGGTCGGGAGTCGTCGTCGCCGACGGCGCCAAAGCGAATCGATACGTGCTCACAAATAATCATGTGATTGAGGGTACTTCGCCTTTTGAGATTAACATTCATCTACATGACGGCAGAGTGATGCATCCGACGCGGGTTTGGAGCGACGCCAAGGCCGACATCGCGGTGCTTGATATGGGGACGGCCGATTTGACCGCGGCGCGGCTGGGGGACAGCGACGCGTTGGCGGTCGGTACCTGGGTGCTCGCTCTCGGCAGTCCCTTCGGGCTGACGCACTCGGTGAGCCACGGAATCATCAGCGCCCGCGGCAGGCACGAGGAGGAGCTGCAAGCCGACGGCGTGGAGAATCAAGATTTCCTCCAGACCGACGCGGCGATCAATCCCGGCAATTCGGGGGGGCCGCTCGTCAATCTCAAAGGCGAGGTGATCGGCATTAACACGGCGATCGCCTCGAACGGCGGCGGCAGCGAAGGGGTCGGCTTCAGCATACCGATCAACCTCGCCAAATGGATCATGCGGCAATTGCTGAAAAACGGCAAGGTGAGCCGGGGCGCGATGGGGGTCGATCTCGCCGATCTCAAACCCGAATCCGCCGACGAACTCGGTCTCAAACGCCCTCGCGGCGCCAAGGTTTTGGCGGTTCACCCCGATTCCCCCGCATCCGCGGCGGGCATCGAACCCGGCGACGTCATCCTTCGATTCAACGGATCTGAAATTAACGATCTAAATCATTTGATCAATCTCGTTTCGATGGCGCCGATCGGCGCCAAGGCCGCGGTCGTCGTTTGGCGCGACCGTCGCTTTGTCGAGATCTCGGTCGTCGTCGCCGACCGTGAAACCGTTCTGGCTCGTCTCCCCGAAACCGCCGAGCGTAAGATCGCCGAGCGCCCTCTCCCCGTTCCCGGCGAGGGTACCCTCCGAAGGCCTCGCAGGCCGGGGGGTTCGGCTCAACCCAAAACCGTCGCTCCGCGCGAGTCGAACGGAGTCGAACTGCAATCGATCGATATCAACTGGGCGCGAAGGCTCGGTCTTCCCGATTCCACCCAGGGAATTGCGATCGTCTCGGTTAAGCCCGCGAGCCCCCTCGCGATCCGCCTCAAATCGTTCGACGTCGTCGAATCGATCGACGATAAGCCCGTCCGTTCGGTCGACGAACTCGCTCGAGCTCTCGAACACCCCGATCCGTTAAGCCCGCGACGACTCACCATCAAACGAAAGATCGGCGAGTCGTACGAAAAACGCGTGATTCCGATCCCTTAATGTTTATCCTTTTGATTTGGATAAATCCTTGTATCTTGAAATTAACGAAGATTTCCGCGACGCGTTGCGCGATTTGATCGCCGGTCGCGAGCTGTCGATCGAAGCGACTCGCCGAGCGGTCGAACTGATCGTCGAAGGCGCGGTCCCGGAATCGCTCGTCGCGGCGTTCCTCACCGCGCTTCGCATTCGTGGAGAAACGATCGACGAGCTGACGGGCGCCGCGCTCGCCGTTCGAGCCGCGGCGACCCCCTTCTTCGCCGACGACGATCGAACGACCATCCGCCCCGGCTTGCTCGACACCTGCGGGACGGGAGGCGACGGCGCCAAAACGGTGAACATATCAACCGCGACGGCGATCGTCGCCGCCGCCGCGGGCGCCAAAGTCGCCAAACACGGCAATCGCTCGGCTTCGGGGAACTCGGGCAGCGCCGAAGTGCTCGAAAAATTGAACGTCGCGATCGATATACCCGCCGAATCCGCGGCTTTATCGCTCGATCTGCTCGGCATAACGTTCCTGTTCGCGGTCAAATATCATCCCGCGCTCCGCCGAGTCGCGCCGATGCGCAAACAACTGCCGTTTCGGACGATCTTCAACCTCGTAGGGCCGCTTTGCAATCCCGCCTCGCCGAGTTATCAGTTAATCGGCGTCCCTAACGAATCACATCTTGATATCATTGCGGGAGCGGTCGCGCGGCTGGGGACGGTCGACCGAGCCGCGATCGTTTGGGGAACCGACGGCGTCGACGAGGTTTCGCTCGCGGCGCCCACCCGCGTGCGCCGGATTGAGAACGGAACGATCCGATCGGAGACTTGGACCCCCGATGATTTCGGGCTCGAACGCGTCGACGCGCACGACCTCGTCGTCGCCGATCCCGCCGCGAGCGCACGGATGATCTATGCGATTTTGGCGGGCGAATCGATCGCCGCGCGACGCGTCGTCCTTGCGAATTGCGCCGCGGCTCTCGTCGTCGCGGGAGAAGCGAGTTCGTTCCGAGACGGGGTTTCCAGAGCCGAGGAGGCGATCGATTCGGGAGCGGCGAAACGCCTGCTGGAACGCTGGTCGCTGCTTACTCGTTCGGCGCCGCCGCCGCTTGCTTAAGCTCGGGATCGAGCCAAAGCTCCTCGTAAACCGCGTAACCCCCGTGTTTCATTCCTAACGATTCGTATGTCTTTTTTGCACGCATGTTGTCTTCTTCAACATAAAGTCGAAGGCCGACGACGTCGGGCTCGTTCGCCGCGATCGAGCGAATTCGCCCGTATAATTCTTTAAACACGCCCAGACGCCGCCACGAGTGATCGACGTACACGCTTTGAAACCACCAGATCCAACCGTTGCGCCAATCGCTCCATTCGCGTGTGATCGCCGCCTGTCCGGCGATCCGGCCGTCGACCTCGGCGATCCAATATCGCAACCTCGCGGGATCCGCGAGCGCCGCGTCGACTCCTCGAGCGATCGTAGCCTCGTCGAGACGCTTCCGTTCGGTCTCCCACGCCAATTCGAGGTTGAAGCGAGCGATCGTCGCGGCGTCGTCCCCGCGAGCGTCGCGAATGAACACTCCGGGAAGAGCGAGCGCCATTTAAATCCGCTCCCGTCTTCGATTCCGCGCCCGTCGACTCGCCTCTTCAAGTATGCGATTCTCTTCTTCGCTTAAATGTTCACGTCCTTCTCGAGCGATCTTGGCGAGAATCTCGTCGAGCCGTTCCTCGATGTCGTCCTCCTCGACCGCGACCGACGACGACCGTCGCGATTCGGTCGCTCCCATCGGCGAGGTGAGATTGACCGAGGGGGGAGTCGATCGCGAGATCGTATCTCCCGCCGATTCGGCCGAAACGACGCGAAACCGCGGCCGACGCTTCCGCCGCCACGACCACGCGAGCCTCGAAAAACGGATGTCGAATCGCTTGTATAAATAACCGTAAGCCGCGCCCCCGAGATGCGAGGCGAACGCCGTTCCGGCGAATCGAGAACCCTGGATCGATTGGATTAAACCCAGCAAATCCCCCGCCAAAATCAGCACGAGCAACAGCCACATTTGCATCGGGAAGAAGAACATCAAAAGGATTTCACGCGTGGGGTAATACATCGTGTAGACGACCACGACGGTGAAAACCGCCCCCGACGCGCCGATCGCCGGCGCCTGGATCGCCGCCGGAGACATCGAATCGATCACACAGAAGACGAGCGTGCTGACGACCGCCCCCGCCAGATACATCAGGCCGAATTCCCTGCCGCCGTAAATCTCCTCAACATCGCGCCCTAAAAACCAAAGCGCGAGCATATTGAACGCGATGTGGAAAAAACCGTGGCTGTCGTGGAGAAAAGACGACGTGACGAGCCGCCAAACCTGGCCGTGCCGCAGCACGTCCGAACCCCGCGCGTCGAGCCATTCCGTCGGAAAGCTCTCGCGAAAGAGAATCTGCAGCAAAAAGACGGCGACATTGATCGCGATGATCGTCTTGCAAACCGGAGCGATACCGGAAAACCATCCGGAACCGCGCGATCCATCGCGATAATATTCGCGGTCGTAGATTCCCATTTCGGCTCCCGCGGACGTCTTTATTTAGGTGATTCGACAGACGGTGGCGGAGACAATCCCTCTAGCATTATCATCGGACCGCAAGGAAGACCTGTCAACGGACGTCGCGAACGAGTTCGCCAAGTCGTCTCATAAAACCTTGCGCCGAGCCGTCTCAAGCCTCGACACCAGCCGATCATCGGATCGATATCGCGACCTTCATTCCCCCGCCTCAAGTCGTCGGGCGACACTCCGCGAACGCGCGAACAACCTCGAAAAGATCGGGGCTAATCAAAATCCGATCGTCCTCAAGGTCGTGCAACCAAACGTAATTGTCTTCGTAAGCCTGCGAAAGCAAAGGGTACAAATCGGCGAGCCGAATCGGAATGCGCGGGTCTTCGGTCGATTCAACGCCTGCGTCTTCAATCGCGGGATAAACGCGGAAACGAGCGGTCGCCATCGGATCTCCTTCTCCATCCCAAGGAAATGCGCCGTCGCGGGCCATATTCGTCGCCGCGATCGCGATCGGAGAACACGACGGTCGACCAAGCGACTCGCCACGATCGGTTCCACCGATCGTCGCTCGCAAGCCGTTAAAGGCACGCACCGCTCGCTAAAGCCTCGACTCCGTCCGTTCCCCCGACGCATCCTTCCATCGGCCGAAACGACCCCTTTTCTCAAGTGAATCGGCCCGACGGGTCAAATCAGAAAAGCGGTCGCCGCCCAAACATTGTAAACTATCTTTGCGGAGAGCCGACGAAACCGACGCTCGAATTCAGTCTCGACATCGATCGGCGAGACCGACGTTCGCAATCGCCTCTCGCACCGAATGCGACCGCCGAGACGGCGTCGTCTCGACGGCGATCGACTCGCGAGCGACTTGTTAAAACATTTGAGCATAAGAAGGTGAAATCTCTTGGAATCTCTGGTCGTCGACGTTTATGAGAGCCGGTTTTGGATTTTCTCGTTGTTCGTCGTCGCGTCGCTTTCGCCGATCTCACGCGGTTCAACCCGCCGGGCGGCGCTCGCCGCGCTCAATCTTTTGTTTCTGGCGATTTACCTCCAAAAACGAGCTCCCGCGGTTCCGGCCGCGGTCGCGGTCGTCTGGTGCGCTTTGGTCGCGATCGAACGCGCTCCCAAATTCGTCTCGGTGTTCGTCTCGTTGGGAGGCGCGGTCGTCGTCTTGATCGTTTTTCTCATCCATAAACTCAAACCTTTGGGAGCCGAATCGAGTTACGGAGGAATCAATCCCGTGCTCGAATTTATCGGGTTTTCATACGTGGCTCTTCGTTTGATCGATCTCGGACGCGCGGTCGCCGAACGACGCAGGCCCGCCCCCGATATCTGTTCAACCATTAATTATTTGATACCGTTTCATATGCTCGCCGCCGGTCCGATTCAGTCTTACGACGAGTTCGTGGATCAACCCGACGTTCCCGAACCGCTCGGATTCGCCGATTCCCTCGCCGCGTTCGAACGCATCGTAAGAGGATTATTCAAGAAGTACGTCCTCGCGGGAGCGATTCAGAAAATCTTCCTCACGCAATTTCGTTCGTCGGGACCGTATTTCTGGCTTGAGCTTCAGCTTAATTACTTATGGCTGTTCCTCGATTTCAGCGCCTACTCCGATATCGCGGTCGGCTTGGGAAGATTGACGGGGGTCGCGACGCCGGAAAACTTCAACAAGCCTTATCTCGCCCGCAACGTGATCGATTATTGGGAACGATGGCATATTTCTTTATCATTGTTCATTCGACGTAATATCTTCGTTCCGATCCAGTTGTCGTTGATGCGAGCGACGGGAGGACGAAGGCCGCTTTGGATCGCGAGTTTCGCGTTCGCCGTCTCGTTCACCCTCTGCGGTTTGTGGCACAATATCGGTTGGAATTGGTTCGTTTGGGGAGCGTATCACGCCGCGGGATTGATCGTCTGCAATCTCTATAAGCATCTTTTGACTAAAAGATTGGGACGAAAAGGAGTCGAGCGCTATCTCGCGAATCGATGGATACGAGCCGCCGCGATCGTTCTCGTTTACGAGTTCGTGGCGATTTCGCTCATCCCGGTCACCGCCTCGCTCAAAGATTGGAGCCGTTAAGAACCGCTTCGACTCGTGACGAACGTAACACCGTCGGACGCCCGACGATCGTGAGGAACCGAAATGACGCCTTCGCTTGAAGACGAAACCGCACGCGATCGAATCGATCTCCGCAACCCGGCGATCCTTCTCGCTCGTCTCGCATGGCTCGGAATTCAGTTAATCTTGATCTACTATTGCGGATCGACGGGCGCTCTCTTTTTCTATCAAGGTTTCTAATCGACGTCCCCCGCGGCGAATCGACTTTTCGGCGGAACCGAGCGTACCGACGCCTCACATGAAAAACAGGAAAACTATAATTTATGTTTGAATTAAAAAGATCAAAAGGCGTTCTCAGTTGCTTGGCCGCGATCGGTATGACGATTTGCGTCGAGGGCGCCGTTTGGAGAGCGTTCGCCCCGTCCTGGAACGCACTTCCGCATCGTCACGCATTCACCGAAATTTCATCATTTGAAAGCATCGGATCGGTGATCGCCGGATTCGTTAAAATGTCCCGCTCCGATCGAATTTCCGACGCTCAAGATCGACTCGGAATCGTCCTCGGTTCGTCGACAACCGAATGCTCGATCGATCCCTTTCAACTCGAAAAACTCGATCCCGAGTCGCGAAGCTTCCTCAATCTCAACGGCAGCGGATGCAACGCCGTCGATCTAAACGACTTGTACGACTTGATCGATTTTCTAGGCGTCCGACCGAATACGCTCGTCGTCGGTCTCAACCCGGGAATGCTCGCCGACCCCAAGATCGACCCCAAATCCGAAAATCGATTTAATCCGATATCCTTTTATGAGCATGTTCGAAATCGTCATGGCGGTTTGGCTTTCGACGAGCTCAACGACCTGATCCTCGAACCCGTTCACGCCTGCCTTCCAAGATTTTTCCGCTTCAAATACGAGCTGCATCGCGCCTCGTTTCAAGCTCGAATCGACTTGCTCGAGGCCTTTCACCAAAAAGTCGACGTCGTCTTTCGGCCCGCCGACGTTCTCTGGTCCGGGGCGAACTGGGTTAAGGGAGATCACGTCCCCCCATGGGTGATCGAGAAACAAGTCGAAGGATTTCGTCACAAAGGCTGGTTCGAAGCCGTTTCTTATCGAGACGACGGCGCCAACGCGTCGAGCCTCTCAAACTTGATCGCCAAAGCTTCGGAACGAGGCTCTCATGTTTTTATCGTTCTCCTACCGGAATCGACCCCGGTTCGATCACGCGAACCCGCCGCCGCTCGAATCGTCCTCAAAAAAATCCTCGCCGATCGGAGCGATCACAATCTAACCTTTCTCGATTTCCAATCGCGAATCGACGACGACCTCTTCTACGACGCCGCTCACCTCAACGCCGCCGGTAGAAAAATCTTCACCAAATTACTCGCCGAAGCACTCGTCGGTGCCGAGCCGAAAGCCGATCGAACCTCGACTTCATCGATCACCCCGCGTCGATATCGATCGGGGGAAACGCCGACGATCCGCCCGACTCGAACCAATGAATCAAAATATCTCTAAATACTTCCGATGCTTTTAAAAAATCGCCTCTTTATCCAATGAATTCGACCCCGATCCTATGACCCAAGATCTCGACCGCTCGGGGAAGACATGTTTCCAGAGATTTGTTAAAGTTTCGCTCCGTTGCGACCGACACGACCGATCGGTTCGCAATCGATAGCCGTGATCGTCGCCGGATATTCCCAGGGATCGGGAGACTTACGCATGGACGCACGCAGCCGAGTCGTCGCGACGCCGCTTCGCCGCCTGATTTTCACTTTAGTACTGTTCGGCCTTACTTGTCGGCTCGCCGAAGAGTCGGGTCGCTGCGCCACGTATCGTACGCGTAACTTCGTGGTTCAAGCCGAATCCGCCGCCGCGGCCCGCAAAATCGCCGAACACGCCGAGACGTGCCGCTCGGCGATCGCGATCGCATGGCTCGAAAAAGAGCTCCCGCCGTGGAAAACTCCGTGTCCCGTGCGCGTCAAGCTCACCCAGGGAGACGCGGGCGGCGCCACGTCGTTCGGCTTCGGCGCCAAAGGCGTGAACGACCAGGAAATGACGCTCGAAGGCAGGCTCGACCGCATCCTCGCGTCGGCGCTCCCCCACGAAATCACGCACACGATCTTCGCCGAACACCTCGGCAAACCGATGCCTCGTTGGGCCGACGAGGGCGCCTCGCTCTTAAGCGAAGACCTCCTCGAACTCAAACGCCACGACAAAATCGTTCAAGATCTCCTCACACGACGCGGCGATTACACTCTCTCCAAACTCTTCCAGGTCGAGGAATACCCCCGCGATCTCATGGGCTTTTACGGCCAAGGCTATTCGGTTTCAAGGTTTCTCGTCGAGATCGGCGGCCGACCCCGCTTCCTCGCGTTCATCCGCGACGGTATGAACAAAAACTGGGACGAATCGACACGCGTTCATTACGGTTTTTCGGGCGTGAAAGAACTCGATCGCGGCTGGCGCGCCTGGCACGACGTCGTCGTCGCCGATCCGAATCATTCCAAGTTGCAAACATCTCCGCTTGTGGTTCGGTTTTCGCCGCGGCGCGGCGATCGGATCGATGATTCTCAATCCGACCAAGATCGCTCGGCGGACGAGGAATCGACTCGAGTCGCGGCTCGATCCGACGATTGAAAGCACTCCGCGCATTGACGAAGACGTTCGCCTCACTATAATCTGGCTCGTGGTTAACTTGTTCGGTTCGAAAAATCGAGGGCCGAATGTTAATCTTTCGTCGCTTGTACAATGGGACGCCGAACTCGCCGTTCCGTTGAGCAACGCGCCGAATCATCGATCGAGGGCGGGTATTGAGCGCTCGGGGGATGGCCCGGGCACTCGCGGAAGGATCAAGGCGATCTCCCCCGGTCGTCATGGTGACGATCACCGATTTGCTTCATTGAACCTTCAAGGAGTTCCCCAGCAATGCGCAAGCTTATCCTCGGCCTGGCCGCGGCGGCGATCATCGCCGTTCCCGTGTTCGCCGGCAAATACAACAAAGTGATCTCCGTCGGCCAGAAAGCCCCCGATCTTTCGGGCATTCCCGCGGTGATCGGAGAGAAAGACGCGACGATCAATCTCAAAGACATCAAGGAAGAGGTTGTCGTCGTCACCTTCATCGCCAATCATTGCCCCGCGGTCGTCGCCACCGAAGATCGAATCATCGACCTCGCCAAGCATTTCAAGGGCAAGAGCGTCAAGTTCGTCGGCGTTTGTGTCAACGACATCGACAGCGACCGTCTCCCGGCGATCAAAGCCCATGTCAAAGAAAAAGGCTATAACTTCGTTTATGGCTACGACGAGACACAAAAGAGCGGCAAGGCGTACGGCGCCACCAACACGCCCCAATTCTACGTCCTCGACAAAGACCGCGTGATCCGTTACACCGGCGCCATGGACGACAGCACGTTCGACGAAAGCAAAGTGACCAAGACGTACCTCAAAGACGCCGTCGAGGCGCTCCTCAAGGGCGAATCGGTCGAGATCGCCGAAACCAAAGCCGTCGGCTGCGGAATTCAGTACACCAAGTGAATCGACGTCCGCCTTCTGCTCCAACAGAAAGCGGTCGCTTTTCTTCAAAGTTCGCCTACTCAAACCGACGTCGAACCATCACTTCGACGTCGGATATTGATCTCTCACCAGCAATCACGCCTTGACGCCTTCCACCCGCCTTCGAACTTCTTGAATACCTCCCAACTTTTGTTTTTGAACCGAGGTTCGACCGTGATGTTCCTCAAGATATCGGCGAAAGCTCTGGCGACGGCTTGCCTTGTTTCCATTCTTGGCTGCGGCCAAGACGGCTCGACGACGACCGAAACCAAGGTCGAATCGACCCCCGTGACCGTCCTCAAGCCCGCAGCGCCCGACGAAAAGCCCGCCGAGAAATCAACCGGCGAAAAACCCTCCGACGCCAAGGAAACGTCACCCGTTCCCGCCGAGAAATCCGCTCCCAAAGGCTCGGATGAAGCCAAAAAAGATAAGCCCGTTTCGCTCGATTCGCCTTCGTCCGCGCCCGCCGACGGATCGTCGTCGAAGATCTCGCTCACGACGGTTGATTACGACGGATTCTTGAAGAACGTCGCTCAAAATCGATCCGCGAAATTGACGATGGTCGACGCCTGGGCCACGTGGTGCGGTCCGTGCAAAGAAAACTTCCCCCACGTCGTGATGATGCACAAAAAGTACTCCGGTCGAGGCTTGGCGGTCGCCTCGCTTTCGCTCGACGACGCGTCCAAACCGCAAAAAATCGCCGAGGCCACGAAGTTCCTCGAATCGCAAAACGCGGCTTTTCCCAACTACGTGATGTCCGAAAAACTTGAAGACGCGTGCGAAAAACTCAACATCAACGGAATCCCGGCGGTCTTCGTCTTCGGCCCCGATGGAAAAGAAATCAAACGATACACAATGGACGATCCCAATCATCAGTTCACTTACGATCAGGTTGAGAAAGAGATCGACGCGCTCTTGAAAGCCGCCGAAAAGACGAACTGACGATGAATCTCGCGTTCAACGTAACGTGAATTCGACGCCGAATGTTGAAAACAAGACCGATCACCGGCGCGGGCGGGTCCGAGACGAATTGGTTAATCATCGGTTACCAACGAATTACCGGTGTCGTTTTTATTTATTTGTTGATGCGAGGCACGAAACTCCTTGCGAGCGGAGACGTTTTCGGAAACGCCGGTCGGAGAAGGATCGTTTTTTCCGAAACGCCTCCGCTCGCTTGATCAAACAATCGAAATGTCAAAGAGCGTCCCGGCCCGATCTCACGGTCGCCCGGGCTCTCGCGTTGCGCCGATTCGACCCGCGTGATCGGCCGTTATCGGAACATGATGAAGATTACCGGTTTACGATTCTATTATTCCCTTTGATGAATGTGTGTTTGGAGCTTAATCGGATCGGATCGAACGCCGATGTTCGCGACGGCCGAAAAATTGGCGTTCGCCTCATCTTCGAGAGTCGACACCGTTTGGGAGGTCGTACCCGTCTGTGAGGTCGAACCGAAATGGGAGGGCGAACCTCCTGGTGAGCCGCATTCGCATATATTGGATTGATTCAAGTGCGAACCCGATTGGGAGGGCGAACCTCCTGGTGAGCCATTTTCGTAAATGTTCGATTGTTGCGAAATCGAACTCGCCTGTGAGGGCGAATC
>JAJYWB010000094.1 GCA_021791715.1 Planctomycetota bacterium | reverse complement strand
GGCGATCCGAGATCGATACGTTTTCGGGAGGGCGAACCTCCTGGTGAGCCGAATTATGATGTTTTTGATTCTGGATCAAAAAAAACGGCCTTGTCGCCGGAGTTTACGAAAAAAGGCTCACCGGGAGGTTCGCCCTCCCAAATAAATTATCCGTAAACAATTTTATTAGAATGTTCCGAATCGATTGATAAAAAGCGACTAAAATCCGGAATGGCGATCCGAGATCGATACGATGGTGTTTCCTGATAGACTCTAATTATTTTCTTATGAATCGGCGAAATAATCAACTGAATATTTTCTTGTTATTCGAATTAGCTCGCAACAAGGTTTTTCCATATATCTTGAATGCTTTTTTCGAATGCGATACGCGGCCGCCACGCGGTGTCGGCGACGATCCTCGCGATGTTCGCTCGCGAATCGATCGGGTTCGATACCGTTCGTCGAGGCGAAGGGTCGTCGCGAGAAGAACCGGCGACATCATCGCGTTCGAGAACGATCTTGCGACCGCTCAACGCGATCAGCAGATCGAGCCCTTCGCCGATCGATCGCGAACTTCCCGAGCCGACATGATAAACGCGCCCGCTCGACCCGTTTAACGCGAGTTCGACAAGCGCCGCGGCGGCGTCGCGAACGTCGAAAAAATCGCGCCGCACCGCAAGATCGCGCGCGTCGATCGCCGCGGGATCGCTCTTCGATTCTAAAAGCAAGTGCGCGAATTTTCCAAATACGTGATGAATCGAAAGCCCGGGACCGATCGGGTTGAACAAGCGAGCCGCGACGGGCTCGATCGGCGCCTCGGCCAAAAGCGTCGCGACGGTCGCGAGATGTTTGCTCAATCCGTAAGGATCGACGGGACGAGCGGGATAATCGTCGGCGACGGGAAGATCGGCGACGGGAACGGGGCCGAGCTCGGCCGCGGACCCCGCGACGACGAATCGCACGCGATGATCAAGATCTTTACACGCGTCTAAAAGATTGAGAGTCGTCAACGTGTTCGATCGATAAAGCTTGGACGGATCGGCGGGACGCGTTTTTCCCGCGGCGTGGATGACGTGTGTCGGCGCGATCGAGCCGACGATCGCGGCGAGTTCGGACGCGTTTTCGAGATCGACGCGCTCGAATCGATCGAAAGGACGATCCGAAGGCTCGCGGCCGCCGAGCGCGATCGACCGATCCCCCGGCGCCAGGCGCGAAGCGATCTCGCTCAGCACCGCGCCTCCGATAAACCCCGATCCTCCCGTCGTAACCCAAATCGCCATCAGGATCACCGATTAATATTATGTATTATTGATGATCATACTACCATTATCAGTGTCGATCGATCGATTCGGTTTGAGCGAAAGCATGCGGATCGCGGTCTGAAAGACGCGGTCGGGGTCGAGGTCGCGCATGCAGCGGTGATGTCCGAGGGGGCATTCGGGGCGCTGGCACGGGCCGCAATCGACGGGATGATAAATGTGCATAGCATGCGGGTGATACGTGCGGGTCCAGGCGATGTGCGTGGGGCCGAAGAGGGTGAGGACGGGGACGCCGAACGCGGTCGCGAAATGTCTCGGCCCCGAGTCGGTCGTGATCAAAAGCGACGATCGTTTGACGCACGCCTTGGAGAGGCCGATTCCGAGCGGACGATCGGCGAGCGTGACGACGCGATGGTGACGCGCGAGCGCGACGATCGCGCGAGCGTTGTCGCGTTCGCCGGGCCCGCAGACGACGAGGACGGTCGCGTCGGTTTCGTCGCCGATTCTTCGAGCGAGTTTGGCGAAATGCTCGATCGGCCAATTTTTGGCGGGTCCGAAAGCCCCTCCCGTATTGATCGACACCAGGCGACGATCGCGGTCGATTCCGAGCGAGTCGAAAGCGGAATCGGCGGCGGATTCGTCGTCCGCCGTCGTGTACAATTCCAAGCGCGTGGATACGGCCGGCACGCCGAGCCGACGAGCGATTTCGAGATAATACGGGACGATCGGCGTCGGCGCGAGCTTCCCCTTCGAATCGCGCGGCGGAGCGAGCCGATCGGTCAACATAAATCCACGCGAGTAACGGTTATAACCGATCCGTCGTTTCACCCCGCCGAGCAGAGCGATCGCCGCGGTCCGGAACGTATTCGGTAAAAGCAAAGCGATATCAAAACGTTTCGCTCTCAACAAACGGATCACCGCGGCCGAGCGGAGGTTTTTATCTTTCGCGCTCGGATGAAAGAGGATCGTCTCGTCGAACCACGCGCCCCCTTCAAGAACCGCGGCGGTGTTCGGTTTGACCACGCACGCGATCGAAGCCTCGGGGAATCCGTGGCGCACGGCGCGGAACGTCGGCGTCGCCATCGTCGCGTCCCCCACGGCGCTCGGACAGAAGACGACGATTCGCATCGCGACCGATCCTTTCCACGATTTCAATAATATACAGAATTTAATTCGTCGATCCGTTTAATCGGTTCGGCGAGGAATCTCCTGGAGCGTGTCGACGACCGCGGCGTGAAGCAGCGGGATCATAATTTCATGATGTCCCGTAAGGCCGATTCCCGCGCCCCCGGGACGTTCCAAAACGTTGAATAAGCCGCGGTATTGCTGCTGGAAATCGAGATTCGCGGTCGTCAAACCGTCGAGGCTTTTGCCGAGGTTGCGGACGATCGAAACCGCCTTGAGGAAAACCTCTGGGAGGATCACCGCGCTGCCGAGATTGAGCCAAACACCGCCGGCGAGCCCCGCGACGAGTTCGCAGAGCGCGCGGAAATCGGCGAGGGTCGCTCCGCCGAGCGCCGCGCCGTCAAGTTCTGGATTCATATGAACAATATCGGCGCCGATCGCGACATGAACGGTTACCGGTATCTTGTTGCGACGGCACGCGACCAACAAGCTCGAATCGAGCCCCGGTCCGCCGCGTTCGATCACGACGTCGCCGAGCGCCGCGCCGAGCCCCGATCCCGATCGCGCCGAGCGGTCGCAAGCCGCGGCGAAGAGATCCGAGGTTTCTCGCGCGAAGCCGAACGACCCCGCGAGCAACCTGGGACCGACGTCTTCGCTCGTCCGTCCCGCGATCGCGAGCTCGAGATCGTGGATCGCCGCCGCGCCGTTGAGCGCCGCTCCGTTTAACACGCGGCGTTCGATCAGATCGATCAGATAAGGAGCGCAGCCGGTTTTGATAACATGCCCGCCGAGCGCCGCGATCACGGGGGAGCCGCTTTGGCGAGCCTTGACGATCGCGTCGCGGAGGCGAATCAATCCCCTCGCGCCCAATTGCGGCGGCAAGCCCGCGAGCCAGTCTGAAAACGATCCCCCGGGGCGACCCGGCGTTCCCAGATCGGCCAACCCCACCTTGCTCGGACGCTCGTCGAGCGGCTCGTACCGGAGATTCGTCCAATCCAATCCGCGGGTGTCGATCGTGCTCACGTGAGAATCCTTTCTCGAGTTCCGCTCCGCGGAAAATCCGACCGGCTTTTCAAAATAGGATTTGATGTTTAATTTAGGTTGAGGACGGATCGCCGAGCGCGGTCGCGGCGATTTGATCGAGGGCGCGATCGACGATCGATTCTCCCGAGGCGATCTCGACGCCGATCCGCACGGCGCGGAGCGGAACGTCTCCCAGGCGTCGGACGCGCAGTTTCACCAAATCCTTCTGGGTGGTCAAGGCGAGATCGGCTCGTTGGGAGCGAGCCCATGAGGCGAGATCGGAGACGTCGGCGGCGGAGTAGGGGTGATGATCGCCGAAGGCTCGGAACGAGACGACCGAGACGCCCAGGCTCGCGAGCGTGGCCTGGAAACTCGCGGGAGCGCCGATTCCGCAGAACGCCGCGACGCGTCGACCTTGAAGCGAATCGAGCGGCTCGGACGCCGAATCGCAATCGCGGACGTCGATCGGAGCGTGCCGAGCCTCGACCCACCTGTCGGCCAAATCGGGTAAAAAACGCTCGACCCGCGCGAAAACGCGATCGCGCCCGGAACGATCGATTAAATCACATTTTGAAAGCACAATGATATGTGCTCGTTTTAAACCTGAAACGGGTTCTCGGAGCGTTCCGCGGGGGAACGGTCGATCGAGTCCGAAGGGATCGAGCGCGTCGAGGAGGACGATATCGAGATCGCGCGCGAGCCTTCGGTGCTGAAAGCCGTCGTCGAGGACGAGAGCCTGCGAGTCGAGCTCTTCGACGGCGATCGAGGCGATCCGCGCGCGGTCTTTATCTTGTAAATGGGGGACGTCGTCGAGGTTTTGTTCGAGGACGAGCGCCTCGTCGTTCACGCCGCGGTCGGCGCCGTAGCCTCGGCTCAGGATCGCGACCCGGACGCCGAGCCGGCGCAGCCTCGCCGCGGTATATTCGACGAAGGGAGTTTTGCCCGTCCCGCCGAGCGTGAGGTTGCCGATCGAAACGACAGGAACCGAGGCGCGATGAACGGCCCTCCAGCCGCGGTCGAAAGCGACCCCGCGAAGGCGAACCGCGAGGTCGTACCCCGCGGCGGGAAGGTTCAACGACAACCGAACGAGCGCCGCGCCCGCGCCGCGCGTCTCGCCCGCGATCAGCTTGCGAAACGCGTGCTCGTCGAATCCGTTCGGTTTTAATCGCATAATTACGCTTGCATAGCTTTGATAATCGCGCGGGCCATGTCGAGCGTGCCGACGGCGGTCGGGTCGTCGCGGTGCGGTTTGAGGTCGTAGGTGACGTCTTTCCCCTCGCGAATCACCTTCGCGACCGCGGATTCAAGCCGGTTCGCGGCTTCGACTTCGCCGAGATATTCGAGCATGAGAACCGCCGAGAGGATCAGCGCCGTCGGGTTCATCTTCCACTGACCTTTGTACTTGGGCGCCGACCCGTGCGTCGCCTCGAACACCGCCCCCTTGGCGCCGATGTTCGCTCCGGGAGCGACCCCCAATCCGCCGACAAGCCCGGCGCACAGATCGGACAAAATATCGCCGTACAAATTGGGAAGCACGAGCACGTCGTAAAGCTCGGGCTTTTGCACAAGCTGCATGCACATGTTATCAACAATGCGATCTTCGAATTCGATATCGGGATACTGTTTGGCGACCTGGCGCGAAACCTCGAGAAAGAGACCGTCGGAGAATTTGAGGATGTTCGCCTTGTGCACGCTCGTGACCTTTTTTCGGCCGTGCTTGCGCGCGTATTCAAACGCGTATTTGACGATCTTCTCGCTTCCCGTCACCGAGATCGGCTTGATCGAGATCCCCGAATCGGAACGGAGCGTTTTGCCCGTGAGGCGTTTGATCGTCGCCAACATCTCCTCGGTTTCGGGCTTGCCGCGCTCGAATTCGCAACCGATGTACAAATCTTCCGTATTTTCACGCACGATGACGAGATCGACGTCGCTCGAGGCGAACGACGTGCGGACGCCTTCATAATGCTTACAGGGTCGAACGCAAGCGTACAGATCGAGCGCCTGTCGCAGATAAACGTTGACGCTGCGGAACCCGGTGCCGACGGGGGTTGTGATCGGCGCCTTGAGCGCCACGCCCGTTCGGCGGCACGATTCGAGCACGCTGTCGGGGACGGGCGTGCCGAGCCGTTCCATCACGTCGACCCCCGCCTCCTGAACGTCCCATTCGATCGCGACCCCCGTCGCGTCGACGCACATTCGCGTCGCCTCGGCGAGCTCGGGACCGACGCCGTCGCCTGGAATCAAAGTAACCTGATGCGTCATGTGCGTAACCTAACTCGAAAGCATGAGGAGGAAAACAATCGATCGCGACGATTCCGAATCGTCTCGTCGAGCGACGTTCGGGCGTGTGTGGAATCAAACGATCGTGATAGGGAGGGTTTCGCGTAAGGCTCGACTCGGCGCGACGATCACGACCGCGAAACATCGTAATCGCCCGGAACCGATCGAGTCAAGTCGCGGATCCGTCGCGTTTTTGATCTTTTGATCGTTCGCGGAGTCGCAGCCGAACGACAAAAGTCAATTTACGTACGGCGACGCCTCGCGACGCGCGTTTTTTCGACGCCTCGCATCGATCGACACCTATGAAACGAGCCGAAACCGGAAAGTCGAAACGAAATCGTAATCGACGAGCGGAATGTCGTCGTCTTCCGCGAGGCTCGGCGTTTTCTCGAGGGTTCGCGTCGTCCGCGAAATCAACAAGAAATAACAATTATTGGAATTCACCTCTCGCGCCTTGCGAATCGCGACCGCGATTTTTATGTTGGTTTTTCGCGATCGATCGATCGCGTTTCGGGCGAGTTCAACATCGAGGAAGCATAACTCCATGAAAATTAATGTCTTTTATTGCGTCGTCGCGACGGCGATCGTCGCGCTCTCGTTCGTCGCGCGCGGCGTAGCCGACGACAAGGCCGAGCCCTCGGGGGATCTGAAGGCGATGCAGGGTTCGTGGGATTACACGACGGGGGACGGCGGCAAGGGGACCTGGGTTTTCGAGAACGATAAGCTCACGCTCACGCTTCCCAGTCGAAAATATGTAATGAAAATTAAACTTGATGAGAACGCCAAGCCCAACAAAGCGGTCGATTTTTCGATCGAGGAGGGTCCCGACGAATCCGCGGGAAAGAAAACGCTGGGGATTTATCAGATCGACGGCGATTCGCTGACGATCTGCATCGGCGGCGCCGAGGAAACCGAGCGTCCCGACAAATTCGAGACCGAATTTCCCCGACGTTTCGTCTTCAAAATGAGCAGAACGAAAAAATCGTAACCCGTTGCGTATCCTGGCGTTCCGTGCGGCGCGACGGGCTTCGAGCGCGATCGTTCGCCGGCGACCGCGGGGCGTCTCGCCTATGATGAGTGAAGGTTGAAAGAAGTCGCGTCGGCCGGGGGGTCGATCGAGCACTTCGGTTGAGGAGATTGAAGACGATGATTGGAAGCCCCGCGGTCGCCTCTTCGCAACGCGTCATTCGGGTCGGTCACAGCCCCGATTCGGACGACGCGTTCATGTTTTACGCGCTCACGCACGACAAAATCGACACCGGGGATCTCAAATTCGCGCACCAGCTCGAAGATATTGAAACCCTGAATCGGCGGGCGCTCGCGGGAGAGCTCGAGGTCTCGGCGGTAAGCATCCACGCGTTTGCACACCTTACGGATCGGTACGCGTTGCTCGCCTCGGGATGCAGCATGGGGGATCGCTACGGCCCGACGTTGATCAGTCGCGAGCCTTGGACTCTCGACGATCTCGCGGGCAAGACGATCGCGATCCCCGGAACGCTGACGACGGCGTATCTGGCGCTCCAGCTTTGTCTCGGCAAGAACGTTTCCGTTTCGGTGATGCCGTTCGATCAGATCCTTCCCGCGGTCGTCGAGGGGAAGATCGAGGTCGGGTTGATCATTCACGAGGGGCAGCTTTATTACGGCGATCGCGGGCTCCACGCCGTGGCCGATCTCGGCAAATGGTGGTTCGAGACGACGGGTCTGCCGCTTCCGCTCGGCGGGAACGTCGTTCGCAAGGATCTCGGCGACGAACTCATCCAGCGGATCGCTCGCTTGTTAAAAGAAAGCATTCAATACGCGCTCGATCATCGCCAAGAGGCGCTCGATTACGCCTTGAATTACGCTCGCGACCTCGATCCGGCGCTCGCCGATCGGTTTGTGGGGATGTATGTTAACGAGTGGACTCTTGATTACGGCCCCCGCGGTCGCGACGCCGTGCGGGTTCTTCTTGAACGCGCCGCCAAGGCCGGAATTATTCCTCAACCCGTCGAGGTCAAGTTCGTCGGCTAAGAGTTCGGCGATTCGTCGAGCCCTCGAACGCGAGTTCCACCCGAAGGATTCGTGCTCATACACCGGTCGACGCATAAACCGCGGGACGATTGCTAAGAGTTTGATGCGTGAGAATGTTCCCAAGTTCGGTCGAATCAAGCCCGCCGAACGTGACGCGAGAACGTAAGTCTTAAGAGAGACGGTCTATTTACGATTTAAATCTATCATGATATCGTGTTCTAATGGACCGAATCGGCCATGATCGAAGGCGGGCGACCGACGCCGAGGTTATCGTCGAACGGCGAGGAGCGGCGATGAAACGCATTCGCATTGAGGTCGTCGATCGCGAATATGCGGCGGTTTTGGCGGCCAAAACGCCCGCGGAGCGCTTCGCTATGATCGCCGATTCGTATCGCACCGCTCGAATGCTCGTCGAGAGCGGCGTTCGGCTTCTCCATCCCGACTGGACCGATTCTCAAATCCGAGCGGAAACGGCGCGAAGGATGATGAATGGATCAAATTGATTTCTTACGATATACGATTGAGGTTTTGGAGCGGCTTGAAATCTCATACGCTCTTGTCGGGTCTTTCGGAAGTAGTATTTTCGGCGAGCCTCGATTTACACGAGATATTGACATACTTATTGACCTGCCTGAGACGAAAGTTTCTCCATTCTGTTCGGCGTTCCCTCCGAGTGAGTTTTACCTCAGCGAAACGGCCGTGCGCGAATCGGTGAGATTCAGACGCCAGTTTAACCTATTGCATCCTGGGAGCGGGAACAAAGCCGATTTCATTCTCCCCAGGAACACACCGTGGAGCGGTTCGCAGTTGAGCCGATCGATAAGAATCCAACTTCTGCCGAACCTCGAAGGCTCGGTCGCCTCTCCCGTCGATGTGATCATCGGCAAGCTGTGGTATTATTCGGAGGGAGGCGGGGATCGACATCTACGAGATATCGCGGGGATCTTACGCGTCTCTGGTGCACTGGTAGATCGGTCGGAAGTCGAAAGGTGGTGCGACGATCTTGGTTATTTGGATATCTGGCGGCAAGTCACCGCGACGGTCGAAGATCACGACGACATTTCGGAGTCGCCTGATCCCTGACGACACCGGATCATCACGTTACAATCACAAATCGAATGTTTTGATTGATTTCACAATGCATTAGCTTATGCGCATTCATACTCTGTCGATTCGCTTGCGTCTTTCAAATCTCGGAATCAATCGACGCGCTGGATTCGTTCTGATTATTCGGTAGAGATCTTGTTTTTCGGTTTATTCGACTCGCCTCATTGGACGGAGAAACGGCGTCGATTTCGTTGATCGACGCCGCAATCCTTGGAAAATTGAGGATATCGATGAGGATATATCGTCACCGCCAATCCGGACTCCAACCGGTTGTCAAAGGCCTAGCATCTGTCCCGTCCGATTTGATCAACCAGAGCTCCAATCCGTTGCTACCTTCCTCATCCCACTTCTCTCGATCGTCTCCTTTTTCCAATGGACGTGAGAAGACAATCTCAGTTCCATCGGGAGACCAGCAAAGAGGACCTCGGAGCCCGGCTTCGTAATGAGCGATCTTGCGATAAGTCGAGGAGCCGCGGTCGATGATTCCAAGCTCAAAATCAAGCGGTTTCCAATTCACGGGTTTGTCCTCCTTATGTATGCCCATGACCGCGATCGACTTGCCGTCTGGAGAATATCTTGCGTATTCCGGTTTGATCGTCGCCGCATCACCCAAGACAGGTTCAATCAAGAATCTAGTTACATGATTTTGCCATTTCGTAGGATTTTCCCGACCGGGATTTTGTTGGATTTTTTCGATCTTCGCCATATCGATCTCGACAATGTCGCTAAGCATAAAGTTGGTGCTAAGAATTTCAGATCGGATCATGAGTAATTTTTTTCCATCGATCGACCAATCCATCGGCCTCCAAACACCAGGTTGTTCGAAGATCAACTCTTCGCTCGTCGCGTTAATGGCGACGACATAAATTCGAGTCATCCTAGCCGGGTTGGGATAGGCTGATGTCGATCTCTGCTCTGAAAAGACGCCGTAGGCGATTCGTCTACTATCAGGCGACCACGCGACCGCCTCATCGCATTCAGGAGTGAGAATTCTAACCGGACCGCTCCCGTCGCTACGTCCAAGAATCATCCTGAACATCGGCCCAGGAGGCGAAGACGAAAGCGCCCTTACCTTATTCTTCGGACGAAGCGAATCATACGCCCAGCTTGAGAAATACTTTCCATCCGGGCTTTGCCAGGTCCAGTGCGGTTCGCGATAGAGGTTAAAATCGTCATCGATCCCAGGAGCGTCTTTGATCGTTCCACCGAAGATAGGATTGCAATCGGATCCGTCGGGACGCATACGGTAGAGAAGATTGTCCCCCGTTCTGTGTGAGACGAAGGTTATATATGTTTCCCTACGATCTTTCCGCGGTTCCGCGCCGTGTGACGCGCCCCCTTGGAATGTATAAAGCATCAACAAAAACGCAGGAACATTCTTGGAAAGTTTCATAGAGATTTCCTTTCGATAGGAAACTCTCATTGTCGGAATTCCGGCTCACGCTGAACGACGCTGATGCGAAAGTATCATCGAACATTTCAGTCGGTTTTGCAACGGGTCGGTTCCGAAAGACCGAGAGCGGATCGACTGAAATCGAAAAGCATCAATTAAAAAATAGAAAATTAATTATAGGCCTTGGCGAAGCGTCGGCGCTCGAGGTCGGGCGACATCCCGATCGAATTGAGACGCGATCGCGTTTTCGATGTTAAGTCGGTCTATAATCGCCTCGGCGACTCGATCGTTCTCGCGAAAACTCGCGGATCGTCTCGGATGATTCAATTTGGGGTTCGATATCGTTACATTTCCGACCTTGCCGATGATCACAAAACTCCCGCGGTGATCTCGTCGAGAGCCCGCAGAAAGGCGTCGATATCGGATCGAACGCTGAACGCTCCCGGACTGATCCTGAGCGTGCCGTCGGGAAATGTTCCTAAATTTTTATGAACATATGGAGCGCAGTGCAATCCCGGACGGACCGCGATCTCGAAACTCGTATCGAGGATCGCGCCGATTTCTTGAGGAGGAACGCCCGCGGGCGCGATCAGCGAAAGCGCGCCGACATGGCTGCTCGGATCCCATTTTCCCGCGATCTTCCAGCCGTCGCCGCGTTTATCGTGCGCCCAATCGACGACGTGTTTGAGGAGATCGACCTCGTGCTTGCGTAAAACATCGGGACCGCCGCGCGATTCAACCCAGCGGATTCCGGCCGCGAGCCCCGCGACCCCCAAAACGTTGGGCGTGCCCCCCTCGAGCAAATAAGGCAACATCTCGGGCTGGGTGGGGCTCGCCGAATCGCCCCCCGTTCCCCCTTCACGCCACGGCCTCGGATTCGCCCTGGCGCCGACATAAAGCGCGCCCGTTCCCGTCGGCCCGTATAACGATTTATGACCTGGAAACGCAAGCATATCAATCGGCGTGGAGCGAAGATCGATCGGCACGACCCCCGCGGATTGCGCCGCGTCGACGAGAAATAGGGCGTTCGCCTCGCGGACGATCGCGGCGATCTCCTCGATCGGTTGCACCGTCCCCAACACGTTGGCGGCGTGAGTGAGCGCGACGAGCGACGTTTTCGGCGTGATCGCGGCGCGGATCGCGGCGGGATCGACATAACCCCCGCTCGAGGGGACGCGCGTCAGTTCGATCGTCCCCGAGCGTTTGAGCGCCTCGAGCGGCCTACTGATCGAATTGTGCTCAAGATCCGTTGTGATAACGTGATCACCCTCTTGAATCGTGCCTTTGATCGCGATGTTGAGGGCGTCGGTGCAGTTGAGCGTGAAGATCCAGCGATCGGGGGATTCGCCGCCGAAGAGGCGATTGAGCGCGTGGCGAGCGTCGTCGAGCGTGCGCTCGGATTCGAGCGCCATCCGGTGCCCGGCGCGGCCGGGGTTCGCCAGGGTCGTCCGCGCGAACCGATCGAGCGCCTCGTAAACGGCCTCGGGCTTGGGAAAACTCGTCGCGGCGTTATCTAGATAAATCATGATTCTAAATCCATAAACTTCAGATTGTATTCAATAAATTACGCAATCACTTGTTGATTACGATCACACCGTCGGGCTTAATTGCCCAGATAGCGCGAATAGAGGACGCGCGCCTTGGCGACGTCGTTCGTCCCTTTGATGATCGCTCGGCCGTCGGGGAAAACCGTGAATTCATGGCCGTCGGCGCTGAAACGGAGCATGAACGCGTTGTGCCGCACCTCGCCCGCGGTCGCGAGCTGAGCCGCGAGGTCGGCGAAATCGAGCGGTTGCGACCGTCGGTGCGCCACCTGCACCGAATTGCGGCCGCAGAGAGTCGTCGTTCTCGATCCCAAATCCCCCTCGAGCCACTCGAACTTGCGGTGTTTGCAGCACGGGCAATCGACCTTCCCCAGCAAACTCGCAATCTTGAGCCTGCGGAACGTCCAATCCCAAATGTCGATTGTGATCATCTCTTTATTTAAAGCGTCATACGCTCCGGTGAGAAGCTTGATCGCCTCGACCGCCTCGAACGAAGCGATCACCGCGACCGCGGGCCCCAGAACCCCCGCGGTTTCGCACGTCGCGGTCATTCCGGGAGGGGGCGCGGATTCGACGACGCACCGGACGCAGGGGGTGATTCCGGGGCGGATCGTCATCGTTTGCCCCTCCGAACCGATCACCCCGCCGAAAATCCACGGCTTGTTTTGCTTCACCGCGGCGTCGTTGATCAGATAACGCGTCTCGAAATTGTCGGTCCCGTCGAGGATCAAGTCGACGTCACGTGTTAATTCGATGATATTCGTGTGATCGATATCGGTGACGACGGGCTCGATCGTAACGACGCTGTTGATGTTCCTTAGCTTGCGCGCCGCGGCCTCGGCCTTGGGAAGATTGTCGGAAACGTCGCTCTCGTCGAAGAGAACCTGGCGTTGCAGGTTGTGCGTTTCGATGAAATCGCGGTCGACGATCCGCACGAAGCCGACCCCGGCGCGCACGAGGTGATTCGCGAGCACCGTGCCGAGCGCTCCGCAGCCGCAAATCGTCACGCGGCTCGCCATCAGCTTGCGCTGACCTTCCTCTCCAAGCTGGGGGAAACGAACCTGTCTGCTGTATCGCTCGATCGGGTCGGTCGCGGCCGCCCCGTTCACATTCTCCGCCATCGCAAGCTCCAGTCGCGCGGGTACGTTCTTCGTCCCGCGTCGTTTCGGTTCAATCGGATCGATTCCAACGACGCTCGTCTCAACCCCCCGCGACCGCGGGGATGATGCTCACCTCGTCGCGATCGGCGACGGGGGTGTCGAGATCGTCAAGATAGCGAATGTCTTCGTTATTAACATAAATATTCACAAATCTCCTCAGCTCGCCGCCGTCGAGCACGCGGTCGCGGATCTCGGGGAATTTTTCGCCGAGCTTATCAAGGACCTCGCGGACCGAGGCCCCCGTCGTCTCGACGCTGTCGAGCCCTCCCGCGTGCGGACGGAGCGGAGTCGGAATTCGAATCACCGGCATGAGTTTACCCTTGCAATATTCGGATGTACTTGAAATCAAACGGCGACGGCGGCGAGATCGGGCGCGGCGGCCTCGACGAGCGCCTCGAACGCCGCGAGATCGGGGGGGATGACGACGGGCTTGGCGATCTTATCGATCAACGCCTCCTGCGTTTTCAGGCCGTTCCCCGTGATGCACAGCACGGTCGAACCGTCGCGATCAATCTTACCCTGTTCGATCAGTTTCCGCGCCACCGCGACGGTCACTCCCCCCGCGGTTTCGGTGAAGATCCCCTCGGTCTCGCCCAACAAAAGCATCGCGTCGATGATCTCGTCGTCGTCGACGTCCTCGCTCCAACCCCCGGTCTCGCGGATCAGTTTGGACGCGAAAAAGCCGTCGGCGGGATCGCCGATCGCCAGACTCTTGGCGATCGTCTGGGGATCGCGCACCGGTCGAACCTTGTTCGCGTTCAGCTTCACCGTGTTCGAGATCGGATTGCATCCCGTCGCCTGAGCGCCGAACATCCTCGTGCGAATCGGCGCGTCGATCAAACCGAGTTGAGCGAACTCGACGAACGCCTTGTGCAACTTGCCGATCAGGCTGCCGCCCGCCATCGGCGCGACGACGTGATCGGGCGCGCGCCAACCGAGATCCTCCGCGATCTCGAAACCCATCGATTTCGACCCCTCGGCGTAAAACGGCCGCAAATTGACGTTCACAAAACCCCAGCCGAACCGAAACGCGATCTGCGAGCAAAGCCTGTTTACGTGATCATAATTGCCTTTAATGGCGATCACTTTGGCGCCGTAGATCGAGGCGCCCAAAACTTTTCCTTGTTCGAGGTTGTCAGGGATAAGTACATAAGCGTTCAGGCCCGCCGCGGCGGCGTTGGCGGCGACGCTTCCCGCGAGGTTCCCGGTCGACGCGCAGCCCACGGTTTCAAAGCCGAATTCGACGGCTTTCGAGAGCGCGACCGCGACGACGCGATCTTTGAACGAAAGGGTGGGATGATTGACCGCGTCGTTCTTGATATAAAGCTCTGAAACTCCGAGTGCGCGGGCGAGTCGATCGGCGCGAATCAGCGGAGTTCCGCCGACGTGCAAGCCGACGGTCGGTTCGCCGTCGATCGGCAGCAGCTCGCGATAGCGCCAGATCGTACGAGGGCGGTTGCGGATCGCGTCTTTCGACATCGATTGCGCGACGGCTTCGTAATCGTATTCGACCTCGAGAGGGCCGAAATCCTCGGTGCAAAAGTTGAGCGGTTCTTTGGGATAACGCTTGCCGCAGAGCCGACATTTCAATCCACGAACCATATGCTGATACACAGGAGGCTTCTCCGCGTAACTTCGACCCGTCGCGTCGGCTTTAGACGCATCAAGGCCGGGGGTTGCCGATCGATCCGCGTACTCGGTCCACAATCAAAAATATCGAACATGTGTTCGAATTTGGTTGTGTGATCCGAAATTTGGAACGCATCGGTCCAGGTTCGCCTTGATCGCGAAGGGTTCGAGTGGATGAAGGTTGAGAGATTAGACGGACCGGCGTGATCGCGTGGTTGGTTCATTCGCCTCGGTCCATCTTATCTGTCCCTTCGTCCGCTCGGGTTCAACCCGCGGGCAGGGCAGGAGTTAGCACCAGCGTTCGCCCAGGAGCGAACCGGTTGCTGTGGCGTCGTAGGGCCTTTCCCTCAGCCACTCTGGATAAGATGCGTCCCAAATTGTGATACGTGAAAGGGTATACCTCAAGCTCGCGGACGTCAAGAACCCTCCGCCGAACATTTCGCGAACGTCGATTCGTCAAACCTCGGCCGAGTGGATAAAATACTGAAATAGCGCGTCGCTCGGCGGAGAATCGATTCTTCGCCGGGCCGATAGTCAAGACGCGACTCGACCGATTCAGCGGGCCGATCGATCCGATACGGGTCGACGCGGAGGGTTCATGACGCCGATCGCAGCCGACGACCGAAGCCTAAACTGGGAACTCGCCGCCGAATCGATCGTGCTCAAGATCCGTTGGTTCGGGATCGCGATGGGTTTGATCCTCGTACAAACGAGGAGCGAGCTGAGAAATCCCGACGCCGTCCGAGCCTTCCTGGCCTTGGGCGCGAGCTACGCCCTGCTCGATACGATCTTTTATCGCATGGGCGAAGTTTTCCTCAAACGAGTTCCCCTCTTCGTCTCGGCGATGGAGGCGCTTTTCATCGCGCTTCTGTGCTACCACGATACGGGGCTCGAAAGCCCGTTCCGCTGGTACTATCTACTTTCATCAATATGTTGTGCTCTCCGATTTCGTCCGATGATTACCTGGCTTACGTTTGGATTTCATTGTCTAAGCTTCGCGAGCTTGGCGTGGATGATCGAGGGATCGAGGTTTCCGGCGGCGCGGGGGTATGCGTTCACGATCGTGATTCTGGCGTGGCTGACGTGGGCGGGATCGGCGCTTTCGGGGTTGTTGCGGGGCGCGTATGAACGTTTAAAGCAACTCAACGCCGATCTCGAACGGAGCCGCGGCGAGCTTGAAGAACGTGTCGCCGAACGGTCGTCGGCGTTACGCGCGTCTCAGGCTCGGCTGATTCACCAGGAGAAGATGGCGGCGTTCGGGCTTTTGGCCGCGGGAATCGCGCACGAGGTCGGCAATCCGCTCGCCGCGGTCAGCTCCTTGATCCAGATGCTCAAACGACGCCGACCCGACGATTACACCGCGGAGAAGCTCGACCTCGTCGCGGGACAGGTCGGCCGCATTCAGCGGACGATTCGCGAGCTGATCGACTTCTCGCGGCCCACCGCGACCGAGGTCGTCTCGGTCCGGCTCGGCGAGGTCGTCGACGAGGCGCTCGGAGTCGCCAAATATTATCAACGGACGAAAGATCGAGCGATCTCGACCGCGATCGACCCCGCGATCCCGCCGATTCGCGCCTCGCGTGATCATATTCAACAAATCATCTTAAATTTGGTGATGAACGCGATCGACGCGACGAACAAAGGGGGCGCGATCGCGATCGAGGCGGGTTTGGACGAGGGTTCGATCGTTCTCAGCGTGACCGACGACGGCAGGGGAATCGCGATCGCCGATCGTTGTCGAATCTTTCAGCCGTACTTCACCACCAAACCGCAAGGAACGGGGCTCGGGCTTTATATCAGCAGGCAAATCGTCGAAGAACTGGGAGGAACTCTCAATTATCACACCGAGGAAGGGCGCGGCACAAAGTTTATCGTGCGGATTCCCGTCGATCGCGAAATCGAGGGGCGTGACCATAAAGATCATGATCATATTCCCAATCTAGCGGTGCACGAACGATCGAGCGAGAGGTCGGTTCCTTTGATTCGCGTGGAACTTATGCGAACCGAAAGCGAAACGTCGGTTCCCGAGGCGTCGCGACTCGTCGACGCGGCGGTTTCGCCCGGCGAGGCGGCGTCGCTCAACGGCGGAACCGCGGCGTTCGATTCGATTCCGTAAGATTATACACTATTACATGATTTTTTAAGGGTGTTTATCGCATGACGAAAGTTCTAAGCGAAGTCGAGATCGAACGATCGACCGAGGGGGGTTCTCGGGGTCGGATTATGATCGTCGACGACGAGCGATTGATCGCTTCGACGTTGCAAGAGTTTTTGGTCGACGAGGGGTTCGAGGCGGCGATCGCCGGCGACGCTCGATCGGCGCTCGAGCTCGCGGCGAAGTTCGAGCCCGACCTCGTTTTGTGCGACGTACAGCTACCCGGTATCGACGGACTGGAACTTCTTGATCGTTTATTGCCCGCCCGGCCTGAAACGCTTGTTTTAATGATAACGGCTTACGCGACGGTTGAGAACGCGGTCGCGGCGTTTCAGCGCGGCGCGCAAGATTATTTGATGAAGCCGGTGATCTTCGACGAGCTGCTCGCCAAGATCGATCGACTGCTCAGCATGCGACGATTAATGCGTGAGAATCAGGCGCTGCGCAGGCAAACGCATATGGCGGTCGACGCCGCGACGCTCGTCGGCGGAAGCCCGGCGATGGCGCGCGTCAAGTCGTTGATCGCCAAGGTGGGTCCGACACGTAGCAACGTGCTTATCACCGGCGAGTCGGGAACGGGGAAAGAGCTGGTGGCGCGGGCTCTGCACGCGCTTTGTCCCGATCCCGAATCGCCGTTTTTGGCGATCAATTGCGCCGCGATTCCCAATGATTTGCTTGAAAATCAATTATTCGGACATGTTCGAGGCGCGTTTACCGGCGCCGATCGCGATCACGTGGGGCTGTTCGTCGCGGCGGGGCGAGGGACGGTGTTTTTGGACGAGATCGGCGAGCTTCCCCTCGCGACCCAGGCCAAGCTTTTACGCGCGATCGAGATGAAAGAAGTTCTTCCCGTCGGCGCCGTGCGGACGATTCCGATCAAAGCTCGGATCGTGGCGGCGACGAACAGGGATCTCGCCGCGGCGGTCGCCGCCGATCGCTACCGCGCCGATTTATATTACAGGCTCAACGTCGTGACGATCGATCTCCCGCCGCTCCGCGATCGCATCGAGGATATCCCCGAATTGGTCGAGGTGTTGCTCAATCGCCACGCACGCGAACTCGGCAAGCGTGTGACGGGTGTCGATAACGCGACGATTCGGATGTTGATGAACGCGCCTTGGAAAGGGAACGTACGTGAACTCGATAACGCGCTCGAACGCGCCGTGATCCTCGCCGAGGGGCCGATCCTCACTCCGCTCGATTTTCTCGCTTTCGAACGAATCGACGTCGAAGGGGGCGAATCCGATCGCGACGATCTTCGATCGGCGATGCGGCTGCACGAGCTTCGCCACATTCGACGCGTTCTCGCCGATTGCGGCGACGACAAACGCGAGGCGGCGCGACGACTCGGCCTCGGATTGTCGTCGCTTTATCGTAAACTCGAAGAACTCAACATTAAAACATAAATAAAACTCATACGCACGCGAAGCGACCGAGAAAAGTGTTAATAAAAGGATCGAAAAAACCTCGCGAAGAGGCGATCCGGAAAAAAACCGCGGATTCGGCGGGTTTTGAGGGCCGAACCGATACCGGGAGGTCGCACACTTCCGGGAGGGCCTACTATTCTGGGAGGGCGAACCTCCTGGTGAGCCATTTTTTCTTAATTTCTACTCATGACGAACATCAGATCGTCCTAGACGCCGATCGTACGTCATTAAAACTTACCGGCTCGGTCGATCTTCCGGGAGGGCGAACCGCCGTGTGAGCCCCTTTTATATCATTTGGTTTTAATACAAATACCGGCTCGGTCGGCGCCTCGCCCTCCCGGAAAGCCCGCCGAGGCTGTTGATCTTAAAGGCGATCCGGAAAATAACCGAGGATTCGGCGGGTTTTGAGGGCCGAACCGATACCGGGAGGGCGAACGCTTCCGCGAGCGCGTACTATCCCGGGAGGGCCTACTATTCTGGGAGGGCGAACCTCCTGGTGAGCCATTTTTTCTTAATTTCTAATCATGACGAACATCGGATCGTCCTAGACGCCGATCGTACGTCATTAAAACTTACCGGCTCGGTCGATCTTCCGGGAGGGCGAACCGCCGTGTGAGCCCCTTTTATATCATTTGGTTTTAATACATATACCGGCTCGGTCGGCGCCTCGCCCTCCCGGAAAACCCGCAGAGGCTGTTGATCTTCAAGGCGATCCGGAAAGAAAACCGCGGATTCGCCGAGTTTTTAGGGCCGATCCGATTCCGGGAGGGCCGAGCCGATACCGGGAGGGCGAACCTCCTGGTGAGCCGCATTATAATATTTACGATGATTGAACGATAAAACGACCTCGACGCCGGATTTACGAAAAGAGGCTCACCGAGAGGTTCGCCCTCCCAAACAGAAATATCCAAACATCTAAATTCTTGATACACAGTTAATTTTAATGATAAGTCGAATCCGAAACCGATAAAATCGAGCCGATCGAGTTTCGAGAGCTCTTCCGGAAAGCCTCCAACGCTTCGCGTGCGAATCCCGCGAGAAGACGGGAATAACGTTCGCGCGCGACGAGCCCGCCTGGGCGAAGACCGAGATCGCCGGAAACCGACGCGTTCTCCCGCCGATCCAATCCATTCTTATTTTTAATGTCTTCCCACATGATTACGCAACACGCCCAGGCGTTCGATCTCGACCTCGACGAGATCCCCCGGCTGAAGCCAAACGGGGGGCTTGCGCGCCATCCCCACCCCCGGCGGCGTTCCAGTGAAAATCAAATCGCCCGTTTCCAGCGTAAAGATACTGGAAAGATATGCGATGATTTCATCGATCTTAAAAATCATCCGCGAGGTGTTGGAAGACTGCATCGTTTTGCCGTTGAGCCGCAGCGACACCGCGAGATCGTGAGGGTCGGGGATCTCGTCGGCGGAGACGAGTTCGGGACCGACAGGCGCGAACGTGTCGAACGTTTTACCCGCCATCCACTGCTTGCCCGGCTTGTTAAGCTGCCAGTCGCGAGCCGAAACGTCGTGGCCGATCGTATAGCCGGCCACATGCTGATAAGCTTGTTCTTTGGGAATGTGACGTCCCCCCGCGCCGACGACGACGACGAGCTCGGCCTCGTAATCGACCTCGGAACTCGAACGCGGCAAGACAATCTCGGCGTTATGGCCGATCAGCGTCGTCGCGTACTTGCTGAAGAGAACGGGCTCCTCGGGAATCGGCATCCCGCTTTCCGCCGCGTGATCGCGGTAATTGAGCCCCAGGCAAACGATTTTGGCGGGATCGGGGATCGGCGATTCGAGCGCGACGGTCGCCGGATCGTAACGTACCGCTCGGGGCGAATCGGCGGCTTCGATCGCCCGCTTTCGTCCCTCGCCGTCGAGCGCGATCAATCCCCGCACGCCGGCGGGAAGCTCGGGATCGGCCGAATGGACGTCGATATACGACTGATTAAGAACCACGCAACCGCGCGGTCCACGATCGGTTCGAACGCTGACCCAACGCACGATGAAATACCCCGAATTGCCGAGTTTACTTAGCTTCTCAATTGTTCGATCGGTTCGCGACGATTTGGCGACGCGAGGTTTTGGTACGATAGCCGGCGCGGCGGCGATCAACCAGTGGGTTGTGTGAAAAATCGACGAACCTTTCGCCGACGCTCCATCCTAAAATCATGCATTATTGCGAATCAATCAATTATTTAAATCTACTATCTCAAAGCTCATTTTGGTTCGACGATAAAACGGGATCGCCGCGGAGTGCGATTCGCGACGATCCAGCGGGTTCCGACGGCCTCGAGGCCTTCGTAAAAGTGCTAGTTAATTTTGATATGAATTTGTTTTACAATCCGCTCATATCGACGACCTCGCCGCCGGCGTGGGTGCCGATCGCGTACCAGTTGATGTAGTTGACGCTGGTTTTGATGAATCGGACCGAACCGTCGCCGAAGAGGACGTTGACGCCGCCGGGATGAAGCGAGCTTGCGCCGATTAACGTTGAATCGCCCCGATTGGGAACGCCGCCGTAGACGCACGCTCGACGATTCGGGGGCTGCGTGTGGCTGTAAACGTTCGAGCCGCCGTAAATCCACCACTCGCCCTTCCAGCCCCAGTTCCAATTGACGCCGCTGTTTTGGCATTGTTGAGCCTGGAGATAATCGGCGTATGGTTGAGCCGGCCGCGGGCCCCCCGCCGAATAATTGAGTTGCGATTGTCCGTTGGCTCGAAAGACGATGGATAGGAAGTTGGGAATGTGCGGCCCGCCCGACGCGGGGCCTTTCACCCATTCGCTGTAGATCGCGGTCGTGCTCGTGCCGTCGGTGAACGAAGCCGGCGTGATCGTCCGATTGAGAGCGCCGTCCCATCCCGGCACATATACCGGTCCATTAAAGACCCAGTTATTATAATAGCGGTTGAGCCCGATATTGGGCGTGTAATTGGTGGCGCCGTCCCCTTTCCGAACGGGAGGGAGACCGACCGTCCAGGCCTGGGTGTTTCCGCCCGAAAAGGTGTCGGAAGGGCACAACAACGAGTTGATCGTCGTCGTCAGCGCGGTGAATTGAAGCATCGCGTAGGGTCCTCCCGATCCGTCGTACAAGCTACCTCCTGGATTCGTGACGCCGAATTCGGCGGCGGTGATGATCGGATAATTATGCTTATAATAACTCGTGTCCCACCGCGCGCCGAAGCTGAAGTTGATCGCGTTGTAGACCGCTCCTTGATCCATGTAAGGGAGGATTCGGGCGAGGGACGAAAAGTTCGGCGCCATTTGCAGCGGCGCGCTTTCGGTGGCGCAAACGGGCGGTAGGGCGTCGTTGGTCGACACATAATTGGCGACCGCGAGGCCGATTTGCTTGAGGTTGTTGGTGCACTGCGCTCTTCGAGCCGCTTCGCGCGCCTGCTGCACGGCGGGAAGAAGAAGAGCGATCAACACCGCGATGATCGCGATGACGACTAATAACTCGATCAAGGTGAATCCGCGTCGTTGATGATACATGACGTTTCTCCTGAAATGAGTGGATCTAGTCGAATCGGCTGAAAACGACGACGAGTCGATCGCTCGCACGCCGCCCGATTCGTCGTCGATCGCTTGCGCGCAGTCTCTCTACGCTCGAACCCGCGAGCTTAACGAAAGAAATAAGGCTCACGATTTCGATTTCTATATTATTAAGACTTATGCACGCAACCGTACCATGACGATAACGTTTCTCGCGACAACCGCAAGAGGTGTTGGAAAAAAACGCCGCGGCGCGGAAAACGATCTTTCCGCTCGGCTCGGCGGAAGCGAGAATCACCCCGACTCCATTTTCATAAATGTTTAATTATGAATGCATAGTAATAACAATATCTTAAAAATTTTGACGGGATCGCCGCGGAGTGCGGTCCGCGACGACCCCGCCGGTTCCGACGGCCGTGAGGCCGCCGAGAGATCCGGACGGAGGCCGGATCGGCGTATTCATAACCATAGTATATTCAAGATTTAATATTAGTAACAATTTTATCAATGGATAAGTTCGGCGGGCCGATCCTCGATCGAGCCGCGACAGACTCGGGTCGTCGGTTTCGATCGGATCGAGCGCGTTCGCCGCCTTCGCTCGATCCTCCGTCCTTCATTTGGCCGAGGGATCGATCGCCCGAGCGGCGGCGGTTTTACCGTCTTCGGTTCGAGGCGTCGGTTGGGGATCGGAATCTCCCCTCATGTAGCGAATTCGCTCGTTACGCGAGCCGTCTTTGGGCGCCTCGGGAGGAAGCTCTTGGTTTCCCGAGCCGTCCTTCTCTCCCGAATCGGTCGTTCCCGATCCGCAACCGATGATCAAAGAAAAACCCAAAACCACCGCGGCGAACCGATTGATTTTCCCCAAAACCGCCATGAAAACGGATCCTTTTAAATGCCGGAGGTAAACGGACCGATTCGATCGACCTTTCGATTCGAATCGGCGAAGTCGCGATCGCCGCATCGCCCGATGAACGCCTTGGGACGATCTCCAAGGGAACAAGAACGATTTCATTAAGAGAGTGCGACGAAAAGCTCGAATCGGTCCCTCGAAAATCAAAAGGGGGACCGTTTTGGGATCACATTCCGCGATCGATCGAGCCCGCCGCGATCATAAGTCATGAGTCCGAAGCCGAAGATTCGTGTGAAAGGGGCGCAGAAAAAAAATCGCGTCCGACGCGAGGTCGAACGCGATCGTTTGATTCACGGATAAAAGGTTTCCGGTCGGTTCGACCGCGGATTTCGGGATTCAATTATCCGATGAATTCTAACAGATAATTACAGTCCGCTCATATCGACGACCTCGCCGCCGGCGTAAGTGCCGATCGCGTACCAGTTGATGTAGTTGACGCTGCTCTTGATGAACCGGACCGAGCCGTCGCCGAAGAGGACGTTGACGCCGCCGGGATGAAGCGAGCTCGCGCCGGCGATTGTCGAATCGCCGCGGCTGGGGGCGCCGCCGTAGAAACACGCACGACGATTGGGGGGTTGGGTGTGGCTATAAACGTTCGCTCCGCCGTAGATCCACCACTCTCCTTTCCAGCCCCAGTTCCAAACGATCCCGCTGTTCTGGCACTGCTGAGCTTGCAGGTAATCGGCGTACGGTTGCATCGGCCCCGCTCCGCCGTTCGAGTAATTCGTTTGCGTTTGCCCGTTGGCGATGAAGACGATCGACAAGAAATTGGGAACGAAGGGAGATCCCGCGGCGGGGCCCTTCACCCATTCGCTGAAACACGCGGTCGTGCTCATTCCATCAAGGAACGAAGCCGTCCGGATCACGGGGCCGGCGAGCGATCCGTCCCAACCCGGAGTGTACGCGGGACCGTTGTAATTCCAGTTGTTATAATATCGATTCAAACCGATGTTCGGAATATAATTCGTACATCCGTTATACTTGAGAATCGGTTGAGGATATCCGACCATCCATTGGTTGTTGTTGCCGATGTACGGATCGGAAGGACACAAAAACGAATTGACCGTAGTCGTGATCGCGGTGTATTGCAACATCGCGTACGCGCCGCCCGAGCTGTCGTATCCCGTGGTGCCTGGATTGACGATTCCCATCGAGGCGGCGGTTAACGGAGGATAATTATACGTGTAATAGCTAGTATCCCATCGCGCGCCGAAGTTAAAATTGATCGCGTTATAAACCGCGCCTTGGTCCATATAAGGAAGAACGCGAGCGAGCGACGAAAAGTTCGGCGCCATCTGATTGATGCCCGATTCGGTCGCGCAAACGGGAGGCATGGCGTCGTTCGACGAAATGTAGTTCGCGATCGCCAAGCCGATTTGCTTGAGATTGTTGGTGCATTGCGCCCTGCGGGCGGCCTCGCGGGCCTGCTGAACCGCCGGCAAAAGGAGCGCGATCAAAACCGCGATGATCGC
>JAJYWB010000093.1 GCA_021791715.1 Planctomycetota bacterium | reverse complement strand
GAACTCTTATGGGAGGGCGAACCTCCTGGTGAGCCGTCTTTTATTAGTTGATGTTCACAATCGCCGGCTCGGTCGGCGCCTCGCCCTCCCGGGATTGACATTTCGGCGCCGGTGATCGTCCGGTTGGGCGAACACTTTTGTGATGGCGAACTCTTCTGGGAGGGCGAACCTCCTGGTGAGCCGTCTTTTATTTGTTGATGTTGACAATCACCGGCTCGATCGGCGCCTCGGCCTCCCGGAACCAACATTTCGGTGCCGGTGATCTTGCGGGAGGACGAACTCTTATGGGAGGGCGAACCTCCTGGTGAGCCGTCTTTTATTTGTTGATGTTCACAATCGCCGGCTCGGTCGGCGCCTCGCCCTCCCGGGATTGACATTTGGGCGCCGGTGATCGTCCGGTTGGGCGAACACTTTTGTGATGGCGAACTCTTCTGGGAGGGCGAACCTCCTGGTGAGCCGTCTTTTATTTGTTGATCTTCACAATCACCGTCTCGATCGGCGCCTCGCCCTCCCGGGATTGACATTTCGGCGCCGGTGATCGTCCGGTTGGGCGAACACTTTTGTGATGGCGCACCTGTCTGGGAGGGCGAACTCTTCTGGGAGGGCGAACCTCCTGGTGAGCCGTCTTTTATTTGTTGATTTTGACAATCGCCGGCTCGGTCGGCGCCTCGCCCTCCCGGAATTGACACATCAGGGCAGGTGATCTGCCGGGAGGGCGAACCGCCGTGTGAGCCCTTTGTATCGAATTCTTTTTGACAAACGCCGGCTCGGTCGGCGCCTCGCCCTCCCGGGATTGACATTTCGGCGCCCGTGATCGTCCGGTTGGGCGAACACTTTTGTGATGGCGAACTCTTATGGGAGGGCGAACCTCCTGGTGAGCCGTCTTTTATTTGTTGATGTTCACAATCACCGGCTCGGTCGTCGCCTCGCCCGCGCGGAATCGCGTCGCGCAATCCTTGCCGCCGTTCCTTTTGCAACCGACGCAATTCCGTCATTGTGCTCGACAAACATCGAACGAGGTGCGCCTCGTATTTGATGATCGTTAGCAGCGTCGCGCGATCGGGCGAATCGCGATTCACTAGAGATTCCTGCGAATCCTCAAGGGATTTCCCTGCTCCGACCTCGATTTCGCCGATCTTCGCATCATTCTCAGACCCGATCACGCGTTTGAGCCGCCACAAATAGAGCGCCGCACGATGCGCGTACAAGGTTTCGAGCGCTCCGACGGGACACAATTCTTCAACGACGATCTCGCGATGCGAAAGCCAATCGCCGTGCTTTTCGACGCCGTCGATCAAGGGAGCGGTCTGTATCGGTTCGGACATGGGATTGTGCGAATCAGATATCGGGAGGGCTTGGGTATTGTTCATGGTGATGGATCTTTCGTTAAGGTTAAGGATTACCGCGTATTGTCAAAGATCGTACTCAATTCCTTCCTATTAGGCGGCGATAATGGGATCGCCGGTACCAGAATCGGTCGTCGTCTTTAACTCTAAGAAGTAATCTACGATATCCGGGATGTGCGGTCAACACAATTCTTGGAAGATTTGCAAGTTCGGTCGGCTCGATTAACCAGATTCCATTTACAGAACGAAACTTGCTCCCTCATTGCTTGCGGGGAGGGCCGGGGACTGGTAGAAATGATCGGATCAGTAGAGGCCGACACATAATGAATACCAACCCCCCTCGATCCCCCCGCAAGCGGGGGGACGGCTTATTCATAACGAGTGATAATGTAAATCTCTCACCCTCCCCGCATGCGGGGAGGGCCGGGGAGGGGTCGTATTTCGTGCGATCGCCGCGACTCGATTCCCGAAATGATCGACCCCCCTCGATCCCCCCGCATGCGGGGGGAAGGGTAATTATGCGAGGATATTGGTATGTCACCCTCCCCGTTTGCGGGGAGGGTTGGGGAGGGGGCGATTATCATGGAGAGACGAGGAACGAATCGTCATGAATTTCAAGGGTTATGAAATATTAAGACGGTCAAATACCGGGCGTCCGGGTTCCCGGGTGTGGGGCGACACAGGGCGATTTCTAAATAGGTAAAAATTCAATTTTGGATTTGATTATTTCGAGTATCGCGATCTTTAACCTCGACGGGGTTCGCGAGATCCGTTTCGCTTGTTTTTCCGCGATCTGATAAGGCGATATTTGACAATAGATGGTTGTAATATTTGATTTTATTATCAGCGTATGCTTTTCTAATATCAGAACATTTGTATCTTATATATAGTCTTGTTGCGTAAGGAAGTCGATCAAGAAAGCCGTCGGACAATCCATCCTCTTTCAAATAAACATTAATTAATGTGCATGTTTTGTAGTAATGTTCGGCTTTCGAGCGTTCATCTTTTGGACACGCGATGTAATGAACGTAATAATTTCCCAATTTTGATTCTTCCAAAGCCGATATTCCTTTGTAATATTCAATTTGTCCTTTATATTCAGCCGCAAGCCGCTTTTTAACATCGATATTGCGAGGAGCGATTGAAAACCTCGGCGGTCCATACGGATCATTTATCGGAGATTGCTCATTCTTAAGGATCGAATGTTTTTTTGGCGCCCCAAAAAACAAAATTCCACACACGGTCATGAACGATAAGATAGATATATTAATTGCAATGATTACTAAAATTGATTTATTGTTATTTGTAAAGTTGTCGCTCATTTTCGCCGATTTACCTCTTGGAGTCTTCGCATTTCCGCTCTCACGTGTAAATATGATTGTTGTAAGATCCGGTAGCGAAATCTCGGAGACCTCGCCGCGAGTCGATCGACCGCGGCGATCTTCCTTAAGCGCCGAACGCTCGTCGTTCGATCTGAACGCCGCAACTTAATGACCTCGATTTCGAATTGCAAGACCCGTTTTCCGGTTTTTCTCGATTTTTTCGGAGGTGCTTTTCGCAAGCTTGAATCGACTTGTTTTTAAGGCGTTTTTGAGAGAAAACGCGCGCGAATCCGATTATATTATGAAGTGAACATCGCGATTGTTTTTATTTTGGGAAGAATCGTTCTTGGAGCAAGGGAATCAGTCGATGCATGATGAGCCCGCGCAGCCGGCGATCGAAATCGAAGCGTGTTTCGCGACCTTCGATTTTGCACGGTATCATGCGCTGTTGATATTCACTTCGGGTCGAGACCGATCGCATTCTCGTTTCAGAGCCGCGGTCGAATTTATCATGAGTCTCCTCCGCGCGGCTTTTTGCGCGAGAATCGCGTGGTTGATCGCCGAGAGCCGTTAATTATCGCCGCGAACCTTGGGTTACCGCCGCCGGCGTTTGGTTTTTTGAGGCTTGGGATTCGGGGTCGGATCGAATTTTGTCGTCTCGCGGGAATTTTTCTTGCATTTTGGTCCCGAAATCGCGTATCATTACGGGTCGTCGACTGGAGAGCCGCCGCGCGACGGTTCTTTTGGTCTTATCGCCGCGATGGAATCGAGGTCTTTGGCCGGGATGGACGCTCGACGGCGCTCGACCCAAAGCGCCTGGGAACGGTCCGTCGGCGCTCGGATTTTATAAGGGATTTCTCGAACCGCGACCCTCACGCCGTAAGTTCGCGAGGGGCGACGGTTTTTCTCTTTTTTTTGAATGCGGACGTAAGGCGTACGGTGGACCGAAGGGCGAAACTTCGAACGCGGTCGTCGCGAGCTTGGCTCGTGAAGGATCGCGCGGGGGATATCGGTTCAACTCGACGCGATCGTTCAACCCGTCGCGGGTTGGTCGCAAGACGAATCCGCGACATCGATCCCGCGGCGAAGCTTGGCCGGGGAACCTTTTTATCGAGGAGAGTGCCTCATGAGCATGGGCGAGAGCGCGTATGATCGTATCAACGACTATGGCGCCGTCAAGATCGGGCTCGCCAGCCCCTACGATATTCATAGTTGGTCGTTCGGCGAGGTGAAAAAGCCCGAGACGATCAACTACCGAACGTATCGCCCCGAGAAGGACGGCTTGTTCTGCGAGCGGATCTTCGGTCCCGAGAAGGACTGGGAGTGCGCGTGCGGCAAGTACCGGGGGATGAAGTTCAAGGGGATGATCTGCGATCGTTGCGGCGTCAAGGTCACGCATTCGCGCGTCCGCCGCAAACGGATGGGGCACATCGAGCTCGCCGCTCCCGTCGTGCACATCTGGTTCTTCAAGGCGATGCCCAGCCGGTTGGGTACGCTTTTGGATATGAAGACAAGCAGTCTTGAACGTATCATTTACTTCCAGGATTACGTCGTCGTCGATCCCGCCGACACTCCGCTGAAGGAGCGTCAGCTTCTCACCGAGGAGGAGTTCCGCAAGGCGCGCGAGCAATTCGGCGATTCGTTCCAGGCGGATATGGGCGCCGACGCGGTCCGCAAGCTTCTCACCCGGCTCGATCTTGTCGGGCTTTCCAAAGAGCTTCGTTCCGAGCTCGGCGAGACGGGAAGCAAGCAGAAAACGAAGGATCTCACCAAGCGGCTCAAGGTGGTCGAGGCGCTTCGCGACAGCAGCGGCAATCGTCCCGAGTGGATGGTTCTCGAGTGCATTCCCGTGATCCCTCCCGACCTTCGTCCGCTCGTTTTGCTCGATTCGGGCAATTTCGCCACGAGCGATCTCAACGACCTGTACCGGCGGATCATCAACCGAAACAACAGGCTTAAGAAGCTTGTCGACCTGAACGCTCCCGAGGTGATCATCCGCAACGAGAAGCGGATGCTTCAGCAGGCGGTCGACGCCCTCTTCGACAACAATCGGTGCAAACGTCCCGTGCTCGGCTCGAGCAATCGCCCGCTCAAGTCGCTTACGGATATGATCAAAGGAAAACAAGGTCGATTCCGCGAGAATTTGCTGGGCAAACGCGTCGATTATTCGGCGAGGTCGGTGATCGTCGTCGGTCCCGAGCTTCGGCTGCACCAGTGCGGCCTGCCCAAGAAGATCGCGCTCGAGCTGTTCCAGCCGTTCATCATCCGCAGGCTCAAGGATCTTGGCCTCGCCGATACGATCAAATCGGCCAAGAAGATGCTCGAGCGGAAGGCCGAGGAGGTGTGGGACATCCTGGAAGAGGTGATCAAAAATCACCCCGTGCTGCTCAACCGCGCTCCCACGTTGCACCGGATGGGGATTCAGGCGTTCGAGCCCGTGCTGGTCGAGGGGAACGCGATCCGGATTCATCCCCTGGTTTGCAAGGGGTTCAACGCCGATTTCGACGGCGATCAGATGGCGGTTCACTTGCCGCTTTCGATCGAGGCGCAGGTTGAGGCGATGACGTTGATGATGTCGACGAACAACATCTTCAGCCCCGCCAACGGCAGCCCGATCATCAGCCCGACTCAAGATATCGTTATGGGTTCGTATTACCTCACGGTTCATCGACCCGGCGAGCACGGCGAATATCGCAAGGAAGGAACTTACGAGACGGGCCTTTACAGCACGCCCAACGAGGTCTTTCTGGCGTTTAGTCAGCGCAAGGTCGGCGTGCACGCGATGATCAAATTGCGGCTCCCGGCGAATCGCAAGCTCCGCGGCGAAGGTGAAAAAGAGTTCACCCCCGGCGGAGTGATCATGACAACCGTCGGACGCGTGATTTTCAACGACATCCTTCATCCCAAGATGGCCTATTACAATATGGCTCTGGGACAGAAGCAGCTTCAGGGGATTATCGCGGATTGTTATCAGTTGTTGGGTCGAGGCGAGACGATCGACCTGCTCGACGCGATGAAGGACATTGGTTTTCGCGAGTCGACGCGATCGGGTCTTTCGTTCGCGACCGACGATCTCAAAACGCCGGCTTCGAAGGACGCGATCTTGGCCGAGGCCGAGAAAGACGTTCTCAAGGCGTTCCGCAATTATCAGCGCGGCGCGATCACCGATACCGAGCGTTACAACAAGGTGCTCGACGCCTGGACGCACGCTCGCGAGCGGATCACGACCGAGATGATGCAGGAGCTTCGCGACGATCGCCGCGGCGGCGAGGTGTATTTGAATCCGATCTTCCTGATGGCCGAATCGGGCGCGCGGGGCGGCGTCGAGCAGATTCGGCAGCTCGCGGGGATGCGCGGATTGATGGCGAAGCCTTCGGGCAAAATCATCGAAACCCCGATCAAGGCGAACTTCCGCGAGGGGCTCTCGGTGCTCGAATACTTCAGTTCGACGCACGGCGCCCGCAAGGGATTGGCCGATACGGCGCTTAAGACCGCGGACTCGGGTTATCTCACGCGGAAACTCGCCGACGTGGCGCAGAACGTCGTCGTCACGCATCACGATTGCGGGACTTCGCAGGGGATCACCAAGGGGGTCATTTACAAAGGCGAGAAGGTCGAGGTCAGCCTTTCGCAGTCGATTCGCGGCCGCGTCAGTCGCGTCAACATCGTCAACCCGATCACCGACGAGATCGTCGTTCGCGAGAACGAGATGATCACGATCGAGGCGGCGCGCAAACTTGAAGAAATGCAGATTGAGAAGATTCAAGTGCGCAGTCCGATGACATGCGAGACGACTCTCGGCATTTGTCAGCTTTGCTATGGTATGGATTTGTCGACGGGTCAATTGGTCGAGCAAGGGATGGCGGTGGGGATCATCGCGGCGCAATCGATCGGCGAGCCCGGGACGCAGCTTACGATGCGTACTTTCCACATCGGCGGGACCGCGGTCCGGACGATGGAGGAGAAGGACATCAAGTCGAAGCACGACGGGCTTGTGAAGTACATCGCGATCAATCTGGTTCATCGCGACGACGGGTCGAAGATCGCGCTTTCGAGGAACGGCGAGGTTGCGATTTTGGACGCCAAGGGGCGTGAGCTCGAGAAGTACGACGTTCCCGACGGCGCGCTGATGTTGGTCGACGACGGTCAGTCGATCACTCGCGGCAAGGTGATTTGCGAATGGGATCCGCACAACATCCCGATTCTCGCCGAGGTCGGCGGCATCGTCCGCTATTCCGACATCGTCGAGGGGGAGACGATGCGAATCGACACCGACCCGTCGGGTCACGTGCGTCGGACGATCATTGAGCACAAGGGGCAGTTGCATCCTCAGATTATCATTGAGGACGCCGAGGGACGGATCCTCGGATTCCATACGATTCCCGAGCGTGCGAGCATCGAGGTGTCTGAAAAGAGCCACGTCGGGGCGGGTACGCTGCTCGCCAAAACGCCGCGCGAGGGGGGTGGAACGCAAGACATCACCGGCGGTTTGCCCCGAGTCACCGAGCTTTTTGAAGCCCGCAGGCCCAAAGAACCCGCGGTGATCGCCGAGATCGACGGCCGCGTGGAACTCCTTGAGGAGAAACGTCGCGGCAAACGGACGATCATCGTCAAGAACGAAAGCGGCATTGAACGCGAACACTTGATTCCCTATGGCAAGTATTTACGTGTTCATGGCGGCGATCGGGTGCGCGCGGGGGACGCGTTGGTGGAGGGTCCGCTCGTTCCGCACGATATTTTGCGGATTTCGGGGGAAGAGGCGGTGCAGCGGTATTTGCTCCGCGAGATTCAGAACGTTTATCGTTCGCAGCGGGTCGAGATCGACGACAAGCATCTTGAGATCATCGTCGGCCAGATGTTGCGCAAGGTGCGGGTGGAATCGGTCGGCGACACGGGTTTATTGCCGGGTTCGGTTATCGACAAGTTTGAATTCCGCCGAGTCAATCAAGAGTTGATGGCTTGCGTGAAGATCAAGGATTCGGGAGACACCGATTTCCGCGAGAACGACATCGTTCCCCGCGATCATTTCGACCAGGAGAATCTCCGAGTCGAGCAGTCGGGGGGGAAGAAAGCCGAGTGGGTTCGTCCCAAGCCGGCTTCGGCGAGCACGCAGCTTTTGGGGATCACCAAGGCCGCGGTGCAATCCGACAGCTTCATCTCGGCGGCGAGTTTCCAGGAGACGACGAAGGTGCTGACCGAGGCGGCTCTCGCCGGCAAGGTCGATTACCTGGTCGGGCTCAAGGAGAACGTGATTCTCGGGCATTTGATTCCCGCGGGAACGGGGTTCAAGACGCATCAGGAATCGGAGGTTCGAATCCACCCCGACGCGCTCGAGGCTCTCGCCGAAAAGAGCGCGTCGATGGGCAGATTCTCGCACCGCGAACGCGAATCGACCGCGTCGCGCGGCTCAAGGTCGAGCGATTAAGACCGTCGTTAATCGATTGATTTGTGAATGCAACCGACTCGAATCGCGCCCTCGCCCCGAAGGCGCGATTCGGCGGTTGTTTTTTGATCCGGATCGGCGGCTCGATACGGTTTTGATTTAAAACATTATCATATTTAATAAATCATTTTAAGCTGATCATTTTGGGCTTTCGTTCGTCTCTCGATCGCATAGGTCGAATTCGTTATCTCAAGAGACGGGCCGAGATCGCGATCGGCTCGATCGATCCATCCGTTCACCACGATAACGCAAGCGGTTGATTTTAAAGGTCTTAAACGCATTTGTCATATCCATTATGTTACGAATCGGCCAAAAACTACCTTTGTGCTCGGCGTTACGGGATTTTGGTATCTTAACGAATGGGAAACGATCCCGCCGAGTCGACGGCTTTCTTTCATGGTTCAAATTCGTTAAGATACCTTCGCGGCTAAAAGTATCCTTACGCCCGGCGCAAGGATACTTAAGGACGATAAGCCGAACCGATTGATGGAAGATCTTGGAGCAATTGGGCTTGAGAGAAATCGACTTCGACGGGAACGCGCCGGGACGGCTGACGAAAGAGTCCGGGATTCACGGATCGTATCTCGCGTTCGTTCCGAATCGCTTACCCCCCGCGATCGAACTGGGGATGGAAACGATCCGTCGTCTCGCCGACGCCGAGCGGGCGATTGGAGAGCTCGACGGGATCGGCAGGCTCATCCCCAACCCGATGCTCATCCGCTCGTTCATCCGCCGAGAGGCCGTTTCTTCGAGCCGAATCGAAGGAACGGTGACCGATGTCGAGCAGCTCGTCTTGTTCGAGGTCGATCAAACCGACGACGATCAACGCGACGACCGACAGGAAGTTCTAAATTACATGAATGCGTTGCTTTATGGAATCGATCGGCTGAAAACTTTGCCGATTTCACTTCGTTTAATCAGAGAAGTTCATGAACGTTTGATGATTGGGGTTCGCGGCGAGGATAAAACGCCGGGAGCGTTTCGAACCCGTCAAAACATGATCGGCCGAATCGGTCAAAATCCGGCCGAGGCGAGATTCGTTCCTCCTCCCGTCGCCGCGATGAACGAGGCGTTGTCGGCGCTTGAAGCGTATATGGCGTACCCCTCGGAACTCCCGGTTTTGGTCGATCTCGCTCTCATCCACTATCAGTTTGAAACGATCCATCCGTTCCTCGACGGGAACGGCAGGCTCGGACGATTGCTTATAACCCTGCTTCTTAACGAACGTGGAAGGCTGAAATCGCCGATTCTTGATCTGAGCAGTTATCTTGAAATAAATAAAGATGTTTATATGGATCATCTTCTGGCGGTGAGTCGACGGGGGGAGTGGAACGCATGGATCGTTTTTTTCCTCGACGGCGTAACCGAACGGTCGAAGATCGCGATCGGCCGATGCGAAGCTTTGCTCAAGCTTTGGGAGCGATACAAAACCGAGGTCCACAAGCGATCTCGCTCGTCGGGCTTATTGAAAATGCTTGATAAGCTTTTTGAAACGCCCGCGGTCTCGGCCAAAACGATCGAGCGAGAATTGAAAGTAACCAACAAAACCGCGCAAAAAATGATCTCCGAGCTCGAAACGCTCGGAGTTCTCAAAGAGGTTACAGGGAAATCTCGCAATCGTATCTATCTGGCTTCCGAAATTATGAAAACCATTAAAACCGATTATTTATAAATTAATTAGAATGCGAACAAGCTGTTATTCTCGTAATTTATTTACGTTTTTTAAGGGCTTCGACGAGCAATCGATTGGAGTCGTCCCAGCGGTAACGGCGGGCGATTTCGCGGCCGATTGTGACGCGTCGGTCGCGTTCGGCGCCTCCGGCGATGAGGTCGCGAAGGGTCGAAGCGATCGATTCCTCGTTTTCGGGATCGAAATACCATCCCGCCTCGCCTCCGGTCTCGGGGAGCGCCGTCGAATTCGCGAGCGCCGCGGGAACGCCCTGCGCCATCGCCTCGACCGCGGGGATGCCGAAGCTTTCGCAGACCGAGGGGAAGACGAGCGCGAGCGATTCGGCGTAGATGGCGCGTAACAGTTCGCCCTGGCGGTATCCAGGCAGGCGAATCCGAGCTTTGGGACCCGCCGCGGCGACGGCTTCGCGGATCGGCCGAGCTTCGTCGTCGTTGCCCGCTCCGATGAGAACGACGGCGATCTCGCCGCGTTCGACCTCTTTGATGCGAGCCGCGGCCCGCACCAGTCGAGGGAGGTTTTTCCGCGGCTGAAAGCTTGCGACCGAAAGGAAATACGGCATTCCGGCGGGGATGCCGAGATCGCTCCTCACGCGGCCTCGTTCCTCGGGGGTCGCGGTTTCAAAGAAGAGATCGTCGGCGGCGTTGGGGACGTATTCGAGCCGGTCGGCCCGATCGGGGAATCGTTCAAGGAATCGATCTGTGTTGAAATTAGAAACCGAGAGGATTAAATCGGCGGCGGCGAAGGTGCGTTTGAGTTGTTCGGCGCGGCGTGGGGAGTCGTGTCGGACGACCTGGAGGACGTCGTGGCTTGTGACCGCGAGTTTGGCCTTTTTGGTGGGGATCGACCATTCGGCGGGGACGTAGACCCAGTCGACGTTTCCGGCCCAGAAGTCGATGGTGGGAACGCTGGTGAATCGCCAGTAGCGGAGCGCGTCTCGGGTTCGGATGGGGAGTTCGACGCGGTCGATCGATCCGAGTTTTTCCCAGTAGGCGAGTCCGTCGGGTTCGCCGATGCGTCCCGAGAGGAAACGGAAGCGGAGTTCGGGGCGGCGCGCGAGGCGTTCGAGCTGAGCCAGGGCGTGTCGGGTGACCCCCGTCGGCCAGCGGCACGCGTCCATGTCGTAGATCATCGCGACCGACATCCCCGGCTCATCCACGAACGCCGCGCCTCCTCGCCCCGTGCTTGCGATCGAACCCCGCGCCATTCGACCTGTTTCGTCGCGATTGGGGAACGGGAATTGTAATGAATTTTGGTCTGGTGCGAACGCCCCGGTGGTTGAAGAAAATCGAATCGAGCGCGTTGACACGCGGTCTGCGATTGGTAGGATAGTGTTTTCGCCTTGGTCGGCCGGACGTGGAAACTCCCGGTCGTCGTCGTTTTTTCATGGCCCCGCGCTCAATTTCCCCGGTTCGGCGCCCAGGAATTCCAAGGGAACAACGACCGGGGTCGAGTTACGTTAAACCGAACCTATGCCAACGATCAATCAGCTTGTCCGCAAGCCACGCCGGCCGGTGAACTACAAGACGAAGTCTCCGGTGCTTGAGGGATGCCCGTTCAAGCGTGGCGTATGCCTTCAGGTCAAAACGATGACCCCGAAGAAGCCGAATTCGGCGCTCCGCAAGGTGGCGCGGGTGAGGCTTTCGAACGGCAAGGAAATCACCGCGTACATCGGCGGCGAGGGGCACAATTTGCAAGAGCACTCGATCGTCCTCGTACGAGGCGGCAGGGTGCGCGATTTGCCCGGCGTTCGCTACCACATCGTTCGCGGCGTGCTCGACTGCCTCGGCGTCGCCGACCGCAAACAGGCTCGCTCCAAATACGGCGCCAAAGCCAAGAGCGCCGCGCCCGCCAAGGGCGGCAAGAAGTAATTACGTGTTGCTTTTTTAATTTCGGCGGCGCGACGGGAATCGCATCGAGCCGTCGGTTTTACTCGTCGACGAGCAGGATTTTTACCGAACATGGCCCGCAAGTTCACCGCCAGCCACGAGAAGCTTCGTCCCGATCCTCGGTTCGGGTCGAAGCTCGTCAGCAAATTTATCAATTGTTTGATGTACGACGGCAAGAAGACCGTCGCGCAGCAGGTGTTTTACGACGCCGCCGAGTTGATCGAGAAGCGTCTTCCGAACGAGCCCACGATCGACGTGTTCCATCGCGCGGTTGAGAACGTCAAGCCCGCGATCGAAGTTCGGTCGAAGCGTGTCGGCGGCGCCACGTATCAGGTGCCGATGCCCGTCAACAAGGTTCGCCAGCAAACCTTGGCGATTCGCTGGATCCTGATGGCCGCGCGCGAGAAGAAGGGGCGGCCGATGGCGATCAAACTGGCGGACGAACTGATCGCCGCTTATAATCGCGAAGGCGCCGCGATCACCCGGCGCGAGAACGTTCACCGTATGGCCGAGGCGAACAAGGCGTTCGCGCACTTCGCCTGGTGATCAAAATGCGTTCCGTGGGCGTTCCGCTTCATCACCTTATCGCGTTACAGCCATGCGAAACCCGCGACATGATCAAGCCGAACGCCTTTTGCTATCGTTGATATGTGCATTTCATGTTTTCGTCGCGGCGATCGCGACTCGAACTTCGTTCGCCGGAGCGGGTGACGAACCGTCTTCCGGCGACAAGCTTCGGATCGCCGATGACCGCTCCGGTCCGTTCGTCTCTCTCGGCAAGATCGATCGGTTGATCGCCGAAATTCGCGCGACGATCAGGCTTAAACCGAACGAACTCGGTCCTCGTCTCGATCTGATTCGCGCTCTCAAAGATAAGGGAACATACGACGAGGCGATCGCCGAGGCTCGCGGCGTGATCGCGGCGTTTCCCGATTCGAGCGAGTCGTACCTGCTGTTGGGAGATTTATTCGTCGACCGCGGGATGTACGACGACGCTCAGACGGCGTATCGCACGGCGATTCGGCTCGCTCCCGGATCGTATGCGGCTCATCATATGTTGGGAAAATTACTCGCCAAGCGCGTTCGTCACGACGAGGCGATCATCGAATTGCGTCGAGCCGATCGGCTTAAACCCGACGACGCGGCGATCCTTGAAGATTTGGCCATGGCGCTGGCGAATCTGGGGCGGAACGAAGAGGCGATCGACGTTTTTGAACAGGTCGATCGGATCAAAACCGATTCGGCCGCTCCGCGCGAGGCGCTCGCCGCGGCGCTCGCCGCCGAGGGGCTTTACGACGACGCGATCGCCGAATACCGCGAGGCGATCCGGCTCGGGTCGAATCCCTATTTTATCAATAAAAAGATCGATAAGTGTTTGCAAGATAAGAAGCGGCTCGAAGATTGGGTGGCGCGGCGGCGCGACGACGTGCGAAAGAAGCCCGACGACGCCTACTCGCATTATAAACTTGGGCTTGAGTTGAAATGCTTATGTAAATTCGAGGAGGCGACCGCCCAGCTTCGCGCCGCGGTCGAGGAGAAGACCGATTTCGGCGAGGCGCGCGTCGAGTACGGCCGCATGCTTGAGATGAAGGGGGAATACGCCGCGGCGCTCGCCGAATATCGCCGCGCGATCCAGTTCAACCAGCGGTACATCGGCGAGGCGCATTACGCGCTGGGGTTGCTCTTCGATAAAACGGGATCTTACGCCGCGGCGCTGGTGGAGCTTAAGCGTGCTCATGCGTTGAATTTTGGTTTATCCACATGGAAGCATTCGTCGGATTACGCGATCGAAACGTGCGCGGCCCGCGCGGCGCTCGAGAAACGTCTTCCCGCGATTTTGGCGGGAACCGATCGTCTCGCCGACGCATGTGAAACGCTCGACGCGGCTCGAATCTGCGCCAATCAAACGCGTTACGTATCGGCGGGTCGTTTTTTCGACGCGGCGTTCGCGGCCGATCCCGATTACGCGATCGACTTATCGACCGATCTGCTCCACGCCGCGGCGCTCTCGAATCTGCTCGCCTCGCTCGGCGCCGGTATCGAACCCGCCGACGTCTCGACGCGTGTCCGCGCTCGGTCCCGCGCGCTCGAACTCATCCAACAAGAACTCGATATCTGTGAATCGGAAAAAAAGCTCAATCGTTACAGCGTTCGAGCCGCGCTTTATCGATTGCTGACCGACGACGCGCTCTCGGGCTTCCGTCGCGACGCGGCGCTTTTCGATTTCCCCAAAGCCGAGCGAGCCGCGTGGGGCGCGATCTGGAAATGGGTCGACGATCTCAATCGCGACGAGGTTTCCAAAACTCCTTGACCCGACGATCCGGCGACGTTATCGATGAATGTATCGCTCGGCGCGTCGAACCGATCGTCGCTCGAGGGTAAGGAATCATCGATCTGATTCTCGGCGACGCGACGAGCGGAGACGACTCGCCCGTTCGCCGTTCCCCGGCGCCGCGCATCGACGAGGTCTAGGAGTTTCTCGCATGAGATCCCTTCGGCGTCGACGTATCGAAGTTCGCTTGATTTTGTTCGCTCTGACGCTCGGCGTTTCGATCGGATCGGCGCTCGCCCGCGACGATCGCCCCGCCGCCTCGGTTTCCACCCCGCCGAAAGCGATCGATGAATTCCAAAAACATATAACCAAAGGATCACAATTAATCGACGCGGGTAAATACGACGAGGCGATCGCCGAATATCGCGCCGCGATCAAAATCGATCCCGACGACGCTCGGGCGCATTTGGGTTTAGGTAACTTATTAATCAAAAGCGAATACGGCGCCAACGACGAAGCGATATCCGAGATCCGCGCGGCGCTTCGCCTCGCTCCCGACGATCAACCGGCGCTCTGCGCGCTCGTCAGAGCGCTGACAGAAGACGGGAGAACGAGGGAGGCTTCGGTCGAAGCTCGAAATCTTATCAATAAATATCCGAATGTAGATACATCTCATATCGCTATGGCGATCTTATACGTGGAGACGGGGAAGTTCGCCGAGGCGACCGCGGAATACCGCGAGGCGATGAAGCTCGATCCCGCGGCGGACACTCCGCACGTGTTTCTTGCTTATCTTTACATGAAAAGAGCACAGCTTAATGACGCGATCATCGAGTGCCGCCGCGCCGTTCGGCTTGATCCCGAATCGCACCGGAATCATTCGGCGCTCGCGACCGCGCTCGCGTTATCGGGACGTTTCGACGAGGCGATCGCTTCGCTTCGAACCGCGATCCGGATTCGACCTGGAGTTCCCGCCGACCGATTGATTCTCGCCGAGGCGCTCGCCCTCTCGGAGCTGTTCGACGACGCGATCGCTCAAGAACGCGAGGCGCTCCGCACGGGTGCGAAAGACCGCGAGAAAATCCATCAAAGAATCGAGAAGCTCGTCGATCAAAAACGGCGCCGCGACGCCGCGATCGCTCGGCTTAGAGCCGACCTCGCGGTCGACCCCCACGACGCGTATTCGCATTACCGATTGGGAAATGAACTGAAAAGCTTATGTAAATTCGACGACGCTCTCGCCGAATTCCGCTCCGCGGCGTTGAACAAGCCGGGCTTCGACTCGGCGCTCGTCGAGATCGGCCGCTTGCTTGAGATGCGCGGAAAACACCGCGAGGCGATCGTCGAATATCGTCGCGCCGCGGAGGCGGACCGACAGGACGTCGACGAGTCGCTTTACGCTTTGGGGCTCTGTTTAACGACGACTGGAGATTACGCCGAGGCGCTAAAGGTTCTTAATAAAGTTCATGCGAGAAATTATGGTTTATCCAATTGGAAACATTCGTCGGATTACGCGATCGAAACGTGCGCTGCGCGAGCGGCGCTTGAGAAGCGGCTGCCCGCGATTTTGGCGGGGAAAGATCGTCTCGCGAACGCGTTCGAGACGCTCGACGCGGCTCGAATTTGCTTAAATCAGAAGCGTTATGTTTCGGCGGCGCGATTTTTCGACGAGGCGTTTTCTTCGATTCACGACCTCGCCGACGATTTTTCGAGCGATGCGCTCCACGCCGCGGCTCGGGCCAATCTCCTCGCTTCGCTCGGCGCCGGAATCGAACCCGTCGACGTCGCCGCGAGGATCGGAACCCGCGCTCGCGCGATCGTTCTTCTTGATCATGAACTCAGTTTATGTGAAAACGAGAAAACGCTGAATCATTACGGCGTGAAGGCGACGCTTTATCGCCTGCTCAACGACGACGTTTTTTCCGGCTTCCGCAACGACGCGGCGCTCGCGGGATTTCCCAAGGCCGAACGCGCCGCGTGGCGCGCCGTCTGGACCTGGGTGAACGAACTCGATCGTTTCGATCCGACCGCGAAGAACACCGATCAATCAAAGTGAATAATCGCTTTACATATAAATAAATAAAGTGATATTATCATGATATTGTCTTCGTTCTATTCGACCCGTCTCACGAGTTCGAGCGGATCGATCGTCACGTCGACTCCCGAGGAGTAATGAACGATCGGCGGAGATCCCGCGGGCCGATCGATCCCCGCCGCGGCGATCAACGTTTCTTCGCATCGTTCGACCCGGGCCGAGCGAATCGGATACGGCGAATGTCGCACCCGACCGCGATAAAGCGAGCCTCCGCGCGTCGCGTATAACACGTATCGTTCAATTAAGAAGTGATCGAGCGAATCGCGCTCTGCGCGGCGGACGGGACCGTATGGAATCGTCGCGACCGAACAGCGCGCGCCGAACGGGTTGAGCCGCGTCGAATCGTAAGCGATCGTCGTTCCCTCGAAAGTGGACTCGAGCGAATCCTCGCGATCGATCTTGGAAACGTGCATTTTGGCGTAATAGTATGGAAGCTTAAACCAGGCGCGCGCGATACCGACCGCGATCGCGTTCGCGGCGTCGAGGCTGAAAAACCAGACTCCGGGATCTCCTCCTCGATACCGAACGTAAGTGCGAACGTTCGTTTCATGAAAATTCGAAAGCGGGGGAATCGCCGGAGCGTACGCCGGCCTCACGCCTCGCATCGTAAACGGAACGAGCCCCACATACGCCGATCCGTCGAATCGATCGAGTTCGAGCGAATCGGGTATCAGCTTTATAAGCGATTCGGGATCGACCTTCCAATGCAGGAATGAAAGCTTACGCCAAAGTTGATACATCACCGGTCGAGCCGAGCCGGCGCGATCGGTCGATTCCGTGTCGATCTCGTCGGCGGAAACGGAATCGTTCTCTCCGGTCGATACCGTCTCCATGCGCCTTATCCTTGTGAGAGTTCAAAACCCGTCGCGCGGTTCAAGCCGAAATCGATCGATCGCCGAAAGCCAAGTTATGTCTGATCGTAACCTATCTGAAAGGATAATATTCTTACGAGCGTTTTTCCAGAGTGGAAAGCACGAACGGCGCGTCGTTCTTGATCAAGCGATCAACGAACGCGTAATACGCCGAGGTCGCGCTCCTCGACGCGTTCGAGTCTGGTTTCGAGAAAATCGGGGGATTGCATCGCCGCGACGACGCGCCCCGAAAGCTCGATCGGCCTACGGTCGACGAGCCACGCGATCATCTCGCTGACGATCTCGGGTCCGACCTCTTTCCCTTCCGCGAACGTCTCGGTGAAACGCGGCAGCCATTTCCTGGCGTCGCGGTCGTCGAGCAGGTTTTGGACGAGCGAGGTCGCGACGATTCCTGGATTGACCGCGTAAACGCGCACGCGCGAGTCTCTGAGCTCGCGGTCGAGCGTTTCAACCAGTCGGACGAGCCCGGCTTGTGCCGCGGCGTAAGCCGAAGCGTACGCGAGTTCGCCGTTGTGCCCGGGGCCGACGAGAACCGAAATCGATCCCCGCTTCGAATCGCGTAAAAATGGCAGGGTGTATCGAATCGTCTGATATGTTCCGACGAGCGCGGTTTCGAGATCGAGCCGCCACGCCGCGGGATCGACGGTTTCGAGGGGCCCGATCGCCGACAGTCGACCCGCCGCGCAAACGAGCGAGTCGATCGCTCCCGCCTCGGCCTCGAAGCGTTTGACGGCGCGTTCGAGCGAGGTTGGATCGAGGATATCCGCGACGAGGGGGATCGCGATCCCCCCCTGATCGCGAACGAGCGTTACGGTTTGATCAACCTCGGATTCGGTTCGAGCGAGCGCGCCGACGATCGCTCCGGCTTCGGCGAGCCTGACGCCGATCGCTCGGCCGAGCCCGCGTCCCCCTCCCGTAATCAACACCGACCTCGTCGATCCGGACGTCATCGCTTTTCCCCTTGAACGCGGGCGGACGGATTGAGAATCGCGGCGTGAACGACGCGCCGATTCTCTCAGCTTATCATAACCGAGTTAAAGCTTTCGGCCGGCGCCGCGTTCTGGAATCGCCGAAAAGGATGAAACTAATAATAATATTAATATATATAATTAAATGTGGTCCTTCAAGAGTCGATCGTCTTTCGCTTCTCTCCGCCGATATTTATAATGGCTTTGTACTCGAGCCGGTCGGTTGATTGATTTCAATCTTCGTATCGACGGGGAGATCGCGGGATGAGCGAGATAACGATGATCGTTCCCGATGAAATCTTGTCGGCTTTGGAGACGACGCCCGAACGTTTCGCGCTCGAGTTGCGTCTTGCCGGAGCGATCAAACTTTACGAAATTGGGGAGATTTCGTCGGGAGCGGCGGCGAGTTTGGCGGGGATACCCAAGCCTTTATTTCTTGAGAGGTTGGCGGATTATGGAGTCGACACGTTCCAGACGACCGAAGCCGATTTGAGACGAGAAAAACGTCTTGAGTGATTATATTTTTAATACATCTCCGATTCAATATTTTCACCAAATCGGTCGTCTCGATTTGCTTTCCGTTTTGCTTGGACGAGTGATCGTAACGACCGCCGTCGTGCAAGAAATCGCTTTGGGGATGGAATTGGGATCGGATCTTCCCGATGTGAAAAAGCTTGATTTTGTTGAGATCAGAGATCCGACAAAGTATTTGAATCCGATTCTGAAAAGCGGTCTCGGCGCCGGCGAAATCTCGGTGATCGCATTGGCATTGGAAACAGTCGATTCCACGGCGGTCCTCGACGACCGGCTCGCAAGAAGTACCGCGGTCTCGTTTGGCGTTCCAATCACGGGAACACTTGGTCTTCTTCTCGACGCTAAGAATCACGGTTTCATACGGGCGGTCGAGCCCGTCCTCGACGAATTGATCGCGAAGAGATTTCGATTGTCGTCAACGACAAGAAATGCGATCCTCCGCCTCTCCGGCGAAAAGGCTTGATCGATCTTCATAAACAATTGATCTTGTAATTAACACCGACCTCGTCGATCCGGACGTCATCGTTTTTCTCCTTGAACGCGGGCGGACGGATTGAGAATCGCGGCGTGAACGACGCGCCGATTTCCCTCCTTTTTATCATAACCGAGTTATAGCTTTCGGCCGGCGCGTTCGAGCGGCGCCGAGATCGCGAAGAAATTGATTTTCGGTTAATATTTTATATAAGTATCTTTAGAAAAATTAGTCGACGATTCGGTTCCGAGGGGGGCGATTATGGGAGGGGATTATTGCGAATTCGGCGTGTGCGATCAAGCCGAGATTGAGCGGTTCGACGAGATTTGGCACAATAAATCAAGCACGATCACGAACGACTTGTAGGCGCGGTTTCGGCCCGCGATCCCCGAATGGATTCGTTCAATAATCGGGCCGAACAACCCGCGAAATCGAACGTACAAGGTTTTAGTTAGGGGTTTCCGAGTCGACGATCGCGGCGAGGCCGCCGTAACGTCGAATCCCCCGATGGGTCAAAGCGTTAAGGAGATTGAGACGCATGAGACGAACGAATGTGGTCGCGTGGGCGGCGCTTGTTGTGGCCGTCGCGGCGTTGGTTAGTTCCCGAGCGGTGACGCGGCCGGTTCCCGCGGCCGCGGGTATTTCCTCCGAGGGACAAAAAGAAGCGAAGGCGCTTTCCGAGGCGTTCGAGGCCGTCGCCGACTTCGTTCGGCCGTCGGTCGTGAAAATCAACGTGATTCATGAAAACAGCATCCGGATGATCAATCCCCGCGGCGGTCGCAATCCGTTGCAGCCGAACTCTCCCAAAGACCTTGAGGAGATGCTCAAGCGATTCTTCGGACCCGAGTTTGAATTCCCCCAGCAGCAATTCGGCGGCAGGGCGCAAGGGACCGGATCGGGATTCGTTTATGACGACAAAGGTCATATCCTAACAAACAATCATGTGATTGATCGTGCGACGAAAGTCGAGGTGGTGTTCCACGACGGATCGAAGGCGAACGCGAAGGTGATCGGCGCGGATAAAGACGCCGACGTCGCGGTGATTCAGGTTGAAAAATCGAGCCTTCGTCCCGCGTTGCGCGGCAAGAGCGGAGCGCTCAAGGTGGGCGAGTTGGTGATGGCGATCGGCGCCCCGTTCGGCCTCGGCCAAACCGTGACGACGGGGATCATCTCGGCGACCGAGCGGAGCGACATCGCGATCACGGCTTACGGCAGACTGATCCAGACCGACGCGGCGATCAATCCCGGTAATTCGGGAGGTCCGCTCGTCGATATGGACGGACGAGTCGTCGGCATCAACACCGCGATCGCGACTGGGGCGGCTTCTTCGTCGAACGCCGGGGTCGGATTCGCGATCCCGATCGATTTCGCCGAGAACGTCGCCGATCAGATCATCAAAACGGGCAAAGTGAAGTACGCTCGGCTCGGCGTTCAGCTTGAGCCGCTCACCGCCGATCTGGCCAAGGCGCTCAAGGTCGACCCTGAAACCAAGGGTTTGGTCGCGGTTCAGGTCGTTCCCGGAAGCCCCGCGGCCAAGGCGGGAATCAAGGTTGGAGACGTGATCACAAGCTTTAACGGCACGCCGACGATCAACCCCGGATCGCTTCGCTCGCAGGTCGCGCTCAGCACGATCGGCAAAGAGTATGAACTCGTGTTGATTCGTCATGGCAAGGAGCAGCGTTTGAACGTCGTTCTCGCTCCCGCGGAGGTCGTCGACTCGAAATTCGAGGGGAACGACGAATCGCCCAAGACGGGAGAGAACGGCGAGGAGGCGCAAACGCTCGGCGATTTCGGTCTCAGCCTGCAAGCGTTGACTCCCGAACTGGCGAGTCGGCTCGGTCATGCCAAAACCGCCAAGGGGCTTGTGGTGACGGAGGTTAAAGAGAAGAGCCCCGCCGAGGACGCCGAAATTCAGGTCGGCGATCTCGTGACTTCGGTGATCAAAAACGGCGATTCGGTCGCGGTCGATTCGGTCGAATCGCTCCAGAAAATCGTCGGCAAGTCCGACGAGATCACCCTGCTCGTGAAAAGCGGCAAGGGGGGCGGGCTGACTCGATTCGTGACGCTCAAGAAAGCGAAGTGATTCGCTTCGATCAACCCGAAAGCGATCGTCCTTCGCGGCGGGGTTCACCCTACCGCGAAGGTTCGATTCGTGCGATGCTTGAACCTTGGGCCCGGAACCGCTTCCGGCCCGAGGTTTTTTTTATGAACACATGATTGGGAGGGGAGAGCGTTGAAAGCGAACACCGTCAAAAAGGCGCTGCGGGAGGGAAAGCCCCAGGTGGGGACGTGGCTTTCGCTCGGGAGCGTCGCCGCCGCTCGGTTCCTGGCGCATACCGGACTGCCGTGGATGACGGTCGATATGGAACACTCGCACACCGATATTCAGACCGCGGCGATGATGTTCGGAGTGATCGCCGACGCCGGGTGCGTTCCCCTCGCCCGCGTTCCGACTGGGCGGCATGATTATATCAAAATGGTTTTGGATTGCGGCGCGATGGGGATCGTGGCGCCGATGGTGATGACCGCGGACGAGGCGCGATCGATCGTCGCGGCGACGAAGTATCCGCCGCGCGGCAATCGATCGGTGGGGGGCGGTTTACACGCGCTCAATTACGGAACGACTGCGGAAGAATACTTCAAAAAAGCGGATGATGAGATTTTGGTGATCATTCAGGCCGAGCATATCACCGCGGTCGAGATCGCCGACGAGATTTACTCGGTTCCAGGGATCGACGCGATTTTCGTCGGGCCGAACGACCTCGCGACTTCGCTCCGCGATTCCAAGGGAACGCCCCCTTCGCGGGAACGGATGGAGGAGGTGCTGACGATGATTCGTCAGGCCGCCGAACGCTGCAAGGTTCCTTGCGGCTTGCACGTGCAAACGATCGCCGATGCGCGTCGTAGGATCGACGAGGGATGGCGGTTCATCGCCGTGGGAAGCGAGCTGAAAATGATGCTTCAGGGGGCGTCGGAGCTCGCCAAGGCGATCCATCCCGAGCTCGCTTCGGCGGAATTGGCGAGGTATTGACGACCGACGCGAGGTCGTTCGCGTCGCGTGAATAAAGCCTCGTCGATCGCGATTCAAGCCGGTCGAGAATCGAACGATCCGATTCCAATCCGAGTCGTCGGCGCGGCGCCGATAAAAATCGAATTGTAATCGGATCATTATTTTCTGATATCGAACGATCGCCGGATCGTCTCCGGTGGAATTAGGGACAAGAAGATGTTTAAGATTACGCATCTTGAAGTCGTTTGCTTGGCGATCGCGTGCGGTACGGCGTCGTTTTTGGACGCTTCGGTGGGACGTGCTTTGGAGACGGCTTTTCCTTGCAAGGTGAGCGAGAACGGCCGTTATTTCGTCGACTCGACGGGAAAGCCGGTTTTCTGGATTGGAACGACGCAATGGCAGCTTTTCCGCGATCAAACGACCGAGGAGGCGCGAACGATCATCGAGAGTGCGAAGGCGAGGGGGTTCGCTTTCGTACAGGTTATGCTCGCGGGTCCTGGAGACGGTACGAAGGCGAACGTTTACGGCGAAAAACCGTGGTTGAACGACGACCCGCTCACTCCCAATGAAGCGTATTTCGCGCGGGTCGACGCGGTGATTGAATATGCGAGAAAGAACGACGTGATGATCTCTCTAACGCTTTATCATCAGCGGTGGCGGAAGATCATCACCGAGAAGAACGCGCGGGGATGGGCGAAATGGCTCGCGGAACGTTACAAAAACGAGCCCGCGATCGTTTGGTCGGCGACCCCCGAGGCGAAACCCGAGTTCCTCCCCGTGCTCAGGGAACTCGCGGCGGGACTCCATGAGGGAGATAAAGGCGTGCACATGATTACGTTTAAGCCTGATCCCGCTCCGTTTTCGTCCGGCTTCGCGAACGACGAGAAATGGCTCGATTTCAACTCGATCCAGACGTGGAAGAGCGTGGAATTGATATACCCGATGGTTACGAAAGATTACCGGCGCACGCCGATCAAACCCGTGTTGATGGCCGAGGGGGCGTATGAGGCGGGTACCGAGTACGGTTTCGACGTGACCCCGCTTTGGGTGCGTAGACAAGCGTATTATTCGTACTTGAGCGGCGGTCATTTCACTTACGGGCATAACGACAGTTGGCGCGTGCTTCCTTCCTGGAAAAAGTCGTTGGAAGCCGCCGGAGCGGTTCAGATGGGGATTCTCAAAAAGGCGTTCATCGAGCGCGACGCTTGGTGGTCGCTGGTTCCCGATCAATCGATCTTCGCGAGCGGAGGGAAAACCGACGGCAAGGTGTTGAACCTGGCGGCACGCGGTCGCGACGGCCGCTGGATCATGGCGTATCTCGCCGCCAAGGACTCGGTTGGCATCAATATGAATAAATTTATTGGAGATAAGGAGGCCGACGCGTTTTGGATCGATCCGCGCAACGGCGATGAGGTTTTGATCGGAACGTTCGCGAACACGGGGGTGAGGAATTTTACGACCCCCGAGGGATGGGAGGACGCGTTGTTGGTCATCGAGCCGACTTCGCGCCGTACCCGCGTGGGCGAAAAACGATAAAGCCCGTTTTTTTCGGAAGGTCGATCGCCCCGCGTTCCTTGACGGATCGTCCGATACCTTTGATCGAATTTCGAAAATATAAGTGAATCAAAGCTAGTTCACACGGCGGTTCGACCTTCCGGAACGGTACGCTCTTCCGCCTGATAACCGGCGGCGAAATGTTCATCCCCGGACGGAGAGGAGTCGATCGAGCCGGCGTTTGTGAACATCAACAATTAAAAGACGGCTCACCAGGAGGTTCGCCCTCCCGGAAGAGTTCGCCGATGCGAACGGTATCGCCAATTCACACGGCGTCGCCGATGCGATTCGATCTCGGACAATCAAAATAATCGCAAAGACGGCTCACCAGGAGGTTCGCCCTCCCAGAAGAGTTCGCCGATGCGAACGGTATCGCCAATTCACACGGCGTCGCCGATGCGAACGGCATCTCCAATTCACACGGCGTCGCCGATGCGATTCGATCTCGGACAATCAAAATAATCGCAAAGACGGCTCACCAGGAGGTTCGCCCTCCCAGAAGAGTTCGCCGATGCGA
>JAJYWB010000002.1 GCA_021791715.1 Planctomycetota bacterium | reverse complement strand
ATCGTCACCGAGACGACTTACGACATGCTCGGCCAAGTCCTCCAAACGATCGACGGATATTCCACCCTCATCAACGGAGGGCTGCCGACGACGTCGGCGAACGCGACCACCGATTACACCTACAACGCTATCGGCGCCGTTACAGTCCACAATTCGAACCGGGTTCCGGTTTCTCGGAACGTGAGCGCCTTCGGCCGGCGATACGGGCATCAAGGCGGTCGACTAGACCCCGTGACGGGCTGGTACGACTTCCGCAACCGCGACTACATCCCGAGCGAGGGTCGCCGGGCCGAGCGGGATCCGATGGGATTCGGCGGAGGTAATCTAGATCTTTATGGATATTTAAATAATTCTGTTCTCAATCAAGTAGACCATTTTGGTCTTGGAGATAATGATGTAAAGATGAATCAATCACCAAAAGTCAATTACCCTAATTCTAGATCGATTATGATTGTACCAAATTCAAAGAAGCGTACATGCATCCAGTTGAGCAAGAGAAATAAAAGCGCTCGTGATTTCGCGATCAGTATGATTAAAAGAAATTACCTCTATTACAAACAAAATATCGTAGACTCAGTTTTCAATTTATTGATTTCAACTCATCCAGACATGAGCGCATTCCCAAACACGAAGTTTTCGACATCGGAGGCGGCTAGGCAAGCGAATTTCTTTGCAGATGCTTATATTCAAGCCGTTCTGGAATTTTTAAACTCACATCCTGGTGCTAAACCTAAGCTTGATTCACGTTCAAGAATTACTGATCAGTTAGTCAACGCCGGGTTGGTTGATGCACCTTGGTGTTCTGATTGGGCAGATTTCATTTCTTCGAAAATGCTGGATCCTTTAAGACATGGAGAACTCTCTTATCTAAGAATCCAAAGAGCGCAATGGAACGGAGTTATAAACGGCCAAGCTTACCAACATAATTATGTATTGGTATATCAAAGAGGCCATTCATCTAAATATATGAGTAACATCGATAAATCTTTGCTTATATTAGATCCCTGGAAGAATTTGCTTCCAGATGTGTTTCCACCTATTGATAATTCTATATACTCACCAATAAATCCAGGATCAGAACCTATCGGATTCAATCCTAATAAGGAAGAATAGAAATGGCGTTCATCAATCGAGTTCTAAAGCCGATGACCTTGTTTTTACTCGGAGGGATTGCAATTTCATCTCTATTGTTTATTGTTGATAGTATATTTGTATATTTTTATACCTCAGGAAACACTGAGCTGGGGCTGAATAGCAAATATTATGTATACTCATTTATTCTTGGGGGCATCACTATCTCGATTTTTAATATCAATATGATTAAGAACTATATCGGACGATATGTTTATATTCTTATTCTGCTGCCCCTCTTGACTATGCTTCTGTTTGCTATAATTGGATATATATTTGGTCCTGCAATTTCTGGATTGATATTCAAAGGTGAGTTAAAAGAGATTCAAATTCATGTTGTTAGAACTAATTATATATATAGGTATACTGTTTATGGTTTTATCATCGGATTGATCATTAGCATCATTTCATCATTTCTACTTAGTCGTAAAAATAGGTCGAAACCATAAAGGATTCAGATTTTGAGTGTAACATAATACCGAAACCGCAGACTAAAAATCCAGAAACCCCAACATTGATTCGATAAGATCAATCTAATATTAAACCAAATCTTTATTAAGCTGAGTCATATACGAGGGTATTCAAGAATACAAGAAATGCGAGTGGGATTCATATTGGTAATTGATCATCCCGGTCGGATAGGCGTATAGCGGTACATTCACCGTCATGATCGAGGCGATTTCGACATGATTTTTTGATCATCCGATCGGTTCGATCTATCATATGAAAGCGACTTAGGAACTCGACACCCTTGGACCCACAATTAACGCGATAGTTTCGAATCCATCACGACGCGATATCGGGTTACCCGAGGCTCGCTTGAACATCCATCCAAAGTGCTTGATCGTGACGACATAATGAACAGCTTTTGAGCCCAAGACGCTCCAAGATCGGAGATAAATCGGCGAGAATCGAACTCTTCGTGCACTCTCAGATCGATCCGTCCATACTATACATAGAAATCGAAGAATTGATGATCGCGATCGGCAATGATCGAAGCGATTAAAATATATCATGATAAAAAGTTGATGCGGGATCACCAGGATCGCCCTCTTGTTTTCCGACACGACCTTTTCTATAATCAATCGCATCGCGGAATTGATTTACGTCCAAACCGTCACCGATCCCAGAGGGATCGCAACCCAGACGACTTACGACATGCTTGGGCAAGTCCTCGAATCGATTGCTCGGCTCATTCCTGAAATCGAAGGATCAACTCCTTCGTCTCGGATGTTCAATTCCCAAAATCAGACCAGCACAGTCTCGGGCGGGACCGCGCCGACTTACGACAACAACGGCAACACGATTTCGGACAACGGCCAAACGTTCGTCTACGACGCGTGGAATCGGCTCGTCACGGCGCTGAGCGGCTCGACGACGGTCGCGGCGTACACCTACAATGCGCTTGGTCGAAGAATCAGTGAAACGTATTCGGGAACGAGCACGACGAATTATCTCTATTATTCGCCGCAATGGCAGGTGATCGAGGAGCGACAGAACGGAACGGGTACGAACAACGTCAGTCAGCAATACGTGTGGGGCGCGGCCTACATCGATCAGATGATCTCGCGCGATACATACACGAGCGGGTCGATCTCGTCGACGTTGTTCGTGCTTCAGGATGCGAATTGGAACGTGACGGCGCTCACGGATTCGAGCGGAAACGTCGTCGAGCGCTACCTTTACGACCCGTATGGCGACGTGACGGTCTTGAACGCGAGCTGGGTTCCGGTTTCGGGGAACGTGAGCGCGTTCGGCTGGCGTTATTATCACCAAGGTGGTCGACTCGACCCCGTGACGGGCTGGTACGATTTCCGCAACCGCGATTACATCCCGAGCGAAGGAAGGTGGTCCGAGCGCGATCCGATGGGATTTGGAGGAGGGAGTGCGAATATATACGTATACCTATCCGATTCTCCAGGACATTTTAACGATCCCTATGGTGATTGTTACGGCCCAATGTCTCCTATTGATCTAAATCGATATTTCACAAGAAAAGAAATGGAAGGATTGGGCAGGTGGAATTCGGATTTATTCTGGGATCTTATGATTAATGGATCAGATGAACAAAGACTTCAGTATCAAAACGGTTGTATTGGTTTGGCACAAATTAGAGTTGGTATCGACATGGAAACAAAAACGTATTCTTATCCAAATACAAGAAACTCTGCTCATTGTTTCAACACTTTTAGCAAAGCAATTGCATACAAAGCCAAGATTTCGAAAAAGGATTGCGGTAAGATCAAGTATGCAATTGTTGCATCGCAAAGTAATATGCCGTTATCAAACAGATTCCCGAATCCTCCTGGTGAGATCAATGGAAATAACTTTCGTCCAAGCCTTCAGAATCATGCGACATATCATGAACCGGAATTCGGGAATCCATTCTGGGAATACATGAACGGGGCTCCCAAAAACAACCCCGAAGTCAAAGTCATCCATTCAGATAAACTGTCCGAGGAAGGATGGGCTACAACTATTTATTGTGTTGTTCCAATCGGAGATAAATCCATTCCTCCTGCAATGAAGAATTGACAATGCCAAGAAATTTATCAATTATTAGCTTAATCGTTATATTTATTCTGGGTTCATCGTTCGCCGCCTCATTATATTGCTTTCTTAGCGGAAAATCGAAATCATTTAGTAATCTTAAAAAAGAAAATATTGATCATATATTTATTAAAACTAACTTTGTAACTATGGGAGGAGATTCTTATGAAATTTTTGAAGTCGCTGCCGAAAACAAAAAGCAATTTCTAGATTGGTTCTTTCCTAACTATGCATTGCAAAAGGATCAAATCAGACCTACCAAAATGAGTACAATTTCTGAAATTATTTTTGTCCTTGATAATTATGAATCTGTTTTGGTTTCTGTTCCACAACAACCAGTAGGTATGTTCGTATTCTGGATTGATAACAAAATGTATTATAGATACAGCGTGCGTGAAAAATACGCATTCGATTATGATTGGATGGATTTCGTTCACAGCCTGAAACGTAACGGCCGAGGGATGCATTAATGCATGTCCGCAATCGTCAGGAGGCGATTAATGATTAAAAAAGCCGACTTGAAATCTGTTATGATCTTTGTTACCATAAGTTGTTTGTTGAGATTTGAGGGTTATCTAAAATGATCGCCGATTATTGATAGATTGCCGCTTGGAAAACATAATACATGATAAGACATACTATATTATATGCGAATTACAACACATCCTACGACCCGCTGGGCCGACTGACGGCGTTCGCTCGGGGAACGCTTTCGGCGTCGGGGAACAACGGAACGAGCCTCGATACGATCACGAGCCCGAGCCAAACTCAAACGTGGAGCCTCGACGCTCTCGGCAATTGGTCTTCGGTGACGACGAACGGATCGACGACGACTCGTACGTTCAACGCTCAAAACCAAACGACGAGCGTTTCGGGAGGGACCGCGCCGACTTACGACAACAACGGCAACACGATTTCGGACAACGGCCAAACGTTCGTCTACGACGCGTGGAATCGGCTCGTCACGGCGCTGAGCGGCTCGACGACCGTCGCGGCGTACACCTACGATGCGCTTGGTCGAAGAATCAGCGAAACGTATTCGGGAACGAGCACGACGAATTATCTCTATTATTCGCCGCAATGGCAGGTGATCGAGGAGCGTCAGAACGGAACGGGTACGAACAACGTCAGTCAGCAGTATGTTTGGGGCGCCGCGTACATCGATCAGATGATCTCGCGCGACACGTACACGAGCGGGTCGATCTCGTCGACGTTGTTCGTGCTTCAGGACGCGAATTGGAACGTGACGGCGCTGACGGATTCGAGCGGAAACGTCGTCGAGCGCTACCTTTACGATCCATACGGCGACGTGACGGTGTTGAACGCGAGCTGGACGCCGGTTTCGGGAAACGTGAGCGCTTTCGGCTGGCGTTATTATCACCAAAGTGGTCGACTCGACCCCGTGACGGGCTGGTACGACTTCCGCAACCGCGATTACATTCCGAGCGAAGGAAGGTGGGCCGAACGCGACCCGATGGGCTTCGGCGGAGGTTCAACAGATCTGTACGTTTATCTCAATGATTCCACAATCAACAATGTTGATCCTTTTGGCTTAGGCCCGAAGGATGTCGCTATGGGGGAGAATCCCGTGAATAATAACCAACAAAATTTTGAATCAGATCAAGATCTACTCGATTATTATCAAAGAGTATTAAGAATATTGATGCAAGCAGGCGGTATTCTATATGATGAAGGTATTGACGGCCTAGAAAAACAATTTCCCTTTATTACAAACGGCGGCAAATGTTGTTTTAAGACCGGATTTTCATCGTTCCCTGGGAAATCCGGGAAGTTACTTTCTAGCTTTCCCAATCGTAGAGACGCTGTATTTCCTCGAAATTTTCCAATTTTGAGTTCTGGGATGCTTCAAGCAAGATCGTTTTCTACTATAGGATCCTCACTCACCTTAACTTACACCGACTCTCTGAATATAAATGGCCTTATTCCAATTAATCATATTTTTGGCCATTATCATGCATACATTAATAAAGAAGCGTTTTATGGTCCGACTCTTGGTGCTGTTGAAGAGTTAATTCATGAGGGGCTTCACGAACGATATCTTTTAGGACCGGGGCACGCTTCAAACGGGATGAACAACATTGTCGCTACAAAATATCAACCATCAGATGTCAATGGGACCGCATTCTCACAATATATAGATTTTCTAAGAAATGCGACATTGTGCAACGGAAAAAGTTTATTAGACATTCTGATCGAAACCGCGGGGAAAAGGCCGGTGACAAAAAATGGCTAAAAAATTTGCATGCTTGAATAATATTAAAGCTTATGTTAGTTTGTTTATTATATTTCATATGATTATTGTATTGCTATCTTTTGCCGTATATGCATATTCGGTACTTAATTCTAGATATCCAATTGTAATTTACACAATGAATTTCATAATGAAAACATTTGTTATTAGTCAGATATTATTGATTCTGTCACCATTATATATATTTGTCTGTTTAATCAATTCATTCATTGATCCTCGGAATAACAGAGGTTTTTATTTCCGCGCATCTGTATATGAGTTACTAACGCTTTTAGCCCATATAGTTTTTATATATCAGGAAATTTTAACATGATCACCTAAGCTTAAGCCGAACAATTTTATTAAATCAAGTTAGTTCATGTAGATTCTAATTGAATTATCATGAGGTTTCGTTTAAAGCCACCGAAAAGTAGACACGCAGAATTTGGCGGCTTCGCGAACTCGTCGATGAAATCATTTAACCCCTTGTTTAGCTTGGGATTAGATATTAATTCCCCCGTCTTTCCCGGATGTTTCGCGCATAACGATCATCGACTTCGTTCGTTCGTCTCCGGCGTCTGAATCCGGTCGTCAGAGGCACGGTTTTCAGCCTACCGGCTTCGATATATAGCAAACACCATTTAGTCGAGAGGTTTGATTATTATTGTTTGAATGTGCATGTTGTTTGATGTCAATCTTACTCGGCCGGGCTGTCTCACGGGGTCACGGACGCGTGACTCGAAGACATCTATTCTGAGTGGAATATAGGCCGGCTTCGAGGCGAATCATCGCCTTCAATCGACGTCTTGAGCCTTCGCCATAGAATGCCGACATCCAGAAATTGAACGACGACCGATTTCTTAATCATCGAATAAACCCTGTAATCATAGGCATTTAGATCTTGGATCCGCAGTCCGCCTTTTAACCGAACCGTCGGGATCCGTCCCCGCTCTCGTTTACTACACCGCGTCGTATTACGACGCCGCGAATCGTCTGATCGCCACCGTCAACGTCGAAACCAACGGAAACACGGTTTACTCGCCTCCGTCGACCGTCCCCTTGCGATCCGATACCACTCTTGTTACAAGTTATGGATACAGTCCCGCGGGTTACGTTCAGTCCGTTAGCGATCCGTGAGGGATCGTCACCGAGACGACTTACGACATGCTCGGCCAAGTTCTCCAAACGATCGACGGTTATTCCACCCTCATCAACGGAGGGCTGCCGACGACTTCGGCGAACGCGACCACCGATTACACCTACAACGGAATCTGCGCCGTTACGGTCCACAATTCGAACCGGGTTCCGGTTTCGGGGAACGTGAGCGCTTTCGGCCGGCGTTACGGGCATCAAGGTGGTCGACTCGACCCCGTGACGGGCTGGTACGACTTCCGCAACCGCGATTACATCCCGAGCGAGGGTCGCCGGGCCGAGCGCGATACGATGGGATTCGGCGGAAGGAGTGCGGATTTTTATAATTACGTTGGATCGTCACCAGTCAATGCTCAGGATCCATTGGGCTTATGGACATTGGATGGTTACGGCAATTACATGAATGATATGACGGGAGGTCTCTATAACTGGCTTGGAACGAACGTCTTCGCTCCTGCGATCACTTCTGTTACAGGAGTTTCAGGGCTTGCGAATGCAACAGATACTCAGTTGATCATCGGAACGGCTGGAGTTACGACGATTGCAGTAGCCGGCGTGGTTGCGGCGCCTGCGATCGCTTCAGGACTTTCATCAGCGACGGCGGCAGTGACTTCGGCGGCGACATCGGTCGGCGCCGCCGCGGTAGCTTATGGAGGAACCGCTGTTGAGGCGGCCGCGATTAACGCCGAGCTTACGGTCGGGATCGGTTACTCGGCTTATGAGATTCTCAACAGTACATATCAAGGGAAGATGAGCCTTGGGGAAGCGGTCGTCAATGGATTGATGACGTGGTTGTCGTACGGCGCGCCAGGATTGCGTCTTCCTTCTAATGGAGTACCATCATCAAAACCGATCGATTCCGGAAGTTCGGTTGGATGTCAGATCGGAAATGTTCAATCGATCGGTCTAGGACCTGCCGGTTCAGGTCCATTCGCATCTGGAGGCCAGTTAACTAAGAATGCCTGTGGAATGGCGTGTGGACAGAGGATACTGGCCAAGGATGGGATCGAAGTCTTTCAGTCAAATCTTACGCATGGCTTCTATAAGGGCCTAACTCCTCAGGATTTAGCATCAAACCTTAATCGATTCAAACCTGGATGGACCGGAGGTTTCTACTACCCATCAGAACATGAACTCACTGGGATTTCAAACCGAGGACCTTTCATCACTCGACTTGGTGGAAGTCCGGGTCATTTTGTCTTGGTCGAGGAGATCGAGAATGGAATGGTAAAGTTTTGGGACCCAGCTACAAATGCAATAATATTCAAACCAGTTGGTTCGTTTGTTGACAATGTGAGCGGTTTGGTTTAGCGGTAATATTATAGGAGGCTTGCTGTGACGCAAACACACATCTTGGTTAAGTATCACAATCGACGCATGCTTCTGACTGTCGATATCAATGCTCTCTTCTCCTCTCTATTTGAATCATACGGAGACGATATAGCAGTTGATTTTATGCCAATGGATGAAATTGAACGTCTAGAATCAACCGAGGTTTCTCAGGGCTTACATCTTGTCCGGGACAGATTCCAGATCTTCGAGGTTTCCCACTCAGATGTGCTAAAACGACGGCCAGACATCGAACAATTCGCCATTTCGAGGGGTGCCAAATAATAGCCATGGAGAAATCGAGTCAGTTCACTTGACTCTTGAAATCTAATCTGATAATATTATAAAATAATAGATCTGCTCTATATTCTTTACATATCCTAGGGCCTTCGAAACAGGCAATATGCGCAATAATATGCTGGATAGTTTATGTAAGTGCTTGATCAGACTAATATCATATTGGTCCAACGCATACGGTTCGTTTAAGATGAGACAAAATATATCTTATGCAGACTACATCTCCGTCGAAGATGTCATGCATAACGATTGCAATTAATCTTATAGTTTATATATTTATATCTGAACAATATCTTGCTGAACGCATCATACCTGTTCGATAATCAGTACATCGACGATGAATCATTTCGTCTATCCTTCCGTCTAAGCCGACCGGCAGAGGCGATTGGAAAACTCAATCATAATGGGATTCACCATCAAGCGATATCGATGCAGTAAACTGGTTTCTATCTATAACTTCTTCGTGTGGAAGAGTTGGATCTCGAATACTCACGCCCTTCCAATCATCTCCAAGCCTCGCAAAACCGCGTTCGTTACGGTCACCGTTCAAACCGAAGTCGTTACAAATCATCAACATTCATATGATTTTCTAATGATGAATTTATATTATAACATAAGATTTCTTCAATAATTGAGAGTATCGAAGATTTGATTAGAAACCAACTTTTGCGAACCTGTCTTTTAATTTTTCTCGAACCGTCGGGATCCGTTCCCGCTCTCGTTTACTACACCGCGTCGTACTACGACGCCGCGAATCGTCTGATCGCTACCGTAAACGTCGGAACCAACGGAAACACGGTTTACTCGCGTCCTTCGACCGTCCCCTTGCGTTCCGATACCACTCTTGTTACAAGTTATGGATACAGTCCAGCGGGTTACGTTCAGTCCGTCACCGATCCCCGAGGGATCGTCACCGAGACGACTTACGACATGCTCGGCCAAGTCTCCAAACGATCGATGCGATCCAACCTGAAATCGAAGGTTCTCATCCTTCGACGCAGTTGTACAACGCTCAAAATCAGACAAGCACTGTTTCCGTCGGGACCGCGCCGACTTATGACAATAACGGCAACACGATTTCGGACAACGGCCAAACGTTCGTCTACGACGCGTGGAATCGGCTCGTCGCGGCGAAGAGCGGCTCGACGACGGTCGCGGCGTACACCTACGATGCGCTTGGTCGAAGAATAAGCGAAGCGTATTCGGGAACGAGCACGACGAATTATCTTTATTATTCGCCGCAATGGCAGGTGATCGAGGAGCGTCAGAACGGAACGGGTACGAACAACGTCAGTCAGCAGTATGTTTGGGGCGCGGCGTACATCGATCAGATGATCTCGCGCGATACGTACACGAGCGGATCGATCTCGTCGACGTTGTTCGTGCTTCAGGACGCGAATTGGAACGTGACGGCGCTGACGGATTCGAGCGGTAACGTCGTCGAGCGCTACCTTTACGACCCGTATGGCGACGTGACGGTCTTGAACGCGAGCTGGGTTCCGGTTTCTGGTAACGTGAGCGCGTTCGGCTGGCGTTATTATCACCAAGGTGGTCGACTAGACCCCGTGACGGGCTGGTACGACTTCCGCAACCGCGATTACATCCCGAGCGAAGGGCGCCGGGCCGAGCGCGATCCGATGGGATTCGGAGGGGGATACGATAACATTTACACATATGAATATAACGATCCAACTAATCTGCTTGATCCATTGGCTAAAGATCCTATTGGAGCGGAAGGAGATACCTTCCAGGAAGAAATGCAAAATCTTATTAATAAAAGAATCAAGGAAATGAACGGAGTCGGGCGTTTTGATGCGGAAGATTTCTGGAATTACAATCTAAAAGGATCAAAAGATCAGTACATGCAATTTGAGAGAGGGTGTGTTGGATTGTGCATTATTAGGACTGGAGTCGATAAGGAATATACGAAAAATCTACATCCAAACGCAAAAGATGGCGCACATTGTTTTAAAACATTCAAAGAAGCATTAAATTACATGAAGAAAGTCGATCAATGCAAGAAGTCTGATACAAGTTATGCAATTACAGCTTCACAAAGTACTTTGCCCCTTAAAAAAACCTATCAGAATCCGCAGGGAGAGATCAATGGAAAAAACTTTGATCCTGGAGCTGAGAATTTGGCGACTTATCATCAACCGATTCAAGGAGAACCATTTTGGGAATATATGAATCATGCTCCAAGAGGAGGCGTGCCTGCGAAGGTTATACATTCAACAACCCTCTCAGAAGAAGGCTGGACAACCACAATCTATTGCGTTGTACCGATTGGACCAAATGCTATTCCTCCAGCAAAGTGCAAGTAGAATGATGAGAACTAAGATTGTTATTACAACCGTATTGGTTTTAATGCTAACAATTGGTAGCATCATGACAATGATAATGTTATGTTTTGTAACACACGATTTGAATAAAATGGATGTTGAATCAATTTACATCAAAAATGATTTTCGTGAATTCTTGGAAGGCGAAACGGAGATTTTTGAAATTACTGAACAAGACAAACACGATTTTCTTGAATGGTTTTTCCCCTATCGCGCATTGAGCGAAGATCCGGGCGATTTAGATCATATCGGTCATATATCTAAAATTATATTTGTATTAAAGGACAGGAGGTCCGTTTTAATCACGGTGCCACAACAAGCAATTGGATCTTTCACCTTCTGGATTGATAATAAATCATGTTACAGATTTATTACGCAAAATAAACATGCATATGATTATGACTGGGTTAGATTCATTATTAAATGTCACAATAATAGTATTAAAAAAAGTTCTAACAATCGTGTTAAATGATTTTATTACAATATATAAATCATACAGTTCATTAGAAACAAGAAAGATGCTAATCAATTTTAACATATCTGAACATGTGAATAACAAATGAAATAGATTACTGATAAATAGATCTATAATTTATCGATTATACAAGAACGGGAATTAAATCGGATATGAAAAACGCTGGAAACCGTCTCGGGTTCGTCATTATTATACTCCGTAGTCATGAAAACACATCCAATCAAACAAAATCATCTCTCTGATGATTCACAATGATTAAATATTATGATCTTGATTTGCGCAAAAATATGTAATATGCATGTAATCACTCTAAGGTTATTTTAGTCCATAATACATTATTATTTAAAATATCAATTATATATTGTAATATGTAATAAGGTATCGCGTTATATCGATTCCGGTAACCGTCGCTATGCGGCATGAAACTCATCTATCGGAATCTTTCTCCCGTTTGGTTCTCGGGTTGCGCTACCAGGAGCGCGTTGAACTATTCGATAATATTATCGCCTCTGAACCCAGACACCCAAAAAATGACTGACTTCAAATTTCCTAATCTTCGTAATCATCCCTGAACCCAGACACCCTAAAAATGACTGACTTCAAATTTCCTAACGCGGCGGAGCCGCAATCTTTACTAGCCCGAAGCGCGAGCGAGTGCGTACTTCTTATACGATGAATTCAATCATTGTAGGGTCAGGATATGCACTCGCTTGCGCTTCGGGCTGGTATTGCTGATCAACCCCGATCTCAAAGATGCGCGCACGACGCGTAGAAGATACAGACGAAGAATCTAATCTTCGTAATAACCCCATGTTCACAGCGTTTTCGATCAATGAATCGACATCGCTTCGGATCGGCTCGAGCCGCCGTAGAGACTCGGTAGGATCGGATTCACGTGCCCATCCACTGCCAATACTTCGACGAAGAAGGCTGTCCCGAGCGATTGGCATAATGTGAAATACGATAATAGAATTGCATTCATAGACCCGATTTCCCTCGATTTTCACGACGTTACATTCCGCGTCACACTCACGAAATTCAACCTCATCCCGGTCCTCATCGCACGCGGGCTGAGAGAGATATTCACATTATCAATAGTATCTGAATGTGTCATCGTCACTCTTGCTAGTGAAATCGAGAGGGGTCGTTATTCGCGATTTGTGACCCGCTTCGTATGCGATCAATTCGACCCCTCCCCGGCCCTCCCCGCAAGCGGGGAGAGAGTAAGTTTCATATTTTAGACGGAATCTGGACAATTCTGCGAACTGAGTTTGCGATTATTCCAATAATTGTATTGACTGCACATCCTAGATATCGTATATTCCCCCTTGGAGTTATGGATGACGACCGATTCTAACGCAGGCGATCCCATTAACGCCGCCTGACAGCAAGGATTTGTGTATGTTATTTGACAATACGCGGTCATTCTGAACCTTAATGAAAGATGAATCACCATGAACAACACCCAAGCCCGGCGGGTCGATTATTCGCACAATCCCGAGCCCGATTTGATACCGACCGATCCCGTGAACAACCGGGTCGAAAAGCTCGACGATTGGCTCGCTCATCGCGAGATCGTCGTTGAAGGATTGTGTCCCGTCGGGGCGCTCGAAACCTTGTACGCTCAGCGTGCTGCGCTCTATATGTGGCGGATCGATCGCGTCACCCGTTACGAGATCGACGCGAATATCGGCGATATCGAATACGGATCGACCGCAACTTGCGAAGATCCCGCGAACGCTCAAGAACATCGCGTTTCGACCGATCAGACGACGCTTCAAACGATCATCAAATACGAGGCGCATCTCCAACGTTGTTTGGTCGGCACGATGGCCGAATTGCGTCGATTGCAAAAGGAACGACGACAAGGATTACGGCGAGTTGAGGAAGTTAAGGAATCGGATCGGCCGACCGAGCCCGCGGTCGCCTCTGACCAGCCGGCGGTTGTTTCTCACGACCCCGAAGACTTGAATCCCGAGCCTGCGTCTTCGAGCATCAATCCCGAATCGCCGATCGAAGAGGTTTTCCAGGAAGTCGATCGCTCCGTCCAAACCGTCGCTCGCGAAACCGAAGTTCATCGATCCTCCGCGCCTGTTCCCGTCAAAAAATCCAAATCCCCCTCGCAAACGCGCCGGCAAGCGAAAGATCGATCATGCGCCGATAAGCGTTCGTCCGCGGGGAAGAAAACAAAATCGCGAAGCGGTTCTCGTTCGCAACGTGGTTCGCCGATTCCGGCGGTTCCTCCGCTGCTTGATGCGATATCGAGGCGTCGACGGTTGTGTGAATTTATCTCGGGGGAAATGTTCGAGTTTGATCAACAGCTCGGTGCATCGACGATTGATTTCGCGATTTCGACGTTCGCCTGACGATCGCTTCAAGCGAAATCGTCGTCAACAACGCAACGAGCCCGGACGATCGTGAGATCGGGCCGGGATGATCTTTGACAATTCGGATTCGGATGATCGTCGGGGTGGTCGAGAATCGTCCACAAGTCGGATACTTTTCTCGACCTCCTCGACGGAGGAGTTGGATTGTGCGCGATCGCTTTGATTTTCCTTGAGGTTTTTCATGGGAACTTGAAGGATCGTCGCCGTGACGACAAGTGTCTTTATCAGCCAAAAACTGACGTCTTTGAACGTCGATTCCGCTTACGTTTCGCAGGGACGCATGAAGACGATCGAGCGGGGCCGGGTCGGATCATTTGTTCGGAGACGCTTGCTTAGCGGGTGATCGGCCGGCGACCCAATCGGCGGCCTGGACGACGATCCTGGAAAGCTCGGGATTGCGCAGCGGGTCGTCCTTGCCCGGTCCGAAATCGCGATGACCGAGCGGCGTATGAAACACGCGCCCCTTGCCGTAAGTGCGCGTCCACGCGACGGGCCAATCTTTTCCCTGAAATTCGACCGTCGCCAACGGCTCAAGATTCTCGACGGTTTGAATGTTGTAATAGAGCTCGTCGGCCAGCGTGAAGTCGCTCACCCCCGACGTGATCGGGTGAGAAGTGTCTTTAATTTTCACGCGATACGTTCCCTTGCGCGTTTTGCCGTCGGGAAGGCCGACGTGTGAGAAAATGCCCCCGAGCATCTCCTTCATCTCGGGGATCCAATCGGCGGGGGCGTTATCGGCGCCGTGGATCGAGATATATCCCTTGCCGTCATGTATCATCTTGACGAGCGCTTTTTGTTGGCTTTCGGAGAGCTTGAATTCGGGATCGCGACGATCGGCGAGCGCGATGATGATCGCATATTTGTCCATCGCCTTGGTTTCGTAGATCGCGGCGTCTTCGTTGATCGTCACTTCGAACCGCCCCGTGTCTTCGAGCAGGTTCGACAGGTAGAATGCCTGATCGCGGTAGCCGTGATGCCGCCGCTGTCCTCCCGAGAGGAGCAAAACGCGTACGCCGTCGGGGGCTTTCTTTTGAGCCCGAGCGTCGGTGAACGCGAAAACGCTAAGGATCGACGTGCAAATGACGATCATGGTCGCTCGAAATCGCATGGCGCGGCCTCTTCGGAGGGTTTGTGGGATATCGCGGCGTGTGGCTTGTCATCGTAGGTCGCGGATCACGCGACCGCAAGAATTGACTTCGCAAGGAGAACGAAAAGTGATTCGAAACAGCATCGGAACGAAGACGAATCGCGGAAGGCTTCTCGGCTTGGCGATCGGTATGGCGATGATCGCGGCGTCGGTTTCGACCCTCTACGCCGACGAGAAAACCGAGCGGAAAAAGGTCGACGCGGGGGGATTGTCGTTCGAGGTTCCCAAAACGTGGAAGAACGAGCAGCCGAGTTCGCGGATGAGGCGCGCCCAGCTCAAGGTCGAACCCGTCGAGGGGGACAAGGAACCCGCCGAACTCGTCGTTTTCGCGTTTCCGGGAGGCGCGGGGACCGTTCAGGCGAACATCAAACGGTGGGAGGAGCAGTTCAAAGATAAAGACGGAGCGACCCCCAAGGCCGAAACCAAAACGATCAAGGTGAAAGGACTCGAGGTCACGCGCGTCGAGGTTGCGGGTCGATATGTCGCGGCGGTTCAGCCGGGCTCTCCCGAGAAGCTCGACAAGCCGAATTTCCGCCTCCTGGGGGCGATCGTCCAGACCGATCAGGCGGGTTATTATCTCAAGATGATCGGACCCGACAAAACGATGAAAGAAGCCGAGGCCGATTTCGACAAATTGATCGAATCGATCAAAAGCGAATGACCCTCGCGTTTATTGAATTCACCGACATCACGATCTTTTTAAAACAAGGTGAACGCCATGAGGATCGCCGGATGGTTGACGGCGGCGGTTTTGATCGTTGCGACGGGAGCGTTCGTCGCGGGGGCGCGCGACGACGGCTCGGCGGGCGAATCGGGGTTTGTTAAGTTGTACGAGAAGGGGGATCCACTCAAGCAGGGATGGGAGATGGTGGGTCCCGGCAAGATCGTCGAGGAATCGCCCGGGGTTCTGGTGACCTCGGACGGCATGGGGATGCTTTGGTATTCGAAGAAGCCGTTCGGCGATTTTACGCTTCGCGTCGATTACAAGCTTTCCGAGGCGGGGAATAATTCGGGGGTTTTCGTCCGCTTTCCCAACAAGCCCAAAAGCCCGTGGGACGCGGTGAACGAGGGATATGAGATCCAGATTTGCGACGGCGCCGATCCCGAACATCGCACGGGGGCGGTTTATAGCTTTAAAGCCGCCGAGAAAACGCCTCCCGTCAAGCCCGTCGGCGAGTGGAACACTTACGAAATCACCGTCAAAGGGCAAGATTACACGATCGCTTTGAACGGAGAGACGATCAATCATTATAAAGGGTCGCGTGGGATCAAAGGATTTATCGGGTTACAAAATCATGATCCCAAGTCGATCGTGCGGTTTCGAAACGTGAGGATCAAGACGTTCGATTGATTGAAGGCTCGGTATGGGGTCGGGTTTGATGACGTTTTTGTTCGTGTGCGCACGGTGTACGATCGAAAACGACGCGGCGAATCGCACGTGCAAGGCGTGCGGGCTGCCGCTCGGGGCGATGCGCGCCGATCCGCACGCGGGGCGAGACGCGATCGACCCGTACGAGGAGCCCGAGGCCGACGATCCCGACGTCGACCGGTTGATTCGAGATTTCGCGGCGCGATCGGGCTATTGCGACGAACCGTCGGGAAACGGCAGGCGGGTGATCGTGCCGTTATCGGACCGTCGTCAGGCGGTTTATCTCAGTTACGCGGGCCGAGACGCCGACGAACGTCCGATCGTCGCGCTCGTCTCGGTCTGCGGGCCCGCTTTTGATCGCGATGCGCGTAATTTGTTGCGGATGAATGCGCGGATGGTCGAGGGTTGCTTCGCGATCAAATCGCTTCGGGGCGAGGAATACTGCGTCGTCGTCCGCAATCTCACCGCGGCCGAGGCCGAAACGACCGACGCCGCGGCGGTCGTCGAGCGCGTCGCCCGCCTGGCCGATACGCTCGAAAGGCGTCTTTCCAAAGACGATATTTATTAAGAATAATAAAATACGACTTGTTGATCATTTGTTAACATCTATTTTCTTATGAATTTATAAGGCTGAATATGGATCGGCGCTTTGACGCCGATTACAAATGCGGAAGTTAAGATTTGGATCACATCGTGGTTCGGCGTCCCGAATCGATCGGCGATCCGGGATCGGTTCGCCATGCTATGTTCAAATTAAAAAATAACAACCCGTCGCTCGCGATGGGCTCGTTATAAAAGGCGAGTATCGCCGTCAATCGACTTTGGGAACGCGCGCTTTCAATTTGGCGGATACGCTTTCGAGCCATTCGCGCTCGGGGATCGCGTAGGGGCGGAATTTCTCGAGCCGGGCCTGTTCCTCGTTGTGGTAGAACGCTCGGTTCGGCCCCAATCGGCTCGCCGCGGGAGAATCGATCAGGCTGCTCGAATCGGACGAACTCATCTGGAAAAGAATTCGCGTTTCGAATTCACGAAGAATTTGACGATCGAACGCGCGATTCAAATTATTGAGCGTATCGCACCAAACGATCACGTGAATGCCGAGCGGAGGACCGTCGCGGAGGATCGAGCCGAAACGACGCGAAGGGCTCGGCGGCTGATCGCCGCCGCGACGCGAGTAGCCGAAATCCTCCTCCTGCTTGCGGAGGTCGCGGAACCGTTGTAGATCGAATATGAACAGATAAATTGTCGGTGCTTCGAGATCGTTTTCCTTACCGCGGCGGTCGAATTCGTCGCCGACCTCGTTGATGATATCGGCGACGTCGCGGGGAGTGCCGGCGCGGAACCGGTGCGGAACGACGTCTTTCAAGCCGGCGAGGAAGCCGTACCAGGGGGAATCTTCGAGCGCTCCGTCGAGGACGTAAAAGCGAGCCGACGCGGTTCCCGCGGCGTCGATTCCCTCGATCGGATGCTGGGCGGCGAGTTCGACGATCGACATCGCGACGATCCCTCTCGCTCCCTCCTCGTTTTGACCGATGATTAATGTGTTGACACCGCTCATGCGACGGAAGACGGTCGAGGTGGGTTCTTTGATGGCGATCGCCTCGCCGAGCCACGCGGGGAAGGCTTTTTGATTTTTGGGCCAGGAGTCTCGATTGAGGAGTTCGTTCAAGGTCGCGTTTTTGCCGACATCGGCGGGGAGGTTTCCCTCGAAGATAATTTGGGGCTCGACGGGGAGGAGATTGCGTTCGACGGCGAGGTTGTAAAGCTCGTTGAGGTAAACCTCGCGACGTTCGTCTGAAAGCCAGACGACCTGGAACGGGTGATTTCCCTCGGAGAGACCGTTGGCGTCGTTGTAGATCGCCTCGCCGGGGCGTGAGAGGAGCCGCGCCGCGGAGTTTTCTTCGCTTAAGATGAGATGGGCGTCGTTTTCGGAGCATTGGAGCGCGATTCGGATCGCCATTTGTCCGACGGTGCTGCGGGGCAACGAATAAGAACCGCCCAATGTCTGAGATCCGAGTAACACGTGGATGCCGAAGGCGCGTCCTTGACGGACGAGGCGATCGAGCAGGAGGGAAACCTCCTGGGCGATGCGGTCGTCCTCGACGAAGAATTCTTGAAATTCGTCGACGATGAAGAGGATTCTGGGAGTTCGGAGATCGGGCCTCGCTTGGCGGAACGCGCGGAGGTCTTGGGCGCCGGCGTCTCGGAAATCGTCGCCCCGTTTTTTGAGTTCGGCGTCGAGCCGTTGGAGCACGCTGAGGCCGAATTCGCGTTCGCTTTCGACCGCGATCACGCGCGCGTGGGGCAAAAGGTGAGCCGCGTATGTTTTGAATTCGACCCCCTTTTTGAAGTCGATCAGATAGAGTTCGAGCTCGGCGGGGCTGTAGCGGAGCGCCGAGTTGGTGATGAGCGCGTGCATCAGCGTCGATTTGCCCGATCCGGTTTTACCGGCGATGAGCATATGTTGGGATGTGCCTTTTCCAAGTTTAAGCGATTGCAACTTGGTGGCGCCGGCTCGACCGAGGGGTACGTCGATTCCCTGGGCGCTCGATTGGGTCCAATATTGGTGTGCCGGTGGAGCGATGACGTCGAACGGGACCTCGACGCGTTTGGCCTCTTTGGCTTTGGTTCCAGACACCTGAACGGCGTCGACGAATTCGTCGGCGGGGGGGGGCGGATCGGGAAAGATCGGATAATTCGCGAGCACGGGGTCGGCGCCGTAAAACGCGGGATTGCGCCATTCGAGGGGGTTCGTGAACTGTTCCAGCTCTTTTAGATCGAAGCCGTGGGGAAGTTTGAGCGACATATCGACTGATACAAATACAAACACACCGCATCTGGGGCCGTTGGCTGCGATCGAGCAGATTCGTTTGGTCGCGTCGTCGCCGAACCGCGCGGGATAATTGGCGACGACCAAAAACCGATAAGGCTCGGCGACCTCGCCCGCCATGATGTTGTATTCCTCGAGCGTGGGGAATTCATTGCGCAAGTATTTTTGGATGACGTTTTCCATGTGCTCGGTGAGATCGACGAGCCGCGCGTCGATATCGTCGCTCTCGGTCCAGATTCGCTGGGTGACGAGCGATTCGTCGATATCGGCCAAATGCATGAAGGTGGCGAAGCTCTCTCCGAGGGTGACGGGATCGAGGATCGTGAACCGGACTTTCCCGGCGGGGACGGCGGTCATCAGCCGCAGCATCATCGATTGCAACATGCGGCCCGCGGCGGCTCGGCTCTCGGGGTCGGTTTTGATCAGCAAATTGCAACCCGTGGGAAACGGGATGAACGCCGGGAGGGTGAAGCTCGCGAGCGATTCTCTTTCGAGTTTTTTATCTTTGGGGATGATTTCGGGGATTTGCGCGGTGTCGATCGCGATTTCGCCGATTTTGAGGACCGAGGGGGTTTCGCGCGGCGAAGTCCAGCTTTTCCAATCGGCGCCGGGCCAAGGGATGAAAAGCCGATTCGTCTCGGCGCGGATCGCTTCGATCTCGTCGCGCGAACGTTTGATGAGGTCGCGCCAGCGATCGGCCATCCGATTCCACGCGGAATCGTGCTCGGCCTCGATTTCTTTGTACTGTTTTTTATATTTGGATTTAATAGCCGCGGTATCGGTTTCGAAGGCGGCGATCGCCGCGGCGCGGGCTTGATCGTGGGTTTCGACGGCGGTTTTTTCGTCGCGGACGCGTTTTTCCTCGGTCGCGATTTTGGCGGCTCGATTTCGTTCCTCGATCGATTCGAGGTCGTGAATTCTACGCTGAATCACTTGTTCCATCGTTTGCGCGAGCTTGACTTCGGCGGCGGCGACGGTCGAATCGCGTTTGTGGGCGGCATCGGCCGTTTTTTGATCGAATTGCGCCTTCGCGGCTTGTCGGCAGATCGATTTGAGGCGTTCGGCGTCGGTGATCGCTTGAAGTAAGGGGGCGTGGAGGAGATCGATCTCGCGATCGACCCGTTTTTTCAATTGGAACCAGAGCGCCGTGCCCGCGACCCCGGCGACGACGATCGCGACGCCGAGAGCGATCTTCCAGCCGACGACGAAGACCGCGGGGACGAACGTCAGCAGAAGGATCGCGGGATGAATCCAGAGCGGGCCGAAGACGACGGCTCGAGGTAATGAGAGCGCGTTGATTCTAGAGAGCTGTTCAATCGCTTTCTTCATCACATCGTGATATTTGGTGAACGGGTCGCCTTCGGCGAGATCGGGGGAGGGTTCGACGGTGCGCGATTCGAGGCGTTTTTCCTGGTGGAAGTAACGAAACAGCGCGAGCGAGTCGTTTTCGAGGATTTCGAGCCGCGAGTCGGTGTCGTCGAGGAAGTTGATGCGATCGTTGAGTTTTTTATCGGCGTCCTCGGCTGCGGCCTGATGGATCGCCTCGGCCTCCCATTTGGCGCTTTCGGCCTTTTTTCGAGCGTCGTCGCGTCCCTGTTTGGCGGCGAGTTCGATCGCTTTTTTCACGTCTTCGTATTCGGATTGGACGCGGATTTTCTCGTTGAGATACCAATCCGATGTCCGTTTTTTGGCGGTTTCGAAGGCGGAATCGATCGCCGCGAGCTTGGCTTCGTGGCGTGTTTTGAGTTTTTCGGTCGATTGTAGATATTCGGTTTCGTTGGCGAGTTTACGGTTCTGATAGATTTTTTCGATTTCGGTTTCGAGTCGACCTCGTTCGGCGGATTGGGCGATCAGATCGGCGACGAGGGCGCGTTCGCGGGCGATGAGCGGGGGAACGCCCGCGGCGGGAGATTGGCGCGCGATCAGGCCGTCGACGACTTGATCGATGCTTCCGGTAACTCCCGAAGCCTGGCCGGCGGCGTCGCGCACCGCCTGGGCCGCGGCGGCCGCCGCGTTCGCGGCCGATCCGGTTTTGGTGGACGAAGCCGCGGGGCCGTTCGCCTTGCTCGATCCCGATCCCGTCGACTCTTTGACGTTTTGGCTCATGGGGGAAATCTCAAGATTCTTTTAAATATACGGTAACTCGGGGAGCGGAAATCGGTGAATCGCCGACGGATGTTGAAGCGATCAACGAATTAATAATCGTCTGGACGTCGAGCGACCTCGCGTCGCGCCTTGGAGAACGTTTGCGCCAATCGCTCCATAGCGCCAAGAACGGCGTTGACCTGGGTTTCGACGGGGAGGATGTGGCGTTCCTCGAAGTCGCGACTGACGGCGTCGTCCCAGTCGTCTCTGCTGCTTTCCCAGTGGATTCGCAAGGTTTGCAACGCGGAGTGCAGGCGATTCGCGTTCGCGTTCATAAACTCGTCCTTCGTTTTCGCTGAAAGCCGGGGGTTATCGTGCCGGAGGCGAACGAAACGGATCACTTACCAAGTATTATGTCCGGCGAACGCGGTCCGGGGCAACAATCGTCCTGGGCGCGAGCAATCATGACGGGACATCATGATTTATTGTCGGTCGACTTCGGTCGCGGTCAATGCGTGGACGAACGGCATCGAGAAAAATCGACTCCGACGCGCCGATTTCACCGCGACGACGACGCGGGTCCGGTAATCGGGCGGGAGGGTCGACCGCCGGATTCAATCGCTCGATATAAATAGTTATTTGTAAAGATCTTTGAGCGATCTTTTCGCTTTTCCGGATCGATTATTCGTCGCGAAACATAACGCGACGAGAGCCTGCTCGGCCTCGGCCTTGAATGGGCGGGAAACCTCCGACGAGGCGGATTCAATTCGAGACGTTTGCGGAGCGGTTCGGCTCGTGGTACGTTTTTTCTGGTGGGCGTGTCGTCGTCGTTTTTGAGAGCTTCGCGTCGAACAAATTCGAGCACGTTCGCGTATCGGTCGTTACTTTTCCGGGTTTTGATTTCGCGCAACGAGAGCCCGTTCATGCCCGACACAGTGCCGTCTCCCCTCGATCGCGCCCGCCGTAAGATGTATCTCCGGCTGCTGCCGATCTTATTTTTGGGTTATATGATCGCGTATGTTGATCGAACAAACGTCGGGCTGACGAAGCTGACGATGTCGAAGGATCTTCCCGCGTTCAACGACGAGGTGATCGGTTACGGCGCCGGGATTTTCTTCATCGGTTATCTGGTTTTGGCGATTCCCGGGACGCTTTTGATCGAAAAATGGAGCGCGCGGAAGTGGCTCGCGTGGACGATGATCGCGTGGGGGATCGTCGCCGCGGCGACTTCTTGCGTTCGAACGCCGATTCAATTTTACGTGCTTCGATTTGTACTGGGTTTGGCCGAGGCGGGGTTTTTCCCCGGTGTGATCGTCTATTTAACGCACTGGTTCCCGAGCCGCGATCGCGCCCGGACGCTCTCTTGGTTTTTCGTGGCGACGCCGATCGCGCAGATCGTGAGTCCGAAAATCACCAACCTGATGCTTCCGTTCGGCATGACCGAGACGATCTCGGGATCGGGAGCGACCGCGATCACGCGGTATCATCCCGAGCTTTGGGGCATGAAGGGTTGGCAAATTGTTTATATCTTTTGGGGTGTTCCCGCGGTTCTGTTGGGTTTTTTGGTTTTATGGATGTTGACCGATCGACCGCGGCAGGCGCGGTGGTTCGATCCCCAGGAGCGCGAGGCGCTCGAGGCCGAGCTTGCGAGGGAAAAACACGAAAAACATTCGGGTAAACGGATGAGTGTGATTGAAGCGCTTAAACATCCCAAAGTGTTGCTTTTGGCGACGGCGTATTTTTTCATCGTCACGGGGAATTACGGCATCGAGTTTTTCATGCCGAGCATCTTCGACGATTGGTATCATCTCAAGCTGGGCGCTCTCACGTCGATGATCGTCATTCCGCCGATGGGTTCATTGCTGGGTCAGATATTGGTGGGATGGAATTCGGACCGGATGGGCGAGCGCCGGTTGCACGCGGCTTTGCCGATCTATGTGGGGGCGTCGGCGCTTTTGCTGACGATGTTCAGCCGCGGCAATCTCTGGCTGACGGTGGCGATGTTCACGTTCGTGATGATGGGTTTAAAGGCGTATCTCCCGGCTTTCTGGACGCTTCCAAGTTTGTTTTTGACCGAGTCGGCGGCGGCGGGGAGCATCGGGTTTATCAACTCGATCGGCAATTTGGGGGGGCAGGTCGGCCCCGCGATTTTGGGCTGGATTAAGTATCGGACGGGGATGTTCGAGCCCGGAATCGTGATTCTCGGGACGTCGATGATGATTTCGGCGACAATCATTCTATCATTAGGATTGGGGAAGCGCGTGGTAAAGCCCGCGGCTTCCGAGGTGGAGGATCCCCTTGGCGAGGCGGTTCACGAACCGGTGTGATCGAATCGTACCCGATCGGCCGGCGAGACGCGCTTCGATCGCTCGCGAGAGGCGGTTTCCAACCGATTCCCGCGGCTTCACGCTTTTTCAAGGGATGGGCGTATCGAGCGAAACCGATGGCGTGGAGAATCGAATTCCACGCTCGAATTCCACTTGAACATCGCTATCGAAGGAGTGCGTCATGGCCCAAGCCGTCGTCGATCCCGCCGAGCTCCGTCGCTTCGCGCATAACCTGAAACAGTTCAACCACGAACTCGAAGACCGCCTCTCGGTTCTCCACGGCCAGATGACGGGTCTTTCGCAATCATGGCGCGACGCCGAACACGAAAAATTCTCGGCCGAGTTCGAACAAACCCTGATCGTCATTCATCGATTTATGGATTCAGTCGGTGAGCATATTCCTTTTTTGCTTAGCAAGGCGCAGTTGATTGAAGAGTATATGCAACAGCGTTGAACTAATTGACCGTCGCCCGGCGGTCCGGATCGATGATTTTTGACGGGAGTCGCTCCGATGGCGGAATCGGCGAAGGTGAATTCGCTCGAGGCGATCAAATCGATTCGCTCGGCGCTCGCGGTGTTTATCGACGAGGCGGGGCAATCGCTCCGGGCGACAAGCTCCGAAATCGAGATGACGCGGAACTGGTTTCGCGATCAATTGCGCTACTGGAAAGGGGAGGTGGAAAAGGGACGCGAGGAGGTTGAATTCACCAAGACCGAGCTGCACCGCAAGCGCGTGTCGCGGTCGATCCACGATCCTCCCGCCGACGCCGAATACAAACTGCTCGTTCGCCAGGCTCAGCGCAAACTCGACGAGGCCGAGGATATGGTCGAGGTTGTGAAGAAATGGGAACAAAGCCTTGTTTATGTGATTTCGCAATACGAAGGATCGGCCGCTCCGCTCGCGGATCGGCTCAACGGCGATCTGACCTCGGCGCTTTTTCAGCTCGATCGGATGCTCGACGCGCTCGATAAATACATCAACCTCGCCGCACCCGAAGGTCCTTCGGTCGCGTCACGGATGACGTCGGCGCCCGTCGGCTCGGATTCGCCGACAAGCGTCGCGGCGGCTGAAAGCGAAAAGGCGAAAGCCGACGAAACGAAGACCGAAGCCTCGTCTAAAATCGAAGAAACGAAAACCGAAGCCGCCGCGGCGACCGATTCGGCGACGAAACCCGCTTAAAGATCGATCTCGATAAACCGTTCAAGCGACTTCAATCGTCGAGCCGAAGACCTCGCGAGCGGTCGACGCGAATTCGATCGCAAAAAGTATGTTGGTGAATATTTAATTGATTTTCTGATGCGAATGATATACAGATAAAAGCGAAAACCTTGGGTCGCTTGCGATCGCGACCCAAGGGTGATGAGCGATCGGTTACGCTCGCGTCATGTTTTTAGAAGAAGAACAGACCCGAGCCCCGCGTCGCGCGTCGGTTGGCGCGTTTCCACTGACGGTATTCGCGTCTCGTCATCGTGGGCGAGGGCGCCGCGGTGTAGGTTGTGGGGACGGTCGTCGTCGTCATAACGGGAGCGGTCGTCGCCGGAGCGGCGGGGGTCGACGTGACGACGGGAGCGGTCGTCGCGGGGGCGGCCGTCGTCGCCGGAGCGGCTGGGGTCGAGACGATCGGCGCCGCGGGTTGTGCGGGCGCGGCGGCCTGTACCGGCGCGCCGTAATAACCCGAGCTGTAATAGGTCGTCGCCATTCCTCGACGGCGTCCGAACAAGCCGCGAGGGCGATAAACCTGGTTCGTCATGACGGGTTGGGTCGTCATCGGTTGAGTCATGACGGGTTGACCGGTCATGACGGGTTGGGTCGCCATCGGTTGAGTCATGACGGGTTGGTTCGTCATAACGGGCTGAGAGGCGGTCGTGGCCTCGGTCGCCTGGTTGATGATCGCGGGGGCGGTCGTCGCCGCCGCGGGCGCGGTTGATTGCGCCGGGGTCGTTTGACCGTATGTGGTCGCCGCGAGGGCCAAGAGCAGGCCGACCGCGAGCATAAATCCCGTACGATAACGCATTGTTCCCTCCTGATGGTGCGAATCGCTGATCCGTGAACGGGAGCGCGCCGCACGGCGCGCCGTCGAGAAACCTAAGTCGGTTCAACCGGCGAATCCGGTCGACGCGAATCGGCGCGACCCGGCCGGTTTGGCTTTCGGTCGCGAAATCTTCCGCGTCGCTATTTTCAGAACCGAAGGGCCGCGCGTAAACTGAAATTTGAAAAAAAATGGAGAAATCGCATGACCAAACGGCGGATGATCGCGGCGTTAATCGTTTTGGGGACGATCGCGGGGGGGCTGACCCTGGCGATCGGCAAGGCGCCCGACGATCCCACGATCGGTCGGTCGTATCGCGTTCCGTATCGGGCGACTGATACCAGTCATTTTTTGATACGAGTTCGTATCAACGGTAAGGGTCCATTTAATTTTTTACTCGATACGGGAGCGCCGGCGTTTTTCGTCGCGACGGAAACGGCGCGGAAGGCGGGGTTGAAGCCTTCGGATACCGAGATTTTCACGGTGGTCGATAAGCTTGAACTCGAGGGGGGCCCCGTTCTGACGAAATGCCAGGCGATCATCGAGGATCCGTTTCAGCTCGTGGGGATGAACGCGTTGGGGTTGCCAGGCGCCTCGATCGACGGGATTCTCGGCTATACGGTTTTGGCGCCGTTTCGGATCGAACTCGACCCGACGCGAGATCGGATGGTTTGGACTCGGCTCGATATGGAGCCTCCCAGGCTTCCCGCGGAGGGGAACGCCAAGAAGATTCGCGAGGAGAAACCCGCCGAGGTTCAGGGATTGAACCTGCTGGGCCCGACCGCGAAGCTCGCGGCGCTTCTGATCGGCAAACAACCCGAGGAAATCGTTCACCGTCGCGGCGTTCTCGGGTTCGAGATTCGGGTCGACCGCGAGCGAGTGATCGTCTCGCGCGTTCTCGCGGGATCTCCCGCGGCGTCTGTCGATCTCAAGGCGGGGGATCGGATCGTTTCGATCGGGGGGCGCGCGATTCGATCTTCGGACGAGCTGCATCGAGCGGTGGAACGTATCGAGGCCGGCGATCGCGTGACGATCGAACGCGAACGCGACGGGCGAACCGAAACGCCGACGATCAAAGCCGCCGAAGGATTTTAACGGCTCGGTTTATTCATAAATTACTTTATGAAACAATTAACGTTTGATAAGGCGTCACGACGATGAAAACCGCGGGCTCGATTTTCCCAAGTAAGTTCCGATTTCTTTATATTTTATGCGTATTGATCGCTTTGTTGGTCGCGATCGTCCCGGCGCCGGAGAGTGCGTCGGTTCGCGCTTCGGGCGGTGAGGAGAAGGCCGCGGCGGGATCGGGTAAAGTCACGGCGCCGTTTCAGTTATTGGAATCGAGGCACATCGCGATTATGGCGAAGGTGAACGGCAAGGGGCCGTATCGGATGATTTTCGACGTCGGCGCTCCCGTGACGCTCTTAAGCAACAAGGCGGGCGAGGAATCGGGGGTGGTTCCCGCGGGGACTCCGAAGTCGTTCGTATTCGGTACGCGGGGCGAATTCACCGCGAAGACGTTGGAGATCGGCGATTTGAAAGCGAACGACGCTCCGCTTGTGGTTCTCGATCATCCGCTGATCGGCGCGATGAATCGGTTGTTTCATATCAAGCTTGATGGGATCATTGGTTATACGTTTTTCGCGCGTTATAAGCTGACGATTGATTATCAGGCGAAGACGCTGAGTTTTGAGCCGGTCGATTTCAAGGTGCGTAATTTTATGAAGGAGTTGCCCGACCGATTGGCCGGGCCTAAGGTTGCGAAGGAGCGGTATTTATCGCCCGCCGCGCTTTGGGGTTTGACGGTCGAGGATTCGAGGGAGGGGGATCCGATCGCCGCGGCGGGGGTGAAGGTGGTGCGCGTTTTAGCCGATTCGGCCGCGGCGCGTGCCGGTATCGAGCCGGGCGACGTGATTTCCTCGATCGACGGCCGCTGGACGACGTCGGCGCTCGATGCGCACGCCGCGGCGGCGACGATCGAGGCGGGACGGAGCGTCGTGGTCGGCGTGATCCGAGGGGGAAAGTCGATGACGATCGCGATCGAGCCCGTCGACGGCGTGTAAACCGTCGATTTCGCATGATTATATCCCTCCGTGCGACGATTCGCCGACGAGTTCGATTTCGAAGTTATGGAAAAGTTTATTTTTCGAGCGGCGATTTTCGACCCTGTTCGTGTTAAATGTTGTTGAGGGGCGACCGAGTCGATCGTTTGATTATGAGATTTTGGAAAATTCTAAAATTCGAGCGACACATTTCGACCTCGTTCGTGTTATATGATTGGTGTGGAGAGATTGAATCGCGACGCGGCGATTAAACGCATGGTTGCGGCCCTGCGTTGATGAATCAAAGGTTGTTTCGTTGGGATTATGAATGTGAGCGAAACCGTTTTCGGGCTTCGATCACTTTCATAAATTTGGAGGTTTGATTGAGTTCAATTTCGTTCTTCGGTTTGTTCAGATTGAGTTTATAAAATATGATTTACTCAGATTCTTCTAGATCTTTCATGATTCAAGATACGCCCTTAGAGGAAAGCGACGATTCGGAAGCGATGCGGGCTCGCATTGAATTCTTGGAGTACGAACTTCGGTACAAGGAGAAGTGTTTGAAATCGGCTTGGCGTCAGATCGAGTCGCTCAACGATTCGCAACGCATTCTTGACGATTTCACGCCGACGATTCAAAAGATCGCCAAGACGATCGGAAGGTATCTCAAAAGCAACCCCGTTCCGGTGGTGATCACGCGGCGTTTGTTTCGATCGCCGCGGAAGCTGCTTTCTCGGAAGGTCGAATCGCTTCGCCTGCTGATCCTTTCGACCCCCCGGTCGGGCAACACGTGGTTGAATAAATTGACTTCCACCGCTTTTGATCTCAATTCGGGCGGAATGCATCGACCGTTCGATCTCGATTGGGGAGAATATCCGCGACGCGTTTCGATTCAAATTCATTGGCCGCCCGACGATCTGATCCTGCGGCTCATCGCGCGGCATCGGTTTCGCCCGATCGTGCTCGCGCGGCATCCGCTCGATACGCTACTGTCAATTCTGCACTTCGCGAGTCATGATAACGAAACGCATTTTTGGCTTGATCGACGGAATGGGAGCGAGACTTCTTTGATCGGAATTCGACCGACCGATCCAGCTTTCCTCGCGTACGCGGTCGGTCCACGATTCCAAGAGTTGCTTGGCGTCAGTCGTCGATGGTGGCAAGATCCTCAAGCAATCCGTGTTCGATACGAGAACTTGGTCGGCGACACTCTCTGCGAGCTGATGCGGATCGCCCGCGAACTCGGCCAAAATCTCTCGATCGAAGAAGCCGAAGAAGCCGTCGCCGCGACGTCGATCGACAAGCTCCGGCCTATTTCCAAAGGAAATGAGCACTTCTGGAAAGGCCGGCCCGGTCACTGGAAACAATTGATCCCCGCGGAAATCGCGCTCCAAATTTATGATTCGCTTCGCGATTCGTTTGAAGTTCTCGGTTACAATTGCGATCCAGACCCCGAACTCACGCATCGTCAGGCCGATCTCAACTGGTATCGCTCGATCGGAGTCGTTTGAATTCTTATTTTTGAATGATGTTCAAAAATAAATTTCTTTGATACATTCAAACAATATTGTGTAGAATTGTTTATATGGATCTCGGGTCGCGATTCGCGGGCCTTCGGTCTTGAATTTCGATCGAGTGATCGAATCGAGCGATCTCGCGATCGACGTCGGCGCTCCATACGCCGTCCGCGGGTTTGTCGTCGAAATCTCATCTCGGCGGCGAGGATCGGTCGATGATAAGATCCGGGATCGTTTCGCGACGGCGACGATTCCGCTCCGTGCGACCCCGAAGTTCGGGCCGGAGCGCTCGCCTTTGGTCGAGTCGAGCTTGACCGGTTCGGCGTCGTCGTTATCTTACGCCATCCCGTCTTATTGATCGACGGCCAAACTTGAGCGATTCCGAATCCAATTTCGCGGCGGTGCATCGAGGCGTGTTGATTGCCGAGGTGATCGATCGGCTCGAACCCAAACCCGGAGCGATCGTTCTCGACGGTACCGCCGGCGCGGGGGGACATACCGCGGCGCTCGCGCGACGAGTCGCCCCGGAAGGACGCGTGATCGCGCTCGACCGCGACCCGGAAATGCTCGAATTGGCTCGAAAAGCGACCGAGGGGCTGAATATCGATTTCGTTCGCGCGTCTTACGACGACGCGAGATCCGTCTTGGCCGAGCGAGGAATCGAACATGTCGACGCCGCGATTCTCGATTTGGGGCTGTCGTCCGATCAACTCGCTTGGGCGCATCGCGGTTTCAGCTTTCAACACGAAGGTCCGCTCGACATGCGTTTCGATCCCGATCGACAGCGCGAATCGGCCGCCGACCTCGTCAATCGCCTCGACGCCGAATCGCTCGCCGATCTCTTTTATCATTACGGCGAAGAGCGATTCAGCCGCAGAATCGCGCGACGGATCGTCGAAATACGCAAATCCGAACGGATCGAAACGACGAGCCGACTCGCCGAAATCGTCCGTAAAAGCATCCCGGGCAAACGCGGACCGATCGACCCCGCGACACGCGTCTTCCAGGCGCTGCGAATCGCGGTTAACGACGAACTCGAACGGTTGCGAGCGTTCCTTACCGAGGCGACCGAATTCATCAAACCGGGCGGTCGTCTCGCGATTATCAGCTTTCATTCACTTGAAGATCGGATCGTCAAACACGCGTTCCGCGACGATCCGCTCTGGTCGCCGTTAACGCGAAAACCGATCACCGCCGAGGACCAGGAACGCGCCGAGAATCCCAGGTCCCGAAGCGCGAAAATGAGGGTCGCCGAACGATGCCTGAATACGAAGCAAATCCGGCCGAAGGATTGATCGGCGTTCCGTCGTCCGTACCGTCGTCGGTCCCAACTTCGATTCCAGGGACTCCGCTTACCGCGCCGACGTTTCACCCCGCCGGCGGCGAACCGATCGTCGACCCGACCGCGGCGGGCTTCGACGAGACGACCGAACCGATCGCATCGGACGCATCGAACGGTCGTTTTTTGAGCATGAAAAATCGTTATCTGATTTCGGCGATCGTCTCGGGCGCGATCCTCGTCGGAGTCGTCTTGATCAAACAACATAAGGTCAAGCCGCATGCTCTCTCGGTCGCCTCGGCCGACGACGCATCCAAAGATCCAAAAAACGATGATCAAGCAGACGATAAAAACGCTTCGGATGAAAAGACGAGCGATATCGACAACAAAAATACTCCTCACGCTTCAAATCCGACCTCGAACGGCGGCGAATCGGCGAAGGGGAGCGAGCACGACTCGGCGATCGCGCCGAATTCCGAAGAACCCGTCGTGATCGCGTCGAACGACGAATCTCAACCCGCTTCGTCTTCGCAAACGCCTTCAGACCCTCGACCCGATCCCGCGGCGATTCCCGCGTCGATCGACGAATCGAAGCCGGGCGAGCGGTCGACCGCGGCGAACGGCGATCAAAAACCTTCAACCGATAAGAATACGACCGGATCTTCAACCTCGACCGAATCCGCCAAGACGAACGACGACGCCAAGATCGCCGAAACCTCGGCGAAAGAATCCCCCAAAAAACCACAGGATAAAGCCGCCGACCCCCCGGCCGCGCCGAATCCCGAAAACGCTCAAGCGAACACTCAAACAAGTTTATCCTCTAACAACTCATCTGTTGATACAAAACAGGGAGTCGATAATCGGCCTTCAAAGGGCGACGATTCTCAGGCGAAATCCGCGGAAGCATCGATCGTCGCGGCGAACGAGGCGCCCGTCGTCGCTCCCCCGTCCGCCGATCCGATCGCTCCCGCGCCGGTACCGGCGGGGTCGAGCGGTCCGTTACCCGCGCCGCCGCCGTCGCCGGCCTCGAACGAATTACCCCCGGCGGCCGCGCCTCAACCCGCGACGATCGATTCGCCGAACACACCCGCGAACGATCAAAAACAAGCCGCGCCGCCGATCGCGCAAAATCCCGTCGAACCGCCCAACTCAAACGATCAAAAACCGCTCGCGCCGCCGATCGCGCAAAATCCCGTCGAACCGCCCAACTCGAACGATCAAAAACAAGCCGCGCAGCCGCTCGCGCAAAATCCCGTCGAACCGCCCAACTCGAACGATCAAAAACAAGCCGCGCAGCCGCTCGCGCAAAATCCCGACGAACCGAAGCCGACGACAGCCGTCCCCGCCGTTCAATCGACGCGTAACGAGTCTTTTCCTGTAAACGCAAAAGAGAATCGTAATTCCATCGATGTAAATTCGTCGAACCCGGTCGCTCCTCCGCCCGCCGATAAAATCGATCCGGCGCAGCCGAACCCCGCCGCCTTTGATCGCGGATCGGCCAATGCGATCGTCAACGATCCGTCGCGGGATTCGCGGACCGAACCGTCGGCGGAGTCAACGCATGCGAATCCATTGAATCACAATCCGGCGGACCCTTCGCCGTCGCGATCGATCGACTCGTCGGCGATGAACACGGGAGATTGGATCCCGATCCCCAACGCGACGGGTCGACGCGATTTACTCGCCGCGAACGATCGAGAATTCGGGTCTAGCCTGAACGAAAACCCGGTGCGATCGTCCGACACGATCGTATCTCAGCCGAGCTCTCCCCCCGCCGCGACGATCGTTACGCACGCGTCGAACCCGCCCGCCGCAACCGCCGAGGCGAACGAATCAAACGACGAAGCGACCGATTCGGATGTCGACTCGCGCGAGCCGATCCGTCACGTCGTCGAACGAGGTGAAAACTTCTGGACGATTTCACGCCTTTATTATGATTCGGGAAGGTATTACAAAGCCCTCTGGGCGGCGAATCGCGACCGAGTTCCTGCAATTGATCGATTATATGTCGGTACGGCTTTGCGAATCCCTCCTCCCGAGGCGCTCGATCCCGCGTTGATCGAGCCTCCCGCGGGATTGGCGCCGCTTCCCGATCGATCGAATCGCGTCGGGATCGCGAAAAAATCGGGATCGACGCGCGGCGGTTCAATCGCTCGGGTCTCCTCGGATCGCCTCGACGATCAAGACGAACGCGCCGAACCAATCGCCGAACCGACCGAGATCCGCTCGACCGTTCGTCGCCCCAAACGCCGAGTGAGCTTTGAAGACATGCCCGAAGGACCGATCCCTCAAAAATATGTCGTAAAACGTTACGATACGATCCGAAGCATCGCCCGCGACATGTTGGGAGACGTCGCTCGATCACGAGAAATTCTTGAAATGAACAAAGACTTGATCGACGATCCCGATAACCTCCCGGTCGGTCGAACGATTCTGCTTCCCGAAGACGCCCGACCGCGACGGATCCTCCGCTAGAAAGCGACCGCGACGAACGTCGCCCCCCTCGGCGAAGCGATCCGAACGTGCGACGATCGAAGCCCCCTCGGCGAAGCGATCCGAACGTGCGACGATCGATCGCTTAAGGTACGATCGTGCCGAATTCCGTCGAATCGACGCGACGCGTGCTTCTTCAAGAAATATCCGAGAACATCAAGAGATGTCTGATTCTAATAAAAAAATATTCGTCGCCGGTCCGGCTTATCTCGATCGCGTTCTGGGGATCGACGAATCGCCGCTCGAACGAACCCCGGGAGATCCCCCTGTCGATCGCAGCGTCGACGGCAAGCTCGCCGCGGGAGGATCGCCGAGACGAACGCTCGAACTCGTCGACGCGTCAAAATCGACGATCGCGATTAAGCTTCCAGAAAGCTGGCCGGGACCGTTCGGAACAATCGAAATCGCGACCGATTGGACGAGCGATTTATTAAAGAGAACGAACAAACAAGAATTCCTTCAACCTTTTCGACGTTCGATCGAATCGTCGTCGTGGCACGACGATCTGGGTGGAATGGGCGCAGGCTACGCCTCGGCGCTCGCGGGAAAGCTGTTCAGCGCGTTGGGCGCGGGGAACGATCCGATCGGGGGGCGGGTCGCTTCGTTCCTATCGGATCAATCAATTGAACATCATCCGATTTTTATTCCAGGAAAATCGTCCGACTGGACGCTTTTAGTCACAAGCGGTCGACGCGGCGACAAACTCGCGATCGGCTTCCGCGGAGCGCACGACTCGATCGAGCGTCTCCCAGATTCTTGGGCCGATCCGTGCGATCTGCGCGTCGTCGCGGGCCTTCCCAATCGGATCGTCGCCGAGGCGTTTCAAGTGAATGATCAATCGATTCGCCTGTTTGCGCCTTCAATTCGAAATATGCGCGATCGCGCCCCTTCGGTCGGTTCGTTCGCGGGGAAGTTCAACCTCCTTTGCTGCAATCGGCTCGAATGGGAAACCCTCGGCGATCGCGAGGCGATCGAACGGTCGACTCCAATTGTCGCGACGACCGACGGAGCGAACGGCTGCGTCGTCCGTTTTTGGGATCGCGCCGGGGTTCGTCGCGAAATCTTGGAACCCGCGTTTCCGCGCGAACGGCCGCCGCGCGATACGAATCGAGCCGGCGAGGCGTTCGCATCGACGCTTGTCACTACATTGATCGAATTGAACGGGACGGTCGATCGAGTCGACCCGGCGTTGATTCAAGCCGCGGCGAAACGCGCCTCGGCCGCCGCGGCGCTCGAACTCGACCTCGTTCGCTTCGGTTTTCCCACGCGATTCGCGATCGATCGCGCCGTACAAGACGGCGTGATTCCCTAAAAACAACCGATTTCTCCGAGCCGATCTGTCGCGCGACCGACGTTTTTCGCTAAAATCATCAACGAGCGGCCGTAAGGATGCGAATTGACCGGGAGCGATCAGGAGAAGCCGACGCGATGAAACGTATCAATCACAATGTATCGATCTGGCTTGCGATTTTGGCGTTCTTGATCGCGCAAGCGGCGCTCGCTCGCCGACCGCTCGCGGGAAAGCCGCTACAATCCGTGGAAAAGCCCGAGGCGACGCCGAAGAATGAAATCTCGACGAAGAGCGAAACCGACTCGTCGCGGATTGAACTTTCGACGAAGCGCGAAACCAAGTCGAAACAGAATGCGGGAGCTTCGATCAAGAATCATGTGTTGAGGGCGGCGCAAACCGCCAAACCCGACCGGCCGCAACGGAACCTCGCGAAACCCGCGGCGCCCGCCTCTCCCGCATTCCAAACCGCTCCCGCGATCAACGCCGAACCCGCGATCAAACCTGAACCCGCGAATAAAAGCGCTCGCGCGATCGACGTATCGGGCTCGGTTCAAGACGTTTTGTTGCAACCGACTCGTCTGCCGTTCGCCGCCGAAACGTCGCTCGCCGAAGTCGCCGAATATCTGCGAAAAACGTACAGGATTCGCGTCGTCGTCGACGCCGCGGCGCTCAAGCGAACGAAAGCCAAGCTCGACGACAAAGTTCAGCTCGAACTCGACGGCGTTCGGCTCAAAACCGGGCTGAAACTTCTGCTCGATCAAATCGGCCTGACGTATCGAGTCGTCGCCGAGGACAATCTATTAATCATCACCGATTCGACGGGCGCCGACGACCGTATCGGTCGGATCTGGACCGAGCTCAAGGCCTTGCACCGCGACGTTCACGACCTGCAAAACGCGGTCGACGACATCCGCGAGCTGCAGGGATTGATCGACGGCGACGGTCAATTGCGCAAACCGACGATTATTGAAGAAGCTCCCGACGAACTCAAAGATAAACCCGCGACGATCGATCCCAAATCTCGTCCAGGCATGTAAATCTTTACCTTTTTTTGAAATCAAGAATGCTCAAATATCTTATCGCGGTCGTATTCGCTCAAGTCGTTTCCCGGAGGGTCGAGAGATCGTCCCGGGCGAAACCGCGCGGCGTTCCGTGGTGGCTTGATTCGCGCAATTTCGTCTTTTTGGCGCTCGGCTTGTTGCTGGGAATCGGCGGGGGTCGCAAGCTTTGGCGCGATTGGAAAGCGAGCCGAGCGACCCGCCGGCTTGAACAGGAGGGGGTTTCGGTTTCGGAGGTTCTCGAATCGGCGCGATTCGGCAGGAACGCGCTGTTCGAGTTGTTTCGGCTTCTCGCCGAGGCGCCCGACGCGGCGATCCGCGACGCCGCGGGACGCGCGATCGCGAGCCTTTGGAAGCAAGACGAACTCGTCGCCGAGGAGGAGCAGGCTCTCGTCAAACGAGGCTTCTCGGTCGCGTGGCGCGGCCGCAAACGTTATCCACGCGATCTCAAAGCGCCGATTCCAATTACCGTTGAATACGGCGTAATGTTTTTACGTAAGAACGAGAACGAGATCGGCCCCGACGATCTCGCCTGGTCGCATCGAATCACGGGCGCCAGGCGCGCGAGCCTCGAAACGTTCCACCCCTGGCGAAACGGCCCCGGAAGCTTCGAATTCGAGATTCACCCGACCGATTTCGTCGGCTCGGGGCCGCATCGGCTGGCGCTGGAAACACGCGTTCGAACCGTCTTTCAAGAAAACGCATGGGAATGTGAATTACCAAAAACGGCGTTTACGTTTGAGCTCGATCCCGGGCTCGCGGCCGAATCGCTCGCTTCGACCGCCGACGACACGCGTCGAGCGGCGTTCCAGGAGGCGGTTCGGCTCGAACGAACCGATCGCGACGGGGAAGACGCCGAGTTTCTCCCGCTCGATTCCGAGGTCGCGCTCCGAAACCCTCCGAAGATCCTCGTTATCACCCCCCTCCCCTGCGATCTGGCGCATCGGATCACGATCGAAATCGAAAGTAAAGGATCGGTCGAAGCCTTCGAAGCGGGATCGGTCGTTCTCGGCGCGCAAAGGCGAAACGCCGATTCGAATGATCGCTCCGAGCTCCGTTTTCCGCTGCGAATCGGCGAAAATCGCGTCGCGACACAACTCGAACCGGGCCCCGCTCGGTTGAGGGCGAAACTCGTCGCCGATCTCGAACTCGCATGGGGCGATCCTTCGATCCGCTCGCTTTGGCCCGAATCGATCGTCGTCGATTGGATCGAAGCGCAAATCGTTAGAAGATAATATTATCTAGATTCATTTGTACTGTAATACTTTGATTTTTGAGACATCGGATCCATTTATCAATGTGATTCGATTCCCAACAAGTGCAAAATCGAATTCATCATCACGACGGTCGCCCGATCGCCTTCGAACTCGACGAGGTTGATTCCGCCGTTCGCCTGGCGGATCGACCGCGCGCGATCGATCGGCGATCCGAGCCATCCCGAAAGGAGAGCGCGGTTGACGACGTTGTGCGCCGCGACGACGACCGATCGACCGCGATGCGCCTCGACGATCCGATCGATCGCTCCCAGAGCTCGTATCCGAACTTCGGCGAACGACTCTCCCTCAAGATAAGGAACCGTTCCAGGATTCGCCATGAAGCGATCGAATTCCTGGGGATAACGTTCTTTCACCTCATCCCATGTTAATCCTTCCCAGCGTCCAAGATCGGCCTCGACGAGTGCGGCGAGTTCGACAGGCTCGAGCCCCGAAGCTCGCGCGATCGCGCACGCGGTTTCGCGCGCCCTTCGAAGCGGGCTCGTATAAACCGCGACGATCGGCGCTTTCGCCAGAGCAGTGGCCGCCGCGAGCGCCTGCGACCGACCCGTCGCGTCGAGCGGATGATCGCTCCCTCGACCCTGCAGGCGATACGGAACGTCGCGATTCGCCGCGGTCGACCCGTGCCGAACAAGATAAACCCGCGTCGTACTCCCCGCGTCTCCAGTCGCTCGCGTCGTCATTTTGGAATCTTCATCCGTTCGCGTCCTACTCCCCGCGTCTCCAGTCGCTCGCGTCGTCATTTTGGAATCTTCATCCGTTCGCGTCCTACTCCCCGCGTCTCCAGTCGCTCGCGTCGTCATTTTGGAATCTTCATCCGCTCGCGTCTTCATATTGGAATTTTCAGCGTTCCGCTTCGCAGGTTTTGATTCTTCATCCGCTCGCGTCGTTCTTTTAACATCGATTCCGCGAAGTATCGTTATACGCCTTTCGCCGCCTTCGTTTCGGCCCTCCGACCCAGCACGATCCGCGACGCCACCCGCACCGCCTCGATTAGGCTGAACGTCTCGGCGACCCCCTTCCACGCGATGTCGTAAGCCGTTCCGTGAGCCACGCTCGTGCGGACGATCGGCAGTCCGAGCGTTACGTTCACCGCATGCCGAAAGCCGATCGTCTTGAGCGCGACATGCCCCTGATCGTGATACATCGCCACGACCGCGTCATATTCTCCGTTGATTGCGCGATAAAAGAGCGTGTCGGCGGCGATCGGGCCGGAAACGTCGATCCCCTCGCCGTGCGCGATCGAAACCGCGGGAGCGATCAGCCGAATCTCCTCGTCGCCGAAAAGCCCGTTCTCTCCCGCGTGCGGATTCAACCCCGCGACCGCGACCCGCGGCTTTCGCCCTCCAGTCAACGCCCGCATCGATCGATCGGCTAAAAGAATCTTTTGATAAATACCCTCTTGCGTCAGCATTTTAGGCACATAAGAAAGCGGCGCATGCAACGTGGCGTGAACGACTCCCAAACCCGCGTCTCCACGGCTCACGGGGGGTCCAAGATAAAGCATCATCGCGTGCTCGGGCGCCTTGCACCGTTCGGCGAGGATCTCGGTATGTCCAGGATACGCGATCCCTCCCGCGTGGAGCGTCTCTTTATTGAGCGGAAGCGTCGTGATCGCGTCGATCGATCCCGAAAGCGCCAGATCGATCGCCGTCGTCAGGTACAAATACGCCGACCGACCCGCGCGGGAATCGACTCGACCGACGGGAGGGTCGCTCCAATCGGCGTCGGGCGCGGGATCGAGGCACGGAATTCGGTCGGAACTCGATCGCGCCTCGCCGGGAACCGAGATCGGTTGAACCTCCACGCGACTGTCCACTAGCCGAATCGCACGCTCGAGAATCGCCTGACTGCCGATCACAAACGGCTTCGCCAACGACCGAAGCGTCGATTCACCCCAAGCTTTGGCGATGATTTCGGGACCGATTCCGGCGATATCCCCCATCGTCAGGGCGATCAACGGCCGCTGGTCGATTTGTTCCATCCGCGCCTCCTCGAAAACCGGCTCGTTGTTCAAGATTCACGCCGTTTGATCGTCGCCGCGATGAATTGACAAGCCTTCAATCAAAACGCAATTCCGAGCACGCCGTCGATCCGACGCCGCCCAATTTAATGCGTCGCGATCGCACGAGGCGGATTCACCCGACGACCGGGAGGCTCGGATTCAACCCTTCGGGGCTCTCCTTTCGCCACGGGAACCGATTGAAGCTCTTCGGAACCCCCGCACCCCGTAAGGCCGCTCCAGAAAAGAAGCATCATCGCGCAACGAATTCGCCAAGATCGCATCGTCGCCGTCTCGCGGGCGGGAAGTCTGAAATCGAAAGTTCCAAGTATTATTCACGAGCCGACCGAGGTTTGTCGAGCGATTCGTTATCCCGGCGGCGAAAAAACCGCGATATCGAAAATGTTATAGAATTCGATTTCATCAACAACAACCGAATCCAATATCCTCTATGCTAAACATATCAATTGGATCGACTCGTTATTTTTCCGGAATCGAAGGAATCGCTCGTCGCAATTTCATCGACCTTGATTCCACGCGTTTAAATCGCGAACCGTCGCGTCGCGATCGAATACGAATCGTTTGGATCCCGTGTCGTCAAGCTTCTAGGGCGAACTCGAGCCGCGATCGTCGAGCCGTTTCTCGCGCCTCACAATCTGACACCGATTCCCCTCGGGATCGAGAAAAAACGAGGTCCGCATCGCTTCGGTCTCGACCGCGGTATCGAGCTCGAACGTCAAGCCTCGACGCTCGATCTCGGCCTTAACCCCGTCGTAATCGTCGACCCAAAACGCGAGATGACACACGTAACGCTGATTCACCCGCGAAGAATCGGCGGGACGTTCGATCAATTCGATCGCCGCGCCCCTTTCGTCGATCAAAAAATAACCGGGAGGCTTCGCCTTGCTCGCGTCGATCGCGACTTTTAATCCAAAAACGTCGATATAAAACGTCTTCAGCTTCTCCAGATCCGACGCGTACAGAGCGAAATGCTCGATTCGTATCATGTTCGTTCACTCACTTCTTAGATTTCCCGATCCGCTCGCTCGAATTCGCCCGCTTCGACTCCGAATTCGCTCGCAAAGTTTCCGATCGCCCCCCGGTTTGAGAACCCGCTCCGGAATTCGACTTCTCGATCGTCTCGGGGTCGATCCCCGCGAGCTTAACGATCGCGTCCCATTCCGATTTCCTTACGGGTTGAACCGAAAGCCGGCTTCCTTTCCGCAGCAATTCCATTCCATTAAGCTCGGGAATCGTCTTAAGCCGCGGTAAATCGAGCATCGGGTCGATCGGAACGACCGCGCGAATCGAAACTTGAAACCATGTGGGCGCCGCTCGATCGCTTTTGGGATCAAAATGCTTGTCGGTCGGGTCGAAAGCGGTCGGGTCGGGATGCGCCTCTTGAACGACCCGGGCGATTCCGGCGATCCCCGACGGTTCGGCGTTCGAATGATAAAAGAACACCAAATCGCCGATCTTCACGTCGTCGCGCAAAAAATTCCGAGCCTGATAATTCCGCACGCCGTCCCACCCCGTCGTTTGATCGCGCTCGGCCTCCAAATCGGCGAACGAATACGATCCAGGCTCGGTTTTAAACAGCCAATACTTCATATGCTCATCTCTGCCGATTCAAATGGTACTCAATTTTCCGCGTTCTTACTTCTCACCGCCGAGACGCTCGCGCTTTTTCCGAAAGACATCGCTCCCGAAGTTTCTCCGGCGCCCGCAATCTTGTTTCACACCGCCGAGACGCTCACGCTTTTCTCGAGGCGGCCGCTCCCAAACATTCTCGGTCTTCCGCGTTCTTGCCTCAAACCGCCTCGGCGACCGCGATCGCCGCCCCCTCGTCGATCTCGGCGCGTTCGGTCGCTCCGTAAGAGGTCGGCTTGCCGCCGGGAAGACGATAAACGCAAGCGATTCCCGCGACGGTTAAAACAAACATCTCTAAAAACACATGCTGAAGCGACCAACCGAGCGATTCCTGAACCAGCTTGAGCGCCGCGCCCCCCAACAATCGATGCGTTTCGGGACGAAGCGCCGCGGCGACGTCGATCCCGCGGGCGAGATCCCCTTTAAGCCTCGCCGCGAGCTCGAAACCAAGGCTCGCCCCCAAAAGACCCACGCCGATCGATCCCCCCATCGTTCTCGAAAAAATCAAAGCGCCCGTCGCCGCGCCGCGGCGATTCCAGGGGACCGCGTTCTGCACGCTCAACAAGTAACTCAGCGAAGTCGGCCCCATGCCAAGGCCGATCGCGATCATCCCAAACAGAAAACAGACGCGATACGATCCGCTCCAAACCGAACCCGCGTACAACAAAAACGTCCCCACGACGAGAAACAACGTCCCCACCGCGGCGCTTTTACGAAACCCATATCGCACCACGACGAACGCCGCCACCGCGACGCTCACCGACCAGGTGAGGAACAACGGGGTCATCGACCCCCCGGCGATCGTCGCCGATCCCCCCTTCACGCCTTGCATAAAAAGAGGAACATAAACTTCCAATCCAAATAACAAACAGCCGACCAGAAAATTGCCGACGAGAGCCGCGGCGATCGCCGGTTCGGTCGCGAGTTCGATCGGCAAGATCGGGTCCGAAGCCGATCGCTCGTGCTTAATAAAGAGGTAGAAAAGAGCGACCGCGAAGCCGAACACGACCGCGATCACCCCGATCGGTTGATCGCGCCCCGAAAGCACCACCCACAACAGCGCCGCCGAACCCGAAGCCAACAGCATGGCGCCTCGCCAATCGAGCGAAACGCCCCCCTTCGGTTGTGAAACCTCGCTCACTCTGCGAACCAAAATCCAAGCCGAAAACGCGCTGAACGGAACCGTGAGGAAAAACACCCAGCGCCACGAAAGTTGATCGGTCAACACCCCGCCGACGAGCGGGCCGACGACGCTCGAAACTCCCCAAATCGCGCTAAAAAGCCCTTGAACCTTGGGGCGTTCATGCAAAGGATATAAGTCGCTGATGATGGTTAAAACGATCGGGCCGAGCGCCCCCGCGCCCAATCCCTGGATCACCCGAAACGCGATCAACTGCGGCATGCTGCGGGAAAGCCCCGAAAGCATCGACCCCACGCTGAACATCAACAATCCAAACAACAACACGCGTCGACGACCGATCAAATCGGCGAGCTTGCCGTAAATCGGCGTCGAGATCGTCGAAGCCAACAAATACGCCGAGAATACCCAGGGGTATATCCGTATCCCCTTAAGCTGAGCGATGATGCTCGTCATCGCGGTCGAAACGACCGTTTGCTCGAGCGCCGCGACCGCCATCGCCAGCAAAAGCGCGACCGTCACGATGCGGCGATCGCTCTTCGATATCGACCGATCCCCGTCGGAATCGCTCGCCTCTCCACCCGACGAGCCTCGCTCCGTCTCCTTGGCCTCGGTCACCGACATCACCGATTCCCCTCGGTTTACATTCTCGACGCCACGCCCACGTATTGTAACAAGACAGGCAAGCCGAGTTTCGGTTCAACCCTCGAACCGACTCGACTCGCTCGAGTCGTCTTCACAACGATTCGTCGACGCCCGTGATCCCTTAACGCCAATTCGTCGACGCCCGTAATCGCTTCACACCTCGAACGGATACGCGTCCTCTTCGGCCGCGGCGTCGTGCGACCCCTTGATAAACTCTTCAAGCGGAACGATCGCGTTCCCCTCGAGCGTGAAAAATTGCTCCCCCTCGGGGATCCGCTCGAGCTCTTTCAGCAACATCCCCGTCGTCCGCTTCGCTTCACGCTCGGATATTTTTAAACGTTCACAAATCTCGGGTACGATCTCGTCGATCTCGAACGGCTGACCGCCGTTGCGGATCGCCGCGGCCCACATGATCCCCCAAATCGTCCTCGTGTCGGTCATTCCCGGTCCCTCGTCTGAAGTCGTTCCAAAACCTCGCCCGCGGCGATTCTCGGTGAACATTTTAGTCGATCGAACCAAAATCGACGAGGCCGAATCCAAACGATCAAGTTATTCAGATAACTTAAACACTAATTTATTATGAGAAATATTGTTTGTTAAAAAGATCGCCGTCGACGCGACGATTCGAAGCGTCGACGGCTTGAACGATAAGCGAGCGATTCAAGTTGCGAATTAACGGCTCGATTGATTGGAAAATCGTTCCTTTATGAAAACAGCGATCCCGCGGTCGATCCGACGGCGCGGCGCGGTCGATGAGGACGGCGGTGACGACGACGATGACGGCCGTAAGCGACCCGACTCGCCGCGACCGTCGGACGATCGCTCGACTTCGAAGCAGGCGCCGAAACCCCCGCGTCGGCCGCGACTTCTGAAATACCAAGAATCGCAAGTACGAACAATACGATCAGTTTTCGTCTCATCGTGTCGACTCCTTCAAAACAGCCGATTCATTCCTGGAAAGACCGAGCGAAGACGCTCATCCTCGAACGAAAGCTCGCGGACAAACCGAACTCCACAATCATCGAACACCGATTCAAAGCCGCGGTTTCGGTCGCTCTCAGCGAATCCCCGTCCCCTCCGCGATCGACCGCGAAACGAAACGCTCGGGCGACGAGAAACGACCCCCTCCCGAGCGCCGATCGAAGTCGATCCGATCCGCGCTCAAGAACTAATAAATGCGAATTTCTAAATCCTTCTGATTAACTAACAGTTAAATCTAATTTTATTTTGATTTAATATTGATTTTTATTTGATAACACGACCGACGGCTGAAACCGACGCGCGATCGTTCGGCGTTCGTCGGGGTCGACCGACCCGAATCCGCAGCGAATCGAGGATCGATCCCGCCGATCTCGCTCGCACGCCGCTTGAGACGAAACCCGCGCCGCCGGCATAATGAATGACGTTCGCTCTTCCGTTTTGGAACCGCGTCGTCGCCTTAACTCGGGCGAACGCCGAACGATCGATTCACCCGAAACCTCGGCGGATACGTGATGAAAACGCTCCACTGGATTGTCTTGATCGGTCTCTTCGCGGGAACTCCCGCGATCTTAACCGCCGCCGAGGCGACTCTCGAATCGGTCCTCAAACCGCTCGTCGACGCACACAAGGGGAAGGTCGCGATCGCCGTCAAACACCTCGATACCGGAGTCTCGTACAACCTCAACGCAACCGAGCCGATGCCCACCGCGAGCCTCATCAAGCTCGCCGTGATGATCGAAACCTACTTCCAGGCCGCCGATCACAAAATCGACCTCGCCAAAACGATCACCCTCAAAAAAGCCGACAAAGTTCCCGGATCGGGCATTCTCACGTATCATTTTTCCGACGGAACGACCTTCCCCCTGGTCGACGCCGTCCACCTCATGATCGTTTATTCCGACAACACCGCGACCAACCTCGTGCTCGACCAGATCGGCCTCGATTCCACCGCCAAACGGATGGAATCGCTCGGCATGCCGAACACCAAAATCCACTCCAAAGTTTACCGCCGCGATACCTCGATCTTCCCCGACCGAAGCAAAAAATTCGGCCTCGGAAGCACGACCGCCGCCGATATGATCGCCTTGTGTGAAAAACTCCACAAAAAAGAACTTGTATCCAAAGAAGCATGCGAAGCGATGCTTGAGCATTTAAAAGCATGCGATGATAAAGATAAATTCCCGCGTTTTCTCCCCCCTGGCGTGAAGGTCGCTTTCAAAACGGGAAGCGTCGACGAGATTCGCACCGCCGCGGGGATTTTATACACCCCCGCCGGGCCGATCGCGCTTTGCGTTTTAACCAAAGACAACGAAGATAAGCGTTACGCGCCCGACAACGCGGGGAATCGGCTTTGCGCCCAGGTCGCCCGCTCGGTGTATGATTTCTTCAATCCCCCCCAAGCCCGAAAAAAAGGAAGGGGAAGGGAAAACCGACGCGGCGAAACATGCCGATCGGTCGCCCCCGGCCGACGCCGCGAAAACCCCCGCGGCGTACGTTCCCGCGTTCAAAACCGGCCCGACGATCGCCTCGGCGACTCATCGACCCGATTCGAACCGCGGACGATCCGACACCGCCGAATCCTACACGCCGAACTCGGTCGCTCCCAAAACGAGCCGATTCGAAGCCGATCGTTCTTCTCGATGAAGAGTTCTTTCTATAAGGAATCGTCCGATGAGATTTCTCGACAGGTTGAAGCGCGTGCTTGAGGATCGACACGCTCTTTCCGGGATCAACGCCAAACGTCCCGACCCCGGAGCGCAAAGCGGCGTTACGCTTTCGCCCGAAGCCGCCGCGAAGTCTTCGTCCGCTTCCACAACCGATTACGATCGCGAGCAGTGGCGGCGAAAACTCCGCCGCGCGGTCGAGCTTTATCCGCGAACTCAGGCCGAATTCGCAAACCTCGAAGCCGACGAAAAAGCCCTCGATCTCGACCCCGATTGGGCGCTCGCGTGCAAACGCGAAGAATTCGCCTGGGCGATTCGACGCATCGTCGCCGATCGCGTCGTCACCCCGAGCGAACACGATCGACTCGACGAAATCCGCGAACTGCTCAATCTCTCCGAAGAAGACGCCGCGGCGATCCTCCACGGTGTCGTCAGCGACGCCGAAACCGTCTTCGACGGAAATATCGAAGGAGTTTAATCGACCCCAAGCGCGCCGATTCCCGATCGGTTTCGACCGTCGAGCCGAGACTCCGAATCTCGACCGCGACGATCTCCGATCGACCGAAATTTTTACGTTCTGATATCCGAACCCAATAAGTTTGTACGCTCGTCGATCGCTCATCGCGACCGACGATCCCGCTCTCGCCTCAATCCGCTTCGTCGCCGCGAAGCGAATCGGGAAGAGCCCGCGGCCTTCCCTCGCGATCCACACACGCGAGTGTCGATCGCCCCTCGGCCAACAACGCCCCGTCGCGCCTCACTTCGTATCGATGCACAATCTTCACGTGCGTCACACGTTCAACAAATGTCCGTATCGTTAAAAGATCGTCATAATACGCCGGCTTCTTATATTTGCAGCCGATCTCGACGACGACCAAAAAACATCCCGCGTCCTCGATCTCGCGATAAGAGAAACCGCGCGATCGCAGCGTTTCGGTACGAGCCGTCTCGAAGTACACGAAGTAATTCGCGTGATGCAACAACCCCATCCGGTCGGTCTCGGCGTACCGCACCCGAATCAAAGTATCATGAAACTCCGGAGCTTTGTTCGTTTCACTCATCGCGTCGCGGTCGCTTTCGGCTTCGAGACGACGATCACGGGATAAGGATCGTAAGGCCAATCCTCGCGGCACGGACTGCCGGGACGATATCCCGATCGAACCCAACGACGAAACGTTTCGGGCGAGTGCGCCAGCCTTTTATCGATAAGCCATTCTTGATATTGACGAATGTGTTTCGTCATCATCACTCCATGACCCACCGGAAAGTACAAATAACGCCACGAAAACTGCCCCTCCGCCGCGGCGATCGAACCCTCGGCCGCGAGCAGCCGGGTGATCGCCGAAACGAGCCCAGTCCGCTCGGCGCCCCTCCAACAGTGAATCAATATCGGATATTCCGCGGTATCAAGTTCTTCAAGCAAAGCCTTCGCCTGCGCGCGAGACATCCACTCGCTCGAAGACAACGCGATATCAACCTGAACCGCTCCCGCCGAAAGCGTAGCTTCCCGCTCGCGTCGATACCATTCCGATTCGGGATGCGATCCGCGTAAGTTCAACACCGTCTTGATCTTTTTCTCGCGGATAATTCGTCCCAACCGCTTCGAATCGAGCTGACCCGAACGATAAATCGCCCCCGGAACGACCTCGGCGAAATTCGATGTCGCGAACTTATAGCCGAACCAACTTCCCGTGACGATCAGCGGAACCGCCAAGACGATCACCGCGAAACGGCGAATCCTTCGCTTCATCAATCGATCCCTCGGTCGTTTCTCGATCAATCGTCTTCCGTTCGATCACGCGCGAACCCGCGATCGACGAAACCCTTCCAATCTTCCAGAACTCGCGAGCACGCCGATAAACCGATCGAATCGCCGCGCGATCGCCGACATCACAGCCGCATTCGATCCGAGGCTCATCGGCCGCGGGCCGCTCGCAACCGCATTGTAACCGAGCAAGACGCCCCGACAACCCCGGGATCAAGCCGTCATGGAAGTCGACGGGCCTGAAGGGCGTCGAGCCGCTCAAACCGTTCTTGACATCCACGCTCACTCGCCGCTACAAAAAGAGGCCACGCCGATAATTGGGGATTGGTGTAACGGTAGCACGCTTGACTCTGGATCAAGTAGTCCTGGTTCGAATCCAGGATCCCCAGCTTGGCGCCTCGCCCGATATTCCATCGTTTCGTCTCGGCTTGTTTTTACGGTTTTCAGCGAATTATATCAGCTATATCAATAGATGTTAAGCAATATCACATTCAGTTTTCCATGCTTGGGAGGGCGAACCTCCCGGTGAGCCTCTTATCGGAATCGCCGCCGAACGGCTATGTTCCTCAAACAATAATAATACAAATGATAATATGGCTCACCAGGAGGTTCGCCCTCCCAATTTAGGAACCAGGATGAAAACCCGCGGAATTCGCGGAATTCATTTTCGGATAGATTCTTATTCCTTCACCGCGACCATTCTATTCTAATCAATATTTCAATCTATCAACTAAATTCGACGCCGCGACCCCCGGCCGTCCGACGATCGCGGCGATTCGCGAGCCGTTCCTTCGGCTCGCCGTTTTTTCAACGGAAACGAAGCGCGTCGTTCACTTCTCAACCTTGCCCGTCAGTTTCGGCCGCCGAGACGGGCCGAAGCCGACGTTCGATTCCACCCCGACCGTCGCCTCGTCTCCCGCGAACTTGATCTCGACGCTGATCATAAACGGGGTTTCATAAAAACAGATCTTGGCTTTAAATGTATCGTCCCCCGTCCACGCTCCGCTCGCCGCGGCGGGCTGTTCGGTAAACCTGTCGAACGCGATCTTTCCCTTCCTCCACCCCCCTCGAACGCAATCGATCGTCCGATCGACCCCGTCGGTTCGCACGATCAACGCCGTTTCGCCGTCGGCGTTCTTTTTGAGCGCGATCGCCTCGATCTTGCTGTTGTTCGTCGGGAACACATATTTTTTGCCCGATACCTTTTCAAGCGTTTCCGAACCCGCCGAGCCTTGCTGAGGACGCGCAATCAGCCCCGCGAGCTTGTGTTCCAGCTTCTCCCGCGCCGAGTCGTCGGCTGGAAGCGATTCGGCCTTCATCGCCGGCAAAAGCTTATCCCACACCAGATCGAGCACCGCCTGCATGTTCTTAACCCCGCTCGTGATCGCGACGACCGCGTCTTGCTCGGGAAGAACCACGCAATACTGGCCGAACGCGCCGTCGCCGCGGAACGCTCCGTGCCGACACCGCCAAAATTGATACCCGTAACCCTGATCCCAATCGCTCTTGGGATCGCTCCCGTTCGATGTTTGCCGCGAAGTCGCCCGCTCAATCCACCCCTCGGGAACAAGCGAAACGCCGTTCCATTTACCTTTGTTCAAATACAGAAGACCGAATTTCGCGATGTCCTCGGTCCGCACGCTCAAACCGTAACCCCCCAGCGAGATCCCCTGCGGGCTCGTCCCCCATGTCGGATTCTCGATACCCAACGGATTGAACAAGCGAGGGCGCAAATAATCGAGCACGGTTTCACCCGTCGTCTTTTGCACGATCGCCGAAAGCATGTACGTCGCCGAGGTGTTGTACAGGAAGTGCGTTCCGGGCTTGAACGGCACGGGATGCGCCAGGAACGTTTTCGTCCAAACCTCCCCCTCCTTCCGCGCAGGTTCGGTCTGTTGCCCCGTCGACATCCGCAACAAGTCGCTCACCCGCATCGACTTGAGCTGACCGCTCGGCTCGGCGGGGGCGTCGTCGGGAAAGAACTTCATCACGAGATCGTCGACGCTGAACTTCCCCTCCGAAATCGCCAACCCGACCGCGGTCGACGTGAAGCTCTTGCTCAGCGAATAAAGCTCGTGCCGCGATTCTGCGTTATAAGGCGACCACCAACCCTCGGAGACCACGCGTCCATGACGCACGAGTATGAAACTGTGAAGCTGATCGGCCGATTGATCGGCCTCCTCGACGAACGAAAGAATTCCAGCCGACGACACCCCCTGAGCCTCTGGAGCGCTCCTCGGCAACGACGAAGGAGTCGACCCTCCCTCCGCCGCACGGCAAATCGATCCGCCGCAAACGAACAGCAAAGCCAATACGCCGATCTTCATGTTCATGATCCCCGGGACGACGCGCTTGGTGAAACGAACCTCATTCCACAACGCGCCGAGGAACGCGTCAAGCGACCGCAGCGAGCCGGCGACGATTGATCAAAGGGTCCAAGAAGATCAAATAATTTTTGCTTATGTATTTTGTTATTATGAATAGACTTCAGAAATTAAAAGACCCTCGCTTGCGCGTCGGGTTAGTATGCGGCGTTTTTGATAATCATAATATCCTTCCTTATTCGTTTTGGCGCGGCGCTTTTTCAGAGGCGATCCGGAAGGAACACCGCACATCCGCGGGATTTGACGTCGAATTTTCGATTGGAACGGCGAACCTTTATTGGGAACGGCGATCCTTTATTGGGAACGGCGATCCTTTATTGGGAACGGCGAATCTTTATTTGGAACGGTGAACCTTTATTTGGAACGGCGATCCTTTATTGAGAACGGCGAACCTTTATTTGGGAGGGCGAACCTCCTGGTGAGCCGTATTATTATGATATTATTAACGTGCGAAAACACAGCATAACGATATCATCGGCGTCATAGCGCTTTGCGTAGCGTCCACGTCCAGTGACGATCCGAGGTTTGAGCGACTTCGGGATCGCTCACGCCGATTCGCTCGAGCGTTTCTCGCACCTCGGCCAAAGTGAGCGCAGCGCCGAGCGAATCGCGGAACAATCCCCGCGCTCGCTCGGTTTCATTGCTCGCGTAAAGCGAAACGAGGCGATCGACCTCGTCCGCCGAATCGGGACGAAACAGATCGCGAACGAACGCGATCCCTCCCGGCTCGATCACCCGAACGATCTCGGCCAAAACTCGCGAAGGCTCGGGTATGTGATGCACGATCGAATTCGAAACGACCGCGGCGATCGACCCCGACGCGATCTCGCTCATCCCCTTCGCGTCGGCGCGAACGAGCTCGATCCGATCGGAAAGCCCCGCGGCTTGAATATTTTCATGTGCCACTGTAAGCATATGTTCGGCGATATCAATCGCGACGACGCGCGCGAGCGGATCGGCGCGCGCGATCAGGATCGCGATCCGCCCCGTGCCGCAGCCGAGGTCGACGATCGTTCCGCCGCGGCTTTCGCCCCGCGCCGCCAAAAAATCGGCGACGAACGCGGCGTTGACCGCGGCGTGATCCATCGCGTCGTATTCGCGAGCCTCCTCGGCCGTATCCATCGCCTCTGGCTCGAGCATGCGGGGAATCATAACGAAGCCCCGCGCTCTCGAACGTGCGAACTCGCGTTCATAACGAAGCCGCGGCCTTCTTCGCGGCGGCGAGACACGCGCGAATGTCGTCGACCGGCGCCTTTTCATTCTCTTCGTATTCAAGCGCCAAACAGTAATTGTAATGAAGATCCGCAAGCTTTTTGAGCATCTCGTTCAGCCGCAAATCTCCCTGGCCCAAGATCGTGAACTTGGACGCGTCTTTCACGTCCTTCAGGTGCACCCCGTACGTCCGCTTGCCGAAAACCTCGACGGCGCGGACGGGATCTTCACGCGATCGAAGGAAATGCCCCGTGTCGTTACAAAGCCCGATCAGCTCATGATGATCCTTCACCGCCGCCGCGATCGTATCGATCTTGGCGTAACGGTGGCCTGGACCGTGATTGTGAATCCCGACCGCGATTTGATACTGGTCGACGAGATGATCGAGCTGATCAAAGCTCTCGGGATCGGGATCGGCCGAGAAATACCGCAGCCCCATCATCTTGCCGAAATCGAACATCCGCTTGTTCTCGTCGGCGTTCTTGCCGAAATGGATCACGCCGTAGCCGAGAACGGTGACGCCGTGCGCGTCGAGCTTTTGCTTCACCGCGAGCACCGCCTTGGGATCGGAAAGGAGGGGAATGTGCCCGTTGAACGATTCCCAATATTTGATTCCGAGCTCCTGGGTTTTGGCGAGCGCGGTTTCAAAATCCATTTTGCCGTCGGCGGTTTTGAAGCCGCGGAGCGAGTAGCTTTGCAGCCCCATTTTGAACGGGCCGTAGCCGCCGTTTTCGGTTTGAAGGATCGCCGCGCGGGTTTTCCCGCCGGCGATGGCCGCACCGCCGGCGACCGCGAGCCCCGCGGCGAGCAGATCGCGGCGCGTCATAAACGAGGACGACGAAGACGAGTTATGCATTGATGTTCGCTCCGATCAAGGCGGGTTCACCGCGGGTTCGAGTCGAGCCTTCGCGCCGGTCCGATCGTTTCGCCTCGCGTCGGCTGATTTTTTTGACCGTAACAGATCGGTGAGCGTCACGCCAGCGGTTCGAGTTCGTCTTTTATGGGGGAAGGCTGCGCGCTTTCGCGGTCGCTATCGCGATCGACGCGCCGGTTCTCAACGGTCGCTCGGGTCGGAGCGAAAAAAACGGATCGACGCCCGCTTGACTCGTACGCTCCGCGCACGAATGATTTTTGCGGAACGTACTTGCATGCACGGCGGTGGGAGGCGAAACGTATGTCCGCGCAAGGGAAGCCGCTCGGCGTTTTAACGCCCGTCGGGGGAGGAGATCCCGTCCCCCTCTATAAAACCGAGCTCACCGTGGGCCGGCGAAAAAGTTGCGATATTTGCCTTGATTTCGAAAACGTTTCAGGCAAACACTGCGTGCTCCGTTTTATTAACGGTGTTTGGCATGCGCGGGATTTGGCGAGCAGTAACGGAACGACGGTCAACGGTGTGAAGCTCGCCGCCGAGCATCACATTCTCCCCGACGATCAGCTCGGAGTCGCCTCGCATTACTTCCGGATCGATTATGAACCGACGGGTCATTCGCGATTACGAGAGAGCAACAAGGTTTTGGCTTCCGAAGAAGACATCGTCGAGACGCGGCAACGGAAGTCGTTGATGGAACTCGCGGGCTTTGAAGACGACGATCGGGCGCGCTCAAGGCCGCAGCCGGCTGGTCCACGCCGGCATCAACCGATCGAACGACTCTCGGTCGACGAGGCCGAATTTGAAGACGCGGTTCCCGAGGATTTCGCCGCGAAATCCCCCAATCCATCCGCGACCCCCGTCGCCGACGAAGACTTCTTCAAACTGATCACCGAGGAAATCCAGGACGATTGATCGCCGCTCGGCTTCGATCCGACCGACCGATCCTGAATCACAAACACATGAATTGCTTCTTTTTCGTTATGAGATCGAAGCGCGATCGAATTTTTACATTTTTCCGTGTTTACGAATCGCCGTTTCGAAGGCTTCGGCCTGATCGGCGGGGATTCGGATAAATTCTTTGGCGTGAACGAGCGAAACGACGAGTTCGTTCTTCCGAAATCGATTCCACGAACAATCATGAATCATTTCCCAAGGCGCCGGAAAAGGATCGATCCATAACCCGCGTTCGCAAACCGCGAATTTTGGGATCAAACGTCTCGAGAACAACCGCCGACCCGAGACGATTGAAATGAAAAGCATCAAGGCGAACTCGAAAAAATCGACGAGCTCGATTTTATGCCCATTCATAATAAGAATTAATTGCATTACGATCGAAATCGCCGCCCAGACGAATAAGATCAAATGATAATTCCTGATCAGACTCAAAACCCTTCCCGGAGGAAACGGATCGCGTGCGGCGAGCTCGATTTCACCCAACATCGCGAGTTGATCGGGTGACGATCGAAAGACGCTCGGCTTGGACTGATCTCGTGAATTCCGCTCGTCGCTTTTCATCAATCGACCTCGTTTGAAATCTCATCGCGATCGAACTTCAATCCGTCGGCTCGACCAAGGGTTTCATTTTATCGCGCTTTTGAATCGCCGCCTCGACCTCTTCACGACAATCGGCGGGAATCGCCGTCAAAATCAAGGCTTTCCCGCTCTTAACAATCAGCTCATTCTCTTTAAACCGATTCCAGTAACAATTCTCTATCGATTCCCACACGAAAGCGGTGTGATCGAGCCAAAGGCCTTGTTCGCAAACGGCGAACCGAGGACTTTTTATCACGTCTTGAATAGTACAGTAAATGATAACAGAATCAAGAATAAACCCACTTACTAGTAATGACATATAAAATATAATCCAAGATGTACTTAGACTTCTAGAAATGTACATAATAAACACATCTGCAGTTACAAATACTTGAGGAATTAGAACCAGAATGTTTTCATTCTTAATTAGTCTCTTGAGATGCTCGATCGTCGTCTTCGTATAAACCGCGACCTCTACGGGACCAAGCTGCGCCAATCGATCGGCGTACCCAAATATTTTCCAACGCTTCGATTTTTCGTGCGAGACGGCATCGGAAGCCTTCATGATCCGTCCTCGCTCAAATCGCCGCCCGTGATCGGCGCGGCTTGAAGAATAACGCGACGCATTTTGGCGTGTTTACTCACCGCCGCCTCGACCTCTTCACAACGATCGGCGGGAATTTGGACCCGCTTCGTGAAGTCGTTGACCGAAACGACAAGCTCGTTTTTTCGATATCGGCTCCACGAACACGAGCGTACTCGATCCCACGCGACGGGTCTCTTCTCAAGCCATAAACCACGTTCACAAACCGCGAACCGGGGAGTCGCCGAATCCTCGAAACCGTTGAAAATGATGATAAATAAAGGAACGCCGACAATGAGAACGACGATCAGATTCGGTATCAGTCCGGTCTCCATCAAAGCGATGAAAATCGCTCCGAATTCCAAACAATATAAGAATCGCCACCAAAAACGATCGTTTATCAGTAATCGAACCGATTTTTCAAGCATTCCACGCGAATACAACGCGAATTCCACGCTCCCCAGCGGATCAAGCCGCCGGGCGTAGGAATCGAAATGATCCCAAACCTCCGGCCGAGTGATTTCACTCGTATCTATATGGATCATAACGAAAACTCGATCGATTTCAGTCTCGCCTCGCCGAACCTCGATTCTTAAAGCATATCGACAAACCGCGGCGACCGTCCAACAAAAAAACGTCCGACCCCGACGGGGATCGGACGCTTGATCGATTCAATGAATCGTGGGCCGAAGGCTTTATCGAGCCATTTTCTTGGCTTGTTCCTCGGCCTGTTCGATCACGCCGACATACAAAAACGCCGATTCGGGAAGATGATCCCACTTGCCGTCGCAAAGTTCCTGGAAGCTGCGGATCGTATCGGCGAGCGGCGTGTATTGCCCCTCGCGGTTCGTGAACGGCTCGGCGACGAAGAACGGTTGCGATAAGAACCGCTCGATCCGACGAGCGCGATGCACGACGATCTTATCCTCCTCGGAAAGCTCGTCGACGCCGAGGATCGCGATGATGTCGCGAAGCTCGCGATAACGCTGGAGGATCGCCTGCACCCGCCGAGCGACGTTGTAATGATCCTCGCCCACATACTGCGGGTCGAGAATTCGCGACGACGACCCGAGCGGATCGACCGCGGGATAAATCCCCTTTTCCGAAATCGAGCGAGCGAGAACGATGAACGCGTCCAAAAAGCCGAACGTCGTCGCCGGAGCGGGGTCGGTCAAATCGTCCGCCGGAACATATACGGCTTGTACAGATGTGATCGCGCCCGTATTCGTCGACGTGATCCGCTCCTGAAGCTCCCCCATTTCGGTCGCGAGCGTGGGTTGATAACCCGCGTTCGAAGGCATTCGGCCCAACAGCGCCGAAACCTCCGATCCCGCCTGGCTGAAGCGGAAGATGTTGTCGATGAAGAGGAGCGTGTCGGCGCCGGTCGAATCGCGGAACCATTCGGCGTTCGTCAGCGCCGAAAGCGCGACGCGAAGTCGAGCGCCCGGAGGCTCGTTCATTTGTCCAAAAAACATCACCGTGCTGTCGATAACGCTCTTTCCCGAGGCTCCGATCTTCGTCTCTTGCATTTCGAGCCAAAGGTCGTTGCCTTCGCGGGTTCGCTCGCCCACCCCCGCGAAGACCGAGTAGCCGCTGTGAACCTTGGCGATCCGCGCGATCAGCTCGGTCAAGATGACGGTCTTACCCAAACCCGCCCCGCCGAACAGGCCGATCTTGCCGCCGCGGACGAACGGAGTTAAAAGATCGACAACCTTAATGCCTGTTTCAAATAACTCGGTTTTGGGAGAAAGGCTGTCGAACGAGGGGGGCTCGCGGTGAATCGGCCAGTAATCCGACGCCGAAACGTCGCCGCGACCGTCGATCGGCTTGCCGAGCAGGTTGAACACGCGGCCGAGCGTTTCCTTCCCCACGGGGACGCTGACGGGGCTCTTGGTGTCGATCACCTTCGTTCCCCGCGTCAGGCCGTCGGTCGAACCGAGCGCCACGCAACGGACGCGGTTCCCTCCCAACAACTGCTGAACCTCGCCCGTCAGATGAATCGAAACGCCTTTGTTTTCGGTTTCGATCCGAAGCGCGTTGTAAATATCGGGGAGATCCCCCTCGTCGAACTCGGCGTCGAAGGTCGACCCGATCACCTGAACGATCCGCCCCTCGTTCGTCGTCGCCATGGCGTACATCCTAATAAAAACGAATCAAAACGTTCTATCAACTTGAAAGATCTTGGTCGCTCGATCGTTCGTCGTTTCCCGCGCGGCGTTCGCGCCGCGGGTTCGCGTTCGATCGAGCGTCGGTCGTCATTCGAGCGCCGCGGAACCGCCGATAATCTCGGCGAGTTCGCGGGTGATTTGCGCCTGCCGCGCACGGTTGTACATACGCGTGAGCGATTTGATCATGTCGTCGGCGTTCTCGGTCGCCCCCTTCATCGCCACCATCCGCGCGATCTGTTCGCTCACCGCGGCGTCTAAAAAACACTTGAACAAGCGAATTTTAAACGAAACGGGAACGATCTCCTCAAGGATGCTCGCGGCGCTCGGCAAGAATTCGTACGGAACGCGTTCTCCCCGGCCCGCGACGGGCTTGGCGGAGGCTTCTTTTTTGACCGCGCGGGTCGAAAAATCCCCCAGCGAGGTCATCGGCAATAGCGTCACTCGAACCGCCTCTTGCCGCGAAGCGCTCAGATATTTGGTATAAGCCGCGTCGACGCGATCGATCTTGCCCGATACGTACATCTCGATATATCGATCGGCGATCGCCTCGACCTGCTCGAATTGAGGACGATCCTCGAACTGCGTGTAAGAAAGATCGACCTTGAGGCCGCGGAACCGGCAGTAACTGACGCCGCGCTTACCCGCGACCTCGAGCCTCGTTCCGATCGAATCGGCTAAATTCTCTTGATACGATTGCGCCGTGATCCGAACGACGTTCGAGTTGTAACCCCCCGCGAGACCTCGATTCGAAGTGAGCGCCAGCAAAAGCACGTTCTTCACGGGATCGTGAGCCGTCAAAAGCGGATGCGAGACCTCGGTCGACGTCGCCCCCAGATCGGCGACGATCTCGGCGATCTTACGCGTGTACGCGTCGGCCTGGACGGCGCGATCCTGCGCCTTCTTAAACCGAGCCGTCGCGATCAGCTCCATCGTCCGGGTGATCTTGCGAATGTTTTGCACCGCCTTGCGGCGGGTGACGATCGCTCGAGCTTTAGCCATCGGGGAACACCTGCAAGTTCATCAATAAAAAGAAACTACGTGTAAATATTCGATACGATAAACGAGTCCGGGCCGAAAACCGGTCGGCGAAGCCGTTCACGATCGCGATCGGCGCTTCGACTCGAGCGCCGAACGCGATCGCTCGGGAAAAAAATCAGGCCGCCGAAACTCCCGCGGCGCGAGCCTTGTCGGTCGACGAACTTCGCCGATACCGTTCCTTGAACTCGCCGATCGCCTTGCGAAGATCGGCGACGATCGCGTCGGTGAGCTTCTTCTCACGCGAAAGCGCATCACGCACGCTCGTCTTTTGATCGCGCATGAAATCGAGGAACTCGGCCTCCCATTTCGACGTCTCCTTCACCGGAACGTCGTCGAGGAAACCTTCCGATCCCGCGAACATGCTCATTACCTGATCGGCGACGTCGCGCGGGCGATATTGCGGCTGCTTGAGCAATTCGACCATCCGATAGCCCCGATCGAGCTGAAGCTGAGACGCCTTGTCGAGCTCGGTGCCGAGCTGCGCGAACGCCTCGAGCTCGCGGAACGCCGCGAGATCGAGCCGAAGACTCCCCGCCACCTTCTTCATCGCCGGAATCTGCGCCTTGCCGCCCACCCGCGACACGCTGATGCCGACGTCGACCGCGGGCCGAACCCCCGCGAAGAACAAATCGGGCTGTAAATAAATCTGCCCGTCGGTGATCGAAATCACGTTCGTGGGAATGTAAGCCGAAACCTCGCCTTCAAGAGTCTCGATGATCGGCAACGCCGTCAGCGACCCCCCCGATTTCGTCGTCTTAACGATCTTATGACCCGTCGGGTAACTCTCTTTAAGAACGTGTTTCGCCTCCTCGAGCCCGGGAACGCCGAGATAAAACTTGCCGTCGACTCCCCAGCTCTCGGTCACCTCCTCTTTGTCGACGGGAGCGTGCTCGGGAACGATCACATACTTGTTCGCAAGTTTCGCCGACCGTTCCAACAAACGCGAGTGCGCGTAGAAGATATCGCCGGGATAAGCCTCGCGTCCGGGAGGCCGACGCAACAAGAGCGAGAGCTCGCGGTACGAAACCGCTTGCTTCGACAAGTCGTCATAAATGCAAAGAGTGGCCATTCCCTTCTCGTACATGAAATACTCGGCCATCGCGCAGCCCGAATACGGAGCGATAAACCGGAGCGGATTGGGATCGCTCGCTCCCGCGGCGACGACGATCGTGTAATCCATCGCGCCGTAACGCTTAAACGTATCGACAATCGCCGCGGTCGTCGATTCTTTCTGGCCGATCGCCACGTAAACGCAGATAACCCCCTGCCCTTTTTGGTTGAGGATCGTGTCGATCGCGATCGCGGTTTTGCCCGTTTTGCGGTCGCCGATGATGAGTTCGCGCTGGCCCCGGCCGATCGGAATCATCGTGTCGATCGCCTTGACGCCCGTTTGCAGCGGCTCGTCGACGGGTTGACGCTCGGCGATTCCGGGGGCGTTCGATTCGACCAAACGCGTTAAATCGCCGGGGATCGGCCCGCGATTGTCGATCGGATTGCCGAGCGGATCGACCACGCGGCCGATCAAACCCTCGCCGACCGGAACGCGCAACAACCTCCCCATCGCGGTGACGGTTTCGCCTTCATGAATATCGGTGTATTCACCAAGGATGATCACGCCGACCGACGATTCCTCAAGGTTGAACGCGAGCCCCTTGACGCCGTTTTCAAAGCCGACCATCTCGCCGGCCATCACGCCCGAAAGACCGTGTACGCGGGCGATTCCGTCGCCGACCTCGAGCACCCGGCCCACCTCGACCCGCGCCGTCTCGGCGTGAAATTGCTCGATCTCATTCTGAATCACAGAACTGATTTCGTCGGGACGAAATTTCATGGAGTTTCCCTTCGATCAAATGGTCGCGAATTTGTTCAAGCCTATTTCGTGCCGAGGAGTCGTACACCACGTCGCCGATCTGAACGACGAGCCCCGCGATCAACGCCGGATCGACCTCCTCGTGCAACACGGGAGTTCCCCGCGAAAGCTCGCCGAGCCGCGCGACGAGCGCCGATCGCGCGTCGTCGTCGAGCGGAACGGCTGATTTTACTTTCACATGAATACGATTGCGCCGCTTATCGACGATCGCGCGCGCCGAACGAACGACGAGCGGCAAAATATCGATCCGCCCGTGACGATTGAGCACCCGTAAAAAGTCGAGATTCATCGATTCGACACGGCCGTCGAACGTTTCGGCGAGTACGCGATCTTTGACCGCCGGAGAGATCGTGGGAGATTCAAAAATCGCCGCGAATTCGGGCTTCGCGTCGAACACCGTCGCGGCGATCGATTCGAGTTCGTCGAGGATTTCGTCCTCGCGGCCCGATTTCGCAGCGGCGTCGACGAGAGCCTCGGCGTACGACCGCGCGACGACCCCGGCGGATTCGTCCAACACCGTTCTTCGGCGAACGTTCGGAACGACGGCTTCCGCGGTCATTAGCCGTTCCTCCCCGCCCCGTTCGAGCCCGCCCGGGGAAGCTCTTCAACCGCCGCGGCGAGGAGCCGACGATGATCGTCGTCGCCGAGATCGCGCGCCAAAACCTTCCCCGCCACCGACACCGCGAGATCGGCGGTCTTCGACCAAATTTCCATCAACGCTTGATCACGCGCCGCGAAAATTTCTTGTTTCGCTTGCCTGCGCGCCGATTCGGCGTCTTCTTGAGCCTTGCGGACGATCGCGTCGGCCGCGGCGGTCGCGTCCTTGCGGCCTTGCTCGATCAACGTTCGCACCTCGTCGGCCGCGGCGTCCATCCTCCTGCGATGTTCTTCGAGCAATCGGGCGCTCTCGGCCCGCGCGTTCTCGGCGTCGCGGAGCAACGTCTCGTGATACGTCTCGCGATCGTGCAGCGCCTTCGAAAGCGGCTTCCAGGCGAACTTCCAAAGCCCCCCCAAAAGCACCAAAAAGACGACGAGCGTCCAGATCGCCAACGGCGGACTGGGCTCGAGAATGTTCGGATTCTCGTCGCCTCCGCCTTCGCCGTGCGAAGCCCCGCCGTGCTCCGCGGCGGGTTCGGCGTCGGCCGAGGCCGATTTCTTCACGGAGGGCTCGTCCGCGGCCTTTACGACCGTCGAAACCGAGACGATCCACGAAAAAATCGCTGTTAAAATCAATAATCGCCGCCAAATCATGGTCGATTCACCTCGGTTCCAACGTCGATCGATCGGGGGGAGAACTTCGCGTCGAATTCGCCAAAACGCGCTCGGGTGCGATCGAATATCGATCGCGATCCCCGACGCTTCGGCTGAAATTCTTCGCTCGGCGAGCCGCTCCGCGATCGATCAACTCTTCAAAATAAAACCGATGATGATGAGCGCGAAGAATGTAACGCCTTCGATCAGCGCGGCCGAGATGATCATCGCGGTCTGAATGTTTCCCGCCATCTCGGGTTGACGCGCCATGCTTTCGACCGCCGATTTGGTGAGGCCGCCGATTCCCATCGCGGCGCCGATGATCACGAGCCCCGCGGCGAACGCGCGCAGGTCGGCGAACGGATACGTTTGCGCGATCACCGCGGGAGCGTCGACGGTTTGAGCCGAGGCGGGAACTTGCGAAAGGAGAAACAACGCCGTAAGCAACATGGCGGACTTCAAGAATTTCATCGGAACCTAAACTCCTGATTTGCCGGGATTCGGCAAGTTGAAAATCACCAACGCTTAAGCCCGCCTATCGGACGAAAACCCGTTGTCCTCGCCGGGGGGGATGTCGAACCTCAAAACTCCAGGACGATCCGCTCGATCGATCAGTGCGAATGCACCGCCGAACCGATGAAGATCGCCGCCAGAAACGTGAAGATGTACGCTTGTAAAAATGCGACGAACAGTTCGAGAACCGACAGCGCCGCGGCGCCGGCGACGCTCGCCATCGTAACGGGAACCTTGATATAAATAAGCATTCCCGCCACTTGGAGGATGAAGCCGAGAATCACCGCGAGCACGATGTGCCCCGCGAGCATGTTCGCGAACAACCGCACCGAAAGCACCACGTGACGGATGAGCAGCCCCGCGACCTCGATGACGAACATCAAACCCCAAAGCGGCGGCTTGAGCAGCTTGGGAACGTCGAGATGCGGGACGATTCCCGTCCAAAAACCGATGATTCCCTTTTCACGCGAGCCCGCGACTATGACGGCGCAAAGCGTGACGACGGCGAGAGTTCCCGTGACGTTGATATTACCCGTCGGCGACGCGCCTCCCGGGATCATTCCCAGGAGATTGCAAAACAAGACGAAGAGAAAGATCGTCCAAAGAAACGGGACGAAATCGTCGGCGCCGTGGCCGCCGATCGCGGGTCGAGCCACGCGATCGCGAATAAAAAGAAGGATCGCCTCGAAGGCGTTGAGCAGCTTGCCGCGGGTGACGCGGTTTTTCGCCGCGTGACGCGAAAGCGGGATGACGATCGCCGCGATCAGGCAGGCGGCGACGAGTTCCATCACCATGAATCGCGTGATCTGAATCCCGCCGATCGATCCCAGGTGAATCTCAACGCCCGGGAATTCCAGGGAGGGATGATCCACCACATGACTAAGCGGGCTTTCGGAATGTCCCTGCGCCATGATACCGCCGAAAGAGAATACGCCGTCTCCGCCCGGGCACGACCGGGTTCGGACGAGACGGAATGAATTAGTGAGATTGCTTCGCGATTCTCAGCAGATGCGTCATACCGACGATAAACCCGAGGATCACCCCCCCCAAGATTCCCCAGGGGTTCGTTCCCGCGTATCGATCGAGGATTAAACCTCCGATCGCGGGAGTGACGAATTCGAGCCCGACGGCGGTCGCCCGATACGCCCATGTAAACCCTTTCGCCAGGGAATCTTCGGGACGGTCGGGAGGCGGCATGGACGATCCGGTCGCGTCGAGAGAGAATCCACCCGACCCCGTTCAGCGAGCGGTGTGGAACCCGTGGATTCGCTCGATCGCCTCAAGGTTGACGACGTTCATGACCCAACGCGTTAGATGTTGTATCGACCGTCGCCGGAGGTTGTCAACTCCCCAGCGCGTGGGAATCGAGAAATTTTTCACAATGTCGTCGAAAGCGAGCGCGGACCTCTCCGCGTCGCAAGCACGCATCGATGCGAAAATGGGAGAAGTTAGGCATGCGAGAGAATTTTTTTTATTGACAAGCTAGGCCCGAGTTGGTAAAAGCGATTTGCTACAAAATCCACCGATTGAGAAAACGGATCCTTCGATCAAGAGGGCTCGCAATGTCGTTCCTCAAGCGATCAACGTCCGGCTATAGCGGATTAACGGCTCGCCTCTCGTGAACGAGAGGGACGAGCCGTTCGTGTTTCCGGGGCGTGGGGAACCGAAACGGGTCGTGCACCGAGATTCAAGCGGTTTTCGATTGGTGTGATCAAGCGTGCATCCGGTCGGCAGGGAGCATTCCGGATCGGTCCACTCACGGATGAATTACCGCGTCTTTCTTTTTCTCCGCGTGCGGATCTCCAGAGTCGAATTTCACCGCCGCGGAGCGAGACGGAGTGGCCCGTATGACCGTCGAATCGCTCAAGGAATGCAATAAGAAGGTCCTTGTTCAGATGGCCAAGGATCAAGGCGTCGTGGGGTGGCACGCGATGCGTAAGGATCAATTGATCCGTGCACTCGCTCCGGCGCCGTCGAACGGCCGCAAACGCGTCGGCGACGCGGCGACGACCGCTCCGACGGCGACTCCATCGACCGCGTCGGCGAACGGATCGGCCGCCAAATCGTCGCGCTCGGCGAAGTCCGAAGCGAACGGATCGGCGGCCTCGGGCGTGTCCAAGGCCGACTCCGGTCGGTCGAAAGGCTCGGCCGTGACGTCGGCTCCAATCGACGCGGCGACCGTAAGCGACTCGTCGTCGCACTCGAACAACGGCAAGCAAACTTCCGCCGCCAACGGCGTCAAGTTGAATGGATCGAACGGATCGACGCGACGTCCCGACCGCAACGGCGAAGACGGCAAGCCGCTCGCGCCGTTGCCGCCCCGTTCGCTCGATCATTCATGCGTCAAAGATCGTTTGGTCGTGATCGTTCGCGACCCCTACTGGTTACAGGCTTATTGGGAATTGAGCCGGTCGACCCTGGCGCGCGCCCAGGCGGCGCTCGGGCAAGATTGGCACGGCGCCAAGCCGATCCTTCGACTTATGGATGTCTCCAGCGAAGACACGACTTCGGCGACCGAGCGTCACATCCGTGATATCGAGGTTCACGGCGGAGTGAACACCTGGTACATCGACGTCACGTCGCCGCCCCGCTCGTTCCGCGTCGACGTCGGTTATGTTTCGAAAAAAGGGCGTTTTTTCGTCCTCGCTCGATCGAACGTCGTCACCACCCCCAAAGCCGGCGTCTCCGATACCGTCGATGAAAGCTGGGCGAGCCCGCGCGGTCAATTCGAAAAAATTTATCATCAATCGGGGGGCGGAAACCCCTCGAATCTCTCCGACGACCTCCGCGAATTGTTTGAGGATCGCCTTCGCAGGCCCCTCCAAAGCATGTCGCTTCAGGGACTCGGCCTGGGTGGATTGGGGTCGTCGCGCAAGTTTCACTTCGAGGTCGACGCCGAACTGATCGTTTACGGATCGACCGAACCCAACGCGCATGTGACGATTCAGGGAGAGCCCGTGCCGATCCGTCACGACGGTTCGTTCACCGTCCGCTTCAGCCTTCCCGATTGTCGTCAAATCCTTCCCGCGGTCGCTTCGAGCGCCGACGGCATCGAGGAGCGCACGATCGTCCTCGCGGTCGAACGCAACACCAAGGAATTGGAACCGATGATCCACGACGGCAACGAGTTGTAAATCGCTCGAAGCGACCAATCACACGAACATCGAGGCGACGGCGCAGCGACCAGGCTCGCCGCCGCCTCTTTTCGCTTATTCGGAGTCTGCGCGCGTGTCTCTCGATATCGGTCCGATTCTCGAAGCCTGGAAACACGACCCGTCGACGCTTCAGGTGCGCCTCATCGAAGGCGAAGACGGTCGCGTCAAAATCCAAACCAGGCTCGATCTCGGCCTGCTTCAAATGGAGATCGACGGACGCCCCGACGGCCAAAAACCCCACGGGTTCGATTCGTGGCTCGATTATTACGAATCGCTGACGCGCGAGGCCGCGGCGCGGGGCGAACGCCGCATGCTCGATCGCCAGGCGCACGCCGATTTAATGCGTGAAGGTGTCCAATATTATCACCGCTATATCGCGCTTTTTCATCTTGAAAAATTTGATCTCGTGGCGCGCGACACTGAACGGAATCTTCGTCTCTTCTCGTTCGTCGTCGAGCACACCGAGGACCGTCGCGAGGCGATCGCGTTCGATCAATATCGTCCTTATGTTTTGATGATGCGCGCCCAGGCGCTCGCCAAAACGGCGCTTTCGTTGCGGAACACCGCCGCGGCGATCCGACGCATCGACGAGGGGATCGCCGCGATCCGAGGATTCCTCCGCGAATACGGCCAGGAGGGTCGCGAAGAACAGAACGTCGAAATCAATTTCTTAAATCAATGGCGTGAAGATCTTCAACGACAACGATCGATCGATCCCGCCGAACAACTGCGCGAACGGCTCGAACTCGCGATCGCGAGCGAAGATTACGAAGAGGCCGCGCGGCTGCGCGATCAAATTCGTCGCCTCGGCGCGCCGGGAACGGCCGAATCCGAACAGCCTCATCCGTAAAATATCCTGATTCGCTGTATTCTAGATAACAATACGTGTTGTTCCGAAATCCGTCTTCGGCGCGGCCGGAGCGATCGCGTTTCGGCTCGATTCGCGGCGTTGCGAAAGCGACGATCGCGCGGGTCGCGAAGATTCAATGCTTTCGACCGAACGTTTCCTCCTGTTTCGGTCGATTCCCGCTTGCACCTCCGACCGAGCGCGACTACGATCTTATTGTTCGGCTCGTCCGGACAAAAAAACCTCTGCCATGTTCGTCAAGGATGTTCCTTTTGGCGAACCAACGAATAAACCCGTTGGGGACTTTATTCAAGGCTCTTCGGCTTCGAGCCCGGCGCCTTAGCTCCCCACTTGAACTGCGGGTTCTCAAAAGCATCCTAACGGCATTGCGGTGGAGGTTTTTTTCTTTACCTTCTCATTTGGTTCATATGTTTGAGTGATTCTTCGCTTCCCCCCGCCGAAATCGCTACTCTTAAAAGCGCGCTGCGCCGCGAGGTGATCGGTCGTGTTTTGGCGTTGGCGCCGCGCGACCGAGCCGAACAAGAGCGTCTGATGCCGGCCTTATTCAGCCGGCTTCCGGGTTACGCTCAAGCCGCAACCGTCCTCCTTTACGTGGGCGCTTTACCCGAGGAGATCGACACGCGGCCGCTGATCGCTTCGGCGCTCGATGAAGGCAAACGCGTCGCGTGTCCGCGAGTGAATCGACGCGAGCGGAGGCTCGTGCTCCACGAGATTCGCGATCCCTCAACCGATCTGAAACCGGGCTCGCTCGGCATTCCCGAACCCGATCGTAATCTCGTCGAAATACCGCCTCAGGAGATCGACTGGGCGCTCATACCGGGAATCGCGTTCGACAAGGCTTGCGATCGTCTCGGCCGCGGCGCGGGCTATTACGACCGCCTCCTGCCCCTTTTGAATCAGGCCGCGGCACGCTGGGCGCTCGCTTTCAACGAACAGTGGGTCGAAGTTCTTCCCAAAGAACCGCACGATCAAACACTCGACGGCGTTGCCAGCCCCAACCGACTCGAACGATCGCGTCGAAAAATTCCATAAAATCGACCCGGTTGATTATTGACACCTAGAACGGCGGCGTTATGCTTTTCAATTAAGCAAGTACGGCCGATCCAAAGCCGGACATCGGCTTAGTTCTACCGGTCGACCCCGTATACCGCGCGAGCTTTCAGCTATACAAAGCTGTTCTCGCGCAATCTCGATCCTCTCAACCGACGTTCGCTTGAGGGGCTCTTGGTTCGAGACACTGGTTCAGCAGGCGGGTGATTCTCACCGCGTACGTGTTCCAGTTTGGCAATGAACCGGCTTGGGATGGGAAACCCGAGTGATTTGGGACAAATGACCGAGCGGATCTCGATCGCTCAGGGACGAGTCGCATCGACCCGCGTGGGTTTCCCGTCCCGGGCCGGTTACTTACTTCTATGTATATGCATTCTACTTGATTCATGAATCGGGCGGGCGCGGCGCCGCGGTCGCTCGCGTTATAAAAAACTCGCGGAGCGAGTCGTTTCCCCGTCGCCCTTGATCGCGATCTCGCGCGGAAATCTTGTCGAACCCCTCCCCGAGCGGCTATTCTTACGTCTGCTAGAAAAATCGTCGAACACTCGCGTGCTCGCGATCGACCGTGATCGACGATCCGCCCGAAAGGGGTCGACGATCCGCCTCGTTTCCGCCGAATATCACGCCGGAAGATCCGCCGGGAGGCTTTCCCTTGATGCGATTCCTCGCGATTCTCACGCTTTTGGCTCCAATGTTCGGCTCGCCGAGCGATTCTTGGGCGGGCGACGGCAAACCTCGCGACGCGATCGCTTCGGATCGAGACCGATCGATTCCGGCGATCATCCCCGCCGAATCCGATCGATCGCCGATCGCCCTCGCGCTCTCCGCCGACGGATCCAAACTCGTCACGGCGAATCAAACTTCAAATTCGGTCGCGCTCGTCGATCTCGCCGCGGGCCGAGTTTTGGACGAGATCGTCACCGGAGAAAAGCCCGCGGGAATCGCGATCACCCGCGACGGAACGATCGCCGTCGTCACTCATTGGTATGGATATGATCTCGCGATGATTCGTATCGAAGGCGATCGGATGAAGATCGCCGGCCGCGTGAAGATCGGCGCCGAACCGCGCGGGGTCGTTCTTTCTCCCGACGGTAAAACGGCTTACGCAGCCGTCGGGGCGGCGAACGAGGTCGTTCGCGTCGATCTTCCCACGCTTGCGACGACGGGTCGATTGACCGTCGGACGCGAGCCGCGCGGAATCGCGATCTCGGCCGACGGCGCGACGATTCTCGTCGGCAATTCGCGTTCGCGAAACGTATCTTTAATCAACACAAGTGATTTTCAGATCACGCGAACGATTCCGATCGACGGCGACAATCTGCGGCAGGCGGCGATCGATAAGGAAGGCAAATTCGCTTATATCGCCGGGATGAAGAATCGTGGATTCGCAACCGTTTCCAATCATATCGATTTGGGTTGGGTATTGGGTCAACGATTGACCCGCGTTTCGCTGGTCGACGATTCTCCCTTCGACACGCTTTCGCTCGACCCGCGCGGCAAGGCGACCGCCGACGCGCACGGCGTCGCGATCGGCGGCGACGGACGGCTTTTGGCGGTTTCGTGCGGCGGAACGCACGAGGTGTTGCTGTTCCGGACCGATCTCGGCGAACTCCCCTGGCGCACGGGTAATTCGCGCGATCTGATTCCGCAAGAACTGCTCAAAAACGACGGTCGATTCCGCCGCGTCGATCTCGGCGGCAGGCCGACCGAACTCGCTTTCGCTCCCGATCATAAAACTTTATATGTCGCCAATTATTTGAACAATTCCATACAAATAGTAGATTGCGAGAAGGCCGAGCTCGCGCGGACGATCGAACTCGGCGGACCGAGCGAGCCCTCGCTCGCTCGACGCGGCGAGATCCTCTTCCACGAGGCACGGCGTTCGTTCAATCAATGGTATAGCTGCAACACATGCCATTCCGACGGACACACCGACGGACTCGATTTTGATACGCTCAACGACGGATATCAAGATTTAAGCACAGCGCATTTAAAGAGCAGGAAAAAAGTCCCCACGTTGCGACGCGTCTCCTTCACCGCGCCGTGGACTTGGCACGGATGGCAGAAAAGCCTGGAACAGGCGACGGTCGAATCGTTCACCAAAAGCATGCGCGGACCCGCTCCATCGGCCGAGGAAGCGAAGGCGGTCGTCGCGTATCTGGGAACGCTCGATTATCCTCCCAATCCGAATCGCGAGCCCGACGGTTCGCTCTCGGACGCGGCGAAACGGGGCGAATCGATCTTCCGTTCGGCGAAGGCCGCGTGCGCAACCTGCCATAAAGGGCCCGAATTCACCGACGGCAAAATTCACATTGTGGGGCTGGAAGAGTCGTATGATGTGTATCGCGGGTTCAACACCCCCTCGCTTCGCGGCGTTTACGATAAAGATCCGTATCTCCACGACGGCCGATCCGCGACCTTGCGCGAGATGCTCAAAGGACCCCACGGCCCCGAAACCGTAAGCGGCGGCGAACCTCTCTCCGATTCCGAAATCGCCGACCTGATCGCTTACCTTAAAACATTGTAATCACTCGGGTTACGTTCGCGAACCTCGCTCAACGCAATCTGCGAGCCATTCCGGAAAGAACGCCGCGTATTCGGCGGGAACCGAGTGCGAACCTAAAATTGGGAGGGCGATCTCTTATGGGAGTGCGAACCTCCTGGTGAGCCGCATTCTTATGTTTAATTTTCTTGATGTCGAAAACCGCTTCGTAGCCTGAGTTTACGAATGGAGGCTCACCTGGAGGTTCGCCCAAATAGAAAGAACAGACATCTATACTTATATAATATGTTTGTTTTATTGGTGAATCGGCGCCGAAACCGGTAAAATGTAGCCGATAGGGTCTCGTGATCTTGTCCTTATAGCCTGCAAGCCGATCGAACCGATTCGGTCACGATCGATTTGCGCGATTTTGCTGAAGTCGCGGGTTGTACCGAGCCGATCCAATACGGGGGGATTTGTCTTCTCGATGATCGAGCGCGCGCCGGGCGGATTTGGGGCGACGATCAAGCCGGTTTGAGGCGCGAGCGCCCGCGCCTCGTCGCCGCGTTCGACAGGAGGACGATCGATCGAACAAAGCCGCGACGAATCGATGTATTCGTCCGATCGAACGGCGCCGATCTTAGATCGAGCCGTGACCGATCGAGCGTTCGTCGTGCGCGCGTGGCGAAACGGCTTGAAATCGTTCGCCTTATCGATCGGATTGATCGCATTATTCGTCGCGATATCCTCGGCTCAACAAGCGTCGAATCCCCCTTCCGACACGTCTCCCGCGACCTCCCCCTCCTCGGCTTCTCCCCCCTCCCCCGCCGCCGCGTCCGCGACAAGTTCGAGCCCGTTCGCTCCCCGATCGGCGGCAGCGAGCGTCGAGGAGCGATTACGCAAACTCGAAGAAATGAACCAGAACCTGTTGGAACAAAATCAAAGAATGAGTGAGAAATATGATAAATTATCGAATGATTATTCTACGATTAAGAAGAAGCTCGACGAGCGCGAAGCGTTGGAGAAAAAACGGGAGCGTCCGATTCATCCACAGCGTCGCACGGGGGTGGAATCGACGCGGATCGGCGATCCTCCGCCTTCGAGGGACGACTGGACTTTGCCGACGAAACCGTATTCGCTGATCAGTCCGCGATCGTTTTACGTCAATTACGATCGGGGCTTCAAGATCGCCGACGACGACGACGAATTCGAGCTCCGATTGCGCAATCTCACCCAGCTCGACACCCGCATTTTCAACAGCACGGCCGAGGGGGAGATCGCCGACGGTTTTTATATTCCGAGACAACGCTGGTATTTCGAGGGTCACATGACTCGGCCGCTCGAATTCGAGGCGTCGATGACTCGCGATTTCGGCGCATTCAATGTTTTGAATTTATATTTGAATTATCGTGAAGACGATCGTTTTCAGGTCCGTTTCGGTCGGTTTCGAACGCCCTTCACGTATGAATTCAGCGAATTGAGCGCTTATGATTTGATCGCTCCCGAACGGTCGCTGTTCGCCAACAATTTTAGCGGGCTTCGTCAGGTGGGTTTGATGGCGCACGGCGAATTCCCGCATCGATCATTCGTTTATAAGATCGGGATATTCGACGGTCCGCGCAACTCTTACGGCGATTACAACAACAGTAAAGACGTGATGGGATTGTTCGAGGCTCGGCCGTTCCGGCTGCTCGCGAGCGATTCCAAGCAAAAACCGTGGACCGATTTCAGCGTCGGCGGGTCGTTCGACGTCGGTCAACAAGACAATCCCGTCTTCCCCGGCGAGCTTCAAACCTCGGCCATTCCTTCGACTTCGGGCGTTCGATTCCTCAATTTGAACGCGTCTCCCACGTTTCTCGTTTTCGGAAATAACGTCGTCGAAAAGGGGCTGAGATCGCTCGGCGCATTGCACGCCACATATTATTATAAAAACATCCAATTCTTAGCGGAATGGGAGCACGGTTTTCAATCGATGAGCACGATCGGCGATCCTTACAACACGAGGATTCCGCTCGGCGGCTGGTTTGCGCAGGGTTCTTATTTCATAACGGGAGAGACGTTCGAGCGGCGCGGGCTCGTCGTTCCGCTCAAACCGTATCTCCCCTTCAGCAAATCGCAGCGCGGACCGGGAGCGATCGAGCTTCACACGCGTTACAGCGCGCTCAACATGGGCAAACAGGTGTTCACGGCGGGCCTCGCCGATCCCAATCTTTGGAGCGACAGCGCGTATATCGTCGACACCGGAATCAATTGGTATTGGAATCAATTCTTCAAAGTTTATTTCGATTGGCAATACGCGGGATTCGGTTCCCCCGTCACGTTCCGCGCCGGACCCGGCCAAAAAAATATCAACATGTTTTGGATTCGATGCCAGTTCTTTTTCTGACCCGGCCATTGATACCAGATCATATTTTGGATTCGACGCCGGCTCTTTTTCCGACCCGGTCTTTGATATCAAATCATGCGATTTACGGCAATTGTTCGGCAAGGATCTCGATCGGGTGGAGCGGCTTGGCGGTCGAAAGCCCCTTGATTTGCGATCGGCACGAAAACCCGGGCGCCGCGACGACCGCGTCGGGACGTTTGGCGATCGCGGGGAGGAGGACGCGATTCGCCAACGCCACGCTCAATTCATAATGTCCCAATTCGTAACCGAACGACCCCGCCATGCCGCAACATCCCGAATCGAGAGCCTCGACCTCGAGCCCTTCGATCCGCTTGAGAGCCGCGATCGACCCCGCCATGCCCACGAGAGCCTTCTGTTGGCAATGCCCGTGGAGGATCGCCTTGCCGGGCCGGGGAGCGAGATCGAGCTCGGGAACTCGACCGCGATCGGCCACAAAATCGTCGACGAGAATCGTCGCCCCCGCGACCGCGATCGCGTCGGGTCCGATCCGAAAATCTTTATATTCGTCGGCGATTGTTAAAAGACAGCTCGGCTCGCAACCGACGATCGGAACCCCCTCGCGAACGCGACCGATCAGCCGCGAGACGTTCCTCCGTGCGAGATCGCGCGCATACGGCGCCAGCCCCTTCGAGATCGCGGCGCGGCCGCAACATTCGAGCCCCGCGAGCTCGACGCGATACCCCGCGCGCTCCAAAACCCGCACCGCCGCCTTGCCCACGCTCGAATTATTATACGTTGTAAAACAATCGTCGAGCAACAAAACCGCGCCCCGCGTTCCCGCTTTGGGATCGACCTTGTGTTTCTTAAACCAACGTCGCAAATGATTGAACTCAAACGTCGGCATAATTCTCCGGCGATCGATCCCGGCGATTTTCTCGAGCAAATACCGCGTGATCGCGAGCCCCCCTGCGCGATTGGCGAGCGGAGCGATCGCCGCCGAGATCCGATTCACCGTCGCGATCCGTCCCATCAACCGATAACCGATCGGCATCGGATTTGATAAATAATATTGATAAAGAAACTCGGCTTTCAACTTGGCGACGTCGACGTTCGACGGGCATTCGGTTTTGCACGCCTTGCATTCGAGACAAAGATCGAGCGTTTGATAGAGCGCGTCGTTCGCCAGCCCCTCCGAGGGAACCGCCCCCGACATCACCAGCCGAAGCGCGTTGGCGCGACCACGCGTCGAATGCTCTTCGTCTCGCGTGATCATATAACTTGGACACATCGTACCCGAGGTCGTTTTGCGGCATTCGCCCACCCCCGAGCACATTTCGACCGCGGCTGCGAACCCTCCTTGATTCGAGAAATCGAGCACGGTCGACGCGGGCTCCTGCGCGTGATACGAAACCCCGTAGCGGAGGTTCGCCGCGGGATCGGGCTGCGCGACGACCTTGCCGGGATTGAGCCGATTTTCGGGATCGAACGCGCGTTTCACCTCCTCGAACGCCGAGTAAACCTCGGGCCCGAACAGCTTGGGATTCCAGACGCTTCGCGCCAGTCCGTCGCCGTGCTCGCCGCTCATCGATCCGCCGAATTCGATCACCAGATCCGAGACGTCGCGCGCAATCGTCCTCACCGCGTCAACGTGTTCCTGAGTTTTCATGTTTAAGATCGGTCGGATGTGCAGGCATCCGACGTCGGCGTGACCGTAACACGCCGCGGGAACGCCGTGACTGTCGAGGATCTGTTGAAACCGCCGGTAAAACTCGGGAAGTCGCTCGACCGAAACCGCGGTGTCCTCCACAAAAGCGACGGGTTTGGCGTCTCCGAGCATCCCCATCAAAATCGCCAACCCTCCTTTGCGCACCTTCCAAAAATCGTCGCGCGCTTTTTGCGTGAGACATTGACGAACCGCGAGAACGCCGGGGCGACCCTCGAAACGCCGAGCCAATTTTTCGCATCGTTCGGCGAGTTCGTCGGCCGAATCGCAGTAAAATTGCGCCGCGAGTACCGCCTCGGGACGTCCCTCGGTAAACGTGAGATACTTGGCATATTCGGAATTCGCCGCGGCGAGTTCCAAAATCAAACGATCGAGCATCTCGACCGAAACGGGCTTGCTTTCGAGCATCTCCCCGACTCGCTCAAACGCATCAATCGTATTGGAAAATGAAAATACGACGAGCCCTTGGGCCTTGGGAAGATCGACGACCCTCACCTCGGCGCCCGTCGCCACCGAAAGCGTTCCCTCCGATCCGACGATCAACTTGGCCAAATTGAATTTCCAAGGATCGTCGACCCACCCCTCGGCGCGCACCGGCAATCCCGGCACGAATTCATCAAGGTTGTATCCGCTGACTCGACGTAAAATCCTTGGATATTTAGCGATAATCGCATTTTTATGCTTAGCGACGACGTCGCGCACGGTGCGATGAACGCGGCCGATCGTATCGTCGCGGTCGCAGATCGCCGCGAGGCGATCGGGATCGAGCGGGCCGAAGGTCGTCGCGGTTCCGTCGGCCAAAACGACGTCGATCGAGCGCACGTGATCGATCGTCTTACCGTAACGGAGCGAGCGAGCGCCCGCCGAATTGTTCCCCATCATGCCGCCGAGCGTGGCGCGGTTGCTCGTCGAAACGTCGGGGGCGAACATCAAGCCAAGCGGTTTTAAATGATCGTTGAAGTGATCGAGGACGAGCCCCGGCTCGACGCGAACCGTCATCTTATCGCGGTCGACGACGCCGATCCGATTGATATGACGCGAAAAATCGAGGATCAGCGCCTCGCCGATCGTTTGACCCGAAAGACTCGTCGCGCTCCCCCTCGGGACGATCGGCACGTTCAGCTCGGCGGCGATCCTCACGGCGCGGATCACGTCGTCGATCGTCTTCGGTACCGCGACGCCGATCGGCTCGATCTGATACAAACTCGCGTCGGTCGAATACAGCATCCGACCGGGACGGTCGAATCGAAGGTCGCACCGCGTCTCACGATTAAGTCGTTCTTGCAACTTCGAGGCGTTGATCGCGACGGGCATCGGCTGAAGAATCCTTGACGTTAAATCGGGCGTGAACCAAAGCGTGATCGAATCTCAAACAATCCAAACGTCCGGGTCGGCGTTTTCGACCCCCCGGACTCGATGTTTTTCATTTTAACCGCTCGACCCGCTTCGCGATACGACCCGTCCGCGAGCGCCGACTCGATCGATTTTAAGATCATGAAATTATTTTATTTTTCTTTTTATATTGTAACATGATATGTAATATTGTATCTCCGTTCTCGCGCGCGGGATCGCGGCTTTCCGCGGAACCTTGTTATTGGATAAATTATACAATCACATATTTTGTAATCGGCATGAGATGAAGATCGAAAACGCGAATGAAGGCGGAGCGCCCTCGCGGTCGGGGCGCTCCGCTTCGTCCAAGCTTCGATTCTCAACGCAAACCGCTCAGGAAGGCGATGAGATCGAGGAATTCGACCGGCGCGAGCGTGCCGACGAGCCCGTCCGGCATGCTGCTTTGCTTAAGCGTCTTCCGTTCTTCGATATCGGCGGTTTTGATCCGCTTCTTCTCCTTGCCGTCGAAGAGAATGACCTCGTCTTTCGTCTCGCTCACGAGCAGACCCGTCGTCGTTTTGCCGTCGGAAGTCGCGATCGATGTCGACATATACTTCGCATCCACGTCGGCGTTGGGATTGACGATCGATTCGACGATCTTGTATTTCGTCAGCCGCTTGCCGACGGGATTTTCGCCGTCCATCCGAGGTCCGTAATCCGCCCCCTCGTTCATCACGCGGTGGCACGCGACGCAGTTCCGCCGGAAGACTTGCTTGCCGTTCTCGGCGTTTCCGCCCTTCATATCCGAGATCGCCTGGATCGCCTTCGACCGCGCCTCGGCGGGCTGAGGTTCGCGATCAAGCAAAATTTGAAGGTACGGAACGAGCTGAGCTCCCGTTTTCGATTGCGAAATGATTCCGTCCAAAATCGCCTTCGTTCTGCGATCGTTCTTGGCCAAAGACCCTCGCAGATGATCTTGGAGCCACGCCGTTGGATTCGCCGCGAGCGCGGCCTCGGCGGTGTATTCCACCCAATAATCCTTGCCGGCGCGCAACGCCTTGATCACCGCGGCCATCGCCTCGGACGTCGGGAAGAAACTCAACCCTCGGCACGCCTCGACACGAACCCTCGCGTTCTCGTCGCCCGCGGCGGCGATCAGGATCTTTTGCACATCGGAAAGATATTCACGTTCGTCGGCGGCGATTCGAACCGCCGCGGCGCGCGCGTCGGGCGTTTTGGCGGCGAGAACCTTGTTCAAAAGCGCAGGGTCGACCTCGTGGAACCCTTGCTGAACCCAAAGCGCCTCGCAACAAAGCCGATCGAAATCTTTATCGCCAGGATCGAGCTTCGAAACCCACGCTTTCACCGCCGAAAGGACGACCTCGGCGGGCCGCTCGCGCAGCTCGGCGCGCGCCGTGTATCGCGTTCTCCATTCGTAAATCCGAAATTGTTCAAGAATTTCGTTTTCGGATTTTTTGTACTGAGTGACGGGGGTGAGCGTCGGCTTGTTTTTATAGACGAGCCGGTAGATCCGACCGTTTTTGTGGTCGCGATTGGGATCGCGCTGAGAGTATTGCATATGACCAATCAACGGGTTCGCCCAATCGCCGAACCAAAGCGCGCCGTCGGGGCCGATATGAGGATCGACCGGGCGGAAGTGCTTGTCGGTTGATTTGAGCAGGTCGAACGCTGTCTTGGGATCGTTCGGGTTGTGCCGAACGCGCGTTCCTTTATAACCGCCGCCGTCGTCGCTGAAGATCCAGCGCGGCATGCCGTTGGTGTTGATCACGCACGCGTAAATGAATTGCCCCTGCACGTCGTCGGGGAAATGACGACTGACCAAAAATTCACTGCCGACGACGGGGCGCATCGATTCGATCGGGAAAACGGGATTGAGCCCCTTGCGTCCCATATATTGAGCGCCCGAAAGGGGAGTGTCCCAATGCTGGTTGGCGCCGGTCCCGTCGCCGCAGAAGCCCTGACCCCATTCGTTGAACACGTAGCACCAGGGATTACCATATCCCGGCGTGTTGAAGTGTCGAATTTTGAGTGTGCGCGGGTCGAGAACATAACACCCCGACGACCCGAAATTACGGAACGGCCCCCACGGCGTCTCGACGGTCGTGCTCATCGACACGCCTTCGAGCAAATAAAGCAGACCGCCGGGACCGTATTCCCACGCGTTAATCACGTGATGCGTATCCTGAGTCGCCCAACCGTCGATCAAGTGAACGACGACGTCGGCGTGATCGTCGCCGTCGGTATCCTTGAGAAAAAGCATCCTCGGCTGGTCGACGACAAGAATTCCGCCGTTCCAAAACTCGAACCCCGTCGGACAGTGGAGCTTATCATAAAAAGTTGTGCACTTATCGGCTTTACCGTCGCCGTCGAGATCCTCAAGGATCAGCAACTTATCCGAGGGTTTGGGTTGACCCGGCTTCCACATCGGGTAAGTCGGCATCGTCGAAATCCAAAGCCGTCCTTTATTGTCGAACCCAAGCTGGACGGGTTTCGCCAGCTCGGGGAAACGCTTTTCGTCGGCGAACAGCTTGACCTCAAACCCATCCGGAACCGAGCATGTTTTGATAAATTCGTCGGGCGCGAGAATCCGAGGGCCGTCGGGCGCCTCGGAATACCTCACCTGGCCGAATCGCGTCTCGGGGGTGTAAAGCTCGCCGGTTTGGCTGTCGTCGGGCGCCTGAGAAACGCGTTTTCCCGCGGCGATATCCCAAACATACCGATCGCGCACCGCGACCATGTTACGGATCTTGATAAATTCACGCGGGAACGTCTCGGTGTCGAACGTCCGTCGGCCGCCGTAAACATACCAACCGTTAATCATGCGATAATCTTGCAGGTGAACCCACGACTTGTCGATCACCGCGGCGCGGAGCTTCTCAAAATTCAGAGCGTTCACCCCCGCGGGATTCTCGGTTCCAAACAACGCCTTGTCGAGCATCACCCCCGTCGCCTTGTCGCCGGCCTCGTTCAGATGGCATCCGTTGATCGTGTATTGCATTCCGGGCTGAGCCGTGAACAACGCGAGCGTCGGCGTGAAAAGATCGACATACGCCAATTTCCGCTTCGCCGCGACCTCCGAGACCGCCGCGGTGTAAAGCTTGATTCGTGCGTTCTCGGCTTCGCCGCCCGGCAGATAACGATCCCCCGTCGGCTCGAATGCGATCGGCGAAATCAACACGAACCGAGGCGTCGATCCCGTGTCGTCGCGCGGGTACGTTTTGGCGTAATGATCGAGCAGATTCTCATAATCATTTTTAAACTTCTCAATCCCTCCCTCCCCCGCGTGCGATTCGTTCCAGCCGAAGAAACACAAGATCGTATCGGGACCGAACGCGAACATCGGGTCGTCGAGCCGCGTGTAATCGCTCGGCCGCTGCCGCAGACCGACCTCGTCCGCGGGCCAACCGAAATTACGAATCTCCAACTCCTTGTTCGGAAACCGTAAAAGGAGTAATGTTTCAAAATGTCCAAATAAATTCATCCGCTCGGCGGTCGAATTCCCCACAAACGCGATTCGCTCTCCCTTGATGAATTTGAGCGGAATCTCGCTCGGGCTCAGATCGGGACGACGAGGACGCGGCTTCGGTTTGAGAAGCGCGTCGGCTTCTCCCGTCGGAAATTCGCGCCGACGCCTCGCCTGAGCGTAAGCCGACGACGGAGCGATCGACGCGATCGCGGCGGTTAAAAGTAAACCGACAAGAACGGTATGATAAATACAACGCGTCATATTCTTCCTCGGCTTGATTGTTCGTGGGGAAAGCGTCATGAATTCGAGGCGCCTCGCGGCGGAAATTGAGGAATCGGCGGGTGAAACGAAACGGCGACGGCCGAGAACCGCGCGGCTCTCGGCCCGCCTCGCCGCGGTCGTCGTTACGCTTCGAGCTTCCAGGGAGAACGCATCTCGCGGCTTAGAAGCCTGTTGCCGTCGTCGGCGTTTTGTCCGGTAAACCGATGAGCCGCGGGATCCCAGGTCAACGGTTTGCCCGTCATCAACGCGATCACGCCGATGTGGCAAACGATCACCGAACCCGCGCCGACGGTCACCTCGGCGATCGGTTTTTCTCGGCTTTTCACACAATCGAGAAAGTTCTTCATATGATCGGTCGGCCGACTCGGATAGAGCATCGGATCGTTCTTGATCGGCTCGCTCAAAATCTTGGAATCGTTCGCCAGGATGAATCCCCTCCCCACGAAAATCGTCCCCGCGTCGCCTTTGATCAGCAGGCCGTTCTCGTCGCCGTCGATCCCCTCATAAACCTTCCCTTGCCTGTCCTTGCGCTTCTGGCCGTGGGCGTCGACAAGTCCGTCGACGGTCGATCCCCCGCCCGACATCGCGAAGACGTCGACCCCGCCGGGATACGTATAACGAAGCTTGAAACTTGGATGCGTGTTGTAACCGTCGGTTCCCTGATGCGGCTCGACCGCGGAAACTCGCTCGACTCCGGTCGGGCCGCTCCCGTCTTTGCCCAGGCACCATTGAGCGATATCAAGATGGTGCGCGCCCCAGTCGGTCATCTTGCCGCCGCTGTATTCGTAGAACCAACGGTATTCGTAATGACAGTTCGTTTTCTTCTCGCTTTCGTAGCGATAAGGAACCTGCGCCGTCGGGCCGAGCCACATGTCCCAATCGAGCTCCTTGGGAGGCTCGACCGCCTTGATCGGTCCGCTGACCGGATTGCCGCCGACACGGCATTCAATCGTTTTGATCTTGCCGATTCGACCCGATCGCGCAAGCTCGGCGGCGAGCCGAAACCTGCCGCCGAATTCGCATCGCTGCTGGCTCCCGGTTTGAAGAACACGCCCCGAATCGTGAACCGCTTTGGATAAAACGAGCGCCTCCTGAACCGTCAGCGTGAGCGGTTTTTCAAGATAAACGTCTTTGCCGCGTCGAAGCGCCTCGAGCGCGACGAGAGCGTGCCAATGATCGGGAATCGCGATGATCAACGCGTCGATATCGTCGCGGCCGCAGATCTCGCGGAAATCCTTGTAACTCTTCACGTCGTAACCGTCTTTGCCATACTGCTTCACCGCGTGTTCCCGGTGTCGACCGTCGACATCGCACACCCCTGTGAAGGAAACGTGCTTGAATTTCTTCGCCGCTCCGTAAAGCGAATTCGAGCGACGAGGATTCGGACCGACGCCGATCACCCCCATCTGAAGTTTTTCGTTCGCTCCGACCGCCTTATCGTCCGCGGCCTCGGCCGAAGCCGCGGCGAACAGACGCTCGGCGTACCAGCCGGGAAGACCGGCGGCCGAGAGCGCGGCGAGCGACCGGGTCATAAACCCGCGACGCGATAAATTTCCTCGATTCGACATAACCATGCCTTTCGATGAGAGGGAAATCACGGGAGAATCACGAAAAACGACGGCGGAGATCGCCGTCGAGCCCGGCGGAGACGTACCGTCGCTCGGCCGACCGACGAACACGCTTTCGATGAATTCGCATTGCTTTATAATCATTTATGCACGAAACCTTGAAATCCTGATTCACTTGTTCTTTCTTGTCATAAAAAGGCTTGTTCGTTGAATCGGGGTTCAGGAATCGTCCGAGTTCGCTTCGAGGCCGGAAATCGCGCCGATTTCCGCCTCTTCGAGCGCTCTACGATAAAACGAAAACTCGTCGATCCGACCGCTATAGTGGCGAATCGGCGACCGATCGACGCGTGCGGCCGAACTCCAGTTGCCGATCTCGGCCGATCCGACGCGTAACGGAAAGACGTTGCGCACGGGCCTGGAACCGACGGTTCGACCGTCCACGTAGTGAATAACCTGTCGTTTGTCGGAGTCGAACACGACCGCGAGATGAACCCAGCGCCCCAGCCGTTCGGGCGTGAAGACGACGGGGCTATCGTAATCGACCGAAACCGATCCGTTACGCCCCGCGACGCCGAGGCGGATGCGACCGTCGTGGAGGATTTGCCAGTGAGTCGCCCCCGGCTTGAAATCGTCCGACATGAAAAGCGAATTGAACCTTCGGTCCAATCCGTTCACTCGAACCCAAGCCGCGAACGTGAACGAAGAAATCTCGCAGGGAACTTCGAGACGTACGCGGTCGCCGACGCCTCGGAATTCCAACGCCCCCTTGCCCGGCCAACGTCCATCCACTCGGCCGCAACCGACGATCGTCGCGGGACCGATCGGCGAACCCTCCGCCCGGTTCAAAAGCGTTCGATCGCCGGGAGCGAGCCCCTCGATATCAAACCGAGCGAGCAATGAAGGATCCGAATTCCAGCGAGCGCTCGCCGAACGCCACGCTTCAAATTGACGTTTCAGAGCCGCGGCCGATTTGCTTCGAATCATCGCGGGGGTGTTAAACGCCGTCGGGTTCGCCGAAAACACCCGAACCGAGGTTTTCTTGCCGATCGCCGCGGCCTCACCTTCCTTCAAACTACGCTTAGGCGTCGAATCGGCGTGAAGTTCCACCTCGCCTTTAAACACATGAACTTCCGATCCTGCACCCGTGACGTCGAGGCCGAATTCGGTTCCCAGATCGACGACCGCGCCGTTGGGAGTGCCGATCCGAAACCCTCGAGCCGAAGGGGGCGTCTCGGCGCTCAACCTGCCCGACTTACAATAAGCCTCGAGCGACGACCGGAGTTCGAGCTCGCCGGGGCCTTCGAGCACGACACGCGCTCCGCTGTAAAACTCGATTTCCACAAGCCCCGATTTGAGCCGTAACCCGCCTGGGTTGAGCGGCGAACCGACATCGTAAGAGCGGGACGGATCGGACCAGGTCGCGTCGACCGAGCGAGCCAACACCGCGACCGACGCCGTCGTCGGCTCGACGAGCGAAACCGACTGGGCGGCTTCACGGCTTCGATCGCCTCGCGGCCAAAATCGAGCGGCGCCCGTCGATAAAACAATCGCGCCGACGACGATCGCGAAACACGCCGCGGAAATCGCCCGAGCCGACCGCTTGAATCGCCCGACTCGCTTCGAAACACGCTCGAAAGCTCCCTCGCCGCTTCGCCCGGACCGCGATAAATCGTCGAAGACGCGTGTCCGCGATCCGCACGAACTTTTCAGCATCGCATCAATATAAAACTGATCCAGTATGTTTTTTCCCAGATCGGGGTCGGCTTCCAGCCGTTTGAGCAAGATCTCGGCGTCGTCTGAGGTCAACGTTCCGGTCAGGTACCGTTCGATCAAAACGTCGACTTCGTCGATCGATCGCTCGGCGTCGGAAGGTTCGGGCGCGCTAGACATAAGCCTCTCCCCCCCGGGTCGCACGGTTGATGCAGATACGAAGTTTTTCGCGTAAGCGACAGATTGCTCGGCAAACCGTGTCGGCGCGCGTTCCGGTTTGAGACGCGATCTCGGCGGTCGAAAGATCGGCGTAATAATACATATCAATTAATGAACGGCTTTTTTCGGGCAGTTTTTCGAGGCAACGTCTGAGGGCGTCGGTTTCTTCCTCGTACCGAGCGGGCGCGGTTCGTTCTTCGGCGAGCATCCGTACATGATCGGCGAGCTTGCGCATCATTTCGGGCATTTCGCGCGAGCGTTCGCGCCAATAGCGTTGAGCGACAAGTCGAGTCATCGTCGCGAGCAACGGCTTGGGGTCGGAATCGAGATCCCACCGGCCCGCTTTCGAGATAAATTCAAGAAAAACCTGCTGCAGAACGTCTTCGGCGAGCCCAGGCCAGGGGGCGTGCTTGAGCGCCAACCCCATCACAAACCCGTGGTGCGCCATAAACACCTGTGCGGCATGTGCTTCTTCGCGATTCATCCGCCGACCCTCGAAACGACGATTCATTTTATCCCGCACGTGACGGCGAAACCGGACATCGGCTTTTCGAGAAATCCGCTCGACGCGACGAATTCAAAACTCGCACAACATCGGCGCGCAAGCAAGTCGGTTCAATTAAGCCCAAATACAGAATGATCGAAAACAGAACACATCTCCAATTGTGAAGTTCGCCCCTCGGCGTCTCCGTCGTCGATGAGATCGCGATCGGAAGTCTTCGAACCGACGCAAAAAAACCACTAGACTTGACTTGCGGCTGTTGGGATATTGATAAGGGTGAATTCAGGTTTCGGTTGGAACATTCGACGACCCGCGGCGGATATCGCGAAGCCGTTGTTACTGAAACCTAGTCGATTCTTAAGAAGTCGGTTTCGGGTTCTTTCCGAATCCAAATGGTCGCGGTTTCTCGCTCGCGCGTTAGCGTTTCGCATCATCCGTTATCGGAGGACGCATTACAAATGACCGAGACGGCGATCGGTTCGGCTTGCGGGCCTGATCGACGATTCGACCGCCTTGATCGATCTTCGCGAGACGATCGTATCACGGCGTGAAATCCGAGCGATGAGTTCCGGATTCATCCGGAGCTTCATTTCGACAGGCTGAAACCGTTTGTTATTCTCTACGATTCAATTAGGAGCCTGGCGTGCTTCGAGTTCGAGGACACTCCGATGTCTGATTCGTCCAGAAAAAGCGTTCCTGTCCATTTGGAATTCCAAAGTCAGGTCGATTCCGAACACGAACTCTCCGGGTTTTTATGCCTTCGGTGTGAATCGAATCTTGATATCAATCAACCCGAGGCCGAGGTTCCCGAGCGATTGCTGGGCGTTTGCGGCGATTGCGGGTCGTGGTATTTGATCGAGATCGACCCCGAAAACGAATCCGATATCATCGTGGCGCGCATCCCCGACGCTCAAGAATTGCGGAAAGCGATCGAATCGGCGAACGCCAAACCCAATTCGAAGTCGTCGAAACCGAATCGCTGATCCCAGGCCCGATCTCGGCGACGTCTCCAATTCGCCGACGTCACAAGACGCTTTTCCACACCGTGGTTCGCTAATCCAATCCAGGAAAGGCGAACCGCCGCGAGCTTATTTCTTTTAACTGATAATTTCATAATTCCTTAAACCGGCGGAGCCGCGATCATACCCGCCCGACGCACGATCGAAAGTCTTCTAATAATATCGAGAAAACTTTCGATTGATCATTTGATCGGACCCTCGCCTGTGCCTTCAGTTAATATAAACTCTACTTCAGTCGGCTCAAAAGATCCGCGCACGGCGCGTGGAAGAACCACGCGAAGACTCCAAACTTATAAACCGGGTCGACGCCTCGACTCGGTTGAAAACACCCTCTCTTTTGATCGTGTTAAGAGTCTATCCGGAAACTCCATCGTATCGATCTCGGCTTGATTTTAAGTTTTTAGCCTCATATTATCAGTATAATTATTATATTCTATGCATACACACATGCTATTATTTTCTTTTGGGAGGGCGAACCTCACGGTGAGCCTCGTTTTGTAAATCCCTATTGAATGGGAGGTTTTAATCGCATAGGGAATAAATCATATCAAGCCGGCTCACCGGGAGGTTCGCCCTCCCGATGAGATGATACACCGTGAAAACCGCCGAATATGCGGTTTTCTTTCCGGATAGCCTCTAAAGATAAATAAACGCTCGGCCGGCGACTCGACAAACCCGACAAAAATCTCTGATTTAATCATACTAACGATACTCGTCGGCTCGAGCGAAGCCGCGAGCGCGAGGGGAACGTCCTCGCGATCAACGTTTCTTTTTTCCCTTCTTTTTCGCTTTCGTTTTGGCCTTGGCCTTCGTCTTTTTGGGAACCGCGGATCGTTCTCGCACCGGCTCGACGAAACGCCGCGGCGGCGATCCGCCGCGCCTCCTCGCGGGCCCGCGACGCGCGACTCGATCGACCCCTTGATGCGGTAAGATCAAATCGAGTTCGCGCCCGTCGACGTCGACCCGCGCGATCCGAACCTCGAGACGATCCCCCAACCGATAACGCAAGCCCTTGCGTCGACTCGTCAACGAATGCGTATATGGATCATATATATAATAATCTAGTCCCGATTCGGCCTCGTCGAGCACCGCGACGTGCAGCAAACCTTCGACCGGGAATTCGATCAGTCGACAAAAAAGCCCGAACTCCTCGACCCCGACGACGACCGCGTGAAACAACTCGCCGATTTTCGGTTCAAGATACGAAAGTAATTTCACGCGTATCAGCTCGCGTTCGGCGGCCTCGGCCCTTCGCTCCAATTTGGTGCAATGATCCCCCAAAACCGTCAGTTCGTCGAAATCGCTTTTCGGCTTCTTTCCCGCCAGAATCGCCAATATTTGGCGATGAACCTGAAGATCGGGATATCGACGGATCGGCGAGGTGAAATGACAGTAATCATCGCTCGCGAGCGCGTAATGACCGATCTCCTCGGGCGTGTACCGCGCTTGTTTTAAACTCCTCAGCATGCCGTAATGGATCGCGTGCGCCTCGGGTAGCGAAGCCGTCTCACGGAGCAGCCGTTGCAGCTCGAATCGACTGCGCGGTTCGTCGATCGTTATCCCCAAACTCCTCACAAATTCGGCGAATTGAAGCAGTTTGAGCGGGTCGGGATCCTCGTGTCCGCGTCTCAAAAAACCGACTCCGCGCTCGGTCAAAAACTCGGCCGCGGCCTCGTTCGCCGCGAGCATGAACTCCTCGATCAACCGATGACTCTCGTCGTGCGCGACGATCCGAGCCCCCGTCACCTCGCCCGAATCCCCCAGTTCGACCGCGATCTCGGGCATGTCGAGCTCGAGCGCTCCCCGCTCGACTCGACGCCTCCGCAAAATCAAAGCCAATTCGCGCATCGGCGCGATCAAATCGACCGCGACCCGATCGAACGAAGACTCCCCGTTCGAATGATTCATCTTTCCATGCTGAATTACTTCATAAGCTTGTTCATAGGTAAATCTTTGTAAAACGCGGATCGCGGATCGCGCGAATTTGACGTCGGTTTTTCGTCCCTCGGGGTCGAACTCGATGAAAACGCTGACCGTGTAGCGCGTTCGACCCGCCTGAAGGCTCGCGACTCCGTTCGAGACGACCTCGGGGATCATCGGCAGCACGCGATCGGGGAGATAAACGCTCGTTCCACGCTCCCGAGCCGAGCGATCGACGTGCGAACCGGGCTCGACGAACCAGGAGACGTCGGCGATGTGCACGCCGAGGGTGTAAAAGCCTTTTTCATCGCGCGAGAGCGAAATCGCATCGTCAAAATCACGCGCGTTCACGGGATCGATCGTGATCGTCGGCAGATCGCGCAAGTCGAGCCGGCCCGAAACGTGTTCCGGGTCGAATTCGTTCGCTCTCCGCCGCGCCTCGATCAACGTCTCTTCGTCAAATTGATCGGGAAGTTCAAAGCTTTTGATAATCGAGAGGGTGTCGACCCCGGGCTCGCCGCGACGGCCGAGGATTTCGATCAAAACCCCCTCGCCTCCTTCATACGCGGAGGGGTAGCGGACGATCTCGACCGTCGCCTTGTCGCCAGGCTTCGCCCCCTTGGCGCCCGGATCGCCCACATAAATCGGATCGTGGAACGTCCCCCCGTCGATCTTGACGAAGCCCGAGCCTTCCAGTTCAAGATATGTTCCCACAAATAACGACGAGGCGCGGGAACGGACCTCGACGATCTCGCCGCGACGATTCGGCCCGCGATCGCGCGATCTCGGCTTCAGCCGCACCGCGACGACGTCGCCGGTCGAGGCGTCTCCCGCGGATTCAACAGGAATATAAATATCTTTGTTTTTATCCGTTACTCCGGTCTGGCGGACGAAGCCGAAACCTTTGCGGTTGCGGCGAAAAACGCCGACGATCACTCCTTTGCCCGCGGTCGAGGCCGGCGAGGAACCCTCGTCGGAACCCGCGACGAGCAACGCTCGATCGGAACGGCGAACGATCACCCCCTCGTCAAGCATATGCTTGATGATTCGTTTAAATTCGGGATAATCGTCGGCGAACAGGCCCGAAAGCTTCCAGAGCCCGCGCGCCGTCGGCGGTTTGCGGGATCGCTCGCGCAGTTCCTTCAGAATCCTCGCCTCGGCTTCGTCTCGCGTCATTCTCGCCCGGCCGTTCCGTGATTAAAAAAGACCGCGAAACTCATTCCCCGGCGACCTCGGCCGCGGTCGCGGGCTCGCCGTTCTCCCCCTCGGTCGCCGCCGCGAGACCGCTCGATCCCTTAAAGAGACGACGCCCCAAATCCTGCTGATAAGGCGTCCAGCGCGATTCGCGACCCGGATCGTCGCGAATCTCACGCGTGAAAGAATGAATCTTCGCGTCGAGATTATCAAGATAATGAAGCGCGATCGCCTCGGGAGTCATCGGCAACTTGGGACTGCCGTATTCGTACAAACCGTGATGACTAACAATCATATGTTTAACACGTAGCAAAAGCTCGGCGGGGAACGGATCGCCCGTCAGATCGGCGGTTCGCTCCACCTTGTCGCGGAGCATCTCGACCCCCATCACCAGATGACCGATCAATTGCCCCTCGTCGGTGTATGAAAAAGCGCGATCATACGAAAGCTCGTCGATCTTTCCGATATCGTGAAGAAAAACCCCGGTCAGCAGCAGATCGCGGTCGATCTCGGGATAAAACTCGCAGATCGCCCGGGCGGTTTCCAAAAGCGTAACGACATGCTCAAGCAACCCGCCGTTATATGCGTGATGATTTTTGATACCCGCGGGCGCCGACACGAATTTGCGGACGAATTCGTCGTCGATCAAAAAGCATTCGACGAGAGCGCGGAGGTGGGGATTCGAAAGCTTGAGCAAAATCTCTTTGAGGCGAGCGAGCAACTTCGTTCCGTTGAGCGTCGATCGTGGCGTGAAGTCGTCGGGATCGAGCCCCGACGAATCGGCGACCTCGAGATGCGAGACGATCATCTGAAGAGCGCCCTGAAACACCTGAACCTTGGCGCGTACGCGAAGGTAATCGCCGGGCTCGAAACCCGCGGCGATTCGCTCGGTCGCGTTCCAAAGCCGAGCCCCCACCGTCCCCGTCTTATCACGCAAATCAAGGTGCAGATACAGGTTCCCTTGCCGGTTGGCACGCAACTGCTTATCGGCCACCAGGAAAACCTCGTCCACCGAGACGCCGTTCGAAAGCGTGTTAACGTATTGTCGCATCGGAATATATTCGCGCCTGTGAGAGGATCCGAATCGCCGATCGATACGGGTCGAAGAGCAGTCGATTGTAGAAAGCATCCGCGAGCCGGGTCAAGTACGCCGCGATCGCCGAGCGAATTCGTCGACTCGATTCACTCTATTTGTAATATTATTGATTTAATTGAATTTTCATTCCAGATTCATTCCGGGGAAATCGCGCGATCTGCGCAACGCTAAGACCGCGATTCAAGAACTGCGGAAAAGACGAATCGGCGACAGAGCGCGGGAAAACTCGCGACCGATCCAAAACGCGAGACTCGCCAGGATCGACCGCGGCGGCGCGTCGGCTTGAACTGATAACACGGCGACCCGAAGCCGAAACCGGATGAAGAATTCGGCTTCGGATCGAAACGGTCGAATCGATCGCCGCGCGGCGCGGATCGATGTTCGTATCTTGTTGATCGGCTTTAGCTTACGTAATCGAGCGCGGACGGTCGAAGCGTCGTCGAGCCGACGAGTCGAGCTTTTATTTCTTCCGCGGAACGAACGAGGCGTCGCTCATTTGACGGAAAAACTCGTCGCGATCGCGTCTCATATTGGCGCAACGCTCGTTACTCGCCGTTTCATAGGCGATCGCCTCGTCGAGTCGGCGCTTCGACTCGGCTTTGGCGGAAGAATCGCCTTGGAAGGTCGAATTCAATCGCGGGTTTGTTTCGGCCATCGCCGTCACCTTTTGATAGGCGTTTCCACCGCGAATCCTCCGAAGAGAATCGCCGCGATTCGCCTGGAGACCGATTGCATGTTATCGAGCAGCGCTCGAACACGCGTGCCAATCAATTGTACCGCACAGTTTTCATCCAAATTCAGTTTACGATAATCGAGATTGGAATCAAGACATAAAACCGCCAAGAGATTATCCGAAAAGCTTTCGTGGATAAATCGATACTAATATACCGGTTTCGGCGCCAATTCACCAATAAAACCACTAGATGTAACAAACCTAGATGTTCGATTCTTTCTATTTGGGAGATGTAACAAACCTAGATGTTCGATTCTTTCTATTTGGGAGATGTAACGAACCTAGATGTTCGATTCTTTCTATTTGGGAGGGCGAACCTCCTGGTGAGCCTCTTTTCATAAACTCATGAGAAGTGGCGGATTTTTCGGTCAATAATCGCAAACATCTTAATACGGCTCACCAGGAGGTTCGCCCTCCCAATTTCGTGTTCGCCCTCAATTCCCGCCGAATTCACGGTTTTCTTTCGGGATAACCTATCAATCCGAAAATCCCCCCTCCTTGAATCGTCACGACCGCGTCGCGATGCCGGCGGATCGCCTTCGTTCCCCCCGACGTCCCAGGCGCCGCGCTCTCCTCGGTCAAATCCGACGGAATCGCCTCGTCGCATTCAAGACGATCGTCTCGTCGCTCGGCTTGTTCTTGATCGCTCACCCGATTTCAATCCTATCCATATCCGAGATGAATGAATCAGCCCTATCGAAATCAAGATGCGTCGATTCTAAACCGAAGACGCTCCGAAGCAAGAACCTCAACGATCAAATTTAATAATCGAAAACTTTATGGATTTTTAGTATAATATTATATCGCTATTTTAATTTGTGGCGAGCGGTCGAGACGAGACGTAAAAAAAGGGCCGCCGTCGCGGTCGACGGCGAGCCCTTGATTTTGCTTTGGAATGAAGATCGAAAGCGCCTTTTAGGCGACCGCGGGATCGGGTCGAGTCGCGGCGTCGAGAACCGGAGACTCGGCCGAATCGATTCCGTACGCCGAGCCGACGCTCGCGGCGGCCGCGGGCCGATCGACCGGGAAGCTCAACTCGTCGATCTCCATAATGTAACCGCGCTCGCCGTGCTGACTGAGATCGAGGCCGATTTCCTCGAATTCCGTGGAAACACGCAAACCGATCACCAAATCGACGACCTTGAGAACGCCGACGGTCACGATTCCGCTGTAAGCCGCCGCGGCGAGGAGCGAAATCGCCTGCTTGCCAAGCTGGGCCGCGTTGCCGTCCAAAAGCCCCGACGGGCCGCCGCTGATCACCTTGGTCGCGAAAACGCCGACCGCGAGAGCGCCGAAAGCGCCCCCCACTCCGTGAATCCCGAACACGTCGAGCGAATCGTCATATCCAAATTTACCCTTAAGCATCACCGCGCCGTAGCAAACGAGTGAAACAAGAAGGCCGATCAAAAGCCCCCCCATCGGCGAGACATAACCCGCCGCGGGTGTGATCGCGACCAACCCCGCGACCGCTCCGGTGCAGGCGCCCAGAACCGTCGCCTTGCCGCGGTGCAGCCATTCGATCGCCGACCACGAAACCGCGGCGCTCGCCGCGGCGATGTGCGTCGTCACGAAAGCGATCGTCGCCGAGGTTCCCGCCGCGAGCGCGCTCCCTGGATTGAAACCGAACCAGCCGAACCAAAGAATTCCCGTGCCGATCGCGGTCATCGTCAAATTATGAGGATGCATTTGATCCTCGCCGTATCCCTTCCGCCGCCCCATATACAGGGCGCAGGTCAACGCCGCGACCCCCGAGATCACGTGAACCACCAATCCGCCGGCGAAGTCGAACGCCCCCATCTCCTTGATCCAGCCCCCCGTTCCCCAAACCCAGTGAGCCACCGGATCGTAAACGAGCGTCGCCCATAATAAAGTGAACACGAGATAAGCCGAGAATTTCATCCGCTCGGCGAAAGCTCCCGAGATGAGCGCGGGGGTGATCACCGCGAACATCATTTGATAAACCATGAATAGCAAGTGAGGGATCGTCGCGGCGTAATCGGCGTTCGGTTCAAGCCCCACTCCGTTGAGACCGAACCAGCTTAATCCGCCGATAAAGGGTTTGAGCGCGCCCGAACTTGGACCGAACGCCAAGCTGTAGCCGATCAAGGCCCATTGGATCGTGATCACGCCGAGGAGAATAAAGCTTTGTTGAAACGTGGCGAGGACGTTCTTCCTCCGCACCATACCGCCGTAAAAGAGGCCGAGGCCGGGAGTCATCAACATAACGAGCCCCGCGCCCGCGAGCACGAACGCGGTGTCGGCGCCGTTGACGGTCGGAGCGGGGGTCGCGGGCGCCGCTGTCGTCGCCGAGGAGTCGGCGGGAGCGGACGACCCGCTCGCGGTCGCGGGAGCGGACGAAACGGCCGCCGAAGTCGGTTCATCGGCGAATGTCGCCGAGGGTGCGGCCAAAACCAGGGCCGCGAATGCAAATAAGGATTTCCAAATACTTTTGGGCGTCTTCATCATCGTATTGGTCTCGCGATGTCGGGTCGACCGAGGAGAGTTTCGATAAGTTCGACGATTTCGGACGCACGACGATGCCGAAATCGAAACGACTCGAATCGTTCGATCGATGCGATCAAATTCGCGTGCTCAATCAAACGACGATTGCGTAAGGATCAAAGCAAAATCGATGCCGCGCGTTCGATCGTTTTTGATTTGATGGCGTATCCTACTGATTTACAGCATGTTACGTCGTTTTAAACGAACCGACCGCGGCGCCGATCCCGGCTCGACGAGCGATTCGATATCGTCCGACGCCCGATTGCGCGGCGGTGCTGCTTAAATCGATTGCAACTCTGAGAAGTCGATGAAATCGAATTCGGCTCGGAATCATCCGCGTTGAATCCGTTGTTGGTACGGCCTGATTTGACTCTTTAACTCGGCGCTTTTGGCAATATGAAAGACGTTTCGGCGCGATCATAACGGATGCGAGTTTGAGTCGAATAGAGTTTTAGAGATTCAGAGATCGTCGTATCGGGGGTTCGAGGGCTCAATTCTTCGGGGTTGGCATCGTTCAAGCGTCCTTGTTAACATAGTGAGAGAGAATTCCAAGGCCGTAACGGCTGATTGAGGAGGTTCCGCGCGATGCGACGTGAATGCGAGCCCCGCGAATCGACCGCGCCCCCGCGCGGTCCACGGCGATTTTCCCTCATCCGCCCCGCGATTTTCACATCGCTTCTTCAAGCCGCGCCCCTTTGGATCGCGTGCTCGCTCGCCGCCGCGCCCCCTGATCATCAGCCTTCAAACAAGCGTTCAGATTCTGATCCGACGATCGAATTGAAATCGAAGGCGGGAGTCGCGAACGCCGAAGCCGCGGTCGTCGTGTCGAAGGCCGAGGAGAAAGACGACAAAGCGAAAGCCGAAGCTTCGAAACTCCCTCCGCTCCGAGCGGATGAAGGCGTGCAATTTTCTCCATGGGAAGATCCGGTTTATCCGTTTGTTCCGCTCAGGCCCAGAACGGTCGAGGAGCGGAAGCGGATCGAGGCGGTGAAGGCGTACGTTCGCGCTCGGGTGCTGGAGGACGAGCGGAAGCTCGAGGCCGCGATCGACCTCCTCAAAAAAGCGCTCGACGACGATCCCGAATCGATCGCCTCGCTCAAACGTTTAAGTCGCATTTGTTTCGCGCTCAATCGAGGCGACGAGGCCGAACGTTACGGCGAGCGGGTTCTCGATGTCGACCCCGGCGATTTATTTACATTACGGCAAATGATCGCGCGTTATTCGCGTTCGGCGCGTTCCGAGGCGGCGATCGAGCTGCTTTTGAAGGCCGAGGCGAATCCCAAGCTCGACAAACGATCGGCGGCGTACTTGGTGATCGAGCGCGATCTCGGCCTGTTGTATTCGATTCGCCCCGACAAAATTCAAGAAACCGCCGACGCTTGGGCGAAGGTCGTCGAGGCGCTCGACGACAAAGCCGCGAATCGTTTCAGTGTTGTTGAACAACGGTTGATTCTTGGAAATGAAGAAGCGAACTCTTATCTCGAATTCGGCGTCGGGTTCCAACGAGCGGGGCGTTACGACTTGGCGATCAAGGCGTTTCGCCGCGGAATGACGTACGATCCCGATAATTTCACGCTTCCCGTCAAACTCGGCGAGGCGTATCTCGAATCGGGGAAGAAGACCGAGGCGCTCGAAATCGTCGAGCAATGGGTGCGGCGACGCCCCCAGGGACGCGAGGGTTACGCGCTCTTGGCGCGGGTTTATCGCGCTCTCAAGCGTGAAAAAGAGATCATCCCGCGGCTCGAGGCCGCGGCCAAAGCCGATCCTCAGAACGTCAGCCTGCTGTTAACTTTGTCGGACGAGTATCGCTCGGCGGGCCGAATCGACAAATCGACCAAAGCTCTCGAATCGATCATGCAACTCGCCCCCGCTCCGCAAACCTACGGAGTCCTCGCCTCGGCTTACATCAAAGAAAAAAAATGGGAAGATTTAATCAAGCTTTTTTCGCAAGCGTCGAAGACGACCGTCGGTATCAAGCTTATCGAGTCTCAGATCAACGAGGTTATAGACGATCGTCAAATCGCGAAGGACTTGATCGACGCGGGGATTAAGATGTTTACGAATAATCTCGCGTCGGCCGATCTGAACGGCCTGAACGTTCTCGCTTACATCGCGAACAAAGCGAAGTTCACCGATAAACTGATTGAAATCGAAAAACTTTTGGTCAAACTTTTTCCGGCTCCGGCGAATTACCGCGAACTCGCGACGACCCAGCAAAAAGCCGGGCGTTACGACGACGCCGTCAAAACGCTTGAGGAACTTGTGGTTCGGTATCCTCCGGAGCGCAACGCGACTTATCTGATTCAGATCGGTTTGATCAAGATCGACGCCGGCGACGAAGAAGTTGCGATCGACGCGGCTCGGCGTGCGGTCAAGATGGAGCCGAACAATTCCGAGACGATTTATCGAGGCGCCTTCATTTTGGCTCGCGCCGGCCGAGTCGACGAGGCCGTGGATCTCCTCAAAAACGCCGAGAAACTCGATCCCGACAACATCGCTTTGTTCCGAATGCACGGGCTTCTGCTGGCGCAAGCGGGACGCAACGACGACGCGATCCGATTCTTCAAAGAAATGCTCGAGCGCAAAGAAGACGACGAATCGTTCGTCAAGGCGGCTCGGCTCGGTTTATCGATCGCTTATACGAACAAAAACGATTACGCCGCGGGAGAGAAAGAGCTCGAAATCCTCCTCGAAAAATTCCCCGACGACCCCGAGGTGAACAACGACCTCGGCTACCTTTACGCCGATCAGGGAAAAAATCTTGAAAAAGCCGAGGCGATGATCCGCAAGGCGCTCGAAGAGGAGAAGGACAACACGGCATATCTCGACAGCCTCGGCTGGGTTTTATTCAAACGAGGCAAGGCGAAAGAGGCGGTCGAACCCCTCACCCGCGCCGCGCAAGACCGCGAGGGAACCGACACCACCGTTCATGAACATCTGGGCGATGTTTACTTCGAACTCCAAGAATACGACAAGGCGCGCGAGGCCTGGGAAACCGCCGAAAAAAAGGGAGCGAAATCGCATCCTCCCGATAAACACCTTCCCGAGATTCGCAAAAAGCTCGAATCGCTCAAAAAATTTAAACAGGCGCCCAAGGCCGCGACGAGCGACAGTATATGACGCGACGACGAAACGATCCGAACACGACGAATCGTTTTGATCAATCAACGTCACAACTATGTGAAATTCACCAATATCTTTATCGTTGATAGGAGCCGATTCGGTTATGGCAGGTCATTCGCACGCGGCGAACATCGCGCATCGCAAGGGGATCGTCGACGCCAAACGAGGCAAGCTGTTCAGCAAGCTTTGCCGCGCGGTTTATGTCGCCGCCCGCCTGGGCGGGGGAGATCCCGATTCGAACCTGAAGCTGCGCTACGCGATCGACAAGGCTCGATCGTTCAGTTGCCCCAAAGAAAACATCGAACGCGCGATCAAAAAAGGGACCGGGGAACTCGGCGGCGCCAATTACGAAGAAATCCTTTACGAAGGCTTCGGACCGGGGGGAGTCGCGGTCCTCTGCGAAATCCTCACCGACAACCGCAACCGAACCGCGGGCGAAATCCGCAAAACGTTCGAGATCTGCGGCGGAAACCTCGGCGGAGCGGGAAGCGTCTCGTATCTGTTCAATTATAAAGGTTGGTTCGTCATTGATAACGAATCGATCGACGAAGATAAACTGATGGAAATCGCGCTCGAGGCCGGCGCCGACGACGTCGTTCGCGGCGAGGACGTTTTTGAGATCACGTGCGACGCCAAAATTTTCGATTCCGTCAGCCGGGCGCTCGCCGATCACAAAATCGAAACGATCACCGCCGAAACCCGCTACATTCCCACGACGACCGTCGAACTCGAGGGGGAAAACGCCAAGAAAATGCTCAAACTCCGCGACCTGCTCGAAGACAACGACGACGTTCAGTCGGTCCACGCCAACGAGATCATCGCCGAGGAGGCGCCGGCCTGAATCGTTCAACATCCTCGCACGCCGACATGTTTATCTATAAACGCGTCGACGTGCGAAGTTTCGTCGATCTTGATGTTTCATCCAACACCTTGTTTTAGGGACCGATCATGGCGTCGACCGTTCGACCCGGCTTCGTGAAATCCGACCGTCTCCAAAAGCTTCCCCCGTACCTTTTCGCCGAGATCGATAAAAAGAAGAAAGCCGCGATCGCGCAAGGTCGCGACGTTCTCAACCTCGGCGTCGGCGACCCCGATCGCCCCACCCCCGCCGCGATCATCAAAAGTTTGCAAAAACATGTTGAAAACTCCAAGTTTCACCAGTACGCGCTCGATCAAGGCGCTCCCGAACTCCGTCGCTCGATCGCGAACTTCTGCGCCAAGCGTTACGGAATCGAACTCGACCCCGAAACCGAAATCCTTCCGCTCATCGGCTCGAAGGAGGGTATCGCACATTTCCCCCTCGCCGTCCTCAACCCGGGCGATTACGCGCTCGTCCCCGACCCGTGCTACCCGGTTTATCGCAGCTCGAGCCGATTCGCGGGGGGCGATGTTCATATCATGCCTCTTCGACCCGAACTCGGCTTTCAACCCGATTTCGACGCGATCCCAGCATCTGTATATAACAAAACAAAATTGATGTTCTTGAATTACCCGAACAATCCGACCGCGGCGACCGCCGATCTCGGATTTTTTCAGCGGGTCTTCGACCTCGCCGAGATGCATGATTTCGTCGTCGCGCAGGACGCCGCGTACAACGAGATGTATTTCGACGAACCCGCCCCAAGCCTGCTGCAAATCCCGGGGGCTCGCGACCGAACGATCGAATTCCACAGCCTTTCCAAAACGTTCAACATGACGGGCTGGCGGGTTGGATTCGCGATCGGCGGGGCGCCTTTGATCTCGGCGCTCGGACAGGTGAAATCGAACACCGATTCGGGAATCTTCACCGCGATCCAATTCGCGGCGATCACGGCGCTCGACGAATACGACACCCTCACGCCGCCGATTCGCGCGCTCTACAAAGAACGTCGCGACGCGTTCGTCGACGGCCTGAAGAAAATCGGTTTCGACGCGCCGACGCCGCAAGCGACCTTTTACGTCTGGATTCCGTGTCCCAAGGGATACACCTCGACCGAGCTCTGTTCGCTCTTGCTCGATCAGGCGGACCTCGTCACGACTCCCGGACGCGGCTTCGGCGAATCCGCCGACGGCTTCATTCGAGCCGCTCTCACCGTCGAAACCCCCAGGCTCGTCGAGGCGGTCGATCGAATCGCCAAACTCAAAATCTAAACGCATCCAACGAACGCTCAGAATCAGAAATCAAAAAACAACAAACCGTTAAGCCGATCGTCTCGACTTAACGGTTTGTTTGTTCATAAGACGCGACGATTATAACCGACGCTCGGATTCAGAAACAAGAGACAGCAATCCGTTAAGCCGATCGTCTCGACTTAACGGTTTGTTTGTTCATACGGATTCAGAAATCAAAAAACAGCAAACCGTTAAGCCGATCATCTCGACTTAACGGTTTGTTTGTTCATAAGACGCGACGATTATAACCGACGCTCGGATTCAGAAATCAAAAAACAGCAATCCGTTAAGCCGATCATCTCGACTTAACGGATCGCTAATCTGAACGACACAAGAATTATTTGGGATTCAAGAGCCCGTCGGGGACGGGGTTGATTCCGGGAGGAAGGCCGAGTTCGGGTCCTCCCGTCGCTCCGGTCGGCGTCAATTTCCCCTTCGCCTTGGTTAAAGCCGAGCGATCGAGGACGATATTGCGGAATGCGTCGCCGGGTACGAGATAATACCACGGAGCGAAGCGATCGGAACGTTCGTCAATCCCCTTCTTCGCCTCCTCGAGCCGTTTCTTTTTCTCGTCGTCTTTCTTCTTACGTTCGTCGTCAATCTTCTTTTCGTCGGCGACTCGTTTGGGATCTCCCGCGGGAAGCAAGAACGGCTCGTCGGGAAGCGAGATCGTCTCGTCGGTTTTATCGGCGGGAGGGGGAAGCAATTCGGGGAAAAACGCGATCGTCGCGAAGAGATATCGGCTTTCGATCGATCCTTCATTCTTCGATTTAGGATCGTCGGCTTTCTTTTTATCTTTCGATTCTTTGCCGGAGCTGAGAGCCTCGCCGCGGGCGAAAACGACCTCCCCGAATCGGAGCGTATACTGCGCTCCGTCGTCGCATTCGACGATCACGTCTCCTTGATTCGAGATCAACTGATCCTTCACAATATAAAAGCCTTTTTCTCCAAGAGAGATTCTTGCGGCTTGATCGAGCCGAATTCCTTCTCCTCCCTTGAGATCGCGCGTCAACCCGTCGGGTTTGGGTCTCACTCCCGAAATTTTTAGATCTGAAAGCGCGCTGATCAGCGTGTTGATCGTATCGGTGTTGATCTCTTGCCCCTCGGCGATCTTGTCGAGCTTCCAGGGGGCGTTCGAATCCGATCGCTCGATCGTCAGCGTTTCACCAGGGATGATCTTCCCTCGTTCGGGATCGACCTTGTGATTGACGAACGTCACCCGGCGTATCTTCGACGAATCAAGCTTCAGCAAGTTCGTCTCGATCCAATCCGCGAACCGAGTCGACAAATCGACGTCGGCCTTCACCGCGTAAGTCATCTTTTCGGAGGGTACTCGCACGTAACGCATCCCGGCGCGATCGACGACTTCGTCTCCAATGATAAAATCGGCGAGAATTCGATCGGTCTTATCGCGCAGCGTCACACGCTTGCCGGTTCCTTTGGCGTTATACGATTTCATATCCGTCGGATCGGAAACCCCCAGGCTGTCATAATCCGCGGCCCGATCCGATACGAGAACGTCGCGGGTGAGATCGATGATTCCGGCCGCGGTTTTGGCGAGCCGATCTTTGGCGTCGGCGGGATAATTGTAGTGCGACGGAATCACCCACTTCCCGTCTTTAAGCATCACCTTGAAAGCGACGGGAGACGACGTGTCGGGATCGAGCCCGACGACCTCGAGCGAGGTGCATTCGAGCGGATCCTTGAACTCGGGGAAAAATTTCTCCCCCTGAAGGCCGAAATCCCCCGTCGGTTTGTACCGCACCGGCGCCCGTGTATAAACCGCCCCCGCCGCCAAAACGAACGCGACCGAAACGAAAACCAACGTTTTTTTCATTTCACCGGATATGTTCATTGTCATCCTCATCGATCGAACCGATTCCGTGATCGATCGCCTCGGCGCGACGAAGGCGATCGATCACGGGGGAATCATCGTTTTGTTTGTTTAAACGAGTCGACCGGGGTCGACGCCGATATATTCGCGTTTGAGCCGAATCGCCAGCACGACGAGCCCGAGCACGAGCGCCGGGAGCGGCGGCAAACCGATCGCGGCGAGCCGGATCCGGAGCTGGATCGCGCGGATCGCTCGCTCCATCTCCTGTTTGCTTTCGAGAATCGCCTTCCGTTTGTCGTCTTCGATCTTGGCCTTCTCGACGGTCAAACGTTGATTCTCGGTCCGCTGCATCTCGTCGAGCATGATTTCCTTGGTGCGCTGATCGTCCTTGCTCGCTCGAACCTGAGCGACCTTGTCGTCGAGCCTTTTTTGCGCGAGAGCGAGCTGACGTTTCGCCTCGTCCTCGGCCTTGACGACGTTCTTCTGGCTCGCCTCGACGAACACGCGGGTTTGCTTTTCAAGCTCCTCGAGCGTCCGATGTTTCGGCCGATGCTTGCGCAACGAAACATAAGCCTCGTCTCCGGCCAAAACATCCACACAATTGAGCACCATCGCGATATTATCGAAATCAAAGATCTCGTTACCTTGACGGCGAAGCTCGAACATCTCGTCGGAGATCATATCGAGATCGCCGATCAAGATCGCGCGAATCTCGGGCTTGGGCGCCTTCGCCGAATTGGCTTCGGCCTTCGTGTCTTTCGCTTTATCCGTATCCTTTTCATCGTCGGCCGCGGTCCCTTTGATCCGAGCCGCGAGCGTATAACCCCGACCCGAAGGAACATACGCGCGATCGGGATTGAGCGACATGCTGAGAATATTTCGGCTGATCAGATCGTTCCACTCGACCACTCCGCCGTCTTCGTTCGTCTCGACGAGCGGGATGAAATCGGGTCCGGAACCGCCGCGCGGCCGAAAATAGCCGGGGAAAAGCATCGCGACCTCTTGCAATCCCGATACGGCGCTCTGCTTGGGATTGAACGGCCTCGTATTGGAATCTCCCGAATTTCCCGTGATAAACACGAACTCGCGAGGGAATTCCATCAGCGGATGAGGATTGTAAGGATTCCAAACGACTTGATTCGTCGGCCAGTCGACCCCCAAAACCCGCAGCAATCCCGTTAAATCGCCTTTAGGCTCGGGGGGAGGGCCGCCGCCGAACATTCCGCCCGGATTTTGCCGAGGAATCTCGGGAGAAAGCTGATAACGAGTCGCCGGGAACGGATCCATAAACATCACTGTTGGATGACCGTTCTTCACATATGTGGTAAGCGAATCGATCTGCTTTTGCGTCAGCGACGAAGGCTGCGCCACAAGGAGCACGTCGAGATCCCCGGGAAACGCCGAATCGGGCGAAACGCTCGAAACGTTGTATTGCTTTTTGAGCTCGGTGACGAGCGGCCATTCGGGAGATTGATTCATCGATCGAAAATCGAAACCGCCGAGCAACTTGGCGTCGGTTTCCAAAACGCCAAGCTTGCGCCTCGCCTCGCGCGAGACGACGCGAATCGATCGCGCCAACTCATACTCGACCGATAAGCCCCGGTCGAAGAACGGAATCACGATCTCCTCGGCCCCCGATCGAAACGCGACTCCCAAAATGATCTCGTCGGTCGCTTGCTTGGCGTCGTCGACGACCATCACACGCCTCGGGACGATGTTGAACCGCTTCTGCGCCTCGCGCGCCTCGTTCGAGTACAACTCGGTCTCGATCAGATTCAACCGCACGCTTTTCCCCGCGAGCGCCGCGAATTCTTTGAGCGTGTTGATCAAATCCTCCTTCACCGACACGTACTCGCGCGGCACCTCGGGACTAAAATACGCTTGAATGTATATCGGCCGATCGCCGGGAATCTTTTTGACGATCGATTTGGACTCGGGTGAAAGCGTGTGCAAGCCTTCTTGGGTGACGTCGATCCGCGGGCCGATCCCGCCGACGATCGCGGTGAGACTAATCAGCGCGACCGCGAGCGAGCCGATCCGCAAGAACGAATGCGTCCAGTGATCCGCGGTCTTCTCGCCGCCGGCCCAATGCCGCCTTCCCAACAAAACGACGTTGATATAAAGCATTAACACGGTCGCCGCGACGAAATAACAAACCGACGAAAGCGGAATCACCCCCGTGCCAAGATCGTGGAGCCGCGACCGCACCGAGAAATCCTCGAACAACCGCCGCGTCTCGTCCCCCGACCAAACCACCACAAAATGCATAAACACCGGCGCAGCGCAAAACAGAGCCCCCAAAATAAACGCGATCGTCGCGTTCGACGACAACATCGAAGCCGTCATCCCGATCGCGATCATCATCGCCCCGGTTAACCAATAACCAAGGTATGTCGCGAAGATCACCCCCAGATCAAAACGTCCCAACATGCGCAAAATAATTAAGTGACTTAGCATAAACGCCAACGCCACCGTGTAAATGCCGAGACAAGCGAGATACTTCCCCGCGACGACCTCGATATCGCGAGCGGGAAGCGTGAGGAGCAACTCGTCGGTCCCCTGGCGACGTTCCTCAGCCCACGTCGCCATCGTGATCGCCGGAATGAACAACAAAAGCAAATAGGGAATCCACTCGTTGAGCAGGTCGAAATTCGCCAGATTCCGCGTGAAAAACTCTTGCCGCCAAAACGCGGCCAACGAACTGACGAAAACAAATATCGTGATAAACACGTAGCCGGCGGGATTACTGAAGTAACGGATCAAATCCCGCTTGAAGATCGCCGCGACGACCCGAGCCGGAGAAGCCGACCGCTCGACGCGATCCCCTCCCGTCCCGCCGACGGGGGCCGATTTCGATTCGTGTTGAAGCGTCGTCACCCTTGAAATCCCTCGTCAATCCACCCCCCGCGACATTTCCGCCGCGGGCTTGTCTTTGATTCTGAACGACCTACTTATACGCTAATCCGTTGATGAACACCGCCGCGCCCGCCGCGATCCTCGACCGTTTGATTCGCCCCGGACGCGTTAATGCGAACGACGCGCCGTCAACCGAGCGAACTGATCCTCGAGCGAAACGCCTCCCGCGGTCAGTTCCGCCGAAGTCCCGTCGAAAACGATCCGACCGTCGTGAATGAACAGAACACGGTCGGCGATCGGCTCGACTTCTTGAAGAATGTGCGTCGAAACGAGCACGGTCTTCGATGCCCCCAACTGGCGGATCAGTTGTCGCATCACCCGGATTTGATTGGGATCGAGCCCCGATGTCGGCTCGTCCATGATCAATACGTCGGGATCGTGCAAAAGGGCTTGAGCCATCGAAACGCGCTGGCGGTACCCCTTCGATAATTTGCCGATCGGCTTGCCGACGACCGATTCCAACGCGCACCGATCGAGCACAAAATCAATCCTCTGACGCAACGTTCCTTCGCTTAAACCCCGCGCCTCGCCGAAAAACCTGAGCAAATCCAGCGGAGTCATATCTGAATACAACGGACCGTTCTCGGGCAAATATCCGATCCGTTCGGCCGCGGCGATTCGATCCTCCTGCACGTTGATCCCGCCGATCCAAGAACTTCCGTGCGTCGGAGCGATGAACCCCGTCAACAACCGCATCGTCGTCGTTTTGCCCGCGCCGTTGGGACCCAAAAACGCGACGACCTGCCCCTTCGGAATCGCGAAAGAGACGTCGCGCACCGCCATGAACGAGCCATACTGCTTCGTCAATCCACGCGCCTCGATCATCAACGGTTCGCTCATGCCGCTTTACCCCTCGGGTTTTCGCGATTCGGAGTCGTCGAAACACATCCCGCGCATTCCGTCGACCTCGCGTCAACCGCGTATTATGCAAAGTCGGCGTCGCCGATTCAACCCGTCCGAACAAGCGATTCTTGTCCGAGATCGATCGCCCCAATCGAACCCGGCGATTTTTACCGTGATCAAATCCGCGAGCCGCAGGCCCAGGACGTCGAATTCTCCTCAAGTCGTTGATAAACCAATATTAACGACGATCCCAAAGGATCCGTTCAGCGCCGACTCCCCTACATCATCAAATCGTTCGATCCTCTCTTTCAAAATGAACACCACAAAAGTGTCTGTATTCCTAAAATAAGATTATATAAACAGATTTAGTATCGTTATATGGAAGCTCCGACGAGATCTTCGTCGATCGATAGGAACGGCGAATCGCGATCATCGACGCTCTCGATCTCGAGGGTTTTTTCGCGGATTTTCACTCGATACGGCTTTCTCGGTTCGATTCGGCTCGGTTCGCATTCCCAAGGAATGAGGGCTTGATTAGAATCCCGCGTCGTTTCACCGTGAAGTACGCACGGCAAGGTCGCCGTCGGCTTGAGGAAAGGATTCCTCGTTGGTGCGCCGAACGTTTTGGAGTCGGTGGTTACTGATCGTCGCAATCTGTGCGCCCGGTTCGGGTTGCGCGATGGTGCGCGTCAATAACCCGAATCGCGACTTAAGACCCTGCGACGACGGCTTCGCCAAAACCGACGACGGTTGGCTGCTCGGTGTTCGGCGCTATTCGCCGCCGTTTCCAGACGCCGGAAAGATGCCCGTCGTCTTGTGCCACGGGCTCGGGTTAAACGGAACGTTTTGGACGATCACCGACAATCACCTTCCAAGTCAATTGGTTAAAAGAGGTTACGACGTTTTTGTCGTCGATATGAGAGGCTCGGGCGCTAGCCGACGAGCGGGCGCCGTCGGAGCGATCAACGGCGGCTTGCGGCAAACACCGATCCCCGAAATCGGCAACCGTGAATGGACGATCGACGACGAAACGTGGCACGACGTCCCGGCGATTCTCGCTTACGTCCGCGAAAAAACGGGTTCCGAGCACGTCAACTGGATCGGCCACAGCCTGGGGGGCTTGCTGATGCTCCCCTACTTGGAGCAAGCTCCCGATCGCGACCGGATCGCCAATTTTGTGGGCATGGGATGCGCCGCGGTGCTCGTCACCGCGCCCAAAACGAAGATGCTCCGGGCGAGCGAAAGCCTTCGCGGTTTGATGCTCGTTTTGAGCACGAGCCGGATCGCTCGGCCGATGCGAATCGCACGTCCTCCGGGTCTCGAAAAAATCGACAGCCTCTACTACAACGCCGCCAACGTCGATCAACAAACAATTTCTCGCTTTTATGGTTATACGCTTGAAGACCCGGGACCGGGCGCGCTCAAGCAATTCGCTCCGTTCATGAAATACGGGCATTATGTCTCGGCCGACGGTCGCGTCGATTACGCGTCTCAACTCAATCGGATCGGCGCCCCCACGCTCTTGATCGCGGGCGAGACCGACGTCATGGACGACATTCCGTCGATGCTGCGCACGTATCAGGCGATCGGATCGAGCGATAAAACGCTGAAGCGATACGGCAAACGCGACGGCCAAATCGACGATTACGGCCACTGCGACCTGGTTTGGAGCCGACACGCCCCCGAGGAGATCTTCCCCGAAATCATCGATTGGCTCGATAAACGACAGCCGTTCGCGTCGCCGCAATCGATCGCGCTTCCGTCGCCTCAGGCCGACGCGCGGACGCGTCCCGGAGCGACGAATCCCGCGGCGACGCGACCCGCGCGGTCGGCGCGAGGCGCCGGCGGTCGAGGATCGTCGAGTGTCGTTTCAACAAGCATTAATCCCGCCGGCGACGGGGACGAGGAATTGCTCGACACAGATGAGCGACCACGTCTCAAGACGCTCGGCGAGCCGCCGCAAATCCCCAAGGGATTCAAATCGGGCGTTCGCTAAACCCTCCTCGCGCGGCGAGACGACCGGCTCGTCAAGGTCGTAAACGTGCACGACCCCTAGATGCACCGCGCCCACCGCGTTCGAATCGTCGTTGATCAAACCGACACATGTTAACATCCCGCTCGATCCGATTTCGACCTCCTCTTCAAGTTCGCGGCGCAGCCCCTGTTCATACGCGTCGCGGGTTTTTCCGCCGTCGACGTCGCTCTCGGAAACGTGACCGCCGACGCCGATCGAATGAAGCGCGTGCAGCCGAGCCTCGCCTTGCGATTTCCCCCTCGTATAGCAAAACACTTGATCTCCCGAGCGAAAGATCACATAAGGAATAATTTGTTTAAACGACGGGTCGTCCTCGACCTCGGATCGCGGTCGAAACGAAACGAGTTCAGGGGTGAGCAGTGCGTCGAGGTAACGATCGGCCTCGGACGAAAACCCCTGAAACCGACCGAGCCGGTCGAGCTCGGCCGAGGGAACAACCAATACCCGTTCGGTTTTCACGGAGACGCTCATCAAAGCCGACCCTCGATAAAAGATTCAATCATCTATTAACATAAAAAGATTCAAGAGCGGCGAAACGCGGTCCGAATTCGACGTCGAAGGTTCCCGCTCTCGGACGCCTCGTAAATTACAGCCGAGCGATCGTCGCGTCGAGCCCCCGCCGATCAGATTATGTCTTACTTCTTTTATTATTTACTTAGATAACTAATATTCGATAATAATCGGCGCGCGAACGATCGAGAACTCGGTTGCGTTCGTCGCGTATGTCGCGGTATGCTTTGCGGCTTGACGTTCGAGAAATGAAAGGATTCGACGATCGATGAACCCTTATCGCGAAGCGTTTTACAACCGCCAGGCCGAATGGCACGGCTATACGAGCCTTGAATTCGCCGAGACGAAGCACCGCGAGCGGATCAAGTATTACGATTGGTACACGCGAGGATGGCTCCCCGGCGATCGCTCGGCGGCGATCCTCGACGTCGGCTGCGGAAGCGGTCAGTTTTTGTATTTTCTTCGCGAACGAGGGTTTACGAACGCGTCGGGAATCGATCTCGACGCCGCGCAAATCGAGATCGCGCGCGGCCTCGGCCTGAACGTTCACAAGGCGACCGCGTCCGAACGTCTTCAAGCCGATCCCGATCAAACGTATAGTTTAATTTCGATGCTCGATATCCTTGAGCATTTTACGCGTGAAGAGTTGTTTCCGCTTTTGGAGACGATCGTCGCGAGGCTCGCTCCCGGCGGGCGTTTGATCGCGAGCGTCCCCAACGCCGACAGTCCCGAGGCGTCGCGGTCGATTTACGCCGACATCACCCACGAGATCGCCTTCACGCCCACCTCGCTCGCCGAATTGTTCTTTTGCCACGGGCTCAAGCTCGTCGAGCTGCGCGACCCCTGGCCCGCCCCCGTCACGCCGCTTCGCAAGGCTTACCGAGCGTTCGCGAACTCGACCCGCAAACTCGAGGCGCTCCGCCAGAAGGCGCTCGGCTTCGACCCGCCCAAATACTGGTCGTCGGTCGTCTGGGCCGTCGCCGAAAAGCGATGATCGTCTCCAAAAACAACTACATTGAATAAGACATCAAAGCCGGGTCTAATGAATGCGACGCCTTATTGATCTTGGCTTTGGAAACGGTTCACGTCCCCTTACGAACAACCTTGACTTGAAGGAGTCGGTATGATTTCCGACGGCGACGGAGACAATCATCATTCGCCCAAGAAAAAAACGGTCGGAAAATCAAAAAGACGATCGTCCGAAGAGGAGCGAGAATATGCGTTTCAGATGAAGCTTTACTTCGCTTCTCGTATCTTCGACATAATGATTCTTATGGTAAAATTCACCGGATTTTGCGGTATTGGATACGTTTTTATCGTATTACCGTTAAAATTAACCGCCGGCAAAGAAACGTTCGTCCAAATTGCATACCGTGCGGTGCTCGACCTAAAATTAAGCATGATCGTTCCCTGGGCCGCCGCGGCTCTATTCGCGGGCGCATGGAGTCGGGAGCGATCACTGCGAAAAAAGTCCGTGAAACGAATGAATCGTTTGAATAAGGATCTGGAAAGTCAAAACGATATGTCTCAAGCCTCAGTAACGATCAATCGCGTGCCCGAAAAGCCCGAGGAAAAAACATGAACCGCGCGGATCAAATCGAAATCGTTCAAGTTTTTCTGGGGCTTTGCCTATTGTGGGCGGCCTACCGAGCTTACCGTTCGACGGCGACCGACCGTCTCATCGAGGATCTCAACTCATTTCGTGATGAACTTTTCGATTACATCAAGCGCAACAATCTCGACCCACAAACGCGATTTGCGAGAGAACTCATCGACACAATGGATCGGATCGTCTCCAATATCGGCGAATTGCATAAGTTTTCCGTTATCTCAGTCGTTTTCCTCAGAAGGGAAGCGTCTGTGAATGTGTCCACGATCGAATCGATATCCGACCCGTCGACTCGAGAATTCGTTCGGAATCTCAACCGGCGAATCAACGCTCGAATCGCCGATTTCCTTTTCTTTGAAGGTCCTAAAGCGATCGTTTTTTTACCGATACGTTACATACAGTCGATCATTTGCCGGCCCGGATCGAAGCGAATTATTGACTTTGATCGAATCGTCAAGCGCAATGAATTCTTTGGTTCCAAATCACACACTAAAATTTTGATCTCAAAACATTAATAATCTATAATGATTAATTTTTTATGATTTGGACGCGATCTCCAATATTGAGTTTCTTTCCTCGGTCGATCGAAGCGATCGACGAAAATGCTTCGTGCTTCGATTGATTTTGGATCTTTTCTGCTAAGATAGCCCCGCTCAGCGCCTCGAAGGTTCGACGAGAACGCCTCGCGAACCGCTTGTGACGCGTTTTGAGCTTTCTTTCTTCAACGGCCGGCGGCGGAATCGCCATGAAAATCATCGTCCATCCCGCGGTTGAACCCGAACGCCTCAACGCTCTTACCAAGGCCGCGCCGCGGGCCGTTTGGATCAACGCGGTCGATCGCCGAACGGCTCTCGCCGAAATCGCCGACGCCGAGGCCTTGCTCGGCAAAATCGACCTCGAACTCCTCGCCGCGGCGAAGAAACTTCGCTGGGTGCAAGCGTTTACGGCGAGCCTCGAACATTACATGTTTCCCGAGCTGATCGAGCACCCGTGCGTCCTCACGAACACGCGAGGGCTCTTCGGCGATGTTATCGCCGATCAGGTGATCGGCTACGTGATCTGCTTCGCAAGAAATCTTCATACGTATATCCGTCGACAGATTGACCGCCGTTACGAGCCCGTTGGAGGCGAAACCGAGCGCGTGAACAACGCGACGGGTCCGGGAACGATTAACGGCATGGATCGCTCGGTCATTCACCTGGCGAACGCCTCGATCGGAATCGTCGGCTTCGGCGGAATCGGCGGGGAAATCGCCCGACGGGCGCTCGCGTTCGGCATGACCGTCCGCGCCGTCGATCGCTTTCCCGATCGCGCCGCTCATGTTCCCGGAATCGAATATCTCGCGGGGCTCGATCGTCTAACCGATCTCATTTCCACAAGCGATTTTGTCGTGATCGCCGCGCCCCACACCCCCGAAACCGAACGCATGTTTAACCGTTCTCTTTTCGAAAAGTTTAAACCGACGGGATATTTGATCAACGTCGGCCGAGGCGCGATCGTCGTGCTCGACGACCTCGTGACGGCGCTTAAAGAGCGAAAACTCGCGGGCGCTGCGCTCGACGTTTACGAGATCGAGCCCCTACCCCGCGATCATCCCCTTTGGGACATGCCGAACGTGATCCTCACCCCGCACACCGCGGGTTATTCTCCCGCGATCGCGGCGCGACACCTCGCCGTGCTCGTCGAGAACGTCGGTCGTTTCGCACGCGGCGAAGCTTTAATAAACATCGTGAACAAGTCTTTGTGGTGCTAGATCGGCTTGATCGTTTATAATCCAAAAGGATCTTCACATGATAGCCAAGATGTTTCGATCGACCGTTTGTCTTTTGATCCTCTCGACCTCGGCGTGCGTTCGAGAGGCGCCCGCGGATCAACCCTCGGCGGTCGCGGTGAAGGCCGAGAACGACGTCGTTTACGCCAAAATCGGCGACGAGGAGCTTAAGCTCGATATCGCCGCGCCCGAAAAAGGGGAGGGTCCGTTCCCGGCGATTCTCGTCATTCACGGAGGCGCTTGGCGAGGAGGGTCGAAAGACGGCAATCGTGAAATGCTCGTACAGTTCGCCAGGCGTGGATATGTCGCGATCTCTCCCGAATATCGCTTTTGTCCCAAGGTTACGTTTCCCGCGCAGGTTCACGACGTTAAAGCATCGGTCCGCTGGCTTCGATCGCACGCTCGCGAACGAAAAGTCGATTCCGATCATATCGGCGCGATGGGTTTTTCCGCCGGCGGACATTTATCGTTGATGCTCGGTTTAACGGGTCCCGAAGACGGTCTTGAAGGAGACGTGAAACCGGGCGATCCAAGCTCGAGGGTGCAGGCGGTCGTCAACTTTTTCGGCCCGTCCGATCTCGCCGCCGCGGATATCCCTGATATTTCGCGCCCGCTCGTCAAGGATTTTCTCGGCGGAACGCCCCAAGAAAAACCCGAAGCCGCGGCCAAAGCGTCTCCTCTTACTTTTGTATCAAAAGGAGACGCTCCCGTCTTGACGTTCCAGGGGACGAAAGACCCGCTCGTTCCTTTCACCCAGGCGATTAAACTCGCCGAGGCGCAAACGCGCGAGGGGGTTCCGGGACGTGTCGAACTCCTCCTCGGCGCGGGACACGGCTGGGGGGGCGACGATATGACGCATACGATGCTCGAAGCCGCCAGATTTTTTGATACTTATCTCAAACCCTCGACACAAACGACTCTCCGTTTATCTCCGAGAGAGTCACTTGTGAAGCGGGGTGATCGAAACGACCGAAGCGTCGGCGCCGAGGTTGCCATTGGCGATCTTAAGGTCGACCGTGCCGACTCGACCGTCGCCGTTCAGATCCATCGACGCATGATAACGCGGGCTTCCCACGCCGGCGCCCAATGAAGCGCGAATTAGACCGAGATCGACTCGATCGACGACCCCCGTGCCTCGAACGTCGCCAGGCAACGTGATATTGAGGTTGAACGCCCCGCGCGTTCCGCCGAGAGCGTCGACCTTCACCGCGTAGATCGAGGGAACGACAAGAGGAATGTTCAATCGCGTGAGAAACGGACCGTGCCGTGTCTCGATTTTATAGGGCTGGGAACCTCCGACATGAATCAAACCGACGACTTTGGGCGCGATCGTCGAACCCGCCGCGGGGGTCGCGTCGAGGCTCAAAGTCATCGGCATCGCGTTATTTGATACATACGTTCCGGGATTGAGTTCGAATCGAACGATCGCCGCCGACCGAGGTCCCGCGATATCGCCCGGAATCACCGCGAGCGGTTCAACCCCGACCGCTCCGCTTGGAACCTCGCGCTTTTCGAGCCCCTCGAAGCTCGCTCCGGGTCGATAAACGACCTTCCTTGGTCGCTCGGCGCGTTTCGGGGCGACCTGGTTTGATCGCCGTAACGTCTTGAAAAAACTCGACATTCGCGAAGCGAACGCGGCGAAAGGGCGCCAATCCATCGGCATCAGCCAAGCCTCCCAAGTTCGATCGTTCGTTCGCGCGGATCGTCCGCGCAACAACGCCTACCCGAGAGTTATCGACCCGCGCAATCGCTATCTTGAGAAAAATCGGCAAAGTTCGCCCAATCCTCCAATGATTTCTCAGAATCAAGTCGATCGAGGCCTTACGTCGACGAAACTAAATTCGGCTCGTGACGATATCGCGTTCAAAGGATTCGCGTCACTGAAACGACGTACCGGAATTGTACACTATACATATTTTGTGTATTGCGTTTGATTTGATTAATGGTTTTATGCAAACGTTACCATGATTATGTATAATAGTTATGTGAATAAGATCGATCATCTTCTCGCTTGCCGGCGACCGATTGAAGCCTTACGATTTCGCTCGTTCGCGTGACGATCTCTCGTTCGCCGAGTGTTTGGGAGGTTTCGCCGATGCGCCTTCGATTCTTCACATTTCCCACGATCTGCGTCGTCTGTTCGTCGTTCTGGAATTTGGCGTCCGCGAACGCGTTATACGCCGCGGACGCGATCGCCGTCCCCGCCTCGATTTCCATCGAGGGCGTTCCGCCGATTCCGTCGTCGCTCGCGCACGAGCTTCGCCGCTATCAAAGCATCAGGTCGGCGTCGTTTCAGGATTGGGATTCCGAAGGAACGGGGATGTATATTCTCACGCGATTCGGCGATACCTCGCAGGTTCATTATGTCGAGAAACCGGGAGGCGCTCGCACCCAGCTCACCTTCTCGGCGGAACGCGTTCTCGGCGTGAAGGCCAGACCCAAACGCGATGAATTTCTTTACGTCGCCGACGAGGGAGGCGCCGAGAATTACCAGTTCTTCCTCCAAAAACGCGAAGGGGGCGAGCCCAGGAGAATCACCGACGGCAAATCGCGACATATCGCGCCGGTTTGGTCGCCTTCGGGAAGTTTGCTCGCATATAGCTCCGACACGCGCAACGGCCGCGATATGGATCTTTACATCTCGGCGCCCGAGGTTCCTGGATTCACCCGAATCCTCAAAGAGGTTCAAGGTCAATGGACCGCCGCCGATTGGTCCCCCGACGAAAAAAAACTCGCCGTCGTCGAATATATCTCAATTAATGAATCTTATATCCACTTGATCGATATCCCGACGGGATCGATCGATATGATCACGCCGAGAAACGGCGATCCCAAGGCCGAGACCGTCGCCGCGACCGACCCCAAATTCTCCAAAGACGGAGCGTACCTTTACTGGCTTTCGGATCGCCGAAGCGAGTTTTTGGGTTTGAATCGCCTCGATTTAAAAACCGGCGAAAGCGAGATCGTCGACCTTCGCGTGAAATGGGACATCGAAGATTACGACGTCTCGGACGACGGTTTAATCGCCCTCGTCGTCAACGTGGACGGCTCAAGTAAACTTCATTTTATCGGTCTTGACGACCTCGACCCGCGCCCCAGACCTCCCGAACTTCCGACGGGGGTCTTATCGGGCTTGCGTTTTCGCCCGGGTTCGCACGAGGTCGCGTTCACGCTGAGTTCGGCTCGACGCTCGGCCGACGCGGTTTCAATCAACCTCGACGACGCGCGTCCCGGCCAGGATGAAGACGAGGAACTCCCGCTCAAAATCTGGACGAAGAGCGAAACGGGAGGGCTCGACGCCGAATCGTTCGCCAAACCCGAATTGATCCGTTACGCGTCGTTCGACGGCCGAGATATCCCGGCGTACGTTTATCGACCGTCGTCGCGGAAATTCCCTGGTCCCAGACCGGTGCTGATCGATATTCACGGCGGTCCCGAGGGACAATCCCGACCCGGCTTTTTAGGGTCGAATAATTACCTGATTGATCACATGGGAATTGTGGTTATTTATCCAAACGTTCGCGGGTCGACGGGTTACGGCAAAGGCTACGCCAAGCTTGATAACGGGGTGTTGCGCGAGGGGGCGGTGAAGGATATCGGTGCGTTGTTTGATTGGATCGAGAAGCAATCCGATCTGGATAAAACGAAGGTCGCGGTGACGGGGGGGTCTTACGGCGGTTTTATGTCGCTCGCGGTTCAAACGACATATAACGATCGGATCAGGGCGGGAATCGACGTCGTCGGGATCTCGAATTTCGTCAGTTTTCTCAAAAACACCAAGGGTTATCGTCGCGATCTCCGCCGCGCCGAATATGGAGACGAGCGAATTCCCGAGATCAAGGCGTTTTTGGAGAAGATTTCGCCGCTTTCGCACGCGGATAAGATTCACACTCCGATTCTTGTCGTTCAGGGTAAGAACGACCCCAGGGTGCCGATCTCGGAGGCCGAGCAGATCGTTTCCGCGGTTAAGAAGAACGGCGTGCCGATCTGGTACATGATCGGTAATAACGAGGGGCACGGCTTCGCCAAAAAGGCGAACCAAGATTACCTGCTCGCGACGCGCGTTCTTTTCCTCCGTCGGTATTTGATCGATCGGACCGATTGAATTCAAAAAAGCCGCGGCGCGGGCTCGATTCATGATCGATCGCGCGTCGCGGAGGTCTTGTGCCGATCATCTGATATGCCAAAATTTTATCGACGTCCACAGCAAGCGCTATATTTTTTGCGGCTGCCGCAGTAACAACGTTTTGAAGCGCGATCGGATCGACGCGAGGATTTCTCGTCGATCACGACCCGGCCGGATTCGGGTTCAGAAGTCGCTCGCTCATCGAATCGATCGATTCCAGCGAGCACGAACGGTTCCTCCTGGTCGACGACGTCGTGGAACGACCTTTCGGTTTTTGACATAAGATCGAAATACTCTTTAGGAGACGTGCCGATAGATTTATACATCACCTTGGTATTTCCAGGTGAATTAAAGAAGGTTCGAATCACGATCTTCGCCAATTCTTTCTCTTGAGCGGGGGTGTTGAAAGCCGGATCGTAATCTCGGCCGAAAGTATGAACAAGTCGATCGGCAATCGTGATCACACTTTTTGTGGTGATCGGAATCATGGCCCCCGCGGTGATCCGATACTCGTCGAAAGGGAACAATCGAGATGCGAAGACCTGATTAATCCTGGATGAATAGCTCAAACCGATATCGACGATATCGATTTGTTCTTCGCGAAAAACGTCCCATGCGGTGATTCCCAGGCCCGGATCCGCTTTGAGGACCGAGACGAAGGTGTAATACCCTTTCATCATGCTTTCCAAGGTCTCGCGATCCTCGGCGGTATGAGGCCCGGCGGTATCATAATAAAGTTGCGCCGCGGTTTCGCCTTCCACCCGACACGAGTGAATCGCGAAATCCATCAAAATATATTCTTGCGCTTCTGAATCGAGCACGATCACATTTTTGTGCATTAAACCCAGTTCCGAAGCGGCGTGTCGAATCGTTTTCGCCGAAAGCGATTTGACCAAACGATCGCTCACCCTCGTTCCCGCGGCTCGTCGGCGAAGATAGGAATCGAGCATTGATTGACGATCCGTCATCTCATCTCTCCTGGTCGGATGGAAATCTTTTCCGGCGAAATCGACGGTTAAAGCCGGGCGCGTCCGTTCGCTTACGCCGGGATCGAGTTCGAAATCCAAGCCTTGAACTCGCCCGATCATTCGATAGATTATCGCGACCGGCTCGATTATCCAAGTCCCAAGGTTCGATTTTGCGAGATCGGGCCGAAACGATACCAATCGCTCACAAAATCGATACGTTCTATTATATTTAATATTAAAATATCATTAAATATTTATTATGATCGTCGACCGTTCACAAACCGACGAAGGATTCGTCTTCCTCCCTCGAAAAAGAGGGAGGAAGAAGCGAATCGAAGGTTCGACTCGAAGTCGAAAGAAGCTCGATCAAACCGCTGGAAGTTCGTATCCCTTGCGGTATTCGCGGCCCAACAGCGCCGTCGCCTCGGAATCGACGCGACCGTCTTTGTGAACGATCGTTTCGTCGGCGGCGTTCCAGAAGATCTTTCGGCCGAGCTTGTACGAGATGTTCCCCAGGTGGCACGACCGCGTGATCGCGTTCCCCGTTTCGACGTCGCAAATGCAACGCTCGCGCGACTTGAAACAGCGAATAAAATCTTGAACATGCGGCCAATGTTGATCGGACCCGCCGCTCTTGATCGCCGCGGTTCGGTCTTTCCGCTTGCGGGGGTCGCCTCCGCCGCCGTCTTTCTCGGGGATGACCTCGAAACCATCGCGATCGATATACAAGGTGGCGTCGGTTCCGTGGAATTGCATGCCGTGGCCGGGATTGCCGCCGATTCCGTGTTCGTTCGCCTTGCGCATCTCGTAAACCTGAACGAAAGGCCCTTGCGCCGAATCAAACTCGTAGGTGACGACCATCGTGTCGGGGGTGTCGCGAAGATCGTCGATCGCGAATTTGCCCCCCGCGGCGTTGACCGATTTGGGAGCGGTCACCCCCATACCCCATTGAATGATATCTTGTAAATGAACGTTCCAATCGCCGATCATCCCCGACGCGTAATCGAAGAACCAGCGCCATTGGTAATGAAACCGGAGCGGGTTGAACGGTCGAAGCGGCGCGGGACCGAGCCAACGGTCGTAATCGACCCCCGAAGGAGCGTGCGGTTCGTCCGAGGGGCGACCGAATCCGTATGGCGCCTCGTTCGACAGGTTCCAGGTTTTGGTCATCGTGATCCTGCCGAGCTTGCCGCTCTTGACGATCTCGACCGCCTTTTTGAAGTGCTCGCCCGAACGTTGCTGCGTGCCGATCTGAGTGACCCGCTTCTTCTCGTGCGCCGCCTTCACCATGGCGCGCCCCTCGAGAATGTTGTGGCTGATCGGCTTCTCGCAGTAAACGTCTTTGCCCGCGAGACAAGCGTTGATAAAGGGAATCGCGTGCCAGTGATCGGGAGTTCCAATAATAACGACATCAATATCTTTATTATCAAGAAGCTCTCGATAATCAACGTGCGTTTTTGGTTTGGATTTGTACTTTTTATCAACTTTCGTCGCGGTGTCGTTGAGATGCGATTCATCGATATCACAAAGCGCCGCGACCGCGACCTCGGGAACGCGCATGAAATCGTCGAGATCGTAATTCCCCATTCCGCCGCAACCGATCAGACCGACGACGATCTTATCGTTCGCGTTCACCGCCGCGCCCCGGGCGATGTGAACCGCGGGATGAAGTGCGCTCCAAACCGTCGCGCCCGCCGCGGCGATTTTGCCCGTCGTGCTGAGAAAATCACGCCGATTCAAGTCTTCAGCCATCGCGACGCCTCCTCGTTGTCGGCAATCGATACGCTCGCGCGAAACATCGAGAACGCTCAACGCCCCGATGAACGACCCGCGCGCGACACGTTGGAAAGGTTTAACTTTCTTGGTTGTAATCCGCGCCGCGGCCGCAAGCAAGCCGCTAAAACCGGGTCGATCGTTTTTCTTTTTCTCAATTTATGCTTATTGTTTGTAAATACGCGATCGTCGACTCGCAACGAAGGGGAATCGACCTTCCCGATTCGATTGCTGAAAATTATTTATAATTATATATTTAAAAATAACTCATTCACGTCCGATCCAAAGGAAGTGACCGATCATCAATCCCGCGACGAACGCGAAGCCGAGGCCGAGAATCGCCAGGAGCGACCAGGCGAAGACGACGACGCGAGGGATAACGATATCGCGAGCTCGAATCACGATTTTGGGCTCGACGAACGTTTTGGACGCGTGAGCCGTCGTTTCTTTCGAGTTCGTGGCGGCCTCGGTTTTTGTCACGGCGATGTGCGCGGGCTCGTGAACCGCGGCGGGCGCGACCTGAGAAAGCGACGCGGCGGGCCGATCGTCGACGACGAATGGAAAAGCGACGACCGATTCCGAATCGCTCGATTCGGTCGAAGCCGAAATGGGCGCGATCCGTTCGGTTCCATGCGCTTCGGCGATCTCTTCACGTCGATCGACGACCGATTTTTTAGATTCTTTTATCTGTTCATTCGTGCTTGGCGGCGGCGGCGGCGCGTCGTGCGGGGGTTCGGTTTCAACCCGCGCGGTGAAAGCTTCGACCGATTCGGCCGGAAATTCAAACTCGATTACCGAATCGAGACTCGACGATTCGCTTTTACCCGGTTCGTCGCGCCGCGATTTCTCTACGGAATCGTCACGGCTTTCGTGTGCTCGAATATGTTCAGGAAGGATTGAATTGAGATCGAGCGGAGCGTCGAAAAATGAACCAGGAGCGGCGCGCGCGATCGCATCCGACGACTGCCCCGGCGCGCTCGGCGGCGGAACGAGAAGATCGGCTTTGCATTTGGGGCATTGGATCACGTGACCGATCTTGGACGATCCCGCGCCGAGGAGCTGATTGCACCGGTAGCAGCGGAAACGAATCTTGACGCTCGCCATGATCGCCGATCCCCTCACACCACCAAGCCTCGCGAAGAATCACCCGAAATGATACAGGGAAAATCGCCGAATCGCGAGTCCGCGAGAGCGAACGAACCGGCGAATCCTTCGCAAAGGTCGCTCCCAAAAACGTTCACCCCGATTCGATCCCAGCGTGATTCAGGCCTTTTTCATTCCGGGCGAATCGTCGCCGAATCGTTTTTTAATATAATAAGAGATTGTGTGTATCATCATGATTACGTATGTTGCAAACGTGTCTTTCGACCAGCCGCATAAAACGAGCGGAGTCGCGATAACGATGATGAAAGCGAAGAAATAATAGAGCGGATGAGAGGTTATTTTATCTGGAATCGCGAACTTCATGTTACGCTCCGATTTCGAGATTTTTGTTCACCTCGCCTCGGATTGTTCGCCGTCGCGAGCGCGATTGAGCAGGTCTCGAACCTCGGGGTCGGTCGTCGGGGTGAAATCTTCGTACCAAAGGCCGACCGCGTGAAACGGCTCGGGTTTGATCAAACAGACGATTTCGTCGGCGATCTCCTGAAAATCGGAATCGACCGTCGCGGGAGCGACGGGCGTCGCGACGACGATGCGGCTGGGAGAACGTCCGCGAAGCGATTCGACCGCCGATTTCATCGTCGACCCCGTGGCGATTCCATCATCGACCAGAACGACGATTTTCCCCTTAACGTCGGCTACTGGAAGTTCGCCGCGGAATTCGTTCTCGCGCCATTCGAGCTCGCGCCGTTCACGCGCTTCGACCGATTCGATCGTGCGTCGCGGGATGTTGAGAGCTTCAATGATGGATTCGTTGAGAACGAGCGTTCCCCCCGACGCGATCGCTCCCATCGCGAGTTCCTCCTGTCCTGGTACCCCCAATTTACGAACGACGCAAACGTCGAGCGGAGCGTTTAAATATCGAGCGACCTCGTAACCGACGGGCACGCCGCCGCGCGGCAGGGCGAAAATCAAAACGTCGTCACGACCCGCGTAATGTGATAATCGCTCGGCCAAAAGAGCCCCGGCTTGACGACGATCGGCGAACCGTACCTGTCGGATTTTCCCTCGCGGCATCTTTCCCCCCGTCGCGTCGTTCGTAAAATCGACCGCGATTTCATTATCGCCTTTTCCATGTCTTCAAGACAGATCGAAACGCTCGATCATCGCGTCGCCAATCAATTATTAAATATTATATGGATATATTGATTTATAAATTAAAAGCCGCGATCGCGCGAGGTGCGCGGTCGCGGGCCGAATCGCTCGACGTGCGGGAACCGAGCCGTGACGCGCGATTAATCGGTCGGTCCCCACGGTGCGATCGTGATCAGGTTTTCGACATGAGTCACGCCCGGAGCGGCGTACGCCGCGCGTTCGGCTTCTTGGCGTTCCGCCCACGAACGAACGGCGCCTTTGAGAACGACGTTACCGTGGCGCGATTCGACTTCGATCTGGTGCGCGTCGAGATTCGCGGCGCGAGCGAGCGCCTCTTCGATCCGGGTCGCGATCTGATTCGCCGGGGTTTGCGGGCGAAGCGTGATCAGATTGGTGATTCCCGTAACCCCCACGAGCGAACGAACCGAGTTCTCGGCGGCGGCGCGCTGGTATTGCCATTCGACCTCCCCCTCGAGCGTGATCCATCCCTTGCGAACGCTTACCTTGATATGATCATGCGGAACTTGAATGTTCCACGTGAGCGCGTCGATCGCGGCTTTGGCGAGGTCGGTGTCGGTTTTTTGGCCGTGTCCGGGGATTCGGACTTCGAGGTCGTTCGCGACTCCTCGAACGCCTTTGACTCGCATCGCGGCGTGTTCGGCGGAGGCTTTTTCGTGGTATCCGGCGACGAACCCGCGGAGGGTTGCGACGCCGTCTTCGACGGTGACGCCGATTTCCGCGGCGTCGACGCTCGGCTCCCATCGGAGCTCGTCAAGAATATCTTCTTGAAGATCGGTATCGGTTTTCACGGCGATTGTGGTTTTCATGGTGTATTCCTTTGGATGTTACAAGGAAGGCGGTCGCTTCCGTGAGACCGCCGGAATGCTCGCGCGGGTCGACGATATTTCGACGAATCATTGGAAGCGACGCCGTCGGAACGCCGTCTCCTCCGCGCGATCGGGGGGAATTTTTTCAACCGCTTGATTGATCCACGCATCGGTTGATCATTAGCTTTTGATCTCGAGCGTGTGAACTTTGTCGCGCGGTTTGAGCGGAGGCGAGAACATCGCGATCTCGAGCACGCCGTCGCGGAACTGGACGTTCGCCTTGGTCGCGTCGACTCCCTCGGGAAGCGGAATCACGCGGCGGAATTCGCCGACGTGCGTTTCGTTATAAACGTATCCGTCTTTGGTTTCGTGTTTCTCCTCCTTGCGCTCGCCGTGAATGACGAGCGTTTCACCGTGGACCTCGACCTTGATATCGTCTTTGGCCAGACCGGGCAGGTCCGCGCGGACGACGAATTGGCCGCGGTCGTGGGTCACGCGGATACGAGGCGCCCACGGGAAGGGTTTGACGTCGGTCGCTCCGCTCGGTCGCGCGACCGCTCCGGCGGGCGTCATACCGAAATTCTCCAACATGCGGTCCATCTCGTCGAGGACCGATCGCCATGGGGAGAAAGGGACGCGATGGAGTCCAAAGGTCGGGAGGAAACCTCGCGCGGCGAGCTCGAACGGATCGGTCCGTTTACGAGCCGGCGTTTCGGTTTCACGACGTTCGGCTTCTTTGAGTTCGGCCATGATTGTTCTCCTAAACTTTTGATCGTTTCGAGCCCGAATCGGTTTCGACTCGAGCCGCGACGATCACGACGTTTCCGCGTTTTCCGCGATCGCGCGAGAGGCCGACCGCTCCGGGGACGTATCGGCTTCGCGCGGAGTCTTTAACCCCGAGCTTTGCGACGGCGATTGATACCGTCGCTCTGGATTGGCTTGGCGGGTGTTAAAGACGTTTAACATGACGATCTCCATACCTTTCCGAACCGTCGAAACGGCGATCGAATCGCACGCAACGATTCGACACATAACGATTGATGGAACGGCGGTCGTCGCCTCGGGAACCGGGAGGATTGGAAACCCGGCTCGTCCGGTCGCCGGACGGCGAATTCGGTCGGGGAAATGAAAAAACCCCGACCGTGCATCGTCATGCACGCGGGGCCGCCATAGCCTTGAACTCGACGACCCGTCTCGAGTCGTCTAAACACATCCTATCGCGGCGCACGCCGGTTCGTCAAGGGGGCGATTTCATCAAATCGAAAACCAGGATCGCGGGATCGACCCGTTTTTGAGACTTTCATTTTGATCGGTTCCATAAACCGATTGATAAAATTCTATCTTTGATTTTTCTTATTATTGATACTGTTTTAAGTATATTAGTTAATTTGCAGATTTTGGTTACCGTCGTCGAGCGAGCCGATTGGCGCGGCGGCTCGCTCGCGACGGTGATTTGAAGGCGGATCGCTTACATTTCAAGAAGTCGACGTCGTTTTATCCGACGCGAAACGGCGAGCAAAATCATCGGAGCGCTCCACGCGACGAGCGAAGCGGGTTCGGGAACGAAAACCGCGGTCGGCGTGGAGCTGGAGGAAGATCCCGATCCGGTCGACGCGGGAGGAGGCGTCGAGGAATCGCTTGAAGGAGAAGACGAAGTCGACGACGGATTGGAATCGCTTGAGGTTTGTGTCGATTGAAGCGCCTTGAAAACAAGGTCGGTCATTCCTTGCGCGAGGGTGAACTGAATGGGGCCTTGCAGGTTGGGAGCGGTTGAGAGTGAGAAATCAAGAACGCCTCCGGGTTGAAAGCCGCCGTTTCCGAAGCCAAGACCAAGTGCTTGTTGCGCGGGTGTCGTGGCTGTCGCGGCGGTGTTTCCCAGGTTCACAGTCAGCGCGTTGGGATCGAAACCCGAGGAGCCCGGCAGGATCGTCAACGGGCTTGTTTGAGAATTGGGAGGGACGATCGCTCCCGGCGGGTTGATATCGGCGACGACGACCGAGACCGGTTTCGAGCCGGTTGGAGACAAATTGATCAATTCATATGTGCTATTGTTGGTAGAGATGCCCGACGCGAAGGCGATATCGGGCGAGCCGAGTTCGCAAGCGAAGACGGCCGCGAAGAACAGCGGGGTGATGAGTTGACGAAGCGACACGACGCGGATCCTCCATGAACGAGACCGGCCGTCGGGCCGGCTTGCGACGATTTGTTGCGTGGTTTCCAATTGAGGGATGATTGTGCGGAATCTCAGGCGTACGATTAACCGTTGGCCAAGGTCGTCTTGGTTGAGGTCGGGGCGAATTGTGCGCCGAGGGTTAAAATTGGTCAAGATCAAGAATGCTTTGTGTCGAAATCGCGTGCGTTCGGCGGGCATGATCGAGGTCTTGGTCGGATTTTCAGCGAATTGAAGCGGCGGTTTTGAACAATTGAGACGGCGCGGTTGGTTTGAGGAACGAATGCTTTCAAGCGGTTCTTGAACGTCGCGATCAATCGAGGAAATTGGTCGGAAAGACTGAATAAGTCGGAGGGGTCGTTCGTCTAGATAGAAGGATTTACCATGTTTGAGGGGTCGGCGACCGTTGTGTCATCCGATGACGAGACCCTGGTCGTTTTGGCCCGCGCGGGGGATCAGGTCGCGCGAGAAGAGTTATTTCGGCGGCATTGGGATCGCTCGTATCGGTTGGCGAAACGGCTGTTGGGACGCGAGGAAGACGCGCTCGACGCGGTTCAAGACGGCTTTCTCAAGGCTTTGAATCATCTGGAACGGTTCGACGGTCGGTGTGAATTCTCGACATGGCTGTGTCGGATCGTTCAAAACGCGGCGCTCGATTTGGGACGGAATCGATCACGTAGGACGAATGTCGGTTTGAAGGTCGTTACGGCGAACGGCGAAGAGCCCGAAAAACTGGATGATCCATCGGTCGGTTTGGTGAACGACGATTTACGTATGGAACTCGACGCCGCGCTCGCGCGGTTGAGTCCGTCGCTGCGGTCGGCTTTTGTGCTCTTCGCCGAATCGGAGTTGAGTTATAAAGAGATCGCCGAGATTCAAGGGGTTCCGGTGGGAACGGTGATGAGTCGCATTCACGCCGCGCGGCAAAAGCTTCAATCGTATCTTTCGCGACGGAGCGACCTTTAATTTAGTTGTGGGCACGATACAATATCTGTCGGTGGGAATCATCGACTCCAAGTGGTCGGTGGAAATCCGAGGTATCACGATGCGTTGCGGCGAAGCGAAACGGGAATTGTCGGTATCGCGGGGTGAACGTTCCGCGGAACTCGGCGCCCATTTGGCGCACTGCGAAAGCTGCGCGGCGTGGGCCGAAAGCTGTGAACGGTTCGACGCGCTCTGGGACGCGACGCGTCCCGTCGCGACCGACCAGGCGTTCGCATCGGTCTGGAACCGTGTGACTTCGGCGGGCTCGTCTCGTCCGGCCCGTGCGGCTTGGCTGCGGTTCGCGCCGCGCGTTCTCGCCGGAACGGCCGCGATCGCAGCCGCTGCGCTCTTTTTCGTGTTCGTCGCGTTCCATTCGGATCGACCCGTCGGCGTTGGCGGTTTCGCCGACTCGCACCAGGCGCGTCCCGAGATCGTCCGGCTCGTCTTGCTCGAGGAAGGTCAAACGCCGATCATCGATCTGGAAAAGCACGAGGTCACTCGGGTCAATTCCGACGACGACGATTCGCTCGCGGTGAATCTCGACGAACCGAAGCTCTCCAGTATCGACAATCTCGTACTCTTTAACGCGTTTGAGGCGATGGCGCAATGACCGATCGTCCCCGGCTTCGATTTCGAGCCGGGTTGCGCCGGGTTTTCTCGGCCATTCTTATTGTTTTTGGGTTCGCTTGCGTCGCACGCGCCGGCGCGCGAGCGACGACGTCTCACAATGAGCTTCACAATTCAGCCGGCTTATTTCCGGCCGGCTTACCAGAGACCGCCGCGCAATCACATGCTCAACAAACCGACTTCGCGATCATGGTCGACCGGGGATTCGGCTTGGCGGTGATCGCCGCGCAATCTCCGGCTCAACAAGCGAATCCCGAAAAATCGGCTCATCCCGATAAACCCGCCGATCCCCCTTCCGTTCCTAAAGACTCTCCTTCGACTTCTAAAAAGAAGCCCGAGCCGAAGCGCAAGGAGGCCGATTCTCGCCAGGTGACGCTTTTCGGCATCATCGCGACCCCGAACGACACGACGATCGATCCCAAACTGATCGACATCGAGCCCCAATTACGTAAGTTGTTTCCCCATTACGGCTTTAGGATGATTCACGCGCGCGGCAAGCGGCTCGCCGAGGGGGAAACGCTCGAATGCGATCTGGAAGACGGCTACATCGCCGAAACCAGACTGAACAAGGCGATCGACGAGAACGGTCGTGTCGAGCTTCGCGTGGTGTTGACGCTCGAAGGGGAGGGTCAAATCGCAACCGACGTCATCACTCCGCCCAATCAGCTCTTTTTCTGCGATAAACGGCTTTCCGACGGAATGACTCGGTTGCTCATCGGCGTCGGCGCTCGCTGAGAGAACGCGCCCGCGGAAAACCGGCCGAACTAAATTTATGATCAAATCTTTTCAGTTAAAGAATCCTTAAACGAACCGAAAAAGCGATTTTCTCAAAATCCTCCGCCGTTCCAACCCGAAAACTCGCTTTGAATAGGAACGAACGACGCCTTCGAACGCCCGACCGGATGGGGAAAGAGCGTGCGAAAACATGCGATCAGACGATCATAACAAAGAGCGAGCAATCGAGGATTATCGTGAATACCTCCGGCTTCTCGTCCGGCTTCAGTTGAGTTCTCGGCTTCGCGCCAAGCTCGATTCGTCGGACGTCGTGCAGCAGACGATCCTCCACGCTCACCAATACCGAACGCGGTTTCGCGGCGAGACCGAGGGAGAATGGCTCGCGTGGCTTCGAACGATATTGGCGAACGCTTTAACCTCCGAGTTTCGCCGATTTGACGCACAAGCACGTGATCTTATGAGAGAACGATCGCTTGACGCCGATCTCGAGCGATCATCGTCGCGGCTCGAGGGTCTGCTCGCGGCCGACCTAACGTCGCCGAGCGAGCGAGCGATTCGCGGCGAGGATTTGAGGCGACTCGCCGGGGCGATCGGCGCGTTGCCCGAAGATCAGCGACGCGTCGTCGAATTGCACTATTTAAGCGGTCTCTCGGTCGCCGACGTCGCGGAACGGATCGGTCGCTCGCGCCCCGCCGCGGTCGGGCTTCTTTTTCGCGCACTCAAGCGGCTTCGTGAATCGCTTCGCGATCCGGAGGTGTCGGATCATGAGTTCTGATCTTGATATCGACGACGAACGCGAGCGACGGCGGAATCGCGTCCTTCTGGAATACGTCGAGTCGCTCGCGAACGGCCGCGCGCCCGATCGCGACCGACTGCTCGCGGAACATCCCGACCTTCGACAAGATCTGGAGGAGTTTCTCGCGGGTTACGACGAGATCGCGCGGCTTACCGCGCCGATCCGACACGAACCCGCCGGCCGTGCGACGGCTCGGCGCGCTAAAGCCGACGACGTTTCAACCTCGGTCGCCGGCCGAGCCGGATCGATGCGCGACGAGACCGAAGGGATTCCACCCGGCATCGGCGAGCTCGGCGATTTCCGCCTGCTGCGCGAGGTCGGTCGGGGTGGAATGGGAGTCGTCTACGAGGCGGAACAAATATCGCTGAGGCGGCGAGTCGCTCTAAAAGTGCTCCCGTTCGCCGCCGCTATTGATACCCGTCGACTCCATCGATTTAAAACCGAGGCGTTGGCCGCCGCGCACGTTCAACACGAAAAGATCGTTCCGGTGCACGCGGTCGGTTGTGAACGCGGCGTTCATTATTACGCCATGCGGTTTATCGACGGGCAAAGCCTCGCCGAACTGATCTCGGATCTCCGCCGCCTCCGCCGCGATCGACGCTTCGAATCGTCAAAATCTCGCCGCGGTTCAACCTTTTTTAAGATCGCCCCCGCGCCCGATCACGAACCGATCAAGCGAGAGACCGAGCGTGAGATCGTAAAGAAAGAGCCGAATAACATAAAAGAATCTTCATCAAATATCGCGAAGGGGGCGGAGCGTTCCGCGGCCAAGGGGAATGCAAATCTGTTTTCAGATCATTACATAAATCATCTTGGATCAACTGATGATTCGGCGACGTCGAAGCTTGTTTTAGCGATCTCGCGCGAACTTTCTTCCGACCGTCGTCGGTATTTCGACAGAGTGGCCGAATTGTGTCGGCAGGCGGCTTTGGCGCTCGAGCATGCGCACCAGGCGGGTATTGTTCATCGCGACGTGAAACCGGGCAATTTACTGCTGGATCTTAACGGAGATCTTTGGGTAACCGATTTTGGGCTCGCTCAGGTCGCCGGAAATGTCGGGTTGACGATCACGGGTGAACTTCTCGGCACGCTTCGCTATATGAGCCCCGAGCAGTTATCGGCGAAACGCGGCGTTTTCGATCACCGCGCCGACGTTTACTCGCTGGGCGCAACTTTATATGAATTATTAACTCTCCGTCCTCCTTTTGAAGGAAATGATCGCAATACTTTGATTCGGCGGATCGCCGACGACGATCCCACGCCGCCGCGCCGTCTCGACGATTCGATTCCCCATAACCTTGAGACGATCGTCCTTAAAGCGCTCCGTAAAGCTCCGGCCGATCGTTACGAAACCGCGCGAGAGATGGCCGATGATCTCCGCCGATACCTGGACGGTAAGTCGATTTTGGCTCGACCGCCGACGTTGATTGAAAGAATGAAAATCTGGTTATATCAACATCCAACAATTACCGGCGCCGGCGTCGTCGCGTTGATTTTGCTTTTGGTCGCGTCTTTGATCAGTACGGCGTTGATCCGTCGCGAACAGCGTAAAACCCTGGAACAGAAGGTTAAAGCCGAGATCGCTTACGACGACGAGCGTCGACGTGCGGAGGAAGCCGAGGCGCGCTTTCGTTTGGCTCGGAGCGCCGTCGACGAACTGATCCGCGTCAGCGAGGAGGAACTGGCGCACTTTCCTGGAATGGAAGGACTTCGAAAGCGACTTCTCGATTCGGCTCTCGATTATTACCGCCTCTTCGTCGAGCAGCGACGAAACGATCCCGCGTCGCGAGCCGATCTTCTCGATTCCACGCGACGTGTCGAGACGATCCTCGCCGATCTTGAGGTTCTGCGAGCGGCGGGCGATCTTTACCTTGTGATACAGCCGGCGGCTCTCGATGATTTACAACTCGATCAAGATCAGCGAACGAAAGTCGCCGATCTCTCGGCTCGCGCGGGAAGTTGGTGGATCGAGAATTTTGGCGAACACGGCGGATCGATTTCACCCGCTCGGCGCGTGCGAATGGCGATCGTTCAGGCGAGGTCGAACGAGGCCGAGCTCGATGCGATTCTTCGCCCGGCGCAGCGAAAACGACTCCGGCAGATCGTTCTTCAATCCGAAGGACCGCGCGCGTTTCGCGATCCCGAGGTCGTACGGTCGCTTGGACTTACGCCGGAACAACGCGAGCGAATTCACGCGATCGAAGAGACCAATTTCTTCAATCGAATGATCGAGATCCGATCCGGAAGACCCGCCGAAGAACCGAGCGAATCGCTCGTCGATCGTATTCAAGCCGAACTCACGCTGGATCAAAAGCGAATCTGGAATAACATGATCGGACCGCCGATTCACGGTAAGTTAAGCGTTTTCCCCATGCCTTTTCAGTCTCGCCGAAATCCTTAACCCCTCGGTTATCACAAGGCGAATTCGACGCGGCGGCGAATTTATTCTATAATAAGTGAATAATTAAATATATTTAATGTAACTTTTAAAATATTCTCTGAGCGGATCAATATTGTGGTCGTCTTTTGGGTTTCAAAAAAATGAGACCGACCGCGCGACGTCGGCCGAAGGTTTGCGTCTAGAAGGATAGCGGGCGCCCCGGCCGGTGTGAACGTTCGCGGATCGATACGTTAAGCGGTTAAGTCGTTCTTAACGATTCGATCTCGACATTCTATGTGAGACAACGTCATGCATCTTCGAGTTTTCATCGCCGCGATATTTCTGACGACAATGTTCACGGATCGCGTCGTCGCGATTGAAGCGCGAAACGTCCAGGCCGCGGGAGACGTCGAACCCGCAGTTTCAACCGATTTTTTCGGGCTTGTTAAGCTTCATAATATAGAAATCGAGATCTCCGCGGATGAATATCAGGCGATGCAACCTCCCGCTCGCGCGGCATTTTTCGGCGCACCCGTCGAGCCGGCTCGGCTGAAAAAACCGGGAGATCGAGAAAGCGAGCGGAATCTCTTCGGAATGGAGTTTCCCTGGGTTCACGGAGCGGTCGTAATCGACGGTAAAGCCTTTAAAAACGTTGGACTTCGCTATACCGGAAACGTGTCATACTTAGCGTCGGCGGGAGGGCTCAAGCGTTCCATTTTGGTCGATCTCGATCGATTTGAACGCGTCGATTCACAAGAGCCTCGCTGTTTTGAGCTTGAATCGGGCGTTCTCGATCCGTCCAGAGCGCGCGAATCGCTGGCATTTAAGCTCTTCCGCGAATCGGGCGTCGCCGCGCCTCGAACCGCTCGCGCCGAGGCGATTCTCACGGTTCCCGGTAAATATGAAAAGGCTTATCTCGGCGTTTATACCGTCGTCGAGTCGATCGACCGCGCATTCCTGAAAAATCGATTCCACGCCGAGAACGGCTTCCTCGTTCAACCGTGGGGAGCGCGCACGCTCGAATATCTCGGCGACGACTGGGAGAAATACCGCGAACGATACCGCACTCTCGCCGAACCGACCGCCGAACAAGCGACCCGATTCACCCGGTTCTTAAAACTCGTCGACCGCGCCGACGACGACCAGTTTCGTAAAGAAATTGGTTTGTATCTTGATATTGATAATTTTTTGAGGTTCATGGCCGCGCAGGCGATGATCGCGAACGCCGACGGGTTTTTTACATTAAATTTGAATTATTATCTGTTCCTTGATCCGAAAACCAATCGATTTGTTTTTATTCCTGGAGATCAGGGATCGTCTTTCGCCAATTTCGCGATCATGGGTTCCGCGGACCGGCTTATGAATATGAGCCTGTATCGACCTTACGGCGGCGAGAATCGACCGGTCGATCGTCTACTCGCGATGAAAGAGGTTCGCGACGCTCAGCGGAAGATCCTTACGGAACTCGCGTCGACCGTCTTCGACAAAGAGCGCCTCTTAGCCGATATCAAGACGATCGACGATTCGACGAGGGAGCTGATTCGGCGTGAGAATGCGTCGCGAGTCGAGCGGGTCGAGCCGCCGATCGGTTTCGGCCCTCCCGGAGCGCCGACGGCGCCCGATCTCATCACGTTCGTTGAGAAACGATCGATTTCAATCGCCGATCAACTCGCGGGAAAAAAAACGGTATATCATCCCCGATTCAATTTCGGGCCGCCGGGCGGAAACACGCCTCTTAAACCAATTGATAAATCATCGATTGATCAAATTGTTAAGTCGCCTCCCGGTTTTCAAGTGAGCCTTTTCGCCGCACCGCCTCAGGTTGGTTATCCCGTGGCGGTTTCGGTCGCTCCCGACGGCGCCGTTTATGTGGCCGTCGACGAGCAAGGCTCGCTCGGCCGAACCCCCGGCGGAGGTCGCGTGATGCGCTGCGTCGACGACGACGGCGACGGCGTCGCCGATCGCGTTAATGAATTCGCCAAAATGGATCATCCGCGCGGTTTGATCGCTCAGGAAGGGGCGGTTTGGGTTATGCACCCGCCGTTTCTTAGCGTCTTTCGCGATCAAAACGGCGACGGCGTTTCAGACAGCCAAGAAATCCTCGTCTCGGGCTTAACGACCAGCCAGATTGATACACGAGGCGGCGATCATACGACGAACGGCATCCGAATGGGAATCGACGGCTGGATTTACATCGCCGTCGGCGATTACGGCTTCCACAACGCGACGGGGAAGGACGGAACGAAGCTTTCTCAACGAGGCGGCGGAATTCTCCGCGTTCGACCCGACGGACGAGAGCTCGAAGTCTTCGCCGTCGGTCTGCGCAATCCGTTTGCGATCGCAATTGATCCTTACATGAATTTGTTTACGAGAGATAACACGAACGACGGCGCGGGTTGGGATGTGCGCTTAAGCCATCTGATACAATCCGCCGATTACGGTTATCCACTAAGATTCATGAATTATACCGATGAGATCATGCCGCCGCTCGGCGCGTTCGGTCAGGGAAGCGGAACGGGCGCCCTATATATCCAGGATGATCGTTTACCCGATGCGTATCGCGACGTTCTCCTCACGGGCGATTGGGGCCGAAACGAAGTTTATCGACATGAATTGAAACAAGCATCGGCTTCGTTTCGTGCGAACTCGAGCGTTTTTCTCTCAATTCCCAGACCGACCGGAATGGATTGCGGCGACGACGGAAGGATCTACGTGGCGAGCTGGCGCGGAGGCGAGGCGAGCGTCTATATCGGACCCGAGGTCGGATTCGTCGCCGCGGTCGTTCCTCCCGGATCGACCGCGAGATCGCACGTCAATCCAAAAGAAGTTCATTTAGATCAACTTATCAATGGATTATGCGGTCCAAACGCAATCTCGCGATTCAATTATCAGCGAGAAATTATTCGTCGCGGAGGTAATCCACAAACGGCGCGGGCGCTCGCCGATTTAGCGTTCGATCGATCGAAATCGCTCGCGGGCCGTGTCGCGGCGATCTTCGCTTTGAAACAACTCGAAGGCGTCGCTTGCCACGCGACCTTGCGAAAACTTGGACAAGACGCGACCGTTCGTGAATTCGTTTTAAAGGCTCTGGCCGATCGTAAGTCGGAACTTGAAGGGGTCGATTCAAGCTTCTTTATAAATGCTCTGACCGATTCTTCACCGCGCGTCAGAGGGCAGGCGATCATCGCTCTCGGACGATTGGGAGACGTTACAGCCGCGAAACATTTAATTCCGTCGACCTCGCGTTCTAAAGATTCGTCGACTCCGACGGCTCGACCGGTGCACGCCCGGCCCGATCCCGATCGCACCGAGTCTCATGTGGCGATGCGTTCACTCATCGCGCTGAAGGCGATCGACGCCTGCTTGGAAGCGATCGAAGGTCCGCACCACGAAGGCGCTTTCCGCGTTTTAAGATCGCTTCATGATCCCAAAACCGTCGACGGATTGATCAAAAAATTGAATAAAGCTCAAACTCCAGAAATTCGTCGCGGCGTTTTGGAAACGCTTGTTCGGCTCTATCACCGAGAGGCGGAATATCAAGGAAGTTGGTGGGGTATTCGTCCCGATACGAACGGTCCTTATTTCGACCCGCGCGAATGGGAATGCAGCCGACGGATCGATTCGGTTCTAACCGCCGCGGTTCTCGACGACGATATTGAGACGTCAAAATTTCTTCGTGATCAGCTTAATCGCATGCGCGTTCATCTTAAGGGACTTTCCGCCGATTTTTACAAAGATCGGCCTAAAGCCGACGACGAACAGAAAGTTATCATCGCCAAGGTCGATCCCAATAATACCAATCAGATCGGTAACATGAATTATGAGACGGTCGTCAATCGTGCGCTCCGCGTAAAGGGAAACCCCGAACGAGGTAAACATTTTTTCTCCTCGTTATCGTGTCGGGCGTGTCATACCGACGCCGACGGTCAAACACCCAAGGGACCGCACCTCGTCGATATCGGCAAGCGGTATAACGCCTCCGAGCTGGCGGAATCGATTCTCAGACCGAGCGCGAAAATCGCGCAGGGATACGAAACGTACGGTTTCGCCACAACCGACGGTCATATTTATACAGGATTTATCGTAAGCGAAAGCTCGGACGCGATCCAGATTCGTGAAACGACGGGATCGGTTCGAGAGTTGAAGCTCGCCGAGATCGACGAACGAGTAAAGCGCGAAGGCTCGACGATGCCCGAAGGAATCGCCGCGAGCTTGACCCCCGAACAACTTGCCGATTTAATTGCATATCTTCAATCGTTGCGTAAGATTCAAGATCAACAATCGGATTGAGCGAGGAGCGGCGACGTTTATCAAACCCGATTTTCGCGCGGAGAATTTCAACACCGCGGCGACGCCTCGGAGAGCTGGACAAAATGAATTATATAAATCGATTATTACTAATTTTGGTCGTGTCGATCGCTTCGACGTCGGGTCGAATTTCGGCGCAGACGAGTCGGACGTTCGTGTTCGATCCCGAGCGAATTTTCATCCTTGGAGACGCCGATCTCGACGGTCGACTTTCGTTGGACGAATACCAGGATTTTCTCCGCGCCTTTCCGCGAATGAATCGCCCGACGGTCGCGGCGGAATCGATGTTTCGCGGAATCGATGCGAATCATGATAATTATATTTCATTATCAGAATACCGTAAGTCGTTTCCTCCCGGACCCGGCGCCTCGGTTAAACCGAACGATCCTCGAGAAAAGCCCGCGGCGGTCGATTCCGCCGTCGCGATAACTCCCGATCAGGAAAAATTCTTCGAAGAGAAGATCAGACCGGTCTTGACGACTCAGTGCGGAAAATGTCATTCGAGCGCCGCCCAAAAGTTACGAGGCGGACTTCGCCTTGATAGCCGCGAGGGCCTTCGACTCGGCGGCGAATCGGGTCGAGCGATCACGCCCGGCGATCCTGAACAAAGTTTGCTCATTCGTGCGATTCGTTACCAGGATGACGATCTGAAAATGCCCCCGAAAAAGAAGCTCGCCGATTCAATCGTCGCCGATTTTGAAACCTGGATCAGAATGGGAGCGCCCGATCCCAGAATCGAAGGTTCACATACAAAATCGAATTTATCTTCAAATTCCGCCAAATCGCACGAATTTTGGTCGTTTCAACCGCCGAAGAAGCACGATCCTCCCGAAGTGAAGCGAACCGATTGGCCGCGCGACGATATCGATCGATTCTTACTCGCCAAAATCGAAGCCCGAGGACTCGCCCCGGTCGCCGACGCGAATCGAGAGAGATTGATTCGCCGAGCGACGTTCGACCTCGTCGGTTTACCGCCGACGCCTGAAGAAATCGACGCATTTGTACAAGATAATTCACCTGCGGCGTTCAATAAAGTCGTCGATCGACTTCTCGCCTCGCCTCACTTCGGCGAACGTTGGGGAAGATATTGGCTCGACGCGGCGCGATTCGCCGAATCGAGTGGTAAAACCAATTTCATGTACTCTCACGCCTGGCGTTATCGTGATTGGGTGATCGCCTCGTTCAACGCCGACAAACCTTACGACCGCTTCGTTCGCGAACAGATTGCGGGAGATCTGCTCCCCGCCGAAAACAATCGTCAACGAGCCGAACGGTTGATTGCAACCGGATTTCTCGCGCTTGGAAGCAAAGCGCACGACGCGGAAAACCGCGGACAGTTCATTCTCGACGTGATCGACGAGCAAATCGAGACGACGACGCGAGCCTTCCTCGGCCTGACGGTCGCGTGCGCTCGCTGCCATGATCATAAACTTGATCCAATATCTCAACGTGATTATTATGCGTTATCGGGTGTTTTTCGCAGCACTCGTACGTGCTCGGGAACGCTCGCGGGGGTGTTTCCCAACTTCAACGCGTCGCCTTTAATTGAGCTTCCTTCGGGCGCGAATATGCCTTCCGCGGTTCCTTCGTTAAGCGCCGAACAAAGAAGCTCGTTGGAAAAACGGATCGCGGAACTGACGAAAGAACGCGGCGCCATTCCGCCTGGAGAAGCGAATCGAGATCGACTCCGCCGCGTGAACTCGATGCTTGCCATGCTTCGTTATCGCCTGTTGATCGATCGTCCAGGCGGAACGCCTCGAACCTTCGCGATGGGCGTTCTTGAACGCGATGAATGCGTGAATAGCCCAATATACATAAGAGGAGAACTTGATCAACCCGGCGAACTCGTTCCACGCGGATTGATCCGGTTGCTTCGCGATGAATCCAATGAATCGATCATGTCGGGAAGCGGTCGTCGCGAGCTCGCGGATCGACTCGCCTCTTCAACAAATCCGCTCACGGCTCGTGTGATGGTGAATCGCGTGTGGCTTCATCTGTTCGGCCGAGGGCTCGTCGCGACTCCCGACAACTTCGGCGCCGCGGGATCGCCTCCAAGTCATCCCGAATTACTTGATACACTATCGGTTGATTTTATGAACGACGGTTGGTCGATCAAAAGATTAATCCGTCGAATCGTTCTCAGCAAAGCGTACGGGCTCGATTCGACGTTCAATCCGCGCTATTTCGAAATCGATCCTGATAATATTCTTATATGGCGCATGAGTAAACGACGACTCGACGCCGAGGCGATTCGCGACGCGGCGCTTAAGATCGGAGGTCGATTGACGGCGGAACCCCCCGTCGGATCTTCGGCGGCGCGCACCGGAGAAGGCTTGGCGATGTTCCTTCGAATCGCGGGTCAAGACGTCTCCGATACGCATCGATCTGTATATTTACCTATTATTCGAGATCAAATATTGGAGTCGCTCGCGTTATTCGATTTCGCCGATCCGAGTCTTGTAACGGGCGAACGTTCGACGACGACGGGACCGGCGCAGGCTCTTTATTTCCTCAACAGTCCGTTCGTTATTCAACAGGCCGAGTCGCTCGCGGGTCGAGTGATCGCGTTCAGCGACGACGACTCGCGACGCGTCGATTGCGCGTATCGACTTACGCTGGCTCGATCCCCTTCCCCCGCCGAACAAGATCGAGCCTTTCGGTTTTTGCGTGATTTTACAGCGGGAATCGTTTCCGACGATTCAAAGCGCGAAGCGTGGAACGCGTTTTGCCAGGCGCTTTTCGCCTGCGCCGAGTTCCGTTATCTTGATTAATTGAGAAATCTTTTGATCTTGAAAGGTTGGATTGAAAATGCTTTCAACTGGAATGACGCGACGTGATTTACTGAAACGCGTTTCCTCGGGATTCGCCTATCTCGCTTTCGCGAGTTTATCCACGATCGCTCAAGGCGTCGCTTCTAAAAACTCTTCGCTCGCGGCCAAAGCTCCTCATTTTCCGCCGCGCGCTCGTCGTGTGATTTTTCTCTGTATGAACGGCGCACCCTCGCATGTCGATACTTTTGATTACAAGCCCGAGCTTTCGTCGGCGGACGGTAAAACATCAAGCAAACCGGGCAGAATTCCAGGCGCCAAGCTGATGGGCTCTCCCTGGAAGTTTAGTCGCCGCGGCGAAAGCGGGCTTTGGATTTCCGAACTGTTTCCCAATATCGCCGCGCATGCCGATGAACTTTGTGTAATTCAAAGCATGCATACCGACCTTCCGGCGCATCCCGAGGCGTATCTTATGCTCCATACGGGTAATTCACAGTTTATTCGTCCCTCGCTCGGGGCGTGGACGCTTTACGGTCTGGGATCGGAGTGCGACGATTTGCCCGGCTTTATCTCGATCAAACCGACGACTCGCAACGGCGGATCGCAAAATTACGGCGCGGCTTTTCTTCCAGCGGCGTATCAGGCGGCTCGAATCGGCGACGAAGGACAACCCGTCGCGAACGCTCGCATCGGCAATATCAAAAATCCAAAACTCGATTTTAAAGAACAACGGATTCAACTCGATTACATTCAATCGATGAATCGTGAATTGCTTGAACGTGAATCGGTTCATCCCGGCGTCGAAGGGGTGATCGAGTCTTATGAGTTGGCGTTTCGCATGAGGAGAAGTCTTCCCGGCGTGATGGATCTCGCATCGGAATCCGCGGCCACGAAAGCTTTATATGGGTTGGACGATTCGACGACCGCCGATTTTGGTCGTCAGTGCCTTTTAGCGCGTCGATTTATCGAGGCCGGGGTTCGTTTCGTCGAGCTGACGCACGGCGATTGGGATCAACACCGAAAACTCAAGGCGGGTCATTCTCGAAACGCGCGCGCAGTCGATCGCCCCGTCGCGGGCTTGTTAACCGATTTGCGCAATCGTGGTTTGCTCGACGATACGTTGGTATTCTGGGGAGGAGAATTCGGCCGAACTCCACACGGTCAAAATTCCGATGGACGTGATCATAACAACAAAGGATATTCGGTTTGGCTCGCCGGAGGGGGGGTGAAAGCGGGATCGTCGCACGGTAAAACCGACGAATTGGGGTACGAGGCGGTCGAAGACGCGATGCACGTTCACGATCTCCACGCGACGATCCTTTATTTGCTCGGGCTTGATCACGAACGTTTAACGTATCGGTACGCCGGACGCGAAATGAGGTTGACCGATATCAAAGGAATTGTGCATAAGGGGATTCTCGCATAACGCTTTTTTAGCATATCGTGAGGTCTTGCGATCGTTTCTCGGTTGCGATACGTTTTGAATCGCTTCTTGAACGTCTTTCGATTTCAAGGAACTCTCCCATGTCAAGAGTGTCGCTCGTCGTTTGTTTATTCGCCGCGATCGGTTTATTCGCCGCCGCGCAAGAGCCGAAGCCCGCCGATCCCGCGCCGCTCGATTTAACCGCGCAGCAGGATCATAAGCTGATGATGGAGGCGTTGAAGATCGATTCGCTCCGTCCGGGAGCGAACGGAATGAACCCCTCGGCGCCGAACGCCGCGAATTACGACGAATCCAAGGCGAATCCTTATCCGAATCTTCCCGACCCGCTGATTCTAAAAAACGGAGAACGAGTCGCCTCGGCCGAGATTTGGTGGAAGAAGCGACGTCCCGAGATCGTCGAGGATTTTGACCGTGAAATCTACGGCCGGGTTCCCCAAGACGTTCCCAAAGTGACGTGGGAGGTTACCTCGAAAACCGAGGAGAAGGTCGGTGAATTTCCGGTCGTCGTCAAAAAACTGATCGGTCATGTTGATTGTTCAAGATGTCCACAAATCAAGGTTGATATTCAGCTTACGCTGACGACTCCCGCCGACGCCAAAGGACCCGTTCCGGTGATGATGGAATTCGGCTTTGGAGGTTTCGGCCCTCGACCCGGTCAAACCGGCGCCTCGGCCAAGAAAGCGACGCCCAAACCCGCGGCGAAAGGCGCGGGCAATCCCTTCGGTCCTCCCTGGCAGCCGCTCGTTCTCGCCAAGGGTTGGGGGTACGCGATCATCGTTCCCGTCAGCATTCAGGCCGATAACGGCGCCGGGTTAACCAAAGGAATCATCGGCTTATGCAACAAAGGACAACCGCGCAAACCCGACGATTGGGGCGCGCTCCGCGCCTGGGCGTGGGGAGCGAGCCGCGCGCTTGATTATTTTGAAACCGATCCCGTCGTCGACGCCAAACAGGTGGGAATCGAGGGTCTTTCCCGCTACGGCAAGGCGGCGCTAGTTACCATGGCATATGATCAACGATTCGCTATTGGATTTATCGGATCGTCGGGCGAGGGAGGCGCCAAACTTCATCGTCGTCGATTCGGCGAACTCGTTGAGAATCTCACGGGTTCGGGCGAGTATCATTGGATGGCGGGGAATTTCCTCAAATACGGCGGACCGCTCACTCCCGGCGATTTGCCCGTCGACGCCCACGAATTGATCGCTCTTTGCGCTCCAAGACCCGTCTTTATCAGCTACGGCGCATCGTCGGGCCCGGGCGCCGAAGGACAATGGGTCGATCAGCGCGGCAGCTTCATGGCCGCCGTCGCCGCCGGCCCCGTTTATAAACTTCTCGGCAAGAAAGATCTGGGAACCGTGATTTTCCCGGAGATCGAAGCCGCGGTGATTCAAGGCGAACTCGCCTTCCGACAACACAAGGGAGGTCACACCACGGGTCCAAATTGGCCGACCTTTCTTGAATTCGCCGATCGTTACATCAAGATTAAATAACATTTATATATTCGATGAGTCGACGAACGGCGAGGAAGTTTGAGAGCATGAAAGGTTTATTCTCTTTTCATTCACGATTCGTCTTCGCCCTCGCTTTCGCGCCGATTTTTTTTACCGGGATCGGCGCCGAGGCGAAGGAGGAACGTTGGGTGGGAACGTGGGCGGCTTCGCCTCAATTAACCGAACCGGCGAATACGCCTCCTCCTCCGGGGCTTACCGACGCGACTCTTCGGCAGATCGTTCATGTTTCCCTGGGTGGAAAACGAATCAGGGTGCGGTTCTCGAACGCGTTCGGGTCGAAGCCGCTCAAAATACTCGCGGCGCGGGTCGCGGCGTCGAATCGAGGTTCACAAATTGAACCCGAAACCGATAAGCCGCTCACGTTCGGCGATCGAGTTTCAATCGTGATTCCGCCCGGGGCGATGATGATTTCGGATCCGCTCGATTTTAATCTTGCTTGCTTGTCGAATTTGGCCGTGACGATTCACGTCAATGATCCGACACAATCGATCACGGGCCATCCGGGATCGAGATGTACTTCGTACCTGGATGTGGGTGATCAAACAAAAGCTCATGATTTGCCGCGGGCGGTTTCCGTTTTACACTGGTATTATTTATGCGGAGTCGACGTCGAAGCTCCCGACGCTCAATCTTATTCCGTCGCGGTTCTCGGCGATTCGATCACCGACGGGAGAGGCTCTCCGACCGACGGCGACGGTCGTTGGACCGATCATCTCGCTCGTCGACTTCAACAAAAGCAAGCCGTGTTTCATGTTGGAATCTTAAATCAGGGATTGGGAGGTAATCGACTCCTCAACGACGGCCTGGGACCAAACGCGATCGCTCGGCTCGATCGAGACGTTTTGGCTCAACCTGGAATTCGTGCGCTGATCGTTTTCGAGGGAATCAACGACCTCGGCACGCGATCGGCGACGGCGACCGAGATAATCAACGCGTACAATCAAATAATTATTCGCGCACATGATCATAACTTACGTATATATGGAGCGACGATCACGTCTTGCGAGGGTTCGTTTTATTTTCGTGCGGAACTCGAGGCCGATCGTCAAAAGATCAACGCGTGGATTCGCGAATCGGGTCGATTCGACGCGGTTATTGATTTTGACGCGGCGACTCGAGATCCCGTAAAACCCTCACGGCTTTCGACCGCGGTCGACGGCGGCGATCATCTTCATCCCGGCGCCGAAGGGTATAAAAACATGGCGAACGCGGTCGCTTTAGACTTGTTCAAGTAATATTGAAGCGTGCTTATTCTTAAGATGTTTCTGTGAGCCGACGATTAACGTCGACCGGGTCGATCGGATCGTCGATTTCAAGACGAAGATCGCTATAGAGTCTTCGTCTGTATCTTCCACGCGCCGTGCGCGCATTTGATGAGCGAACGGATGTGGAGATAATACTAACCCGACGCGGAAGCGAGGGTCCGATCAAATGATCAATCGAAAGTTTTCACGAAATTATCAGAAGACCCTCGCTCGCGCGTCGGGTTGGTATGATTGCGGCTCAGCCGTGTTAGGAATACGACGCCGAGCGATTCTTGTTTGATTGAGGGATTTTATTGAATACGTCGTCGGGGAGTCTTCAAAACGTCGTCGACGAGGCGATGTGTTATTTTGGTTGAGTTGAAGAAAGCGTCGCCGGTTCTTTTTGTTCGGCCTGGAATGAGAGGCGTCGGTATTCGCTCATTCACGCGACGCTTGCAATCGCTCGATTCATCGCTATAATCGGGTTCCGCGAGGACGGTCGGGAAAACCCCGCGCGGTATGCGATAACCGTCGAGGATCCACCGCGGTCTCCCCCCCTATGGCGGTCGGCGGACGGAAACGGCGTGATCTGTAAAACAAATTCACACGGAATGATTTCATTTGGTGGGAGAGACGTTGATGACGACCGCGTCCAAGACGCACGGCGCGACGGTGTTGTTGAGCAAGGGTTTGACTCCCGGCAAGCTTCGAGGCTTGCAGCGGATCGCCAATCCCAACGGCACGTTGACGATGCTCGCGCTTGATCAAAACAGCTCGATGATCGAGATGGCGCAAAAGGCGCTGAAGACGAAAGGTCACGATCGGGCGCCGACTTACGAGGAGATCGTGACGGCGAAGCTCGACCTGATGCGCCAGATGGCGCCCGTCGCTTCGGGGGTGTTGATCGACTCATACTACGGCGCCTGGTCGGCGATCGCCTCGGGCGCGGCGCCTCGCGATACGGGAATGCTCGTTCGTGTCGAGAAATCGGGAGGGCCGAAGAACGCGGTCGGCGCGCCTCTCGCCGAGATCGAGGCGGGCTGGAGCGTCGAGAAGATCAAGTTGATGGGCGCCGACGCGGTCAAGCTGCTCGCTCCGTTCGAGCCGACCGAACCGAATTCCGCCGAGCATCAATTCCAGGTGATTGAAGACGTTTACGCCGAGTGCAAGAAGCACGATATTTTGCTGCTGCTCGAGACCGTCGCGTTTCCGTTCGGCGGTGAGAAGAAGACCGACGAAGCATACCTGGATCGCAAGGCCGATACCGTGATCGAATCGGCTCGGCAGTTGAGCCGCTATTGCGATGTTTACAAGGCCGAGTTCCCCGGCTTCCTCGGTCGATCGTCCGATTCTCAACTGCGCGACAATCTGCACGCGCTCGACGCCGCGAGCGAACGTCCGTGGGTGCTTTTGTCGGCGGGGGTCGATTACCCCGATTATTTCAAACAGGTCGAAATGGCGATGGAATGCGGAGCGTCGGGGGTTCTCGGCGGGCGAGCATTTTGGAAGGAATATTTCCTTCAAGACGGCGCCGAAGCGCGGACGAAGTTCGCCGGCTCGACAGGGCTCAAACGAGTCGCCGAGGTCGACGCGGTCGTTAAAGAGCACGCGTCACCGTGGTTCGCTCGTTACGGTCTCACCCGCGACGATCTCACTTCAGTTCGCGCCTCGGAGGGCTGGCACTTCCGCTACGCAACCCACGCTCGCCAAGCCGCGGGCGCGGGTGGACATGTCGTCCGTGCAGGCGAAGTTTATTAATCGTCGCTTGCGGGTTGATTCCAAAACGAATCGCCCGCTCGATCAATCTCAAGGCCGAAGTCGCGGAGCGCCGTTCCGCGGCTCGGCCTTTTTATTATATACTTATGTTAATGTCGATTTATGTTTACTGATGTTCAATATTATTATCTCTGTTTTTTTGCCGATCGATTCAATTTCGCCGAGATACGACTTCTAAAGGGACGATTTCAGTCGAGGTTATAAACCCACGCCTGGATGCATGGCTTTTCTTGAAAAAGTCGAAAATATGCTGCAAAAAATCTTGCTCTCGGCGCGACGTTTCTGATACGTTTTTTACGATATTCTTTCCGGACGATTTTATCACGGCCGAACGCGCTTTTTTCGCGCGTCTCGCACGGCTTTGATTTTCGTTTTCTTTTTAGCCGACGCTATCCGCCCATTCTTTCGCGTTCATGGATCGAACACAAGAGATCCGAATTCGTTCGTCGTTCGCGATTATGAGCTAGACTAGAGCGGTACTTCTTTCATCGCAACCGGGATTCATCATCATGGAACGCCCTGTCGCATCGTCATTGGATTCGTCGTCGCGTCGTCTTCGAGAATCAACTCGACGATCGCTTCGCGGGTCGACCGCGGCGCGTCGTCTTCGCCGCGCTCGCACCTTCGCGCCGCTGCTGGAAACGTTGGAATCGATCACGCTTCTATCGGTGATGGTCGATCAACTGGGCACGGTCACGCCGACCTCGGCGCCCGCCGCGAACGGTTCGCCGGGAGGGGGTTACGCTCCCGCTCAAATTCTGAGCTACTATGGTCTTAACAACATCACGTTTCAAACGGGATCGGGGGGAAAAGTCGCCGGAAACGGCGCCGGAGAGACGATCGCGATCGTCGACGGAATGTCCGATCCCAACATCGCGACCGAACTTCAAGCGTTTGATCAACAGTTTGGTTTACCCGCGCCTCCAAGTTTTCAAGTGCTGAATCAATCGGGAGGAACTTCCCTCCCCTCGGCCGGCAATTCGGGTGAGCAACTCGAAATCGCGCTCGACGTCGAATGGGCGCACGCGGTCGCCCCCGACGCCAAAATCGTGCTCGTCGAGGCGAACTCGATGAACTCGGGAGATCTTCTCACCGCGGTTCAAACCGCCGCCGATCTTCCCGGAGTCGTCGCGGTATCGATGAGCTGGGGCGGAAACGAATTCTCCGGAGAAACCTCTTACGACGGCTATTTCACAACCCCCTCGGGACACGCCGGCGTAACCTTCTTCGCGTCGTCGGGCGATCAGGGAGGAGCAAGCGGTCCCCTCTGGCCTGCGATCTCTCCCAACGTCGTCGGAGTCGGCGGGACGACTCTCTCTCAAACGTCGACGGGTTACACCGAAACCGCTTGGAGCGGGTCGGGAGGAGGAATCAGCCTGTACGAAAGCCAACCGTCGTATCAGGCGGGAGTCGTCACCCAAACGTCGACCGCTCGAACCAGCCCCGATGTCGCCTACGACGCCAATCCGTCGACCGGCGTTGAAGTTTATTCGTCGGCTTACGGCGGATGGGTTGAAGTCGGCGGAACAAGCGCCGGTTCGCCGCAATGGGCGGGAATCATCGCGATCGCCGATCAAGGCCGCGCGGCGCTCGGCGAGGGATCGCTCAACGGAGCGACTCAAACGCTTCCCGATATTTATTCGCTCGCGAGCGATTTCCACCAGATCACCAGCGGATCAAACTCTGTTTATTCGGCGGGTCCGGGATATAACCTCGTCACGGGATTGGGAACGCCGATCGGTTCGTTACTGATTCCCGCTCTCGTCGGTCAGGGTCCCGCGCAGCCCACAATCACAAGCATCACCGGTCTTACTCTCACAGGAGTTGAAGGAACAAGCATCAACGGATCGATTGCTTCGTTCCAGGATTCAAGTTCAAGCGCGACCGCGGGTGATTTTTCGGCGACGATCAACTGGGGCGACGGCACTTCGAGCGTCGGAACGGTGACGCTCGGGGCGAACGGCGCGTTTCTGGTGAACGGTTCGCATACCTACGACGATAGCGGCAAATACAACGTCGTCGTAACGATCACGTCGACCGGCGACGGATCGGGATCGGTCAACGCATCGGCGAATGTTAGCGACGCTCCGCTCACTCCCAAAGGCCTTTCGTCGACCGTCGCCGCGGGGAAGAGTTTCACTTCAATCATCGGTTACTTTTATGACGGTAATCCGTATGGAACCGTCGGCGAGTTCACCGGAACTATCAATTGGGGGGACGGTCATACGTCGACCGCGACGCTTCAGTCGAATCCCTCGGGCGGATTTGAAATTATCGGTACTCATACATACCTTTCCGCGGGTACCGACACCGTCAAGATCACGATCACCGATTCGGGAGGATCGAAAACCGTCGTCACCTCGACGATCACGGTCACAGGATCCTCGACGGGTACCGGAAATCCATCGTCGCCGAGTCAACCGCCCGGTTATCCAGGCTATCCCGGCTGGGGCGGTTTTGGCGGCTGGGGTGGGTTCGGCGGATGGGGCGGTTGGGACGGCTGGGGCGGCTGGGGCGGCTTTGGTTGGGTGATGACGATCGGCTCGGGAGGTTCATTCACGGGCGGTTCGTCGTCGATTATCACCGGTTGGTGGGGCGGTTTCGGCTCGATCACCAGCGATTCCGGAGGTCTTCAAGGAGGTTACGGCGCGGTGACGATCGGTTCGGGCGGAGGATACGGCGGCTGGACTTCTCAACCCGTTCAAATCGGTAGACAAGCGCCTTCGTGGAATTGGTTCTAATCGATTAAACGATCAAAACGAACGCGGCTTGAACCCCGGCGATTTGACGCCGGGGTTTTTATTTCGAAATTCGACGGTTGATAGACTATCTACACTTATTTGAGAATACTACTAATTGTGAGTAATGAGGATGATATTTTATGTAAATATGAAATAGCTCATTGTTATAGAATTCTGAACAAAAGATTCGTCCTTTTGATATCGGATTTAAATGCATAACACGATTCATATCAGGCTTTCTATCCGAAGAGCCTTTTAGCGCGATCGTGCTCGTCGTATCAATTGCGATCCCTCGTGTGTTAATTTGAGATAAGCGTCGGGGGGTAAACCTTCAAAGGTTGAGAATCGACCTTGAACCGGAGGTATGGAATCGACAGGTAAGATCGCCGTTCCCTCGTCGAATTCGTCAAACATCGCAACATAAATAACTTGAACACCAAGTTCAGCCGCGGTTTGAAACTGACGCTTAAAAAAGTCGCCGCGAAGTCGAGGAATCGCAGCCCCGGCCGCGGTTTTACCTTTCAAATTCGTCCATCCGAATCCTGGATAAATCACCGGCATGAATGTCGATCCCGCTTGCTTCGTCGTAATGAGATCGTCCTTCCATGAATTAGTCGCGGCCTGACGTCGACCGTTAATCGTCATGTAATTACCGACATTCCACGGGCTGATCACGTTGAATCGACGATAAACCCTTCGCCATTCGGGATCTTTCTCATTGCGCCAATACCAGGGACATCCTCCGATCAACGTCGCTTGATAAGGACCCTCGGTTGTAAAAAAATCGATCACCTGATTCGCCACCCGCGCATTAAATCGATCGGGATAAAAACCCCAAACAAAAACGACAGGTTTATTCTGATCATGAAGATACTGTTTATCCTGATGAATCTTTAAAACATCAACCAGTTTTTTCCAGTCGTCGGCGATTGTTTTAACGATTTGATCGGAAGGCGTTCCGGAAAGATCATAGCAGATCGCGAAAACTCGGCCCGTCGCTTGGGCCGATTTCCGAACGTGATTAAGAACGAGATCGATCGACGGGTTATGGAGCTCGACGAGAAATCGTTGTAAAAACACTCCGTCGATATCGTATCGCTTCATCAACTCAAAGTGTCGCTTTACCGTTTTCTCATTCGCCGAGCTAAATAAGTAAGCCTGTGAACCGTCGGGATGTGTAAATCCAGGCGCCGGATATTTCTCGTCGGCGTCGTATTCGTTCAGGTCGGGCCACATTTCAAATGTCGCATCGTCGGGAGAGAAGCGTTTGGCGTTACGACTCCAATGTCGCCAACCGATCTTCGCGGGATCGCCTGGACAGCGGAACCAGCCCTGATAACCGCATAATACCTTACGACGGAGCGTATTGGCGTCGACGAGCGTTCGATCCGATGCGCTATTAGATGGAATAACGTCCGCTTGATCGGCTTGATTCGACGATTCGACCGAGGATGTCGTTAAGGTCGAATCCTCTGATTGGTCGCCGACCGTTTTAATTGAGGCGCCGATCAATACTATTTGAAAAATGATAGGTGATAGAACTTGAAATACGATATGTTTTGGTATATTCATCATAAAAACGGGTTCTTTCATAACGAGTCGTGGCGAGGCGTCGCGGCTTCCTCGCGCCACGCTTTCGCGAGTTTAACCAACCCCGCTTTATCGCAGATCTCGGCGAGGTCCAATTTGGATTCGGGATCGTCCAACCGTTCAAAATCTTTGGTTAGGCGCGGGCTTAGGGTTCTTGGATCAAGGATTTCAACAAGTTGAGCGACCCGCTCGGCGGCGAATCGAGATTCTCGTTCGCGTTCGACCGCTTTGTAAGCTCGTGACAGGCGAAACCAACTGGTTTTATCGTGTGGAATTTGAGTGACGACGCGTTCAAATAATGGTACGGCTCGATCCGGATGGTTATTAAACTCAAGCTCCCAGCGTCCTTTCAATCGATCGTAGCGAGCGTCACGTTTATTATCGGGCCATTGATCAAGAATTGAACGCCCCTCGTCGATTAGGCCCGAAGCCGCAAGTTCAATAGCGAGCGCTTCATAAGCTTGTTCAAATGACGGATTTTTCTGAATGATTAACTTCAACCGTGCGATCCGTGTCGGTCGATTGATATCGCCCGCCATCGGATCCGACGCCATTCGTTTTAGCAAGGCGACCTCGGCTTGATTGTCTTCGGGATCGGCCTGAATCCAAATTCTTAGCTTCTCACGCGCCCGTTCATCTGGAATTGTGTCAAGTAATGTGATTGTTAAACCACGTAATATAAGAATTCGGTCTAGTGGATCGACTTCGCTCAACGCCCGATCGCCTTGAATAATCGCCTCGACGATTCGATCCTCGACGCGTTCGATCTCAAGCAGCATGAGTTTAAGTAGAGGATCGGTCGGGTATTGATGAATCGCTCGAATGAGAGTTTTTTCGGCGTCTCGAGCGCGGTTCGCCGAAAGCCAGGCTCGAGCCTCCTCACGCTTTGATTCGACCGTCGCGAGATTAGTTTGATTGAATATCCTCAGTCGTTCGGCGGCTTCGCGCGGACGTCCCGCGTTGAAACTCGCGACCGCTCTTCGTCTTAGATTTGAAGGTCGATTTTCATACAAATAAATACATTCATAAATCACGGAACAAATTAATAAAATACTTCCCAGCACGATAATCGCGTCGACGATTGATCGCTTCGATATTCGGAACTTTTTCGGCTCGATCGCGATCGATTTGGAATCGCGTCGCAAAGCCGTACGTGATCGACGTGATTGTGTCATAATGATACGTTTAGAATAAAAGTCGCCTTGCCGCTTTTTTACAACTTGGTGCGGGCGGGCTCCATCCCCAAAGCCAAACCCGACGCCAGCCCGATCAAATGCGCCGCGTTGGCGACGGCGCCGAAGACGTTAAGCATACAAAGCACAAGCCAGATCATCATAAGGTTGATCGTTCGGGGGTTAAGCCTCATCGTCGCGTCGTCATAAATCCAACCTTGAACAAGCATATAGCCGAATAACGCGTAAACGACCCCCGACATTCCGCCGAAGTTGGGACCCGACCAGTAATATTGCGCCAAGTTTGAGATCGCCGCCGAAAGAAGAACGATCATCGCGAGGCGTAAAACTCCCCGTCTCGCCTCGATAATTCCGCCCAACGAATAGAGCCAAAGAATGTTGAAAAGCAGGTGTATCGGGCCGAAATGAAGCAACGCCGGGGTGAATAAACGCCAGATCTCGCCGGCTCGAATCTGCTCGAGTTTCGCGAACGGTTCGACGACGACGCCCGTTTCGTCGATTTCATGCGAGGCGATCGACAAGGAGTCGATCAACCTCGGGTTCGCATCGCCCAATCGGGTGAAAAATCCAACCGCTACACACGCGCATACAAGCAAAATCGTGATAGGTCGACGACGCGGAGCGATTAATTCATAATTCCAATAATGACTTAAATCGTGATAATTCTTTTGGAATTCCTTCTCCTTGGCTTGCATGTCGCGTTTAACGCGACGAACGATCTCCTCGGTCGATTCATACTTGGGATCGTTCGGGTTTTCTCGATACGCTTGGTATTCTTGCTTCGCCTCGTCGACTCGGTCCTCATGCAATACCCATATGACCGTTCCGTCCTTACCGGCTCGCAATTGTGTTTGGATTTTCAACGAAAGGAGAAACCCCGCGAAGGCTTTCGCGTCTTTCTCATTCGGTAATACGCCGATCGCCCTCATAATTTACAATCCTTCGCTTTCGGAGAATCGCCTCGTTCGTTTATTCAACCTAGCGTTCTTTCCGCTTATTTTCAAGCGACCTCCGTCGATTAAGCCTTGTTTTTGGCCGGATGATTGTTTAACTATCAATAATACTCGTTCTGTTTTTGGTTGTGGTATCCACGACGTCGTCAATCGAGCCTGAACAGGTGTTTTAGCGCGGTTAGTAACGAATGCGCATGTTCAGGGGAATGCGTTTCGGCCGCGGTTCGAACCGCCGAACGCGGATGATGAAGAAATTGATTTTGCAATCGGAGCGCGAATCGATCAATCGCTTCACGCTGGCGTTCGGTTAAATCGGGACACGACGTGATTAAGCGTTCCACCTCGCGAAGGCGAATATCGTCTGCGTAATCTCCCAGTCTTCGTAATACCGTTCCCGCGGTTCGTTGATGTCGTAACAAAGCCGTGCATGTCGCGGTTTCATGCTCAATGATTTTTTCACCGGCGTCGATCGCTTTTTTCCGCCGGCCGAGATTCGCGAGCGTTCTTTCTCTTAAATCATCGACATGATAGAGTAATACTTGATCAAGATCGCCGATTCGTTCGTCGAAATCACGCGGTACGGCGATGTCAAGAATGAGCGTTAAACGATTGCGTCGGGCTCGTTGAACGCGCTGATAGTGTTCCAGCGTGACGATCGGAGTCGGCGACGCGGTCGTGCTGACGACGACGTCGGCGTCGATTAAAAGCGCGTAAAGTTTATCAAACTGCGCGGCGACTCCATTCCACCTCGCCGCGGCGGTTTCCGCCTTGGAAAGATCTCGGTTTGTCACCACGACTCGACCCGGTTTTAAATCGGCGAGATGACGAAGCGTAAGATCTCCCATCTTGCCCGCGCCGATGACAAGCACGGTTTTATCATGAAATGTGTCGAACACGTCGCGTGCAAGATCGACCGCCACGCTCGCCACCGACAATTTACCTTGATCGATTCCCGTCGCTTCTCGTACCTTTTTACCGACTCGAATCGTTTCGCGCATCAATGTATGTAAAATCGCCCCAATCGATCGATTGCGATCGGCGATTTGATACGCTTCTTTAACCTGACCTAAAATCTGTCCCTCGCCTAAAACGACGCTCTCCAAACTCGCCGCGACCCGAAACAAATGATGAATAACCCGCTCGTCGTGATACTTGACAAGATGCTCTCTGAGATTCGCGGCGGGAACTTCGTGAAAATCGGATAAAAATTGAGCGATTTCCTCAAACGTCGGTAACATCGTTCCTTCGTCGGCGGCGATATATATTTCCACACGATTACAAGTGGATAGAATCACGAATTCGGCGTTCGGATATAGTGTTTTTAATGATTCGAGCGCGGCGGCCGATTTAGATTCGTTAAAAGCAATCGCCTCGCGAATCGCCGGAGACGACGAATGATGATCGACTCCGACCGCTAAAAGTTTCACGAACGACCTCCTTGAACGATCGATTCGACCAAGATTTTTGAATCGTCGCTCGACCGAAAAATGAACGCGAAACTGTCGACGTCGGTTTTTAATCGATTTAAAGAATGAGAATTTCGTGATTCTTTATCACGCGATTTCGGTCCGTCGTGCTCGGATGGAAGAATCAACGTGATCGACCAGGTGAAAACCAGAAAAGCGAAAGCGATCATCGTCAACGCGACGACACGACGCCCGCGCATCGCAGGTCGAAATCTCGCGTGAATCAAGACCGCGAAGACGAACCACATCGCCGATGCGCTGAGAATTTTGGGATCGGTCCAGGCGATCGGTCGACCCGCTTCTCCTCGCGCCGCGACGTTCAAGATCATTCCAATTAATAACCCAAACGTTAGTAGTGGAAACGCGATCGTTATCGCCCAACGATTCCAACGCTCGGATTGTTCAAGGCTTGGCAAAACGACGCCGAATCGCGGCGGTTTTTTATGCTTGAGTTTATTAGATTGCTTCATATACATAAGACCTGAAACAAATGCGACGCACGTCGCCGCCGCTCCCAATAAAAGGAAGAATCCGTGAGTGATTCCCCAGAATCGAACTCGATCGTTCCATTGCGACCAGTTCCAGGTCGAAGTCGAACGCGCGAATTCGGCGATCATTAAAATTGCGATCACCGTCGGGAGAATAAAAAGCCCGATCGCGGTCGGTTTTCGAGCGTGCAGCGTCAGGTAGAGGTCGATCGCGGTCAGGATCCAGGATAAAACAAGTAAAGATTCAAATAAAGTCGTTACCGGTATATGATGTGTTTGTATCGTTAGGTTCGCAAGATAGGCGCCCTGAACAAGCCAGCCGAGCGCCGTGAGAGCGACCGATAGATGCCATCCCCGACGCGTTTGGAGAAAAAAACGCGTTAAGTCGCAACCCAACGCCAGTGCGTAAGTTCCAGCGAAACAAAGAACACGAAGTCCAATCATCATGGCCGGCAAGACGTCTTTCACAAACAACCGCGGTGATGGAATAAAGAAACTAGGCTTGACTAATCAACTTGATTCACTTACAATCACGCATTGTCCGATCTCGGGTGTCTAATTGGTCCAAAATCAGCTTAATCTGGTTGATTTTGGCGGATCGATCGATCGTACCGTTTCATGAATCGCTTCGCGTACGACGGTCGACCAGAACGCGTTCATTGTACGGTCGAGCGATCGTTTTGACGACGGGTCGTCGACCGAAATATCGAATCGGAACAAAGACTCAACCAATTGAGGTCGCTTCTATGAATCGCTACAACCGCAAATCGACGAACTGTTCGCTTTCGCTGGAAAGTCTGGAACGACGCGATGTTCCGGCGGCTTTCATGCCCCATGGAACAATCGACGCATCGCTCGTCGCAACCGAACGAGCCGACTTGCGCGCCATGTTGGTTCAACGAATCGAAGCTCGTAATCTCGCGATTCACGATCGTCTTCTCGCTCGATTTGAGTCGACGATTCATACGCCGACGAATGCGCAAACACCGCCGATTCGGCGGGCTTTTGGTACTCTTTTTCCTTCATTCCCAACCCCGACAAATCCGACAGGTGTTTATCTGGGCTCATTCAATCCCGGTTCAACCGTTCCGTCGATCTCCTACGGCGCCAAGCTTTCCGCAAAGACGGTAAGTTCGACGACCTTCAATCCCTTCACGCCTCACCCGACGCCCACAAACCCGACAGGCGTTTATCTAGGCTCGTTCAATCCCGCTTCGACCGTTCCGTCGATCTCCTACGGCGCCAAGCTTTCCGCGAAGACGGTAAGTTCGACGACCTTCAATCCCTTCACGCCTCACCCGACGCCTATCAACCCGAACGGCGTCTACCTGGGCTCGTTCAATCCCGCTTCAACCGTTCCGTCGATTAGTTACGCGATGCTTCCGAGGGCTTGAAAGTAATTCGATCCGAGACGCGATTTTCTCAACGAAAATCTCGCATGATTGGAGTCGTTTTCAAGCTCGGCTCGGTCGAGGAAATCCAGGCGAAATGAGATCGTTAGAGATTTCCTTTTAACCGAGAATTTTGATAGAGTCGTTTTTCCGTACCTGACGGGTTCGGCACGACCGGAATCGGTCGTGCTTTTTTTTTCATTCATCAACGTTTCGACGGAATAACGTCGCTAATATTAGTATTGAATTGATTATAAGCTTGATATTCACGAATCAATAAGGAACTTCACAATGCGTCGACCCGCTCATATTGAACAGCATTTCACCGCGAGTGAAACCGTACGCGATATTGTTATCGGAATGTCCGACGGCCTGACCGTTCCATTCGCGCTCGCGGCGGGATTGTCCGGAACGACCGTGTCGTCGCATATTATCGTCGCCGCGGGACTTGCGGAAATCGCCGCGGGGTCGATCGCGATGGGTTTGGGCGGATTCCTCGCGGCTCGGAGTGACGCCGAGCATTATGATAGTGAGCTGAAACGTGAAAAGGAGGAGGTCGTCAAATACCCTGAGATCGAGCGAGCCGAGGTCGCCGAGGTTTTTCTTGCATATGGAATGACTTCCGAGCAGATCGAGCCGATTCTCAACGTTTTTGAATCTCGGCCAAAAGAGTGGGTTGATTTTATGATGAAATTTGAGCTCGGTTTGGAAAAGCCCGATCCGCGCCGCGCGTTAACAAGCGCGCTGACGATCGCGGGATCTTATATTGGCGGAGGTATGATTCCTTTATTTCCGTATATCTTTATTAAGAATCCGACGACGGCGCTCGGCGTATCGGTGGGCGTTACATTGACCGCGCTCGCGATCTTTGGTTATATCAAGGGACGGTTCACGGGAATCAATCCTTTTAAAGGCGCGGCTCAAACGACTTTAATCGGCGGAATCGCCGCGACCGCGGCGTTTCTTTTGGCCAAGTTCTTCGCTTAATTAAGGTACATCAAAGATTGGAGACAAAATTATGCGATTACGCGCGTTAAGTCGATTCGAGGTCAGATCGATTGACGAGCGCGCTCGCGATGAATTCGGTCTTTCTACGCTGGTGCTGATGGAAAACGCGGGTCGAGGCGCCGCCGAGACGATTCGGAGCCGTGTGAAATCGACGTCGCGTGTTCTCATCATTTGTGGTCCTGGTAATAACGGTGGAGACGGAGGGGTCGTCGCTCGGTTTCTTGATTGTTGGGGTTACCAAGTCGAGGTCGTTTGGCTTGCGGAATTTGATCGACTTTCAGCCGACGCTAAAGTTCAATATCATATTCTCGAGCAGTCAAAAATCATTCAGTCATGCCAAACGTCGATTAAATCGAGTTTAAATCGACCAAACTGTTTAGATGGAGCGGATTGGATCATCGACGCGATCTTTGGAACAGGATTGTCTCGACCGGTCGAGGGGATGTTTCAAACCTGGATCGATTGGATCAATTCGGCGAATAAGCCGGTTTTATCACTAGATATTCCCTCGGGACTCGATTGTGATCTGGGTGTACCGCTGGGCGTCTCAATCCATGCAAAATCGACTGCGACTTTTGTATCAGAAAAACTAGGTTTTCTAAATCCTCAAGCCAAAGATTACACGGGCGAGATTCAAGTTATTGAAATCGGAGCTCCGCGCCGATTATTGAACGAATATCGAGTAGAAGACGCCGGAACGCAAACAAATGAATCGAAGGAATATATGCCATGAATTTATGTATTATAAAGCGCGATATGGTCAGAGCGGCGAAAAAACATGATATGTTTGGAATACGAATCGCTGTTGGCGTAATAATACTAATACTCCTCTTTTTCATATGGCTATTGACGCGAATTTTTCCAGAACAAGCGGAAGCAATTAAACCTCATATATTTTCAAATTTAATATTTAAAGTATTAATAATTCTTTATTTTATTGAATTTGGAATCGCCATATTTCTGACGATTGGATTGACGTCGACAAAAATTCCCGAGGAGCGCGAACGAAAAACGCTCCATTTTCTGATGGCGACTCCGTTGTCGGGATTGGAGATCGTATTAAACGTTCTAATCGCCGCGGTCGCCAGAACGACGATGATCGTCATAATCGGTTTACCAATAATCGCGGTCCTTTGTTCATTATGCGGAATCGATCTTCTGACGACGCTGCTTTGTCATATTCACTTACTAACATCGATGTGGATCACAGGATCGCTGGCGTTATGCGTCTCGGTCGGTTCAAAAAGACCGATAACGGCTATATTGGCTATTTTTGGTATATCATATTTTTTATCTTTGTTCACATTCATCTTCCACGGCATTTTTTTATTCCCCAACTTGACAGGTCCTAATCGATTCATTCATATTGTTAGCGTTCTTAACGAGCAAATCTACCCGGCCCATCCGTTCGCCTTGCCGACCGACGTCGTTTATTACAACGCGACGGTTGTTCCGAACGGCTTTTCTATACATTATTTACTATTAAAGCTAGTTTTTTATCAATTTATCTACGGCTGCGCGTTCACGGCGCTCGCCTCTTATCGTTTACGTCGCGCGTTCCGCAAGCTTGAGGATATCGGCTCCAGGCCTCTTATCGGTAAAAAAGGTCGATGGATCGACCTGGATAAAAGACGATTTTTTCGCGCAGTCAAACGTCCTCCGTGCGGCGATCGACCGATGTTATGGAAAGAAGCCTTTGTAAACGGTTTCAACGCACCGATGAAAATCATCGGGTTTCTCTTTATTCTTTTCGTCGTTTTTGAAATAATGAACGACTTATCTGATTTGATTAAAAATAGCGGTAATAATTCGAGTTTTTCGAGTTTGAATGAATATATTCGCAGCGCCTCCACGGTTTGGTTTCTCGGCTGGTCGATTTTAATTCTGATCTATACGGGAACGTCGATCGATCAAGAAATCGACGCCGATACCTGGACCGCTATTTTATTAAGTCCTTTGTCTCCAAGAGAAATACTATTCGGCAAAGCTTTGGGCGCCGTTTGGCGAGCAAAATGGACGACGTTACCGTTAGTACTATTATGGATGATTGGTCTTATTTATGGAGGCGTGCATATTGTCGGTGTCGTCTTGGGATTGATCGCTTTAATCACGTTTTCCTGGACGATCGCGGTTTGCGGCGTCTGGATCGCATTTATCACCGCTCATAACGGTAAACTCAAGCTTAAAGGATCGTATCAAGGTTTACAGAAAGGATTTAGCGTTTGGTTTTTATGGAACGTCGCTATATTGAGTTTAAACCTTCCGTTTATTTATAGTCGATTTTCGTTAAGCTTATCTTACTGGACGTTCATTTTTTCTCAACCTTTTATTTTTTTAGTATCACTGCTTTCGATTGAAAATATGCGGTTATTAATCAGTGGGAAATCATTCCTTCGATTCGGCGAAAGCTCGCTTTATCCCTGGAATTTTATTTTAATCTATATCGTCTCAATCGGGATTCATTGGATTGTCGTTTATCTTGTTTGTCGATCTTTTGACCGTCGATTCGATTTTCTGGCTCGAAGACCGGTTAATCCGACGATTCTTGAGATCGACGAGGATTAACCGCTTTTCGTCGACGTATGATCGTGGACGATTTTCCATCCCTCGGGGAACTTGTGAAGAATCAGCGTAAATAGCCCCGTTGGATTTTTACCATTGGACGTTTCAAGTTGAAATCGTCCTCGAGCGAACGCGTCGTTTATTCCCAGTAGCTCGATCTCAAGGCTTTCAAATCGAAGTTTTCCCATTGTTTTGGAATCTTTTCCATACCTCTTAAGATACCTTTCCTGAACTTGATCCCAACCGTCGAATCGAACGTCGCCCGATTGGAAAACGACCTTGGGCGATCTCCAATACGCGTTTAGAAACCCTGTTAAATTCCCTTGATTCCAATCATCCACCTGCCGATCGAGGAGTGCGCGAATCGTTTTAACCTCGGTGGATTCACTGTTTTTTGATGAAATGACTTTAGCGTCGCCTTGCGCCGCTTGAATATTGGACCGTCTTGAACGGACCGTCGTCAATCCTATAATTATACAAAATGTTATTATTAAAACTAATAAACGTCGATTGAATTTCATTGTCGGAACCTCGATCGAAGATGATTTACGAGCGATCCATCGATTGCGCTTAACGCTAACTTCATCGACACGGCCCGTCAATCGGCTTCCACGTTTTTCAGCCTATCTTTAGAATTATGATCATAATTATTTATTTCTAATTGATTCAATTCGGCGAAATCGATCCGTTCAGCTTGCGGTTTTCATCGTTCAAGGCTGTAATGATCCAGGAAAGGCGCTCGGTGATTCACCTTGTTTGGAATGACGCTCGTGGGTCAAACCCGACCAAGGGAGTTGAGGCTTTCCACCCCATGCAGGATCGAATCGCCTACCAAGGCATCACTTTCGACGACGTATTGCTTGAACCTGGTTATTCTGAAGTCCTTCCCAGCCAAGTGGATACGCGCACGCGTTTGACCGCGCGAATTCCTCTGAACATCCCCATTCTGTCGGCGCCGATGGATACCGTTACTGAGGCCGAGCTCGCGATCGCGCTCGCTCAGGAAGGCGGCTTGGGAATTATTCATAAGAATATTTCAATCGAAGAACAGACTCGCGAGGTCGATAAGGTAAAACGATCCGAGAACGGAATCATCGTCGACCCGATCACGCTACCGCCGAGCGCGACCGTCGGCGAGGCTCGCGAGATTATGCATGGTCATAATATCTCGGGAGTTCCAATCACCGTGAACGGATTCCTTAAGGGAATTCTCACGCGCCGTGATTTGCGCTTTCTCGAGTCGAACGACCTGCGCATCGAGGAGGTGATGACCAAGGGAAAGCTCGTCACCGCGCCTCCCGATACAAGTCTTGAAGCCGCCGACCAGATTCTTACCAAAAACAAAGTTGAGAAGTTGCTTCTGGTGGACGATGAATATCGATTGAAAGGATTGATCACAATCCGTGATATCGACAAACTTCATCGATATCCCAACGCGTGCAAGGATGCTCGCGGAAGGTTGAGGGTCGGCGGAGCGGTAGGCGTTCACGATTTTGAGCGTGTCGCCTCTCTTTTACAGGCGGGGGTCGATGTCATCGTCGTCGACTCGGCGCATGGGCACAGTCGGAACGTGATTGAAACCGTGAAACGGATCAAGCATGACTTTGATATTGACGTCGTCGCCGGAAATGTGGCGACCGCCGAGGGAACTTCCGCGCTGATTCAAGCCGGCGCCGATGCGATCAAGGTTGGAATCGGTCCGGGTTCGATTTGCACGACACGCGTTGTCACTGGAGTCGGCGTACCCCAGATTACCGCGATTCACTATGCCGCCAAAGCCGCCGCGGGTCGAGTTCCTATCATCGCCGATGGCGGTATTCGATATTCAGGAGATATTGTTAAGGCGATCGCCGCGGGAGCGCATTGCGTGATGATCGGCGGGCTTTTCGCCGGCTTGACCGAGAGCCCCGGCGAGATGATTATTTACCGAGGTCGAAGTTTCAAGTCTTACCGCGGAATGGGCTCTTTAGGCGCTATGGCTAAAGGCTCGCATGAGCGTTATCGTCAGGACAGTTCGGCTCGATCACATGACGGTTCCCTCAAACTTGTTCCCGAAGGTCTTGAAGGTCGTGTACCGTTTAAGGGTCCGCTCGCTGAGTTTGTATTTCAATTGATTGGCGGATTGAAAGCGGGAATGGGGTATTGTGGTACACGCGTGATTGATGATTTGCGGTCCAAAACGCGATTTATTCAAATCACGGGCGCTTCCGTGCTCGAGAGCCATCCGCATGATATCGTTATTACGCAGGAAGCTCCCAATTACAGCACATTCTCGACCGACGGCGAATCGACCCGGGGCTCGGCTTGATGAAAATTAAGCCGAATTTGAAATCCTTCGATATCCATTGGAGCGAATGTTCAGACTTCGAATCGTTCGGTTCATCTCATCAAGTCTTTTAAATGTTTCAGGAACTTTTGAACGGAAACCGTCTAATTTTCAGGGTGATCTTGTGGAATTCTAATCGATTCCGCGAAATCCGTCTTGTCGATTGAGAACCAATCGGTTAAGTAACGGGAGCATTTCACGTGATGACCGTTGAGAATCGGATTCGTCTGAAGTCGGCGGTTCAACAAGACGGTTCGTCTCGATCTGAAATCAATCGGACAGGGAGGTTACGAATGCGTCGCGCTTGTTGGATTTATGTCGCGTCGATGTCGGTCTTGATCGCGACAAGTTCCTTCGCCTGGGCTCGTCGACAAGTTTCAACGAATCAACCGTCGACTCCGAATCAAAAAACCGCAACATATAATCCAACAATGGCCGGTCGGAGCGCGCGTAATTTGCTTCGCAACGGCCGTGATTATCTTTCTTTTCATAAATATGAACGAGCGTTGGAGTTGTTGCGCGAGGCGCAAGACAAACAGGTTGAACTTGATTCCGCCGAACGAGCGTTGCTTAAACAAAGCATCGCCGCCGCACAGCGCGGTTTGCGGGAAGACGACGGTTCAAAGGTCGATTCAAAAATCGTCGCTCAATCGTCCAAAAATTCCGTTCGGGGTCGATCGGATCGAATGCGTTCGGGTGGATTCGTCGTCGCTTCTCCTTTGTTGGAATCGGACGATGTGAGAAGTTCAACCTCCAATCATGACGACGCCATTCAACGAACAAGAATGAGCGACGACGATCCCGCCGATTCGCAACCAAAACCCGCTCCGGATCGTCCCAAAGCAAAAACTTTCACAAAAAGAAAATCGACCTCGAAAACTTTTCGATCAACAAAAGATGATCTTACAACATCCACTCCTTCAACCGACGAGGGCGGATCGGTTCTCAATCCGCGAGAAACGGCTCGACCAAAGATTTCGGATAATAACGCGAACACGATTCATGAAAATGGATCAATGTCTCAATCAAAATTGATTCAAAGTCCGACTAACGGCGTCGATACCGCCCCTTTGATTATCAACGACGACGATACAAAAACCGATTCCGACGCTCCTCCGCCGATTCGTGCGATTCCAGACCAAATTCAAAACCTTCCGGCCCCGCCGCCTATCGATTTGACGACGTCGAAGGTGGATGATTCATCCACGTCCACCAAAGCGATTCCAAAGCAACTCTCCAAGAATATGAAACCAAAGGGTGGCAATGAAGAACGATCTCCGATCGGTATCGGCGATACCCCTTTAATTATCAACGACGATGAACCCGGCGCGTCGGCTGATGCGCCGAATCATATCAATGAAAAAGAGTTGAAAGAACAAACAAATCCGATCGCAGAGCCGAAATTGGAGGATCTTCCTCCATTGAACGTTCCGGAAAATCACAATAACGAGTTGAAAGAAGAATCGGGATCGACGGTTATTATTCCTCCTTTACCGGTTCCAACCCCGACGCCGAATTTAAATTCCACGGCGACCGACGGCGTTGTACAAGAACCGACGATCTCCTCAACCGTGTCGTCGAAGGAATCTCTTTTAGATTCCAGTAATTCTTCATCAAGTTCCAAGTTGGATTTACCGCCTCTACCCGGTGAGAACGATCGGTCGTACCCCACGACGACTCGTATCGCCGAAGATCAACCCAAACGGTCAAATTCCACCACGACTTCGAATGGATTGCTGAATGGAGACAATCCGATTGAACCCGCTCGCGAGGTTGATCTGATTCCGTCTCAGACGCCTCGTTCGGAATCAGTCTCTATGCCTGATCCTATCACTTACAAACCAAAGCATGGGTTAAGCGAAGAATCGAAGCGCGAGGTTGAGCGAATCGCTCGGGCGCAAGAACGTGAATCACGATCGGTTCCGATCGTCGATTTAGCCCGAGAGGAATCCGCTCCGGGTGATACAACGACCTCGGGTATCGTTTTACCGCGTGCTCCCAGCCCAACCGAAGCTCGTGCGATTCGACCGATTCCGGTTCCTGAGGAATTTGTACCGATGGGCGCTCGAGAATGGACGCCGAGTCGTAAAGCGTGGGCCGCCGCGGCGACGTGTCACTTACCGCTTTACTTTCAAGACGCCTCGCTTGAGCGATACGGACATAGCGCCGAACAATTTTTTGGACCGGCGGGACGTTATATGTCTTACCCGCTTGACGATCCCAAAGAATCCAATCAGCGATCTCAGATTTTACAACCATTTATGTCTTTTGGATTGTTTATCGTTCAGATCGCCGCTTTACCGTACAACGCGGTTATGGATCCGCCGTGGGAGGCCGAGTATGATCTCGGATATTATCGTCCCGGCGATCGTGTGCCGACCGACGTTTATTACCTTCCGGTCACCGGAGTCGGACCCCCGCTTCGCGGCGCTAATTACGGCAAATAATCGCTCGGAACATTTTATGTAATAGGTTAAGCGTCGCGTCGTTCGATTCATCGCAATCGAACGACGTTTTTGCATTTATTGATCGATTTTCGCCGAATCAAAATCAATAATGAACAATAATACGTTCATTTAGCTTCAGGAAACGCCGCCGGAGTTTTCGGCGGAATATTAGGCGTCGCCTCGACGCTTTGATAATCGAGCGGCGATAAATTGTATCTTGGTTCCCAATCGACTCCGCGAAACTTTGTGGTCGAGTCGAAGAATTTCGTCGTCGCCGAGGCGACTTTAGGCCATAATCGCATTAGCTTATAAGCTTGAAGCGAGGTGGGAAAGATCTCGGTTTTGCTCTGAGGAATTCGAGCCAAAAGATTGCGCGTATCGCGCACCACCTGCGCCGACGGCGCGTCGCGTTCTCCAGCTGCGAGAAAGAGTGGAATTCGCGCGGCGAGCGACGCTAGAGCGATTTGAATACGCGAGCCGAAGAGATCGGGTCGCGGTGAAATCAGCGCCATTGATGCGATATCCGAGCCGCGATCGGCGCTTGAAACCGCCGCGCCGCGAGCCGACGCCCACGCAACGGCGAGGTTACATCCATCGCCGAGAGCTAAAACGCCGAGATTTGACAAATTGAGCTCGGCGCGGTTGTGTCGATCCAGCAGAAAGAGGTAAGCGATTTGAAGATCGGATAGCGCCGAAGTCGGTTCTCGTTCAATCGCGCCGATGGGTTGGCGGAATTCGAAATCGCTTCCTCGAAGATCGACCACCAATACCGCGTAACCCGCTTTTTGCATGCTTTGAGCCAAACCCGTTTCATTTAAATCCTTGATTGGAGTTTCAAAATCGATCGGCGATTGACTACGTTCATGAATCATAATAATCGGAGAAGTTTTTGTTCCAAGCCTTGATGGATAATAGGAAAACGTCGCTCCTCCGCGCATTTCGCTGGAACGCGCCCGAATCCGAAAATGAAACGGAGTTCTCGGCAAATTGGCCGACGCGGCGAGTAACGGATCAAAGAAGAGATTGGGATTCGCTTTAAGATTTTGCGGAGGAATCGTTGGAACGCGAAACGCCGCTTTCTTTTTGGTAACTCCGGCTCGACCTTTCGCTTTTTTATCAACGTGATCCGCCGCCGCTCCCGCGTTTAGATCCTTGCCGTTTTTATCGATGAGATTCGGATTGTTTTTCCGCTTTTCCACCTTGGCGTCGTCCTGATATGTCGCCGCGTTTAAACCCGCTCCAAGTGCGATCGTTATCGCCGCGGAGAAAATCATAATCGATATAGAATTTCCTTGGAATATAATGTGAAGAATTGTGTATTTATTAATCTTCATGGTTTGAATCTCTTGAAAGGAGTTTCTTTGTCGTCAATTCGCCGACCGATCTCAGCCGCGACTTAAGGAAATTTTGACCCCCTTATGGCGTTGAAGCAAGCGGCGCGAGCTTGTTCGCGAAACGATTGTTTCGATTTGTCTCTCCAGGTAGACTATTCTAACTCGATATTAGCACCCCGAGTGTAAAATTGCCAAGGCGTCGTTGAATTCACCTCGGCGACGATCTGATTTCATCGAATCGCGGCGCGATCAATTATCTCGCGCCAACGGCATAACAACGTATTGATAGAGATCGTCGGTTTTGAACACCGCGGGGCTTTTGGGATCGATTAACTCCGCATGGATCGTCGATGAATCGTCGAGCGCTTTAAGCGCTTCAAGCAAATACTTCGGGTCGAATCGAATCGTCAATCGGGGTCCGCTGTATTGAATGGGCAGTTCGACATGAGACGATCCGATATCGGCGGCCTGGCTTGAAAGTCGAAGCATTCCCTCGTCAAAATCGAAATCGACGCCGCGGCTGTCGTCGTTTGTCGCCACCGAAGCTTGTTCGACGGTATTTTTCAGCACTCCGACTTCGAGAGGAATGCGAATCTCGGCGCCTTTGGGAAAAACATCGCGGTATTGGGGAAATCGGCCTTCGACAAGTCGGCTGTAAATGACGCTGTTCTCGGTTCTTACAAGAATCGCGGTCGTTCCCTGAATCGCTATATGAACGGGAGGATCGTCGTCGTTTAGGTTGCGATCGATCAGCTTAAGCGATTTCACAGGGACGACGGGGGTGCCTGTCGGAGTCGGCGGGCTGTTTTCTCCCTCGGCGACCGCCATTGCGTACGCCAAGCGTCGGCCGTCGGTTCCAACCATCGCGATCGATTCAGGTTGGAGTTCAATCAAAACGCCTCCCAGAGCGTATCGTGTGCTTTCGGTGTCGGTGGCGAAAATCGTGCGACGAATGATTCGTTTGAGATTCGCAGCGGTGACGACATGGTACGAAGTCGCAGCGAAATCAGGGACCTCGGGAAACTCGTTAGGATCGATGCTCGTGAGTTTGAACTCGGAATGGACGCCTCGAACGACGATATGATCTCCCTCGGTCGCCAGCGATAGCTCATGTTCCTTGATTGTGCGTAGGATCGATCGTACGGGAACGCCCGGTAGTATTACGGCGCCGGGTTCATCAATCCCCACTCCGATCACCCGGTGGCGAATCCCCAGTTCAAGGTCCGTCGCCATGAGAATCGTGCCGAGATCGGGATCGGCGATGAACTTCACGTTCTGCAAAACGGGTTTGGGACTGCGCGCGGGAGCGACCCCGTCGATCATACTAAACGCCGTGAACAATCCATCGCGATCGCAGAGAACCTTCATTCCATCTCCCCAGTGTCGCCGGATCAACCCGGCAAAGTGAACGTTTTCGGTCGGTCGGTATCGTCGATCGGCCGTTTCGCGAGATACGCATCGATCGGACCGAGCGATCGCGTGTTCATTGCTTACTTGATTCAGGTGAAATCGATCAACAGAATAAGAAGAATACAGAGGGAGCTTCGTTCTGTCGACAACCCCGCTTGAATCGACTTCAAAACGCACTTTAACAGAGGAATTTCACGAAAACAACCGACCGTCGCCGTGTCGATATCGTGTCGATAACCGGGTTGTGTCGTTAACGATCCATCGTGAATAACCGAGAGCCAAATCGAGGTCGAAAGAACGGCGCGTTCATTGTTCTTCAATCATCGAACACCGATCGACCGACAAGTCACAATTCTATCAACGTGGTCGATAACGACCGACCAAAGCGCCACGAACGATTTCTTGCATATCTGTGCACTGATTCACGACAACCGAACGATTCTTTTGCAAAAGTTCACATTAACTGTTAGAATTGAATTATTGATAATAATCGGCGAAAAGCAAGTCGTTCGCGTTTATTGCATAATCGCTCGTCGTTGTTCGTCAAGCATATCTTTTAAAGTTTGTTCAATTGTATACTTTGGCGACCAACCCGTCGTTCGGCGAAATTTAGCGGGATTTGCGACTAAATAAGGAGAATCGACTGCTCGCATTCGCGCGGGATCGACGTGAACTTGAATGGGCCGATTGGCTTGTGAAATCAGAAAGTCGAGTGCGTCTTGAATTCTTGTTCCGACGCCCCGTCCAATATTATAAATTTCACCCGCGGCGCCTAATTTCGCCAATAAATAGTATCCTTCGACGATATCACGAACATCGGTAAAATCACGCACGACGTCAAGATTACCGACAATGACACATTCTTTTAGGCCGCGTTCCACCTCGGCGACTTGCCGCGCCAAGCCTCCAAGTACATACTTTTCAGATTGTCTGGGACCTGCGTGATTAAACGGACGAGCGACGACGATATCGGCGTTATACGCTAAAACATGCTGAATCGCCAAAATATCAGCCGCGGCTTTACTGGCGCCGTAGGGGTTGTTTGGTCGTAAGGGACAATTTTCATCGACCGGGATAAATTCAGTCGGGGGACTTCCATAACTCACGCCCGAACCGATTAACACGACGCGAGGGCGAAGTTCGGAAAGTCGAACGCCTTCAAGCAGGTTGAGAGTCCCTCCGAGGTTCACATTCCAGGTTTCAATCGGAAAATCAACGCTGGCTTGAGGATTGGACTGAGCCGCGAGGTGATAGATCACCTCGGGCTGCTTACGCTTGATTAACTCGGTGCAAGCGGCGGGACCGGCTGAAGCGATATTAAATGCTTCCACGCGGGCATGAGAGTTAAGGTGAGATAATGATCGCGGCCATGTTCCCGATGTGGACAAACCGACGATAACATCGCCCGCCTCAAGCAGGCGCTCGGTAAGGCGCCCTCCGACAAAGCCGGTCGCGCCGGTAATCAGAACTCGCATATTTTTAGGCCCTTACGTCGTTTCAGGAGCGGATTGAATTCTAACCGCCGCGTCGTGGATTCACAATGCGAGGGTCATTCCATGTACGACGCAAACTGATAATCGACTTCGTGCGGAAATTCGTCTCATCCGGTTTCAGGATTTTTTATCTCGGCTTCGGAATCCTCTTTCACTTCACGGCGCGATCGGTTAGGTTAAAATTCATCGTTCCACGCTGAAGTCGACCGATTTTGATCGCGGCAAGCCGATAACGCAATCGGTAAAAATCGTCGTTTGATGTTAGTGATAATATCGATATAACGTCATACAACAAGCGACGCAATATTTTTACTGATAAATATCATCCTTTCGCGGTAATCATTTCGGTCGATCGAGCGACCTCGGTCGTCAAGTTCGCGTCGATAGCGATCGTAATGAACATAAATAAGGAAACGATACGATGATCCCGATCGCCTGTCCCAGATGTGATCGAGTGTACTCGGTGCCTCCCGATCGTCTCAACGCGAAAATGCACTGCAAGGCGTGCGACGCGACTTTTTATATGGATCAAGGGGGTAAAATTGTTCTCGGCGATCCGAATAAAAAGGGAAAACAACGATCGAGATCGTATCAACCGACATCGTTCGGTTTCGATACGGGAATGGGAGAATTGTCCGAGCAATACGGACCGCTGCTCAAAAAATACGCTCCACTAATCGCCGCGGTCCTGGTGGTATTGTTGATCGGTCAAAACGTGATGAAGATGATTCAAGGAAGGCCGAAATCGGTCGAGGATTACGCGAAAACCGCCGCCGAGGCGTTTATCAGCGAAGACAAATCGAAGTTGCGATCGCTTTGCACCAAAGAATCGACCGGCGCCGCCGACGAGATCATCTCGCAAATTCGACCCAAATTCAAAACGACGTCGACGGTCGACGACATCACCCCCCTCGCCTCGACTCTTCCCGCCGAAGACGAGGGTTTAAAGCTCTCGCCGACCGAGAAATATGTGAAGGTTATACTCGTCGATCCCACTGCGCTGGCGCCCAAACCCGCCGAGAAAAAGGCGAAAACCTCGACCAAAAAGGGAGCGAAAAAAGGCGGGGGATTCGACGCTCAAAGCCAATACTTCGCGCTTCACCTGATCTTCGTCGAACGCGACGGTAGCGTCTATCTCGACGGGACGAAAACCTTCGAGTTGATGAATCAAAAACTCGCGTTCGCCAACTAATCACACGCCCTAGGCGCATTCAACCATGATCGTCGCGACGAAGCGATCGATGAACGCCGCCGACAATAATTAAAACGCATATATTTATAAAGAAAGCCGGTAGGTAATAATTTGAATGTAAATACTGAAATACTTGTCGATTCAATAACGAAGGCCATACCTTCGCAAAGATCGCCGTCGCCAAATCGCTCGTTAAGACGACGATTATGACTCCGACCGAGAAACCGACGACGACGCCGTATTTCGACCAATGTTTCAAGTACAATCGATCGATAAGCGAAGGTATAAATTGAACCGCGATCGCACCCGAGGTCATCGCGATCTCGGTCAATAAAACCGACGGACGAAAATTCGACGCGTAATTATTTTCAATAATAATGATTAGAAGCAATATAAGACCGACGAGAATCATTGAAACGCGACCGACTAAAACCGCTTCGGAGAGGCCGCAATTACCGCGAAGAAAGCGCGAATAAATATTTTTTGAAAAAATTGAACCAAATAAATGGATGTATGTGATGAAAGAACCGATCGCAATCGCCGTAAACGAAAGAATAAGTAGATTTGGGAAAATTATATGGAATCGTCCGAATACTTTGACACTAATAAATCGTGCGATCACGGGTATAATTCTACTAAAATCATCCGACGACGAACCTAAAATTGGATTTGGGAGAATGTTCCATTGTTCGTCGATTCTTGGGGGAAAACTCGCCGCGGCGAACCTCGCGATGATATATAAAGGTAAAATTACTCCCACAATAGAAATCGCCGCGAATAAAACCGCGCCGCGCTTAACGATTCGGCTATTTTGGGAAGCCTGATATCGAATTATAGACGAAAACCTCAGTATAGGAACACACGCGATTAAAATAGAGGAGAAAACCGAGGTTTCGAGCGAATCCGCTAAAATCGACGGTCGGATAAGCCTAGACGAAGCGACGGCATTATTTGATCCCGCGGTAAAAATATCGGGCGCGATTTTATAAGCGAAAAACGCCGACATTAAAAGAAACAGAGTCGTCGTCGCAAAAACCGCCGCCTGAAATCGAACCGTTCCCTTCAATCCGGTGATTGAAATCATTGTTGTGATAATTGTAATTAGAATAAAATAAAGACCATTAATATTGGAAAACGACGATTCTTTCCATATGGATTCGGCGATTTTAACATGAACCAGCGCGACGGACGGTATGATCGTCAAAATACACGCCGCGAATACGAGCGGTACGAGCGTTTCGCTTCGATATTCGCGCGCCAGCCACGTGATTGTAGTGGCGTCGTTTGAATCGTCGGTTTGAATTCGAATTCTCGCCCCGATCAAATATGCGGCGACGACTGAAACGACGATCTCTAATAAAACAGACCATGAAATCCGATTAGTTTTATAGATCGACGCGACCAAGGTCGTGATACCGGCGGAGCCGAAATATAACGCCGCGATCCCGATTCCCGTCTCGACCGCTCCAAGCTTGCGATTCGCGAGATAAAACTCATCGGCGATCTGCGATTCGCGTGTTTTCCGCCTGAAGAATAATACGACGCAATTTAGAATACCCGACATGGATATAATAATCATTATAACAATAGCGGCAGGGTCGACGGGCATCTCGCTCTCCACGATAACCGAATTTTAGGTTGAATAATGTTGTTGTTTATCGTATACCGGCATGGTAGAAATCAGATTGAGATCGCTTGGGCAATCCTTCGATGAATCGGCCGAATTTGCTCCATCGGCTTGAATCCGATCCCAGGTTCGCGAGAAATTCAACAAGGTCACGCAGTTCACGATCGGAATAATTTTTAACGACGTCGTCCGGCATCGCCGATTTTCCAATCTTTCGATCGTCAATCTCACTTTTCGATATTCTCTCGAGTCGTCCGTCGATCAGAACGTCGATTTCTTTATCGTTTTCGGATTGAATCTTTCCCGATAGGATTCGACCGTCCGAAAGCGCGACGACGGTCGTTTCATACCCTATCGCCAACGATTTACTTGGAGCCGTTAACGATTCTAAAATATAACGTCGATTTCGTCTCAATCCCAATCCGGAAAGATCGGGTCCCACTTTTCCACCAAGCATACGATATTGAATTGAATGACACCGAGGACACGCGGTTTCACCCGATCCGTTCATGAATAAACTTTCCCCTCGTATCGCGTCGCCGCCGCTTAACGCCGATCGACGCGATTCGACAGGGTCGTTCGATTTTGACTTTTCCGCACGATAGCGGTGTAGTGCGTTTAAAACCGACAAAGAGGATCGCTTGTTCGCCGATTCGACGATCTCAATCTCGGCGTCAAAGTCGACTCGACCCTTGGATAAATCATCCAATCCCTGAATCAGCAATTCATCGACGTCGTTTCCGGGAACCTCACCAAGAACCTCCCAGGCTTTTTGACGAACCCGTACGAGTGGATGTTTAATCATTTTCTTCAACCGCTGAAAAACTTGTCGAGGTTGATCGTTCATAATGAAACGTAAGGCCTCGATTTGAATCAAAGGATTAGAGTCGGAGATTAATTTGTGAACCTGAGAAATTGTATGACGCTTATGAGATTTGATCATAACGCGCAATGCGTGAAGTCGGATTTCGATTGAAAGATTAACATTTGAAGCCAAACGTTCCAACACGTCCCCCTCGTCGGCGAATCCGGCGGCGTCGATCAACGAGATCGCCGCCTCGGCGATATCGTCGGTCGGGTTTTGAACAAATAAAGGAATAAACGTTCGTATACTTGAATAATTCATCGGCGTCGAACGAGGTTCGAGAGATTGACGTAATCCGGTCGATATACTGAAAGAATCCGGCTTAAACCAGTTCTTTAAGAGTCGAACGGCTTCTGCTCGGTGGAGATCGGAAACGTCGATTCGAGCGGCGAATTGAGCGATTCGACGCATATCGTCGTCGCCTCCGATTATATTGCACGCCTCCATCGATCGACGAATCAAAGCATCTGGTAATGACGATTGATTCAACATTTCGGCCAGCCGACGCGCCGCCGGTCGAATCGGGACGTCGACGATCGCTCTCGCCGCCTCGACTGAAATGAACATGTCGGGGTCGTTAAGAAATCTTGCGATGTTTTCCGACTTTAACCGACGATATGCCAACAAGATGGCTAATCGAACGGAAGCGTTGGAATCGATCTCCGTCCGCTCCATTTGATTCCGATCGGCGATCTTCGATAACGCCAAAACCGCGGCGTGTCGTAGTACGGGATCGCGATCGGCGTTATTCTTAATCAATTGGATCAGAGGTTGAAACGCCTTTGAATCGCCCAGTTTACCGAGAGCGATCGCGGCGTGAAATTGTACTCGCGGCTCCACGTCGGTTAGTGAGGAAATGAGACAATCTATGGCGAATTGAACGCGTGCGTCGCCGAGGGCGCGAGCTGTTTGGGCGCGAATTTCGGAATCATGATCGGACAGCAAATCGACGATCTTATCGAGGCGATTGGTTCGTTTTCGACTCATCGAATCGAGAGCCCAAATCGCGTGAATACGCGCGATTCGGTTCGTCGACGTCCGGGCGACATTGATCAACGGTTCGACGGCTTCATCATGATCGGTCAAACGCAATTGCGCACGATTCCGAATTCGAATATCCTCGGAAGATAACAGGTCGATAAGTTCGCTTACGATGTCGCTTCCGGCGACGGGTTTCGATAAAACCGTGTTTTTCAAGGTCGATTCCGATCGAACGTGATCGGGAAACCATAATCTTTCAATTCGACCGTTATTGGACGGATTTCCTCCCTCTTCCCATCGGCTAATATACATCTCTCCTTTCCATGAAAATTCAACGTCGGTCGGCACCAGTCCGTCCACAAAATTTCCAACTTCGGTCAATTCGTAAGACGCGCCTTTCGGTTTCATTCGAATCGCTTGCACGCCGCTCGCGGCCTGAGTATATCCAAAATTACACAGAAAAAAAGTATCATTAAACTCTTTAGGAAATCCGACACCAGGATAATATGTTAATCCACATGGTCCCAAGTTCGTCGGTAGAATCGCGACCGGAGGGACGATATACGACGGCTGGCCGGGCCAATACGGAGTCCAAAGCTTTTCACGCAACCAGGGAGATTCGTTTAAAGGTAAAATACCGCTTCGCCATCCGTAATCTCCCCCCTCTACGACGTGTATCCACCGTGTTTGATCGCCCGGATCCTGATCGTTATCCGCCGTGAACAGGTCTCCAAATTGATTAAACGCCAATTCTTGGGGATTTCGTAATCCCACGGCGACGACTTCAAATTGAGATCCGTCCGGTTCACAGCGCATTATAGCGCCCGTATCAAGTAATTTTATAGTTCCGTCTTTTGTAGTGACATTCAACCCGGAATCGCCGACCGAGAAATAAATTTTTCCATCGGGTCCTTGGATCAATCCGTGAAGACAATGACCGATTCCGCTAAAGTGAGGAGAAAATCCGGTGATCAACACGTCGCGCTTTACCTCGATTCGACCGTCGGAGGTTCGTCGAGAGCGTAATTTCCAAAGATTCGGGCTGCATGTAAAATAAACTTCGTCGCCTACATTTAATATCCCGGCGCCTATCACATCGGCTAAATCATTAAATTGATCTGCATAAATATCAGAATGATCGGCTTTGCCGTCGTCGTTTCGATCTTCGATAACCCGAATGGTTTCTCCAAATCTCGACCATGCTTGTAATTGTCCGGCTCCAATACGTTTTAACGCGTCGACACGATCTTGAACCGAATTCAACGACAAATCCTCTCTACTGGACAATCCAAGACGATTCGGCGATATCGCGTCGATGACGATACGGTTCGTCTCGGCGACGAACAGTTTTCCTGAATCATCCACCGACATTGATACCGGGTTTGTCGTCAGCTCGCTCGGAGCGAATGTTTCTAATCGATAATCGAGAGATATGTTTTTATTCAATCCAATTGAATGAACTGGAATTTGAGCCTTGTTATAACGTAGCGCGAACGCTCCTCCAATAACAAACACGCTCAAGATGAAACCGACGCCGACTCGATGTAAAACCATTCTCGCCATTTTCGATCCATTCGGTTCGTATGATGTTCAATGCCTCCATTCTATCGTGCTAGGCGAAGCCGAGGCAAGACTCAAACACCCAAACCAAACCCTTCGATACTCCAAGTGTAGACTAGAACGGTTTAAATCCACTGTCCATTTTTCAGCCGCTATCCTGGTAACGCAATAATAATGCAGTATTTGCTAAAATTGTCCCGAGAGTTCCCGCGATATTAAGCTCATACAATAGGTTTGTACGATTTGAACGAATCGACTCGAATTTTTCATTTAACCTCGATTAGCTCGAACGCCGATATTGCATCACGACGGTTTGATCATCTATAAACCGAGTTTAGCGTTTTTTACCGAGTTTAACAACGATCAATTCGTCCGCTCTTTCGAAAAACGCTTTGTACGTGGACGAGGAGCTTTCCATTATATCAAGTTATGGTTCCTAATTACCGTTTAGTTTACCGAGTCGAGGATGATAATTCCTAATGCAAAAATCTCATGGTTCCAACATGGCCTTCAACACGGACACTGAAATTACGGTTAACTCCGCCGTGCGATTCGCTTTTTTAGTTCATCCTCTCTCTAAACAAAGCTTATCGCTTCTTGATCTTGATCCAAACGCCTCGATGCTCGACGATTGGAATGCGGGAAGTTTGTTTAACCTAATTCGTCACACTCATCAAGCGGTTCGGTGTCGGCGAATTGAATCGTCGTCTTCATCGTCTGATGAATGTCGTACTGTTAAAGTTATTGATTCAATTGATTATAAATCAGGTCTTGTATCCGCAACCGGTCGATTATATGAAATCCCAATGTCGGCCGCGGATATTTTAAATAAGCCTGATGAGGCTCTTCATTTCATGGATCAAGCCGTCGTCGACGCACAACATTGGGGCGCTCGGTTGGTAGGTTTAGGTTCGCTTACCGCCATCGTCGGCAATCATGGCGAGTATTTGGCGGAAAGATCGACGATACCTATCACAACTGGAAATAGTCTCACCGTTTATGCGACTTTAGAAAACTTTAGACTAATTATTCAAGAAGTCGGTCTTGAAGACCGTCGACTTTCAATCTGCGTCGTCGGTATTCCCGGAAGCATTGCATCCGCGATCGCCTTGCGACTCTCACATTTGAATTACAACTTAACCGTGGTCGCTCGCCAACCGTCGGCTCGATCTGAACGATTGGCGAAACAGTGGAACGCCAAGATTCAGTACAATCTCACCGAGGCTGTACAAAACGCCGATGTCGTCATCACGGCCACGTCTTCAGGAGGTTGTCTTGATTCCTCCAGGCTTAAATCGGGCGCGATCGTTCTCGACGTCGGCGTTCCAGCCGATGTTTTACCTGAAAAACAGCCGAGAAACGACGTTCTGATTCTCTCGGCGGGTTATTCGCGCGTGCCAAGATCCACGCCTGGTAAATCGCGCATTATTCGCTTTTTTCGGGGAGTAATTCCATCCTGTTTGGCCGAAACGATCACGCTCACACTCGACGGAACGTTTGTCAATTACTCCATTGGAAAAGAGCTCAAGCAAGATCGCATCGAAAGAATCGGTCTCGCGGCGATTCGTCATGGTTTCGATCTCGCACCGTTGTTGTCTCAAGGGCTTGAAGTTGAAGAAGGTCGGCTCGTCGCAATCCGAAAAATCATCGCGCGAACTCACGCGTCGAGCGCGAGAATTTCGACGACAGCTTTCGATCAAAATTCTTATCAAACTGACGGCGATTATAACAAACATTCATCAACAACGTCAGATGATAATTTATTAATTTCGGAGAATTCGCGACAAACTCCTGTAAACCGTGCGACGGCTCGGTCACAGTCTATTTATGAAAAATATATCAATCCTGTACTCATTAAATTGACTCAGGATTCAAATTTACTCAAAACTTTTGTTCGCGGCGAAGGTGTATACTTATATGATTCATCAGGCGAGCGATATTTGGATTTCGTTGCCGGATTCGGTTCAATGAATCATGGTCACAATCATCCAAAAATCGTAGCGTCGATTCAATCGGCGCTGACTTCTCAAGCGCCCGGATTTATTCCATCGTCGGTTAATCCGTATACCGCTCGATTGGCCGAAGAACTTATAACAATCGCTCCCGACTCATTGGAGATGGTCTTTTTCACCAACAGCGGCGCCGAGTCGGTCGAGGCGGCTCTTAAATTGGCTCGACTTGTAACCGGACGTCCCGGTTTTTTGGCCTGTGAAAAATCGTATCACGGTAAAACCCTCGGCGCACTCTCGGTGACAATGAATCGAAAATACCAATCGCCGTTTCAACCGTTAATTCCAACGATTCAGTCGGTCGATTATAACGATCTTGAAAGCCTTTCAAACGCTCTTAAATCTAAACAATTCGCCGCGTTTATTATTGAACCGATTCAAGGCGAAGGAGGAATGAACGTCGCCGATCAAAATTATCTCAAGTCCGCCGAAGAGTTATGTCGTACAACCGGGACGATTCTTATCGTCGACGAAGTTCAAACGGGATTCGGCCGAACCGGTAAAATGTTCGCCGTTGAACATGAAAATGTTCAGCCTGATATTATGACTCTGGCGAAATCGTTAAGTGGAGGTTTAATCCCGATCGGCGCGATGTTGACTCGACGCGATCTTTGGATGAAGGCGTACGGTACATTCCAATCGTTTACTCTACATACATCAACCTTTTCCGGCGGTAGTTTAGCATGCGCGGCGGGCTCTTCGGCGATTCGTGTTTTATTGGAAGAGGATCTCATCGAGAACGCTCGAGTTCAAGGCGATCGCCTGCGAAACGGTTTACTTGATATCGCTCGACGAACCGACCGAATCAAAGACGTTCGCGGCGCCGGGTTGATGTTGGGGCTGGAATTGAATCCTCTTTCCGACATAATGAGAAAACACAATCGTGAAACCAATTCAGGATCGTCTATGATGATTCCAGGATATGATTCGATGATTTCTTCATTTCCGACGGTCTATTTGTCCGCGATTCTACTGGAAAACTATCGGATTTATACTCAAACGGCGCGATCCAATCCCAACGTTCTTCGTATTCAACCTCCACTCTTAATCCGTGAGGACGAGGTCGATTATTTTCTCAACGCGGTCGAATCAATCCTTCTTGAACTCGATTCGGTCGGTTCGTTACTTTCTTCGATTCTCACCAAATCGGTAGGTGAAATTGATAAAAAATAACCTTAATCCGTTCGTATTATCTATTGTTTGCATATTTAGTATTATTAATTTATATTTTCAGTACTCGATTTACGGAGTTTCCCGATGTTTTACATGATTAAAGACGCGGTCGGCTGGCCCTTTTTAGTTCGCGCTCGACTACAAGCTCGTCGATTTCTTCATGAAACTCGTCAAACACGCGTCGTTCAACATGCTCGGTTGATGGAGTTTATAACAAAAAATTCCAATAGTGATTTTGCTCGAGATCATCACTTTCACGAAATCCGGACTCTGAAAGATTATCAGAAACACGTTCCGCTTCGCGGTTACGACGAGCATGAACCGTACATTAAACGAGTTCGTGAAGGAAACGTCGGCGCTCTTTTCGCTCCCGATACCAAAATTTTAATGTTCGCGATGACTTCGGGTACGACCGCCGAACCTAAAACAATTCCTGTCACGAAAGAATCTCTCAATAATTATCGTATGGGTTGGACGATTTGGGGAATTCAAGCCTTTGACGCTCATCCTAAAATCACAGAAAAAGGAATGCGAAACGTACTTCAATTGGTTGGTAATTGGCGAGAAACAACGACACAATCGGGCGTTCCATGCGGCGCGATCACGGGACTCACCGCCGCGATGCAAAATCCGCTTGTCAGGCAAACCTACTGTATGCCCCCTTCGACGATGGGAATTAAATCCATTGAAGCTAAATATTATGTCGCGTTGAGATTATCCGTAGGCCGAGACGTCGCTCTTGTAATCGCGGCGAACCCGAGCACGTTATTGGGTATCGCTCGAATGGGAGATCGAGAAAAAGAAACGTTAATTAAAGATATTCATGACGGTACTCTTTCCAATCGATGGGATATCCCCGCCGATATTCGTCGTTCACTCCGATCGGCGACTTTTTTTAAAGCGAAACATACCGCGAAAGAGCTTGAGAATATTGTTAATCGCACCGGTCGACTCCTTCCCCGCGATTATTGGCCGAATTTATCGCTCCTGGGTAACTGGACCGGGGGTACTATGGGAATGTACCTGAAATCTTATCCTGAATACTTTGGCGATGTCGCGGTTCGTGATATCGGTTTAATCGCCTCCGAGGGGCGGTTTACCATTCCTATTGAAGATGGAACTCCTGGAGGCGTTCTTGATATTCGACGTCATTTCTTTGAGTTTATCCCAGAAGATCAGGCTGAAAGCCCTCAGCCCGATATTGTTGAAGCGTCCGATTTGATTGAGGGACGTCGTTACTTCATTATCCCCACAACCGCCGGCGGGCTTTATCGGTACAGGATTAACGACCTGGTTCGATGTGTTGGAAAATACAACGACGCTCCGATTTTAGAATTTCTCAATAAAGGAGCGCATTACTCAAGTTTAACGGGTGAAAAGCTTTCCGAGTTTCAGGTCGTCGCCGCGGTTGAACAGTCGCTTAAAGCTTTGAATTTACACGTTAAATCGTTCCTTCTTCTTCCAACTTGGGGAGACGTTCCACGATATACCCTTCTGATTGAGCATGACGATCTTTCCAATACGACCCAAATTTCAGCTCTTGAGATTGAAGTTGATCGTCGATTGAGCGACTTGAATATTGAATATGAAAACAAGCGCTCAACACAACGTCTCGGTCCCGTTCATGTTCGACGGATCGTATCGGGTTCGTGGTCTGATTTTCAAAAGAAAAGGCTCGCCAAGAGTCGCGGCGTTTTGGAACAGTATAAACAGCCTTGTTTATTGCCCGATTTAGACGCGATCCGTCAATTTCAATTCCACGATCCTGATTAATTCTCTCTAGAAGAATGAATTCATGATTCAATTCTATACAGGCCTTTAACGACGTTTGATTCAACAGTAGAATCAACGTCGTTAAAGGCGTGTTACTGTTTATGAAGATCAAGAATCGTCAATTGGTTTCAGGATTTTCAGAAGATTCAGGATCGTTCGACCGCCCGTTTTCGGTGATATTGTTCGTATCGTTCGATTCGATCGATTTCTCGACGTCGATCGATTCATCAACCTCGGCGATTTCCAGTTCGTCCTTGGGAAGTTTAGCGACCGAGGAAACTGAATCTCCTTCGTCGACACGAATCAATCGAACGCCCTGAGTGTTTCGACCAATCAACGAGATATCACGAACACGAGTCCGAATAATAATTCCACCCGTGGTTGTGATCATCACCTCGTCGTCGTCTTCCACCTTGGTGATCGCGACGACCGGGCCGTTGCGATCGGTCGTTTTGATGTCGATAAGGCCCTTACCGCCTCGCGATTGTGAACGGTATTCGGCGAGCGCCGTGCGTTTGCCAAAGCCGTTGGCGCAAACCGTGAGAAGACTCGCGGGATCGTCGTCGCCGACCGCGACGATCATTCCAACGACCTCGTCGCCGTCTTCGAGCTTAATTCCTCGCACTCCGTGCGCGGGACGTCCCATCGGTCGAGCGTCGGATTCGTCGAATCGAATCGCCATGCCGTCTCGTGTACTTAAAATAACGTGATCATTGGCTTTGGTGCGAGAGACCGCGATCAGTTGATCACCTTCATCAAGACCGAGCGCGATGATGCCTCCTTTGAGAGGTCTGCCATAGGCCGAGAGCTCGGTTTTCTTGACGGTTCCGCGACGAGTGGCCATGAGGAGGAATTCATCGTCGTGGAATTTACGAACGGGAATCAGCCCGGTGATCTTTTCTCCCTCGCCGAGCTGGATCAAATTGACGATCGCTCGCCCCGCGGCGGTTCGACTCGCGGTGGGGATATCGTAAACCTTGAGCCAATAAACCTTGCCGCGATCGCTGAAAAATAGAATGTAGTCGTGTGTGGACGCTACAAACATATTTTCAAGAAAATCACCCTCGCGAGTGTTGGTGGCGGCGACGCCTCGTCCTCCTCGTCCCTGAGCGCGATAAGTGCTCGGCGGAAGGCGTTTGATGTAACCGTCGTGGGTGATGGTGACGACCATGTTTTCCTCGCGAATGAGGGCTTCACGGTCGTAATCGCCGAGTTCTTCGTCGTTGATTTCGGATCGACGAGCGTTGGCGTATTTTCCTTTAATTTCGAGCATATCGCCGCGAATGATCGCGTAGATGAGACGTTCATCGCCGAGAATCGCCTCGTAGCGATCGATCGCGGCGCGCAGCTCACGATATTCGGCGGCGAGCTTATCGGCTTCGAGCCCGGTGAGTTGTTGCAATCGCATCGCCAGGATCGCGTCGGCTTGTTTACTCGTCAGGTTCGCGGTCGCCCGCGCGTTTGGGTCGTCGAGAGCGCGACGGAGAATCTCGGCCGAAACTTCAAGCCCCATCAACTTTGATTTCGCCTCGGCGGGATCGGCCGATTCGCGAATCATGCGAATAATCTGATCGATATAGGAAAGAGCGATCAAAAGGCCTTCGACGATATGGGCGCGAGCGCGCGCCTGTTTAAGTTGATACTGAGTGCGACGCCGAATCACTTGAACGCGGTGTTCAAGAAAATACCGCAAGATATCTTTGAGAGCCAAAACCTTGGGTCGACCGTCGACGAGCGCGAGCATGATCACGCTGAAGGTATCTTGAAGCGGAGAATATTGAAACAATTGATTCAGAATGACGTTGGGATCGTCTCCTTTTTTCACCTTGACGACGATGCGAACGGGTTGTTTGCGATCGCTTTCGTCGACGACGTCGGTGACTCCGGTGATGCGATCGGAGTTGACGAGATCGGCGAGTTTTTTGAGGAGATTTTCTTTGGTGAGCTGATAAGGAATCTCGGTGAAAATAATGTGATTGCGACCGTCGCGTTGTTCTTCGATCTCGTATTTGGCTCGGATATAAACCTTGCCGCGACCTGTTCGATACGCCTCGCGAATACCAAGGCGGCCGCAAATCGTTCCGCCCGTGGGAAAATCGGGGCCCTGGATATATTCCATCAGGCCGTCGAGATCGATCGCGGGGTTGTCGATCATCGCGACGACCGCGTCGCACACTTCACCGAGATGATGCGGCGGAATGCTCGTGGCCATTCCGACGGCGATTCCGCCCGATCCGTTGACGATCAGGTTGGGAAACTTGCCGGGCAGGACTTTCGGTTCTTGATGTTTTTCATCGTAACTCGGTTGAAAATCGACGGTTTCGAGCTTGATATCCTCGAGCATCTCGGCGGCGATCGGGCTTAATTTCGCCTCGGTGTACCGCATCGCCGCGGGAGGAAGCCCGTGGATCGAGCCGAAATTGCCCTGGCCCGTGATGAGCAGATGGCGCATATTCCACCATTGCGCCATGCGTGCGAGCGTGGGATAAATGGAATTATCACCGTGCGGGTGGTAGCGCTTCATCGTTTCGCCGACGATTCCGGCGCATTTGCTCGTCGAGCCTCCCGGAGTGAGGCCGAGGTCGAGCATCGCGGTGAGGATACGCCGTTGAGAAGGCTTGAGTCCGTCGCGAACGTCGGGAAGGGCTCGGCTGACGATCACCGACATCGCGTAATTGAGGTAGCTTTCTTTCAGTTCGTCTTCAATCAGCAACGGCGGCGGTAATTCAGGCGGTTGGGGGGGCGTCGCGACGGTGCTCAACGGCTGCTCCTTGACGGTATACAAAAGACGACGATCTCAACCGCGCTTGGACCGCGATTTCGTCTCGATTCATTCGAATCGTCGCCAAAAAACGAATTATACGGAAAAAGAACCGAAAACGCAACATCGTGATGTTCGTTTCGTTATCTATTAAAAATCGATCGTCGCGCCGATTTCGCGTAAACTCACGGTCAATAATCGCCGCGAATCTGATACAACACGTTTGTTTTCAACAAAAGGTCGAACCGAAAAACCACGGGATTCGTCGGGTTTTTCACAACGAGATAAAAGAATCGTAAAACAACGATCAAGGATGATTACCGTGAAAACGATTGATATAAAACTTAAAATGTTAATCTGCTTATTTATGTTAAGCGGTTGTTGCACGATCTTTTTTTTACGATCATCGAGTTATTTAACGTATCATGAGGCGTTTGTCGCTCAGGCGGCCCGAGAGATGATTCAATCGGGCGATTGGATCGTTCCGACGATCAATCAAACGCCGTGGTTGGAAAAACCCCCGGCGCCGTTTTGGACGACGGCGATCGTCGGTCGTTTACTCGGCGCAATCGACGAATGGACGGTTCGATTACCGTTCGCGATCGCCGGAATAATCCTCATCTTTTTGGTTTATCAAATCGCCGAAGATCACTTTGGTTTGCGGGTCGGCGTACTCGCGGGTTGCGTTCAAACGACGACAATCTGGTATATCGTGAGAAGTCGACTCGCCGAGGCCGATATTCTTTTAGTCGCGATTCTTACCGGAATCGTCTTTTTCTTCAATCGATTTCGCTTTTTTATTGATAAAGAAAATATACAAAAAGCGACCTTTTATCAATATTGCTTTTATATATTACTTGGTTTATCATCGCTTGTTAAAGGAATCGGTTTCGGCGCCGCGCTTGTTTTACCGGTCGTCGCGGTCGTCCTCTTTTGGGATCGCGATATGAAATCGACGAAGAAGTTGATTCTAAATCCGGCGGGCTGGATCTTGTTCCTATCGATCGGGTTTTGGTGGCCCGTCGTCGTTTACTTACGATATCCCAAGGCTTTACAATTATGGACGCTCCATATCGTCGATCGACTCGCCTCCAAACCGACCGAATTTTCGGGCGAAAATCCCATTCAGTACCTGTTCGCCTACTTTTGGCAAACGCTTCCGTGGACTCCTTTCGCGATTTTGGGAGTTTGGAAATCGAGAAGCGGATTATGGAATTCGGAAGATTCGGAATCATCAATCAATCGAACACTAATCGCCTGGATGATTATTCCCGCGCTTTTGGTATCGTGCGCATCGGCTCGAAACGCGCATTATTTGATTTATTCCTATCCCGCGTGGTCGATCCAGGCGGCTCGTTCTCTCGACCGCGCCTTTTCGCTTTTTTCCAAACGCGGGCGTCGATTGCTCGTTTCGGTTTTTCCGACAATCGGAATCCTCTGCGCCGTATATCACGGAGCAATCGCTCATCGATTCGATCGTCGCGGTCAAGAATGGAAATTTTATCAACAAATTCATACAGAAATCTTGAATCAAAAGGGTCCTGTCTATTTATTATACGATGATTGGGATCGCAAACCGTATCGAACGCCCTTTGGTTCGTTTCCACACGATCTCGGCGTGCGACTCTTTTATCTAGATCGTTCGCAAGTTCTTTGGAGCGACGACGTTCGAGTCGTCGACTCATATAAAAATCAATATGGATATCAATCGATTTTTGTCGTCGCTCGTCGTCGCGACCTTCCCGTCTTAAATCGCTTAGGCGACGTTAAGGAACGACTCGAGGGTCCGCGCGTTCGGTGGGATCGGTGTTTCGTATTATTTCAGATTGAAAGCGACGAGGAGATCGCGCGAACTCACGGGATTTCGAGCGAATAAAACGCTTAGAATAAAGTAATCATTATATATAAAGAATCATAATATTGAATAGAAAGGCTTGTTTTCACAAAGCTTCGAGGCGTTATGAAAAGCAAGCCTTTGAATTTGAATTTGATCGATCTCGACGCCGCGAGGTCGATCGAAAAATCGACCGCTTCTCTTCGGGATTTACAAGCCCCATTTCCAATCGCGGATTTCGGGCATATCGTCGCCGAACTTGCGAATGTAATTTTTGTGATCGATCAGTTTATCGCGAATTTGTTGTTTCACATACGCCGCCGAGGCGCCGAGGCGAGGAACGCGGTCGATGACGTCGCCGACGAGATGAAAACGATCAAGGTCGTTTAAAACGACCATGTCGAACGGAGTGGTGGTCGTTCCCTCTTCTTTATATCCGCGGACGTGAAGGTTTTTGTGATTGGTGCGTCGGTATGTGAGCCGATGGATCAACCACGGATACCCATGAAAGGCGAAAATGATCGGTTTGTTTGTCGTAAATAGGGCGTCGAATTCGTGATCGTGAAGACCGTGGGGGTGTTCGCTCGCGGGTTGGAGCTTCATCAGATCGACGACGTTGATCACTCGGATTTTGAGGTCCGGGATATTGACGCGAAGCATCTCGACCGCGGCGAGGGTTTCGAGCGTGGGGACGTCGCCGGCGCACGCCATGACGACGTCGGGCTCCGCGCCTTTATCGTTGCTCGCCCACTCCCAGATGCCGATTCCGGCGGTGCAGTGCTTGATCGCCGAATCGATGTCGAGCCATTGCGGCGCGGGCTGTTTTCCCGCGACGACGACGTTTACGTAATGACGACTGCGCAGGCAATGATCGGTCACCGAGAGAAGCGTGTTGGCGTCGGGGGGGAGATAAACGCGGATGATTTCTCCCTTTTTGTTCACAACATGATCGATGAACCCGGGATCCTGGTGGCTGAAACCGTTATGATCTTGTCTCCAAACATGTGATGTGAGCAAATAATTCAACGATGCGATCGGTCGACGCCAGGGAATCTCGCGAGTCGTCTTAAGCCACTTGGCGTGTTGATTGAACATCGAATCAATAATATGGATAAACGCTTCGTAGCATGAAAAGAAACCGTGCCTGCCGGTGAGCAAATAACCTTCGAGCCAGCCCTGGCATTGGTGTTCGCTCAGCATCTCCATCACGCGACCGTCGGGAGAGACGTGTTCGTCTCCCGGAAGAATCTCGGCGGTCGAGGTTCGATCGACGACCTGAAAGACGTCTGTCCAGCGATTCGAGGCGGTTTCGTCGGGGCCGAAGATGCGGAAGTTTTTTGATTCAAGGTTGAGTTTCATGACGTCGCGAAGGAATTTTCCTTGAACGCGAGTGGCCTCGACGTCGACCGCTCCCGGTTTGGAAACCTCGACCGCATAATCGCGAAAATCGGGCATGCGAAGGTCGCGCAATAAAACGCCGCCGTTGGCGTGGGGGTTGTCTCCCATTCTTCGTTTACCGACCGGGGCGAGTTCGGCAAGTTCGGGGACGAGTCGACCTGTGGAATCGAACAATTCTTCAGGTTTATAGCTTTTCATCCATTCCTCGAGCATTTTGAGATGCTCGGGATTTTCTCGCATGCCGGCGAGCGGCACCTGATGAGCGCGGAAGGTCCCCTCGATCGGAACGCCGTCGACGATTTTGGGACCGGTCCAACCTTTGGGAGTGCGCATGACGATCATCGGCCAGCGCGGCCGTTCGGTAAACCCTTCGTTGCGCGCCTTGGCCTGAATCGATCGAATCTCGACGACGATCTCGTCGAGAATCGCCGCGGCTCGTCGGTGAAGAACCTCGGGATCGTCTCCCTCGAGAAAGTATGGTTTATAACCATAACCAATCATCAGTTGTTCAATTTCATCATGGGGAATTCGCGCCAAAACGGTGGGACCGGCGATTTTATAGCCGTTGAGGTGAAGAATCGGCAGCACGGCGCCGTCGTGAACGGGATTGAGGAATTTGTTCGAGTGCCATGAAGTCGCGAGCGGACCGGTCTCGGCCTCGCCGTCGCCGACGACGCACGCGACGAGAAGATCGGGGTTGTCGAACGCGGCGCCGTAGGCGTGCGAGAGCGCGTAGCCGAGTTCTCCCCCCTCGTGAATCGAACCGGGGGTTTCGGGAGCGACGTGGCTGGGAATACCGCCCGGGAAAGAGAACTGCGTGAACAAGCGTTTAAGGCCCGCTTCGTCTCGAGAGACGTCGGGATAAATTTCGCTGTAGGTTCCCTCGAGATACGTGTTGGCGACGAGCCCCGGGCCGCCGTGTCCGGGACCCGTGACGAAGATCATGTTGAGATCGTGCTTTTTGATGATTCTGTTGAAGTGAACATAAAGAAAATTAAGGCCGGGAGTCGTCCCCCAGTGGCCCAAAAGCCTTGGTTTCACGTGATCGCGCGCCAGCGGCTTTTTGAGGAGGGGGTTGTCGAAAAGATAGATTTGACCGACCGAAAGGTAATTCGCGGCGCGCCAGTAGGCGTGCATCAGCCGCAATTCCTCGGCCGAGAGGGGATTCGGTCGCGAATCGGAAGACTCGATGTCGTTCGATTGCCGTGTGGACGTCGATTTGGTCGATTTCACCGTCGATTTTCCCGCGGAGCTCATAGAGAATTCCATCGTTTCCGTGAGCGACGCGCCCGCGACGAGATTCCATGTCGGGCCGATTCGCAAGGTGTCGAATCCGGCGGTCGCATTGAAGCCTCATGACGATTCACGCGACGCCTCATTCACAAGCGGGGCGATTATACCCGGTCTCTCGCGGTAAATACACCCGCGGGCGATCGTCGTCGGGAAAAAAGTGGAAATGATGAATATATTAATTCTTTATATGTTTATTCTAAGAATCTATTGAAATATTTAAGGCGTCGTCGACGAATCGAGAGGCTTGATTCACCGACCCGGCTTTTTCATACTATGGCGTCGTTTCATACGGCGAAGGGTTTATCAACCTATCGTTTCGCTTCGTTTCGGCGAAAGATTCACCGGTCGGCACGTTCATTTAAGCGGGAGAATCGACGATGCGCGTTTGGCCCGGTAAACCTTATCCGCTGGGAGCGACCTGGGACGGCATGGGGGTGAATTTTGCGCTCTTTTCGGAACACGCGACAAAAGTCGAGCTCTGCTTTTTTGATTCCAAAGATTCGACTCAAGAATCGAATCGCGTCGTTTTGGAGGAACAGACCGATCAAGTTTGGCATGGATATTTACCGTTCGTCAAGCCGGGTCAGTTATATGGATATCGCGTTCACGGTCCCTATGAACCCGCGAACGGTCATCGTTTTAACCCGAACAAGATCGCGCTTGATCCTTACGCCAAGGCGATCGGTCGTGATTTGAAGTGGGACGATTCGCTCTTCGGTTACAAACTGAACGATCCCGAGGGAGATCTGACATTTGACGAGCGCGATTCGGCGGCGTTCGCTCCGTTGGCCGCGGTCGTCGATCCTTCGTTCACCTGGGGAGACGATCGACCGCCGAACACTCCCTGGGAAAAAACAATCATTTACGAGGCGCATGTTAAAGGATTTACAAAACAACATCCCGGCGTTCCCGAAAAATATCAAGGAACTTACGCGGGGATGGCGTCGCCCGAGGTGATTCGACATCTGAAATCGCTGGGAGTGACCGCGGTCGAATTGTTGCCCGTACATCATCACGTCGACGATCGATTTTTAATTGATCGAGGGAAAGTGAATTACTGGGGATACAACACGCTGGCGTTTTTCGCGCCCGATTCGCGTTACGTTTCCAGGGCGACACTCGATCCCGTCGCCGAATTTAAATTCATGGTTCGAGCGCTCCACGCCGCGGGACTCGAGGTGATTCTCGACGTCGTTTACAATCACACCGCCGAGGGAAACCAGCTTGGACCGACGATCTCCATGCGAGGTGTCGATAATTTATCCTATTATCGTTCTGCCGACGATAAGCGTTATTACATGGATTTCACCGGATGCGGCAACACGCTCAATATGAGCCATCCGCATGTTTTACAATTGATTATGGATAGCCTGCGTTATTGGGTGACCGAGATGCGGGTCGACGGCTTTCGGTTCGACCTCGCGGCCACACTGGCGCGCGAGCTTTTCGAGGTGGACAAACTGGGAGCGTTTTTCGACATCATTCATCAAGATCCGATTCTTTCCCAGGTAAAGTTGATCGCCGAGCCGTGGGATATCGGTCCCGGAGGCTATCAGGTCGGCAATTTCCCGATTCTTTGGTCGGAATGGAACGGAAAATATCGCGATTGCGTCCGTCGATTTTGGAAGGGAGACGGTGGAACGATCAGCGAGTTCGCGTCGCGGTTTACCGCCAGCAGTGATTTATATGAACGAACGGGAAGAAAACCTTACGCGAGCGTCAACTTTGTTACATGTCACGACGGTTTCACGCTCGCCGATCTTGTTAGTTATAACGAAAAACACAACGAGGATAACGGCGAGGAAAACCGAGACGGCTCGAGCGACAACATGAGCTGGAATTGCGGAGTCGAGGGGCCGACCGACGATCCCGCGATTCGAGCGCTCCGCAATCGACAGGCGCGCAATATCGTCGCGACGCTGTTTCTTTCACAAGGCGTGCCGATGCTTTTAGCCGGCGACGAACGTCTGAAATCACAACATGGAAATAACAACACGTATTGTCAAGATAACGAACTTTCATGGATTTCCTGGGAATCCTCGGACGAAACGCGTGAATTCGTCGAATTCGTTCGCAAGGTCGCGCGGTTGAGAACCGAGAATCCCGTGTTCCGTCGCCGTAAGTTCTTTCAGGGACGCGGAATTCGAGGATCGGAAATCAAAGATATTTATTGGTTTGATTCGACCGGTCAGGAGATGACCGACGAATTCTGGGCCTCGGGTTATCGATCGCTCGGAATCGGTTTGGTGGGAACGCGAATCGACGAGATCGACGAAAAAGGAGATACGATCCGCGGCGACACGTTTTTGATCCTTCTCAACGCTCATTTTGAACGCGTCGACTTTAAACTCCCTGCGCGTCCCACGGGTCAATTCCTTTGGCGTCGCGTTTTTGATACGTTTGATCCCGCGCTCGACGAAGACGTTTTTCCGGGCGGCGAGGTTTATTCCCTCAACGATCGATCGGTCGTCGTCTTTCGCCTGATGCGGCGATCCGAAGATCCCGACGTGTGAACAATCGAGCGTCGAAATGATTCGTGGATTTCTTAAATAGGAATATGTTTGGAATGAAAACAGTCGATTATCTTGCGCTTGATTTCGGCGCCGAGAGCGGTCGCGGGGTGACGGGTCGATTCGACGGTGAAAAGCTTGTTTTGGACGAAGCGCATCGATTTCCCAACGAGCCGACTCGGCTTCGAGGAACGTTGCATTGGGATTTACCTCGATTGTTCATTGAAGCGAAAACCGCGATTCGCAAAGCCGGAGCGATGTCGCGCGAGCTTGACGGAGTCGGTGTCGACACATGGGGAGTCGATTTCGGGTTGATCGCGCGCGACGACGTATTGCTGGCGAACCCGGTCCATTATCGCGACTCGCGCACTCAAAACGCCGCCGACGTCGCGTTTCGACTTATCCCAAAAGAACGTATTTATGAAATTACTGGTTTGCAGTTTTTACCGTTTAATACCGTTTTTCAGTTATTTTCGATGCGTCGGGCGAATTCGCCGTTGCTTGATTTGGCCGAAACGTTTTTGATGATTCCCGATTTATTTGGTTGGTTGCTTTCGGGCCGACGCGGTGTGGAGCGAACGAACGCGTCGACGACTCAGCTTTATAATCCTGTTTCGCGGAACTGGTCCGACGAAATTTGTGTCGGCCTTGGGATTCCACGTTCAATCCTTCCCGATTTGATCGAGCCGGGAACCGTTTTGGGTCCGCTAGAAAAGGACGTCGCCGATGAGACGGGGGTTCAAAACCTTTCGGTAATCGCTCCCGCGACACACGACACGGCGAGCGCGGTCGTCGCGGTTCCCGCGGTATCGGCGAATTCGGCTCGTTCCAATCATGCTTCCACAAATCCCGATTGGTGTTATCTCAGTTCCGGAACGTGGTCGCTTCTCGGCGCCGAAATTCCCGCTCCGATTATCAATAAACAAACACTTGAAGACAATTTCACAAATGAAGGCGGAGTCGACGGAACCACGCGGCTGTTAAAGAACATCATGGGGCTCTGGATTATTCAGGAGTGTCGTCGAGCGTGGGCGAGGTCGGGAATCAACCTTACATATGAAGATTTAATGATTCAGGCGGCAAATTATCCCGCGTTTCAATCGTTGATCGATCCCGATCACGCGTCTTTTTTAGCTCCTGGAGACATGCCCGGGCGCGTCGCGTCGTTTTGTCGAGCGACGAATCAAACCGTTCCGGTTGATTGCGGGGCGGTTGTGCGCTGTGTGCTTGAAAGTTTGGCGCTGAAATACCGTCGAGTGGTCGATCGTCTCGAGCGGGTTTTAGGAAATCGAATTCGGACGATTCACGTGGTGGGTGGAGGTTCAAAGAACACGCTTCTATGTCAGTTCACCGCGGACACTTGCGATCGAATTGTTCGGGCGGGACCCGTCGAGGCGACCGCGGCGGGCAATATTTTGATGCAAATGCGCGGGCGAGGAAAGATTCAAACGCTCGACGACGCGCGAAGCATTGTCGCAAAGTCTTTCCCGACGGTCGATTATGTTCCAACAGCACCGGAGCGATGGAGCGACGCGATCGATCGGTTTGAGCGATTCATCAACCACGCCGGGATCATCACCTGACATGAAGTTCTTATTAGGCGGTTGTCAAAACGCATACTACCCTGGAATAATAACCTGCGCGCCGGGAATGCGCGTTTTTGAGCGATCGGACGACGCGAAGCGGTTTTATCATTCGATCTTCGCGTCGGTATGAAGCCGATTGAAAATGAGTCGATTTACATCGACATAAGAATTTGTGGTGATTTTACGTTTATTGATTCAATTAGAGAGATCGGGAGGACGGTCGGTTGAAAATCGCCGTGATTGGAACGGGTTACGTGGGACTTGTAACGGGAACGTGTTTCGCTGAGAGCGGTAACGACGTCGTTTGTATCGACAAAGTCGAATCGAAAATCACGAAGCTCAACGCGGGACAAATTCCGATTTACGAGCCTGGATTGACCGAGCTGGTTCATCGCAACGCGCGCGACGGCCGATTGACGTTCACGACCGATCTCGGCAAGGGAATCGCCGACGCCGAGATCGTTTTCATCGCGGTGGGAACCCCGCAGGGAGACGACGGGGGCGCCGATTTGAGCGGCGTTTGGGCGGTCGGCGAGGAGATCGCTAAACATTTAAATAATCATAAAATTATTGTGATTAAAAGCACGGTGCCGGTCGGAACGAACACCGAACTTGCGCGAAGAATCGCCGCGGCGACCTCGGTTCCGTTCGATTACGCGAGCAATCCCGAGTTCCTGAAAGAAGGAGCGGCGATCGACGATTTCACCAAGCCCGATCGGGTGATCGTGGGTACGCGAAATCGCGAGGCCGCGGAACGATTGCGCACGCTTTACGCTCCGTTTCTTCGAACCGAGAGGCCTTATCTTGTGATGAGCCCCGAAAGCGCCGAGATGACTAAATATGTAGCAAATTGCATGCTCGCGACAAAGATCAGTTTTATCAACGAGATGGCGAATCTTTGTGAGAAATATTCGGCGGATATCGACGACGTTCGCCGGGGGATCGGTCATGATTCGCGAATCGGTTTCAGTTTTTTGTTTCCGGGGGTCGGATACGGCGGGTCTTGTTTTCCCAAAGACATTCGCGCCGTGATTCACATGGCGCGATCGCGCGGCGTCGGTTCGCGGATGATGGAGGCGGTCGACCTGGTGAACGAAACACAAAAGAACGTGCCGGCTCAAAAGATCATGCAACATTTTAACGGTGATCTTTCGGACAAGACGATCGCGATTTGGGGATTGGCGTTTAAACCGAGAACCGACGATATCCGTGAGGCGCCGGCTCTTGTGCTGATCGACGCGTTGCTCGCGGCGGGAGCGTCGATCCGCGTGCATGATCCCGAGGCTTTGGCGAACACGCGAGCGATCTACGGCGATCGATTGTCTTACAGCGATCGACCTTACGGAGCGATCGAGCAGGCCGACGCGCTCGCGATCGTCACCGAATGGAACGAATTCCGGAATCCCGATTTCGAGGTGATGAAACGATTGATGCGGAAGCCGACGATTTTCGACGGTCGCAATCTTTACGATCCCGTACGGATGGCTTCGCTCGGGTTCACGTATCACGGGATCGGCCGCGACGTCGTATCGGCCGAGTGACGAATAAGCATCTTCATTCGATCAAGTATTTATTTGGTAATCTTGATCGCGGCGTCGATTTTTGTTCGCGACCCGTAACCCGAACGTGAGACTTAACGTTCGGTCGTATCCGTCGACGCCGAATCGTCTTTGCGCACTCGAATATAATGATCGGTGAAAGGCGAGTGTAGCATGTCGGTTTTAACGACAGGCATGTGGCATTTGACGCAGCCTTGTTTGGCGTCGACGGGGCACGATTTGGCCGGAGCGGATCGATCGTGATCGCGCGTCGATTCGGTTTTCGAGTTTTGATTCGAATGACATGTAAGGCATTTTGATTCATAAAAGAAAGAATTGGTTTGAGCGTCGCGATGCGGGTTGTGGCACGTCATGCAATCGAACTTGCCGTCGCTTTCGGTGTAACAACGGCTTTTCATCAGCGTGGCGGCTTGAAAACGGACATATCGAGGCTTGGCGGGATCGAATCCCTCGGGTTCGACGACGCCTCCAGGGGCGTGACATTGGGCGCAGAGCATCACGCGCCGCTCCGCCGAGGCGATTTTAGGACGGCCGATCGCGGGATCCGGGAATTCGAGAGCGACCGATTTGAGATGATTCCCCGCGGGGCCGTGACATCGTTCGCAACCGATCGCGTGATCATATCGTTCGATACCTTGATCTTTCAAAATGGATCGTTCGTTGGTCGTATGGCAACCGAGACATCGATGTAGATCGTCGTTACCGAGCGGTTTTCCCACGTAATCGTCGTGATTTTCGGGCTTCGAGGTTTGTCCGCTGGTCCGATCCCAACCGCCGATATCGGCGTATCGAGAAAGCCTGAGCTCGCGCGATTTTCCTCGGTCGTCGTAGCCGACAAACGTCAATCCCTTGTCTCCCGAACCGAGCGCGTAGCGAGTGATCGCGTGGAGCGCCTTTCCGCGTTCGTCGTCGCGCGTCGTCAGCTCGACCGAATCTCCTTTTAACTCCATTTGATGAACGATCCGCGGATTATGCGGATCGACGACGGGCTTCGAAGGTAAACCGATTTTATCTTTGATTTCATTCACTAGATGAAATGTTTTACCGTGCCTGCTTACTTCTTGTTGAGAATGATAAATATTTTTATGGCATTCGGAACAAGATTGGGCGCCCGCGTAGGGAGCGGGTTCAAAGACGGTCGGGTCGACGATCGCCCGCGCCCCCTCGGCGCGATCGAGCGCCTCTTTGGCGGCTTTGGCGTCGCCTCGTTGAAGTTCGGCTCGGCTCAACAACCAATAAGCCTCGCGATGGTCGCGATCTTTAAACTCGTTAATAACGGCTTCTAATTCGATTTTGGCCGCGTTTCCCTCGCCCAATTGGAGTAGACTGCGAGCGACCAACTTGCGCAAGCCGTATACCGAAAGCTCCTCGCTCGGTTTCGCTTGAGAATCGAGAGAAAACGTCGCGAATTCTTGACCAGTGGGATCGCTTTTTAGCGCGCGACGAACGGCTTCGATCACGGCTCTCGCTTCGCCTTTTTCGGCGAGCAAAATCGCCGCGATAACGTCGCCTCGCGATTCCCAGCCCGGAATTTTCGCCAACTTTTGAGCGATTTCAATACCTTGATAGATGTCTATTTTACCGATCGCATGTATTCGCGCGATCGCGGCGAGCGATTCGGGATAATTCGGGTCCTTTTTGAGCGATTCGTTAAGAACGACGCGAGCGATCTGAACGTTACCCTGGCGCATCAAACCCGAACCGACGAGGTAATAATCCTCAGCCTTCATTTCCTCGGGTTTGATCTTCTGATAAAGCCCCTGCGCCGATTCATCGCGATGAAGCCGCGCCGAGGCGCGAGCGAGAAGACGCACCGATTCGATCTGATCGGGGTTCAATTTAACCGCTTCGACTCCATAATGCAACGCTTCACGCCAATCGCGCCGGGCGTACGCGGCGTAACCTAGCTCTAACGGCGTGGGAGGAAAAAACTTGGGCCACGCCCAAACAAGCGCCGCGGCGATTCCTAATACCGTCGTCGTCAGGGCGAGCGCGATCGCGAGCTTAATGAAAACCGTCCGGTCGCCATAAGATCTAGTAATTGACATGAATTATTACGTCTTAACGACGACCTTGAATCAAAACCCGGAACGACTCGCGCCGCAGGTTTTATTCTGGGCCGAATCGTTCCGGGTGTCAAATCGACCGAAATCCCGGCGGTCGTATTCGACGATCAAGGTCCTTTGGGAGCGAACGCGATAACGGGTTCAAGTGAAACGTCGTCGATCCAAACTTCTCCGATATCGCATCCATTAATTCGGTATTCCAGGGCGACCGAGGTCGCCTCGGAATCGGCTCGAAAAACGCGTTCAACCTTTGTCCATCGACCGACAATTGTTAAATTTTCATCGATTGCGCCTTGATCCAAAACGCGCCAGGTCGTCGGAGTGTCGCGGTATTGTGATAAACGCGCCCGACATTCGCCTCGCGTTCCCGGAGCGATGAGATACCAATAAGTCAACCTCATTTTAACGCCCCGGCGCACCGATCGATCGGGGTAGCGAAAAGCCTGATCACCCGGAACATGAGCCTGCAAATGAAGGCTATTTGGAGGTGAAACAAAATGACGATCGTCGGTTCGATCGACGGGAATCGTCGTCCACGCGTTTTCAATCGGAACGATCGAGGGCTCGCGATCAAGAACAAGCGAATCATGAAAATGAGCGTCGCCGATTTTTAAATCAAGCGATCGAACGCCGAGCAACGGATCGAATGATCCGTGTAAATCATGAATATGTTCCAAAATCAATTCCACGGAAAGGGTCGATTCGGAATCGACCGATAACGGTTCTTGCGGGCTTCGAGGCGTTTCAACGATCGGGTCGTCGCGGCGAGTCGTTCCTCCGCCGGTTCGCACGACGGCCAGATCAATCTCGGGTTTTTTCCAAACGTGTAAAAACCCTCGCTCACGGCAGCGTTTCGATTCATCAAGTGAAGGAATAATTTCGGTCGTCGACGGCGTGTCGGAAACGCTTTCGATCGTCAATTTGGATCGAATCGCCGTCGAATGACCGGGAACGCGCGAATTGGACACGAATCCGTCGACGACGGCTTGAATCTCTTGTGGAGTGATAACATGTTCACAATTGGACCGATAACGCAGGCGATATTCAACCCGCCAACCCGATCCGTGTTCGATCGAACCTCGCGCCGAGGTCGACCGACGACTGATTGTTCGATTAAGTAAAATCAGTGAGGATTTGGAACTCGGCGACGATTGGGCGAGACAATAATCCACGGCGATCGAGAAAAACCACAAAAAGCTGAAAGCGACGGTGAGGTTCAGTCGATGAGCGACCGACGAGAAGGCGAGCATACAAGTAGATTGAGGCGTTCGCATGTGCGAGTCTCCCCTTCCATGGGGTGAACTCCGGGCACGTTAACCGCCGGCTCGCCGAAAGGCGATGGTGACGTAATACGCGGCGGCGCTCCGGAACTCCTAGCGGGGACGCGATCGCTTCAAATCGACGATCACATAAATCCATTTATGTTACGACGATCTCAATCACTCCGATACGACGTGCGCGTTTTCGGCGCGACCGTCCCCCATTTCGGAATTTAAGACACCCCCTCCATTCATGAGAACTCAAACCCTCAAATAATTGCGACGGTATGACAGGGAGAGTGAAAACGACGATCGCTCGACGGCGGTGAAACGTTCATGCGAGCGATTGAACTCGATCTCTCAAGCTCACGAGACGTTCGGCTTAAATGGAACGACTTCTCGCATAAGCAAACCGATCGTTAAAAATCGGCCCTCGTCGATTGAGGTTATTAGGAAAAACGACCGCGGATGAAACAGCGTCAAAAACTCTCAGGCATAATATTTGTTGAGTTAGGGGTTGAGCGAATCTTCGGTCAGCTTCCAGAGCGATACGCGTTTCATGACGGCGCGCGCCGCGTCGATCATGTCGTTTCCTTCGGCTTCAAAACGTCGACAAATATCGGCATGTCCAGGTTCGGCGATTTCGCAGCGGAAAATAACTCGTCCCTTAGCGTTTCCCTCAATGATATAGCGTGTGACTCCCAGTCGAATGAGCTGCGACTGAATGACTTTCCAATCGTTCATGGTCGTATCGGCTGTCGTCGAATCGCCGAAAGTAGGCGGATCGTTCGCCGCGGGATCTTTCTTTGAAGTTGATGCGGAGTTTTCCACATTTGTCGAAGAATCTCGCACATCGTCGCCTCCCGCATCCGAGGGGTTCATCAGATCTTCGCGGGTTACGGCGCGAGGAACGATTGCGGAATCATCCGACTGAGCGGGTTTTTGAACTTTGGTTCGCGACTTCACGGAAGCTTGTGATTCCTCGGATGAGGCGGAATCATCCTTGGCTTTTTGCCCGCTCGCATCGGGCCAAGACTCATCGGATAAAGTCGTGCGAACGACGTTCGACTCGGTTTTTTCAGGCTTGGGAGAACGAACAGGAGGAGGATTTTCAAGCACCGCGGGGTCGATTGGACGAGGTGTCGCTTGATCGTCGACGATCAACGCATTGGATTTGGAATCGATTTCAGGTGATTTATCTGAATGTTTCAAATCGAGCAATTTTTGAGACGAATCGGTCGTCGTGATGGTGGAAACATCGTCGTCGATTTTCGCGGTCGGGATGTCTTTTACGTGATGAGCGGAATCGGGATCGGCCGAATCGGCCGTTTCATCGGTTCCAGCGTCGTCGATTGTTTGTGACTTTTTGGCTCGATACTCGCGAATGAGCGTGGTGATGAAAAGCCGAGCTCGATTCCCTTTGGGACTGTTAAGAAACATTCCCGCGCCGAACGCGAGCCCGGCGACAACGATGGCGATTAGCGTATTACGCAACGGCTCGGCCTCCCCGCCGGGTTCGACTAGAAAGCGATGGAAATCGATGATATCTCGCTCGATATCCCGCCAAGTGCGGCGAACGGACCGTCGAGCGCGGCGGAATTAAAACGTAAAGGGTCGAATTCGACAAGGCCGATTTTTGGGCCTTTAAGAACGGAAGAAAACAAATTTTTAAGTTGGATATATATTTATTTTTACAAAAAAAGATCGACGATCAAAAGTCGGCGCGAGAGACGAGCCGTTGAACTCGTCTCCCGCGCCTGAAAAAAAGATTCGGCTTTGTCAGCGCGATCCGAATCGTCCCGGGGTCGGTAAAACCGTCGGCGGGAGGAGACGAACCTCGTTGTTACTGACGTCATAACCGTCGATGAGCAGATGTTCGGCGGGAACGCCTTCCTCATGGCGGACGTGGATCGTCATGTTCGCGTCGGCTTCGAGCTTGGCGATCTCTTGCCGCTTTTTGTTGTTTAGATAAGTCGCGACCGACGCCGAGACGGTGATATTGACGCGCCGAATGTCCTCGCGATGCGCCGCGAGCGCGAGCAATCGCATGACGTCGATCGCCATACTTTCGGTCGTTTTAACGACGCCCGCCCCGGCGCAATGCGGGCAATCTTCGTAGACCGATCGTTTCAGGCTCGGGCGAATCCGTTGCCGAGTCATCTCAATCATGCCGAAGGCGCTGATGCGAAGAATCTTGGTGCGCGCTCGATCTCGCTTAACGGCTTCTCGAAGCGCTCGCTCGACGCCTCGACGATGGCGTTCGTCGCGCATGTCGATAAAGTCGTTGACGATCACTCCGCCCAAATCGCGCAATCGAAGCTGGCGAGCGATCTCCTTCGCGGCGCGAAGGTTCATCTCATAAGCGGTTCGTTCAGCGTCGTTCTCGACCCGGAAATTTCCCGAGTTGACGTCGATCGCGACGAGCGCTTCGGTTTGATCGATGACGATCGATCCCCCCTCGGGAAGCGGAACCTGCCTGCGCTGAATCTTGGCGATCTCTTGCTCGATCCCGTACTTCCAGAAAAGAGGCGCCTTCTCGTCATGAAACTTGATCCGATTGACGAAACGCGGCATCACGTTTTTGAGGAACTCCTGGGCTCGTTCAAACGCGCTTCGTTCGTCGATCCAGATCGTATCGATCTCGGCGGTGAAAATATCACGAATTGTCCGCGTGATCATATCCGATTCTTGATAGATCGGCGCGGGAGAGCGTGTTTTCTTGATGCGACGGAGGATCGCCTTCCAAAGCCGAAGCAGGTAGGCGAGATCGCGCGCGAGTTCGGCCTTCGATCGATCGAGCCCCGCGGTGCGGACGATGAAACCGAGCCCCTTGGGAGGATTCAGTTCGTTCATCAATTGGCGGAGTCTGCGCCGTTGTCCCTCGTCGGCGATCTTGCGAGAAACTCCCACGCGGTTAAGCCCGGGCATAAGAACCAAATACCGCCCAGGAATGCTGATATAAGTGGAGAGCGTGGGGCCTTTGGTTCCGATGCTTTCCTTAATCACTTGAACAAGAACTTCATCACCGCGTTTGAAGATTTCTTGAATCGGCGGTTTAATGAACGGCTTGCCGCGCCCTCCCCTGCCCGTTTCGGCTTCGACGTCGAGATCGTCGCCGCGGCGCGGTCGCGCCTCGGAGGGGCGCAGCCCCATCTCGCGTTCAAGTTCGGCGATCTCGGCGACCTCGCGTCGAATCTCCTCCTCGAGCTCGGGATCAATCCGATCGTCAAGTTTTGATTTGGGCTGATCGTCAAGTTCGTCGTCGAGCTCGTCGTCGAGCGGCTCGTGATCGTCGTCGTGATCGAGTTCATGTTCAAGATCGCGGTGAATCGACCGGGGCGCGGCGCGCGGCTCATCGCCAAAATCAAGGAATGGAGCGTCAAATTCGCCGACGGATCCGGGGCCGCGACGCGGCTCACCGGGAACGGGACGACGCGGTTCAACAGGCTGACTCGATCCCGATCGTTCGGCTTCAAACGCCTCGGTTTCACGGTCACCGTCGCGACGTCGTCCGCGTCTTCGGCGACGTCCTCGGGTTTGATCTTGCTGTTTGCCGCGAGGCGTCGGTTTATCGGTTCCCAGATCGGTCGGGTCGATTTGCGCTTCGATATCCAAATCGGCAGCGGACTCGGTCCAATCGATTTCAGGCTCGGGCTCGATCTCGCGCGAACGCTCTCGCCTGGGAACATATCCAGGCTCACCGGCGCGATAACTTTTGGGTTCTCGATCTCGAGGCGGTCGTGTTTCGCCGGCTGGACGTGATTCGATACCCGGACGCGATTCTCCGGCGAGTCGTTCGCGGTCACGATCACGGATCCGATCACGGTCTCGATCGCGTTCGTCGACACGTCCCCTGCCGATTTCGGGATCGCGCGGTCTAGGTTGAGATCGATTGGGATCGCCGCCGGGACGCGACCGGATCGCATTTCGACCGCCCCGCCGAGCCGCGGGAGGAACGGGATCGATCACGGGTTCGTCGATAAAATCGTCGACGGGCTCGATATCGCGATCGAGATCGGGTTCGATCACAGGGGGGATATCGAAAGGCTCGCTGAAATCGGCGGGGGGTTCGATCGACGGAGCGGGACGCGTATCACGCCTTTGTGCGCCGCGACCGCGACCGCGGCGGGAACGTCGCTGTTGGGGCGGTTCTTCGTCAAACGGTTCGATCGCGGGGATCTCGGGTTCGATTTGATCGCTCGGGGGAATTCCCCACGCCGATTGAGGCTCGTCGGGAATGCGCGGCGGTGGAACGGGAGCGCCGCGGCGTCCGCCGCCTCGTCGGGTGCGGCTGGGGGGCAAATCGGCTTCAAGTTCGGCGGGATCGCGTCGCGACCAACCGATCGGATCGACGTCGGGTTCAATCTCGCGTTCACGCTCACGTTCGCGTTCAAGATCGGCCGCGGGCCACGGTTTTTCAACCGCGGAACGATCGGTCGCGAACGACCAGGCGGGGGGAACTTCAATCGTCGGAGTCGGATCGACGTATCGAGCTGAACCGAAACCGATCTCTTCGTCTCGCGTTTCGGCGCCGATCTCGGCTCGCGGTTCGTCATGTCGTAAGGTATCAAAAGGCGATTGTTCTTCGATGGGAGGTCGTCGTTCGGGTTGATCGGCTTCGGCGCCTTCGATTAAACCCTCGCCGAATCGACGCGTATCGGATCGGTCGCGCCGGCCGCGGAGCGAAAGATCGGGGCGTTCGCGTTCGCCCGATCTTGGGCCGCGATCGCGGTCGCGCCGGCCGCGCGGTTCGCGTCCTGGATCGCGTGGATCTTTGGGTAGATCGTCGAATTCACGGCGCGGGTCGCGATATTTATCGCGCGCCGAGAACTCGGCGTCGGCGGGGAGGAATTTTCGATAATAGAGGGGCTCGACGTCGGAGACGTGGAGAAAGCCGTTGCGACCGATCGAAAAATCAACGAACGCCGCCTGGATAGCGGGTTCGAGGTTAACGATTCGACCTTTGTAGATATTACCGATATAGCTTTCGTGGCTGGTACGTTCAACGTAAAGTTCTTCGAGGACGCCGTCTTCGACGATGGCGATGCGGCACTCCTCGGATTGGAGTACGTTGATGAGCATTTCTTTTTTTTTCATGCGGCCGTTCTTTCCGGTATGGGAACGGGAAAATGGATGAAAACCAAGGCGTCGAATCGCGGCGGGAGGGCGTCGAGGGGACGCGATCGGCGGCGGTCGAGGCCGAGACGGAGGATGTTCGAACAAAACCGGACTCGATCAATCACGGCGCGAGCTCCAAATCGGTGCGAATAAGAACGGCGCCGTGATCGAGAGGATCGCGCAGGCCGAGAGCCGTTAAAAGCTCGTCGGGCCGAGCGGAACCGCCGGGCTCGATCTTGAGACGAAAGACGAAAAGCCCGTTGTCGTCGACCTTTGCGTCGAGAACGAAGGGGCGGAGATCGAACGCGACGTCGCGGTCGCCGCGACGTCTGTCGATGACGAGTCGATCCGAGGCGAGAAACGCGTCGACCGCGCGCCGCGCGTGCGCGACGAGCGGTTGCGGGATCGCCAAGGCGTAAGACGCGGCGATCGGTTTGCAAGTCGCGCGGCGATCGCCGACGACTTCGACCGCGAACAGTTTCAAACCTTCGGGAGCTTGCGCGTCGAGCGATTGAAGCGTCGCTTCGGGGTCGACCGAATCGGTGAATTCGATCTCGACGACCTCGCGTCGCGCCTCGATTCCAAGCCCGAGAGCGAGCGCGAAAACGACCTTGAATCGCGGATTGAAACCCTGAGACGACGCGACGGGAAGCGCGGCCCGACGAATCATTCTTTCAAATGTTCGCATCAAATCATGATGGCCGATAAAGCGTAAGTTTCCCGTCTTGGAGCAGCGAAAACGGAGTTTAACGACCGCCGCGGCGCTCGGATTGCGGGCGACTCCGTTCGAGCGGTCGTGGGGAACGCGTGGCGAAGCGATCGGGGAGATTTCGACCGATTCGGCGGGATCGAGCGTGAGCGAACGGCGTGACGCCGCGACTTCGGCGGGATCGAGCGGTAGGTGGATCGGCGGATCGCCGGTCATGGCGCGGACTCCTCGGCGCCGAGTTCCTCGTCGATTTCGTGAAATTTGGCGATCACGAGTTCGGCGAGGGCTTCGACCGCGTCGCGTGCGTCGTCGCCTTTGGCCTCGATCGTGAGGATCGCCCCTTTTTCGGCGGCCATCGTCAACAACGACATAATGCTTTTGCCGTTATATTCGCAACCGTTAAATAACACGCGAACGTCGGCTCTAAAACGACGCGCCGATTCCTCGAACTTGGCCGCCGTCCGTAGGTGAAGGCCGAGCGCGTTGGTAATCTCGACCTGACGGCTGAAGGAGGAAGGGTCGTGGGTCATCGGCGACAAACTTGGTTTCGCCGCGGACCGGGGGTTCGATCGCCAGGGATCAAAATCGCCGCGGTCCGAGCCGATTGGTTGATGGAAATAAAGGTTTGTGAATAATCACCGCGTTGTGGATCGAGCGTCCGTGCGGGGCCGATCGCTTCATAACGCGGCTTGATCGTATTCCTCGAGCAGCTCGACGACGTTCTCGCGCGTTTTGGCCTGACGCAAGAAACTGACGAATCGCTCGTCTTTAAGGTGCCGCGAGATGTTCTCGAGCGCCCGCAGGTGATCCCCCGGCTGATTGGGCGGAGAGATCAACAGGAATAAGATATAAACAGGCTCATTATCGAGGGCGGCGAATTCGACTCCGCCGCGCGAGAGCGCGACCGTCGCCACCAGTCGATCGACCGTCGGATGCCGCGTGTGCGGGACCGCGACGCCCTGACCGATCCCCGTCGAACCGAGTTGTTCGCGATTGAGGATGGCGCGGGAAACGCTCTCCTGATCGGCGACGTTCAATCGACCCGCCTGACACAACGACGCGACGATCTCGCGAATCGCCTCTTCCTTGCCGGCGGCCTCGAGGTCGACCAAAATCGCCTCGCTAGCCACGAAATCCAACAGCTTCATCCAACCCTCCCAAAGACAAAATGCGATCCGGCGCCGAGTCGGCCCGGTAATCGGTAGGGAGATATAGTGATGATTGGATGACGTTGCGTTTGTCGATCGTTTCTCATAACGCGAAATCGCCCTTGCGCTCTGATCGCGCCGGTCTCGGTCGGGCGACCGGGGGGGCGGTCGTAACGACGCAACCGTCACGGCGCTCGATCGCGAATCGGTCGTCCGTCGGAATTAATCCGATGTCGAATCGGCCGAATTTCCGCCGATCGGCGACGAACCTTTCCGCTCCGCGGCGATATCGCCGCGATGATGCTGCTGAACCTTCTCTTTGTATCGACGCAACTGCTCTTCGACCTTGTGAGAGCACAGATCCATCGCGCGCTCCGGGGTCGGACCCGTTTCCGTCGCGACAAAATCGTGCTTGTGCTCGGCCGATACCAAAATCTCGACTTGCCACGCGTTCTTCACGTGCTCGGCGGCGACTTCGATTTCCATGATCCGACCGAAGTATTTCTGTAACTTTTCGGCCTTTTCGGTCAAATAAGCATGCTGCTGAGAATCCAAGACGCCGTGACGGGTCGAGATCACGATATGCACTCATCCGCTCCTTACCATAATTCCCGCCGGTTCCAGCGCGACCGCTCGAACCATTTCCAACATAACCCGATCGGCCCGCACGGTCAAGACTTGAGACGTAAACAATTTAGAGTCTTGAAAGACTCCGACGTACAACCAATCCTCGTTGATACGTCATAACGATCATCCAATCAGCCATGCGCTTCTCGATCGCCTTCCTTCCATTAAATCATCAGGTTATTCATCGCTTGAACGCCTCCACCAAAATCCCGTCGGATAGAAATAAGGAACTGTCCGATTAGAACACTCGGAATGAACGCCGTCCAAATCAATATGAAACCATAAACCTAACTGAGTGGGTTTAATCCAATCGGCCGGCGGGACCGCCGAACATTCGACGATCGATCTTCGAACGGCTTCGATCACGGCCTTGCTTATCTCGTCACGGCGGCCGTCGACCGCCGATTCTCGAACTCCCCATATTTTTATGTAAAAACACCACGTGCGATCGACGACTCGTCGTTCCAGAAATCCAAGTGAAAGTCGGCCGGACGAGCTGCAATCCCATCCCACGCCTCCTAGTTCCATCCGGCGAATTCCACCGGAGAACTCGTTCAGCAAGCTTCGAATCTTGCGTGGAGACGGAACATACACCCAGTGAGGCGGAAGCTTCTTTCCCGGATATCGAGACACGACAAAGCCCCCTCGCTGTTGATCGTTCTCGGCGAAAACGAAAACCAAAACGATCGAGAAGATCGAAATGATCCGTACGAAATCAGGAGCCTTAAACAAAACCGCCGCACATAAACCCCTTCGCTCCGACATCGTCCCGGCTCTTTCGGTTCACTAAATTTGAGAAATCGCTCATTCCGAAGATCCGCTCTCGCTTGATTCATTCACTTTTTCAAACAATTTCAATCAACCCACGGAAAATGATCGAAAACCTGTATTGAGAACTCAAAGCCGAGCCGACGATATCGCCTCGCGCCCAATGTCACCAGGTTCGACGGCGAACGAACCGATCGATTTCTCATCACATCAAAGTGATATGTGAAGCCAAAACGCCCGCGAGAAACCCGGTCGCGATGATCAAAAGCACGGTTCCCGAAATGACGGCGAAAATATAATCTCTCTCAAACAAAAATATCATTAATATAAGCGCCACTCTGGCGACCGGCAAGGCGATCAGCAGAACGACGCCGATCCCCATCAATTGATCCGCGAGTCGATCGTGAGCATTCAAGACGCCGCCCCTCGACATGCCGAGAATCATCCCGATCGTGATCCAAATCGAGGCGAAAATCGACCCGTACTTCAAAAGCCCCGCAAGGATTTTTTCCATGCGAATCAGCCTAAGTTGATCATCTTTTGTTGAATTCATAATAATAAGATTTACCCGATAAAGGTTTTTCCGGGAAACGCCGCCAGGAACATCTTCACCGCCAGGATCAACAGAACGATGATGAATAATGTACGAATTCTGCTGTTGGAGGTGCGCATCAGGATTTTGGAGCCGATAAAAGCTCCGATCATGGAGCCTAAAGCCGCGGGCGCGGCGACGCTCGTGAGAATCTCGCCGCGCGCGTAATAGACGCCGGCGCTCGCGGCCGCGGTGACTCCGATCATAAAGTTCGATGTCGCCGAAGAAACCTTGATGGGAAGTCGAAGAGCCGAATCCATAGCGGGAACTTTTAGTACGCCGCTGCCTATTCCGAGCAGCGAAGACACCACGCCGGCGCCGTACATCAAAAAAAGGCCCAAAAACACGCGATCGACGTTGTAATTAACGTCGCATTGCAATAGCGGATCGGGATAACTGGAATTAAGCCGCAATTTCGTCGCCCATCGATCGCCCGGCGATTCCGGGCCCGTCGGCGAAAGATCTTTCTTCCTTTTAAGAAACATTTGATGTGCCGAAACTAATAAAATCACGGTAAACAATAAATACAACACCGACTCTGGAAAAACGCCGCTAAGAACGATGCCGGTGAGCGCTCCCAGAGTCGTGCCGATCTCCAACAAGATCGCCAATCGGATATTTGTAAGGCGATTTTCCATCGCGCTCGCGGCGCTTCCACAAGAACATCCGATGACCGAAATCAAGCCGGCGCCGACGGCGTAATGAATATCCAACCCGAATAATAAAGTAAGAGCCGGTATAATGAAAATCCCGGACGCCATGCCCAGAATCCCGCCGAGTAAACCCGCCGCCAGCGAGGTTAAACAAATCATTAAAGAATAAATAGGTGTGCCAATACTCATAAATTATCCTTAGGCGCGATGATCGCCGGCGGTTTGATCGAGTCGATTGAAAAAGGGGCGGCGCGTCGGCTCAATCGCGTGGTGAATCGAATTTTATCGCCGCGATAGAAGAGCTTTTCGTAATCCACCGGTTTTTGATCGAGCGAGTACGAGGTTCTTTCGATGAGGAGAATGGGGGCTTTCTCCTCGACTTCCAACATTTTGGCGACGAACGGATCGGCCGAGATCGCCTCGATTCGATAATCGGCCTCAAGCAGCGGGGTGTCGTATTTTTCCTCAAGTAATGAGAAAATAGGGTAAATCTCAAGGTCGTTCTCAATGACTTTTAGCCCGAGGGGAAGCGGCAGATAAGTTTCGTCAAGCGAGATCGAGACGTTATCGGCCATTCGAACCCGTTTGATTCGCATCACTTCCGTACCGATCGGCAAGCGAAGTTGACGAGCGATTTCCTCGCCGGCCGATATCGTCCCGGTTCCCAAAAGTTTGGCCGAGGGTCGCATTCCGATCGCCGCCATGTCTTCGACAAACCCTGTTAGCGCGGTTAACTCTTGTGTGATCTTAGCCTCGCGAACATACGTACCTTTACCTCGCCGAATCTCAATCAGTTCAAGTCGTTCCAGCTCTTGTATCGCTTTACGGACCGTCGTCCTGCTGACGTTATATTTTTGGATCAGCTCCTCTTCCGAGGGAAGCCTGCCGCCGGGAGCGATCTCTCCAGCGGCGATTGAAGCCGCGAGATCCTGTTCAATCTGGAAATAAAGCGGAACGGCGCTCCGCGGATTGATATCCATACCGACATTATGACGTCATGACGTCCGGTCGTCCAGAGGATTCGGTTTGGCTATGAAACCGGATCTTTGTGAAGTCGTTATGAGAGTCTTCATCCGTATCATCCGTGCACGGTTCGCGCATCTTTTGATCGAACGGAAGTGGAGATTATACCAACCCGGCGCGCAAGCGAGGGTCCGATCAAATAATCAATTGAAAGTTTTCACGATATTATCAGAAGCCCCTCGCTCGCGCGTCGGATTGGTATGATTAAGGCACCGCCGCGTTAGGATGAATTTGAAACTGCAATATAAAATAATGTTAATTCGTCTTAATTCACCCGCAAGTATGTGAAATAGAAAAATTGTGCAAGTTTAGAAATAGCGGCGATGTGTTTGCGGGGATCGATTCAAAAAGCGCCTTCAACCCCGTCGATCACCTGGAATTCATTCCGGATCGTCTCAATCCGATTCGAGCCGCCGAACGACATATCGTGCGGTTCATCGCGTCGTAAGCGGAAAGCACCTGTAAGGTTTTTCGATATATAATTTAGAATGATTTATGCTCTTAGATAAAGACGCGTCCAGTTGATCGCGTGCTTCGACGCCCGGCGTTGGATCGTCGATCGAGGTTGCTCGGGGCCGAGTTCGAGCCGGCGCGATTCGACCCCTCGAGCATGCGCCAGCCCAAGATAAACAAGGCCGACGGGCTTCTCGACGGTTCCTCCCGAAGGTCCCGCGACACCCGTTACGCTTAACCCCAGATCGGCGTGAAAACGATCACGCACGCCGATCGCCATCGCACGAGCCGTCTCGTCGCTCACCGCTCCCTTCGTTTCAATCGTCTCGCGCGGAACTCCCAACAAATCAACCTTCGCCTCGTTCGAATACGAAACGACCCCGCCGGGAAAATACGCGCTCGATCCGGCGAGAGAAGTAAGCATGTGTGAAATCAAGCCTCCCGTGCATGATTCCGCCAGGGCGATCGTCGCTCCTCGAGCAATCAGTTCACGCGCGAGAGCGTGCTGCACGTCTTCGTCGTCCTCACCGATAATCCAATCGCCAAAACGCCGATAAATCAGATCGACGGTCGGTTGAAGCGCCTCGCGAGCCTCGGCCTCGGTCGATCCGCTCGCGGCGATTCGAAAGCTGATCGTCGCCTCGGAAGCCGTTATTCCAACCTCGGGAACTCGACCCCGCGCCGTAAGATCGAGCGCGTCGGCCTCGATCTCGGATTCCCCCTTGCCGAACGTATTGATCTTGCGCCTCACGACGACCCGCGCCGAATCTCCCGTTAAACCTTTAATGTGTGGAACAACTTGTTCGATAAACATCATCTTAAGTTCATTTGGCACTCCCGGCATGCACGCGAATCGCGCCCGCCCAAGCCTGAACCAGATACCCGGCGCCGTGCCGATCGGATTCGAAAGGATCTCGCCTCCGTTTGGAATAAAAGTTTGAACAAAATTGCGTTCAGGAATCGGTCGATTTCGTCGCGCGAAGAACGCGATCAAATCGGCCTCGGCGCGCGGATCGCGGACGAGTTCGACTCCCGCGGCGCGCGCGAGCGCCTCGCGGGTGAGATCGTCTTGCGTCGGCCCCAAACCGCCGCTCACAAGCACGAGTTCAACCCGTTCCGACGCGAGCCGAAACGCGGCGACGTTATCGGCGAGATCGTCGGCGATCGTCGTGTGAAACCGTACGTCGATTCCAAGATCGTCGAGCCGATTCGCCAGCCACGCCGAATTGGTATCCAAACATTGACCGCTCGTCAATTCGGCGCCGACCGCGATAATTTCGGCCTTGATCATATCCTAACCTCTTTTGAATCGCGTGATGAATTAAGCCGCATGTTATTCAAACTCGAGTTACACGTCTTCGCGAGGGTTGATTTGAGGCGTTCAATCATCGACTCATGCGAAACCGCGATTGTTATCATCGGCGCGCGGCTCGACGACGGCGCCGCTCGTCCACAATAGGGAACGAGAGGTCCGTCGTCGAGCGAGACGTCGATAAAATCGAGGTCTTATTCATCCACAATCCGACTGAAGATCAAGGATTGGCTTTCGCGGGCGCCTTGGGCGCGGGAGGCAAAAGCACGGTGTCGATCACGTGGATCACGCCGTTGGTGCATTCGATGTCGGTCTTGGTCACTTTGGCGGAACCCGCCATCACATTGCCGTCGACGACTTTGATCGCAATCTCGCCCCCCTCGACCGTCTTAACGTCTTTGCCGTCGAGCTTAACGACATCCGCGGCCATCGCCTTGGCGGGGATCACGTGATACGTCAGGATGGCGACGAGCTTCTCTTTGTTCTCGGGCTTGAGCAACGTTTCCAGAGTTCCCTCGGGAAGCTTTTTAAAGGCCTCGTCGGTGGGCGCCAACACCGTGAACGGTCCCGCGCTCTTAAGCGTGTCGACGAGCCCGGCGGCCTTCACCGCCTTGACCAGAATCGTGAACTGGGGCGCTCCCGCGGCGGTGTCGACGATGTCTTTCTCGGCGGCGAACGCGGTCGCGGCGCAAGCGAACAAGGCGATCGACGTGAATAATCCACGCATAGTTTTTCTCCTCGAAAATATTGTGTTCATTTCACATGATATACACGGATCGATTTTGAATCGAATCGATCCGGTCGCTCCAAGGGTGTTGTAATACGGGGGTCCAGAGTCGAGAGTGAAAATCTTCGGTTTTATCGGCGAAACCTTCCCGACGCGGTTCGAGCGAGTCGGTTGAACGAAGTTACGAAACGATTTTAGATCATAAAGATTCTTTTAAGCTTCCAGCAATTAACGGGCCTTGCGCTCCGACAAACCGTCGAGGATTAGGCTCGGACGAAAGGATTAGGCTCGGACAAATTGTTGGCCGCCGAGCCTTCGGATCAATCGGCGCATCTCGAGCACGCCGAGGGTCGCCATCACCTGAGACGCGGTCAGTCGCGTACGGACGATCAATTCATCGATCGTCACGGGACCGGGGTCGATCATCGCCAGGATCGATCGTTCTTGTTCCGAGAGTTTAAGCTCCGCGGGATGCCGAACTTCGGGCGAGTCGGGCATTAGTTGGATCTTTTGGCCAAGCGGCCCCAGTTCTTCAAGGATATCGTCGATCGTTTCCACGAGCTTGGCGCCGTCGCGAATGAGAGCGTGGCAGCCTCGGCTCGAAAGGCTATCGATTGGACCTGGAACCGCGAAAACCTCTCGGTTTTGTTCGCCGGCGTGTCTCGCGGTCGATAACGAACCCCCTCGAGGGCTCGCCTCGACGACGACGACTCCCAGCGAGATTCCCGAGATCAACCGATTGCGCTGGGGGAACAACCCGGCGCGGGGCTCTTGATCAAGTCTTGATTCGCTGATTAAAGCTCCGGAGGTGATGATTTCGGCGGCGAGCCCCTCGTTTTCGGGAGGGTAAATCGATTCCAGGCCGTTGGCGAGAACGGCGATCGTTCGTCCGCCGGCTTTGAGCGCGCCGCGGTGCGCCGCGGTGTCGATGCCGCGCGCCAATCCCGAGACGACAGTAAAGCCGACGCGAGCGAGCGAGGCGCCCAAACGCTCGGCGACACGAACGCCGTAAGGGGTCGATCGCCTTGAGCCGACGATCGCGATCGCGAGCGCATCGGCCGAAGTGATCGATCCTTTCATATAAAGAACAGGCGGAGGGTCGGGGATTTCGGCGAGCAGCTTGGGATACGGATCGGCGCCTTTGAAGATCGGTTCGACGCCGAGCCGAGCGCAATGAGCGAGCGCCGAGTCGACCTCGGCTGGGGTTGAAGCGACGATCCGTTCGGCGGTTTTCGAGCCGATACCGTCGACGCGCTTCAATTCTTCAAGCGACGCCGTGAAGATGCGCGCGGGATCGCCGAAGCGCTCCAAAAGCGCGTGAACGGCGCGCGGCCCGACGCCCGGAATCAGGCTTAGCCTCAGCAGATTCCCGGCTTCGGGTTCAAGGATCAAGGTTGATAACGGTTGATCGCCTCTGTTGATAATAATTCTTTACCTATAATCAAGATAGCGTACGATCCGCGATCGATCATTCCTCGGGTTTGCCGCGGGTGGCGGCGACGGGCGCGAGGAGGTTGTCGAGCGGCGCGTAATCGTCGGTCAGGATGATGCCGCGCGAACGAACGGTAAGCTCCTTCATATTTTTTTCGCCGTAGGGTTGCGTTTCGGTTTTGGTTTTAACGGGACCGTCGCCCGGTTCGACCGGAAAAGCGATCGAATAGAGCGCGGGATCGCCCGGGCGAGAGCCGAGATCGTTGAGATCGATCGGCTTTTTGCACGCCGCGACGACGAACGTTTCGCGAATTCCGAGCCCCGGCTGCGAGTTCGTGCCGAACACGTAGATATGCGGGAACGTCAATTTGGCGGTTTCCACCCAGGAACCCAGAAACCCGCCGAGCGATCGGGCTTGTTCGAGAGCCTGCTCGTTCGTTCGGGCGCGGAGGCGCACCTTGCGATTGTTCTTTTTATCGCCGTTCTCGTTCCGCAAATCGGTTTCGGCCTGCGCGTCCGATTCGTAAACGTCAATAATATTAATCATGTAAATACCGTCGTCGTCGAGCATCTCGGCGATCTTACGGTTGAATTCGAGCGTGGTGAGATGCCAGGGGACCGAGAAATCGTTAAAGGCGTCGCCGTAGATGACGTTGAACTTCTTCTTCTTGTGATTGTTCTCGACGAATCGACGCGCGTCGCCCCACGTCGTTTGAATCGGCGTGTCGCGCGGAAGACCGATCGCCAGATGATTCGTCTCGGTGACCGCGGGATCGATCTCGGCGACCTCGGCCGAGGCGCGCGGGTATTCGTTCAAAATGTATCGCGGAAACGTATACGATCCTCCGCCCAGAAACAGAGTTTTGAGCGGATAATTTTTGATCGCTTCGGCCTCCTTGCCGGCGCGTTCGGCGATCGATCGACGCGTGACCAATGCATAAATATGCTCATAATCATAATCAAGCCGCTCGGGATGATCAAGAATGCAATAGCCGTGAATCAAACTATCCAGCACGAGAATGCGCTTTTGCAAGCCTAACGGATCATATTCGTTTTCAACCTTGATGTAATAGTATTTACTCTCTTTGGCGTAAGCGACCTCTCCGTCCTTTTTGGCGTCGACCTGGCCGTGGTTTTCTCGAATTCCCCACGCGCGCCCCTGTTTTTCAAACCAAACTCCGGGAGCGAAGGCGATGATGCACAGGCCGAGCGGAATCCCCGCCCACGCCGCGTGCCACGCCGATCCCAAAAAGGTGGCCGCGAGCGCCATCGTCGCCGCGATCGTCAGCATCAAGCCCTTCGTTCCAAGAATCTCGATCAGATAAAAACCCGTCAGGAACGTTCCCAAAATGCTTCCCACCATGCCCCACGCGTAAACCTGGCCGATCGCGGTTCCCGTTCGTTTCGATCGCCGTACGCGATCGACCGCGAGCTTGGCGACGACCGGGCTCACCGTTCCCATACCGACCGAGGGCAAAAAGAACATGATCGTAACGACAAGAAGCACCCGCGCCGGCCACGCGAGCGATAACGGCCAAATCAGCGCCCACGATAAGACCGAATCTCGATCCCACGCGAGGTCCATCTTCCAGTGCTCGGCGATCCATTTGGTAAGGCTTTCGGGCAAATTGGGCGGGGTTTCCCAGATCAACACCCAAATCACCAGGATCGACGCGATCAGAAACAGCCAGCTCGCCTGCTTTTCACTCCGAATATAATCGGCGAGCTTTCCTCCCAGATAATTACCTAAACTTAAACCCCCCAGCAGCACGCCGATCACGCTCGTCCAGCCGTAAATGCTCGACCCCAAGTGACGAGTCACCATCCGACCCGCCCCCATCTCGAGCGCCATGAAAGCCATGCTCGCAAGAAACGAAAGGACCGCGAGATCGGCCAATCGCGGCTTGGTTCCGTGATCCCAATCGGGAGAGTTGAAATCATCGTTAGATTTTGATTTCACAGATTTCTTGCCTTCGCTTTTGGCGTCGGAATGATCGTCGGTCGCGACCGATTCCGCGGCGACATCGACCTCGGGAACCCGCGCCGCGGCGATCAACCGCGTCACGCCCCACAATCCAAGCGCCGCGGTGAACAAGTGGCCGATCGCCGCGACGATATTGATCGAAACCGAATCGAGCCGAATCGCCGGAAGCGAAAACCGGACGCTCGTAAGCTGAAGCGTCGCCCCGACAAGCGTCGTTAAGCACGCCGCGGCGGCGAGCGACCTACCGATCTTCCCCGCGAGCAGCGCCAGGGCGAGCGCCCCGAGCCACGCGGCGACGTACATCACGATTAATGTGTTCGTCGCTTGATAAATTAAAATGAAACCCGCGAGGAACGTCCCCGTGATCGATCCGACCGCGCCCCAAAAGTAAACGTCGCCGATCGCGCTTCCCGATTTTCTCGCCTGTTCCACCGCCATTTTCGCGACGACGGGGCTGATCATTCCCAGGAAGGTCGTGGGAGCGAGAAAATCGATCGTCACAACCAATAATGTGCGCAGATCCCAGGGCAACGCATCAAGACCCGGCAGCTTGCCGATATACGCGTTAACCCATAAACACCCAATTGTGAGTGCCGAGCCGATCGCGTAAAGCGGACCGAGCGCGCTTTTGGGACCGACGCGATCTCCCAGCCGACCCCCTAAAACGTTCCCCAGGCAAATTCCCGCGAGCATCACGCCGATGACGCAGGTCCAAACCGTCAGCGACGCACCGACATGCCGCGCGACGAGCCGGCTCGCGACCAGTTCGAGAACCATAATGCTCATACTGCTGAAAAACGCGAGCGAATAAGGCGCGAGTCGTTGGATTAGCCGGTTCATTCGGTGAGCTCTCCACAAAGCTGGTGTGACGATTCGACGGCGAGGCGAGTTGGCGAGACGACCCGCGGGCCCGGCGAAATCTCAAAATTATCGGAAGTCCGTTCGACGAACAACCGGCTACTCCCCGTATCGCCCGATCGACTCGATAAATTTTCGCTGAGGAACTTTCTTCACGTCACGTTTCCCGCGGACAACATCATCGATCGACCGATTTGACGCTCCTTCACACGCGACCTAGCGTTCTTAACGGAATCCTGATTCAACGCCGAATCGCCATATTCGCCGACGAATCGCGATCCGATCGTGAAAATCGATCGATATTCATGATTCCACACCTTGATGATCACCGACCGCTGGGTTAATACAATCATGATTCGCGTCATTTCTCGAATTAAACGCCGCGATTGGATCGTCGTCGGCCTCGGAATAATGGTAACCGCGGCGACTCTCCTCTCAGGATCGCTCGCCGCGATTGGAATCCCTCTGCTCCTGGCGACGCCCGTTTTGGGCTTCATCCTGGGAGGCCGCGTTTCGGGACGAGGGGCGATCGTCGCGTGCATCGTCCTGGCGCTCGGCGGAACGATCATTCGATCCGAACCGTCGGCGGGCGCGGCGACTTTAGGACAGATGCTGCTACTAACCGGGATGGCCGCAGCCGCTCTTCTCGCCGGGAGTTTCGCCGAAACGATGGCGCCCGCTCAGGTCGAGGCCGCTCCCGAGGGACGACGCTGGGTGACCGTCGTGATTGAAACCGAAACGCCTCCCGACGCTTCGGGCAAACCCGTTCGTCCGACCGTCGCCCCGCGAAGCGACCCTGAACGTCGCAGCCTGCTCCGCCGAGCCGGTGGTCGAATCAAACGATATCGACAGATTGAATCGACGCAATCCGAAAAGACGAACGTCGACGCTTGATTGATCGAGGCGCCAAGAATCGATTCATCCGAAGCGATCGATCGTCGCGATCTGGTACGAACCCGCGAATCGCTTGAGAAAACGCGAGTCGGTTTGACGCCTCGCGCCCCTCCCGGATACGATCACGACCGATTCGCGATCGATCATCGGCGTGAAACCGATCCGATCGCTCGCTCGATTCGCGTGAGCCGACCCAGGGAAGGAATCAATGATTGTTCGCGTGAATATGTCGAATGATTATCGAACGTTATGGGAGCGGCATTGGTGGTGGCGTTCGCGCGAGTTTTTGCTAAGGCGTGAGATCGAACGAGCTGCTGGGGATGATCGAATCGAGCGAATCCTTGATGTCGGTTGCGGCGACGGGCTCTTTTTTGATTTCCTCGGCCGATTCGGCTCGGTCGAGGGGATCGAAGCCGATGCGCGGAGGGTGAACGATCCTCGGAGGCGCGAACAAATCCGGGTTATGGAGATCGACCGAGATTTTCGCTCCGAGGAACCTTACGATCTGATCGTGATGCTCGACGTGCTGGAACATATTCAAGACGATATCGGCGTGTTGAAAGCGCTTCGACGTTCGCTGAAACCCGGCGGACGTTACATATTAACCGTCCCGGCGTTGCCGATTCTTTGGAGCCGCCACGACGAGGCGAACGGACACTTCCGTCGTTACACCAAAGCGACGCTTCGTCACGCCCTTGAAGACGCGGGTTTCCAAATCAAGATACTAAAATATTTTTATTTTTGGACGGTCGCGCCGATGTTGTTGAGAAGGCTCGTCAGTCCCGCGGGCGAAGGCGAGACCGCGATCGAGAATTACGCGGTCGCGGTTCCACCCGCTCCGATCAATAAATTGATGGAAATGATGAGCAATTGCGAACATGTATTGGGACGAATCGCTCCTCCGCCGATCGGCGGGTCGATCTTGGCGATCGCGGTCAATCCCTGAATTCGACCGATCTTGGATGAGAAACGACTTTACGACGGTACGAAGCGCCCCTCCCCCGCCCTCCCCGCACGCGAAGAGAGAGAAAGAACATTGATAAATTCATATAATTGTAAAATATTCGACCTCTCGCGGGAGGATCGAGGGGGGTCGTTTATTTTCGCTTTTCGATCCTCCGTTCTTATGATCGATTCGACCCCTCCCCGGCCGTCCCCGCGCGCGGAGATTGATGAAGAACATTGATAAAATTATATAAAATAAAGCCTTCCCTTCGCTCGCGGGGGGATCGAGGGGGGTCGATCCCAAAATAGAAAAAATCGATATCCAGATTTATGATATATAATCACTTTAATGGTAAATCGGCCCGGGACCGTCAAATCGAGCCGATAGGGCGTCGAGAGCCTTTCCGGATAGCCTCTAAAACCGCGAACGAACAAGCGATCGCCTCGACCCGGCTTAGGTCGAAACGATCGCTTGTTTAGTTATATTTTGATCAAATGTGAGAAGCGATCAGATTTTGGTCGCGTGCGCGTAGGAAAGCGCCAGCAGGCCGAAGGAGGTCGCGAGCGCGGGATTTCCCTCCATGAAGCGCGAGTCGGTATTCACCCATTCTCCGCGACCGCCCTGACGTTTGGCGAGCGCCGCGGTGAGATCGGCGCGCCAGTCGTGCTCGACCCCCGCCGCGTCGACGAGCGTCGGCTTGCCCAGAAGAGAAAGAGCCCGCGCCATCGTTTGATAATAATAATAGAGCCCCGATTTGCCGAGCCCCGGATTCTCGTCGACCGAATAGTGCTGTTTGATATAATCATACGCGGCCTTGACGCGGGGGTCGTCGGGGGTGAGCCCCGCGTGCACCATGCTTTTAAGCCCGGCGTAAGTCATGCTGGCGTACGACCGGAGCGCCCCCGAAGGTTCGGCGCCGCCTGCCATGCTGATCCCGCCGTCCGCCGCCGAGTAAATGAACCCGCCGTCGTTCACCTTGTCGGCCCACGGTTGATCGTTAAACTCGCTTTTCATATTTTGACATCGCGAGATGAACACAAGCGCTTTCTGAAGGTTGGGATCGTCGGCGGGAACGCCGCTGTCGCGGAGCGCCTCGACGAAAAACGCCGTGTTCGAAAGATCGGGCCGGCTTTTGCCGCCGTAGCCCGCGCCCCCGTAATACGCGTTGTCGCGCTCTTTCTTCTCCCCCTCGTCCCACTGAAGCCGTTTCAGATTCGTTTGACCCGATTTGATCAACGCATCATAGCGCCCGCGCACGTTCGCCTCCTGGAACGCCATCAGCGCCACCGCGGTGACGTAATTCGATTGAGGACCCTCCGCCGCGAGCGTCCCCTTCGGCGCAACCTCGGCCTCAAGATACGAAAGCGCTTTCGTCAGAACGGGTTCCGCGGGAGTCAGCTTTTTGGTTCGCAACAAAGCCGTCACGACGATCCCCGTGATTCCAGGGCCGCTCTTCGTGGAAAAACCCCCGTTCGGTTCTTGGAGGCTCGGCAAAAAAGCCACGGCCTTGCGCACGAGACCGTCGGCGACCTGACGCGCGTCGGCTTCGGCCGCGACCGCGAATCGGCCTCGAATCAAAGGCGAAGCCAAAACGATCGCCCCCGTCCCCAGGAAACTTCGCCGCGTGCTTCTTCGTTTCTCGAATTCAAACATGCCTGGTTGTCCTTCGCGAAATGTGCGACCGATCGTCGAGGCGACGTACCAGCGCCGCCGATCCTTCCATTATAGCGTCGACGACGGTCGGATCGACCCGACGCCGACCTTCAAAGTCGATTTCGATCGATCGCGCCGCGCCGATTGTTGCAACCGCCGCGTCGATTCGCCGTCAATCGAAAAAATTTTATATTATTATAATAATCTCTTACGATCGAATCCGAAAACCGCGGTTGACGTCGTTTTCGTCTCGGATTAATCTTCCTCCGCGCGGCGGGCGTCGCGTTCATTTCCTGGTATTGACGCCCTTCGAGTCGCGGAAAGGATTCGGCTCGATGAATCCCCAAGTTCAGGTATTTCACGGGGTTGGCGATTCGCATCGGGCGCGGCGAAAGGCTTTCGCTCGGGCGGGTTCGGCGGCGTTCGCGGCGCTCGCGTGCGGCGTTTGCCTGTTCGGGTGCACCCTCACCAAATCGACCCCGAAAGACGCCGAGGCGCCTTTTCCGGTCGTCGCTCCGGGATCGTTTTATCAGCCCAAACGATGCTTGCTGACGATCCTCATGCCCGCGCGACCGCTTAATGATACGGCGCTGAACGACATCATCTGGAGCGTCGTCGATCGACAATCGATCCCTAATGAAACACGCAAAGCTTTAGAAATTAACGGGTTGCGCGCCGGAATCGTCGCCGGGGCGTTGCCCCCCGAGATCGAGGAGATCCTCGCGGCGCCCCCTCCCAACCTGGTTCAACCTTACCAGATCGAGCTGATCGACGGCGGTCTCACTCCCGTGATGATGACGAACAAAAATCCCAGGGTGAGCCTCTTTTTGAACGATAACGGCCAGGCGATCGGTCGCGATTACGACGACGCGCAGGGCTATTTCAGCATCTCGGCGACACAAGTCGGCCGCGATCGGATTCTTCTCAAGATCGTCCCTGAAATTCATCACGGTCCGTTGGAACGGGGTTGGGCCGCGCCCCAAGACGCCGCGAACCCCTACTTTCAGCAGGAATTCGTGATGAAGACCGGACAAAAAGAAGAAACGTTCCACGATCTAATGATAAATCTCGCGCTCGAGCCGGGACAAATCGCGGTCGTCGGCTGCGAGCCCGATCGATCGAAAACGCTCGGATCGTTCCTCCTCACCGAGCAAGAACCGAACGGCGGACGAATTAAACAGAAAATCTTGCTCGTCAAAGCCGCGCGCGGCGTCTCGGCCGATTCCGATCTCGCCAAAAAGGTCTCTCACCTCGTCTCCAACGCGACAAACGGTAAACCCGCCGAAACCTCGACGAACGGCTCTAAAAAATAATTAAAAATAATATAATATAACTGGATAATATTGATCAATTTCGAGACATTTGCACCTGTTTAGAGTTTTCGTCGGTATCTTCCGCGAGCCGTGCGCGCATCTTTTTAGCGAACGGAAGTCGAGATTATACCGATCCGACGCACAAGCGAGGGTCCAATCAAATGATCAATCAAAAGTTTTCACGATATTATCAGCAGACCCTCGCTTTCGCGGCGGGTTGGAATGATTACGGCTCCGCCGCGTAAGGTTCTTTCGAGCATCGCCGCGTGAATTTCGGATAGCGCTCGAACCCGCGATCGTTTTCCTCGCTCCATGTTCTTAAACTGGGGGCGATCGCGCCCGAACGTACGCGGGCGATGAAAGAGTAATTAACAGATATGTGCGATTTAGTTGATTTAGACGGTTCTTTGGGCGAGGGGGGCGGGCAGATTCTCCGCACGGCGCTCGCTGCTTCGATGCTGTTGGGGCGCGGGTTCAAGCTGCGTCGGATTCGCGCCGGCCGTGATAAACCGGGTCTACGACCGCAGCATCTCACGTGCGTGAAGGCCTCGGCCGAGCTTTGCGAAGCCGAGGTGAAAGGAGATTATGTAGGTTCGAGCGAAATCGTTTTTCGACCCGGCGCGGTTCGCCCGCGCGATATGACGATTGACATCGGCACCGCGGGTTCGACGGCGCTCGTCCTTCACACGTTGTTTTTGCCGATCGCGCTTCGCGCCGATCGTCCCGTTTCGCTCAAACTCGTCGGCGGGACGTTCAACGACGCGGCGCCTTCTTATCCGTTTATTGAAACGACCTGGTTAAGCTATATGAACAAGTTTGGGCTTAAAGCGACCGTTTCGTCGCCCCGCGTCGGTTTTTATCCACGCGGCGGCGGCGAGCTCAACGTCGTGATCGAGCCCGGCGCGCTCGTCCCGCTTACGCTCGTCGATCGTCCGCCGATCGTTCGCGTGCGAGGGTTCGCGGGAATCGCGGGGCTCGTCGATTCGATCGCCGAAAGGATGAGCCGGCGCGCTCTCAAGCGTCTTGAACAACGCGGGCTTAGCGTCCCGGTCGAAATCGAAACCGTCGCCTGGCGGTCGAACTCGAAAGGCGCCGCGATCGCTCTCGAGGTCGAACTCGAATCCGCCCCCTCGGCGACTTTCGTCGGCCTCGGAGCGCCCGGAAAACCCGCCGAATCGATCGTCGATCACACCGTCGATGAATTATTGGAATATGTGGATGCGCCGATCGGCGTCGTCGATCCGCATTCCGCCGATCAGATCCTCGCTCCCGCGGCGTTCGCCGAGGGGACGAGCGAATACGCGTCGACCCGCGTTACCGAACACCTCCGAACCAACGCGGATACGATGCGCGCCTTCGTCGATCGCACGATCACGATCGAAGAGAACGACGACGGTTCGGGCCGAGTCGTCGTTTCATAAGCATTTAAAAACCATTTGAAACAAAATGAATCGTATCTTATGGGATATCTTGTTTTATAGATATCCGAGATCGGCGAGACGCTGTTGGATCGCGGCGTCCTCCTCCTCGGTGTAGACGACGACGGGTTCGTGGAATTCGCGCGCGAAGCCCGCCGAATGAGGCGTTGCGAGTCCGGGCCTGATCGCCTGATCGACGGGCTCGACGAGGATTTCATCAAGGACTCGGCCGTCGAGATCGTCGGGCGCGGGAACGCCGAGCAGATGAAGGATCGTCGGCGTGATGTCGAGCAGATCGGCGCCCCGAGGCTCTCCGCCTCGTTTGATCGCGTCTCCCGAGGCGATCAGCACTCCCTCCATCCGATGATCCCCCGTCGGGCCGAACGCGGGCGAGATTACTTTGTGGGTCGTGAAATCGTGCAGCCCGATCGTCCGATACCGCCAATCGCTCAATACGACCGTCAGATCGGGAGCGAGATGTGCGTGCGGACCGTCGTATAATTCCTCACGTTCGTAAACGCGTTCGACGAGCGGTTTTCCCGTCTCGGGATGGGGAATCGAAGAGAGCCCTTCCTTGATTTCATCAAGCAGCGGCCGAACCTCCGCGGCCTTCACCCCGCCTTGCGGCTGCCGCCCCTCGAGGTTTAAGAAAATCTGCCCAAAATTCCCTTGCGCGTAAGCGCGAGTGCGCCTCCAATCGATGTGCCTGCGCGAAAGAAACACCGATTCGGCGAGCCGATCGACGAACCCCTTTTGCTTCCCCCGAAACCGACCGACGCGTTGCCGCGCCGTTCCCATCTTCACCATCAAATTGTAAAACCATTCGGGTGTGACGCCCCGTTTATAACACCAATGCTTCTGCCTCACGTAAAACGAATCGTCGAGCGTGATAAAGCCGCGTTCAAGCAACCATACGTTTAAATTAACATACCATTCGATCGCTCCGAAGCCGTGATCGCTGATCAGAAGCATCGTCGCGTCTTTGGGAAGCGCCCCCTCGATCTCGGCGATTCCGTCGTCGAGCCTCCTCCAAAAATCGACGAAACCCGATCGAATCGCCGAGAGGTCGCGCCCCTTGGCCGCGAGGTGCGCAGGATCCCACGCGTGCCAGAGCTCGTGCTGGATCCGGTCGGTCGCCATCAAATCGTACATGAACAGATCCCACTCGCGGTGATCCATTAAGTATCGAACCGCTTTCAAGTGGTGATCGAGAAAATCGGTCAATTCGACGAGCGCCTCGCGCTCGCGTCCGCCGTCGTGCACCGCGGTCGACCACGGCCTGTAGGGACCGATCGCGCGCTCGAGTTCGGCGAAAAACGCGGGATCGCTCGAAAAATCGGCCGCCCCCGCGGGGCTCAAAAAATCTCCCAGATAAAAGCCCGCCGCGGGACGCGGAGGGTAGCTCATCGGCACGCCGCCGGCCACCGTCTTTTTGCCGTGCCGCGAGGCGATCTCCCAGACGAGCTCGGATTGAATCGATCGAGATGAGTTCACGCGTCCGTTGAGCGGATCGTGGCCGTATTCCAAAAACTCGAACACGCCGTGCTTGCCCGAATTCTTCCCCGTCATGATCCCGGTCCAGGCGACCGGGCTGAGCGGCGGGAAAATCGATTGGAGCGATCCCGAAGCCCCCTCGCGCCGAAGACGCGAAAGCGTCGGCAAAACGCCCGAATCGGCGAGCGGTTCCAAGATGTCCCACGTCGCCCCGTCCAGGCCAAGCACGAATACTTTCATCTCGCCTCCTTAATGGAAGTCGCGAAATCGCGATCGACGCCGGGCGCGTTCACCGCGACGCCTCGCGTCCGGTTGATTACACCCGCTTCCGATCGCATCGCGCGCGTTCGGCCCAATCCCTGACCGATCCGTTCGCGACTCCGCGCGACCACTTATCAATTCGACCCCGGGATCGATTGTAACCAATCGGCTTCCCCGAATCGCGACCCGGCGTTCGGCCGTAAGCCCCGCCGTACGGCGATCTTGGTCGAAAAGGCCCGTTATTGCAACCTCAGTCGGATGCGTCAAAACGGCGAAACCGCGAGCGATTTCGCCCCGCTCCACAAGCCCCGCGCCCAAATCGCCGAGGTTTTCAACCCGACGATTTCCCAATCGCCTCGATCACGACAAGACCGTCATTCCGTTGTAATCGCTTCAGCTTGCCCAATCAACCGACGGCTCTCCGATTCCGCGGCTTCTCAAATCAAGTCGCTTATGAACGAACTCGGTTTCCAAATGAGATAAAACATCGTTACATATAGAATTAAGGCTCGGTTTGTGGAATTTTGGATTTGGAGCGAAAATCACGGTTTCCGAATCGAGTCGAACGATCATCTTGCCGAAGAAAAGCATGCGTGCTAGATTCGTATGTCTCGACGGAACGCTCTCGACCTTTCGGTATCGACGCTTCTTGGCGCCGGCTCGATTCGCCTCGAACCGGTGGATTCGCCGATTTTCGGATCGAACTTGATGGGGATATCGCGCATGACGATCTCGCTCGAGGTTCCGATCCGCGCCGAGGTCGATTTCAATGAGTCTCGCTCTCGATTTAAAGCGATCGTCGCGGCGATCGCGCTCGTTTCGACGCTCGCGCTTTTCCCGCTTTCAACGCGATCATATGCTTCTTTACGCCCCGACGAATCGACGAGCGACGACAAAGCGAAACCGCGTTCGAACGACACGAAAAGCGGCGGGAATCCTCTTGCAATCTCGGATCAAGATCGCGTCGAGGCGATCGCTCACAACCGTCGCGGGATTGAACTCGCGCTCAAAGAGCGGAACGACGAAGCGATCGCCGAATTTCGCGCCGCGGTCGTTCTCGATCCCGATTATGTCGAGGCGCGAAACAACCTCGGCATGGTGTTCAAACGCGAGGGAGAGCTCGATCGCGCGATCGCCGAGTTCCAAACTTCGGTCAAGCTCGATCCCGAAGACGCCGATTCGCACGAGAATCTCGCGTCGGCGTTGTTCGACAAAGGTCGCTTCGGCGATTCGCTCGCGGAATACCGTAAGCTCGCGCGGATCAATCCTCGACATCCCCAGGCGCATTACAACATCGGATTTTTACTTGTAAAATCCGGCGAGCTCACTGAATCGATCGACGAATTTCGCGAGGCGATTCGGCTCAAGCCCGATTTCGTCGGGGCGCATTTCATTTTGGGGTTGGCTTATAAATCGCGGGGAGAGATCGATCGGGCGATCGAGGAATTTCAAGCGGCGATACGCATTAAAAGCGATCATATCTCGGCGAGACGCAACCTTGTCGACGCGTTGAATCGAACGCGAAGGTACGACGAGGCGATCGCCGTTGCGCGCGATTCGATCGAGCGATTTCCCAGGAACGCGTGGCCTCATTGGATTTTGGCGACGACGTATCTGCGGTCGGCGAAATTCGACGCCGCGGTCGGCGAACTCAAGCTCGCGCGCGAGCGAATCGCCGCCGACCCCGCCGCGGCCCGCGCGATTCAGGCCGAATACGATCGATGCGCGCGACTTTCCCAAATCGATAAACGCTTTAATGAATATTTGTCTCATAAATCAAAGCCCGCGACGGCGCTCGAGCGAATCGGCTTCGCCGAAATCTGTTATTATAAAGGAATGTTTGCTCGATCTTCCGACGAGTACGCAGCGGCTTTCGCCGAGGATCGCGCGCTTTCGGCCGACTTGACGAAAATTTATCGATACGCCGCGGCGTGTTCGGCGGCGCTCGCGGGAGCGGGAGCGGGGAACGACGATCCCAAGCCGAGCGAAGCTCGGAAGGCCGAGCTGCGCAACCGGGCGCTCCGATCGCTTAAGGACGAATTGAGCCGAGCGGCTTCGAGTTCCCAAAAGAATCCGGGCGTGATCATTTCATTGATCGATTCCTGGCGGTCGGATCCCGATCTCGCGAGAGTGCGCGATCCCGCCGCCCTGGCGCGGCTTGCCGCCGCCGAGCGCGACGAATGGACGAAGTTCTGGAACGAAATCGATCGCGCCGAAAAAGAGGCGCGCGTCGCCGAGCGGAACGAACAAAAACGGTGAGAGGTCTTCGCGTCGGTTCATCTTGAGGATCTTAACATGAGCATTTCATCTTATAAAATAGCGTACAACAAAGCAAGTCGTTTTCAATCGAGGCTTCGGCGGCTCGTCGTCTGGGCGTCGGCCGCGCTCGCTGTTTTTTGGATCGATTGTTTGAACGCGGCGTCGGCGCGGGGCGTCGCGAATCGGCCCGGCGACGGAGTTTTGATCGAACAAAACGGATTCGATCCCGACGACGACGACGATTCGGCGATCGCGCATTACGATCGCGGAGTCATGCTTTTAAGCGAAGGAAAGAATGAAGACGCGATCGCCGAATTCCGCGACGCGATCCGCCTCGATCCCGATTACGCCGACGCGCATTTAAATCTTGGCGTAGCTCTCAATAACCTTGGAAAGTACGACGACGCGATCGCCGAATATCGGTCGGTGATCAAGCTCAAGCCCGAAGGTTGGAAAGCCTATAATAATCTTGGATTTACTTATTCCAAGAAGGGAATGATCGAAGAGGCTCTCGCCGAATATCGCGAGGCGATTCGGCTCAATCCCGATTCGATCCAGACTCGCGTCAACATCGCCTCGATTCATCTCGATCGCGGCGCGATCGACGACGCGATCGCCGAATCTCGGACCGCGCTCAAAATCGATCCCGATCACGTCTCGACGCACAACATTCTCGGCCTATGTTATCTCAAAATAAAAAAATACGCCGAAGCCGAGGAATGTTTCCGCGAGGCGAATCGCCTCGATCCGAAAAACATCAATCCAATTGTAAATCTAGGAACAGTTCAATATTTAACTGGACGATTCGACGACGCGATCGAATCGTTTCGCAAGGCGCTCGAGATCGAGCCGCGTCGCGTTCTCGCCCGCGTGAAGCTCGCTCTGGCTCTCAACGACAAGGGGTCGACCGATCAGGCGATCAAAGAATGCCGAGAAGCCTTGGAAATCGATCCCGCCGATCCGTTGGCTCACGAAACCATGGGAGATCTGTTGAAAGCGACTTCCGACCTCGAATCGGCTCTCGCCGAATATCGCGAGGCGATTCGGCTCAAACCCGATTTCGCCGACGCTCACCGCGGCCTAGGTTCGACGTTCTATCGTCAAGGGAAAATCGACGAGGCGATCGTCGAACTGCGTCGATCGATCGAGATCGAACCCGGCGAATCGGCGATTCATAATGATCTAGGATTGTGTTACGAGAAAAAAGGGATGCTCGCGGAAGCCGTCGCCGAATTTCGCGAGGCGATACGCATCGCCCCCGACGACGCGGTCCCGCTCTTCAATCTGGGTAGAATCGATCTCAGGGAAAAACGGCTCGATTCGGCAGTCGAATCGCTTCGTCGCGCGATCGAATTGAAGCCGAGTTTTCTCAAGGCGAGGAAGGTTTACGCGCTCGCGCTCAATCAAAAAGGTTCGGTCGATCGTGCGATCGAGGAATATCGTCAAATTATTTCTGATGAACCAAAAGATATTGATAATCGTTTGATACTAGGAAATATTCTCGGCGAAAGGGGGGAATTCGACGCCGCGATCGACCTCTATCTCGAGTCGATTCGAATCGCGCCCGATCAATTCGCTTTGTTTAATGATCTTGGAATGACTTATATGCAGATTGGTCAGTACGATCTCGCGATCGAGGCGTTTCGCGAGGCGAATCGTCTCGATCCGACCGAACCTCTCGTGTATATGAATCTCGCAGCCGTTTTTTTGAAGTCGCGACGAGGAATCGACGCGATGTTGATGAATCGCGAGGCGAAGTTGTTGCGCGACGATCCCGCCGCCGCGGCCGCGGCGCGGCGCGATAAGCCTTCGGCGATTCCCGGAGTTCGGAAAAAAAGCTCGGCTGAAACGATCGAGGCGATGAAAAACGCGGTTCGGATCGCGCCCGGCGCCGCGATCAATCACTTGTCGTTGGCGAACGCGTATCTCGCGGCGCGGCGGCCTGCGGAAGCGATCGACGAATACAAGGCCGCGATCAAAATCAAACCCGACGATGACGAATCGCATCGCAAGCTCGCCGAGTCTCTGATCCTTGTGGGAAAAAACGACGAGGCGATCGACGAGGCGGGGACGGCGATTCGATTGAAACCCGATTCGGCCGAGGCGCATTATCGGCTCGGAATCGCGCTCCGAAACAAAAATCGGTTCGACGAATCGAACGCCGCTCTCAAACGTTCGATCGAACTCGACCCCGATTCCCACGATTCGCATTATCAACAGGGTCTTAATTATTTCGACTGTAAGAAATTCGATAAAGCGATCGAGGAATTTCGTTCGGCGCTCAAAATCCGCCCCGATAATCCCCCGGCGCACGCCAACCTGGGGGTTTGTTTGAGCAACGCCGGACGATACGACGAGGCGATCGCCGAGGATCTCGTCGCGATCAAGTCGGCGCCCGATCGATCGCAACTTCATAATAACCTTGCAAATGATTATAAGATGATAAAAAAATTTGACGAGGCGATCGTCGAATACCGAATCGCGATCAAGCTCGATCCGACGAGCTCGGCGGCGCACCAAGGCCTCGGCGACGTTTATCAAAATAAAGGAATGATAAATGAGGCGATCGCCGAATATCGCGCGTCGATCAAGATCGATCCCAAAAACGCGACGACGCGTCATAATTTCGGCCGCGCGCTCCGATCGCTCGGCCGCCTTGACGAAGCCCGGGACGAATTGTCGGCGGCGATTCGACTCGAACCCGACGATTATCGATATTATGAGATGCTTGGTGTGATTTATCACGATAAAGGAATGATTGAAGAATCGACCCTCGCTTATCGAGAAGCGATCCGACGAAATCCCGATTCGCACCTCGCGCATAACAATCTCGCCGAAAATCTCAAGGAATTGATGAGATTCGACGAGGCGATCGAAGAGGCTCGCGTTTCGATCCGAATTCAACCCGACAATCCGACCGCTCATAATATCGTCGGCGAGGCTCTGCGACGAAAAGGCGAATGGAACCGCGCCGTCGATGAATTCCGGCTTGCGATCCGTCTCAAGCCCGAATTTCGTTCGCCGCACGAGAATCTCATCGACGCGTTGAATCGATTGCGCAAATTCGACGAGTCGCTCGACGCTTGTCGCGTAGCGATTCGCATTTTCCCACGCGAAGCTTGGCCTCATCAAAGAACCGCCGAATCCGATTTGATGGCGGCTCGCTTCGACGACGCCCTCCGCGAATTCGAACTGGGACGCGACAAGAATGAAAAAAAACCGCTCCGAATCCGAGAATACCAGGATTCGATCGACGCGTGCGAACGACTCAAAAAAATCAACCGACATATCGATGAGTATCTATCAAGACGCTTAAAACCCGATTCGCCGCGCGCTCGCGTCGATTTCGCTCAGCTCTGTTATTATAAAGGGATGTTTGTTCGATCTTCGGACGAGTACGCCGCGGCTTTCGCCGAAGATCCGGCGCTTTCGGCCGACGCGACCAAGGTTTATCGTTACGACGCCGCGTGTTCGGCGGCGCTCGCGGGAACGGGAGCGGCGATCGACGATCCCAAGCCGAGCGAAACCGAGAAGGCCGAGCTGCGCAAGCGGGCGCGCGATCTTCTTGATGAAGAGTTGAACGCCTTGAAATCGCGCGATCTTAGCGATAAGCAATCGATCCCCGCTATTATGATACATTGGAAGTCCGATCCCGACCTCGCGGGAGTGCGCGATCCCGCCGCCTTGGCGAAGCTTCCCCAGGCCGAGCGCGACGAATGGACGAAGTTCTGGAACGAAGTCGATCGCGTCGAAAAACAGGCACGAGACGAGAGGAAGGCGAAAGATCATTAAGAGACGATCCGGAAAAGATCTCAAGGACCTAACGCGGCGAAGCCGCAATCATACCGACCCGACGCGCTAGCAAGAGTTTTCTGTTAATAGCATGAAATCTTAAAATTCATCATTTGATCGGAGCCGCCCTTTCGCGTCGGATTATTATAATCTCTACATCCGTACTCTCAAAAAGATGTGCGCGCGGCGCGTGGAAGTTACAGTCGAAGACTCTATCGGCTCGATTTTACGGGTTTCGGCGCCGATTCACCAATAAAAACACGACATGTTAAAAATTTAGATGTCGGTTTTTTCTGAATGGGAGGGCGAACCTCCCGGTGAGCCTCTTCTCGGAATCTCCGCCGAACGGCTATGTTTTTCGTATAATAATAATACAAATAATAATGCGGCTCACCAGGAGGTTCGCCCTCCCAATTACCGGTCCGCCCTCCCAATTACCGGTCCGCCCTCCCAATTACCGGTCCGCCCTCCCAATTACCGGTCCGCCCTCCCAATTACCGGT
>JAJYWB010000092.1 GCA_021791715.1 Planctomycetota bacterium | reverse complement strand
CGTCCCCCATCAGCGTGGTGAACAGGTCGTTGGCCGCGGCGACGTCGTCGAGCTTGACCTGGAGCAAGGTGCGCCTGGCGGGATCCATCGTCGTTTCCCAAAGCTGTTCGGCGTCCATCTCTCCCAACCCTTTGAAGCGGGTGATTTTCATCCCCTTTTCGCCGAGCCGGCGAACGGTCGGAAGGAGTTCGTGAAGGTCGAGAATCGGGTGCGACTCGCCGTCGCGCTTGAGGATAAATCGAGGAGGGGGCTCGTCGCCCGTCACTTCAATAGGCAATAACGTTTCGGCGCGAAGGCCGAATTCATCGCGCAAGCGAGTGAGCCACTTGTTCACGCCCCGAATCTCGTGGAGTTCTTCGACATGCGCCGGATCGACCTCGGCGTGAGGTTCGACCAGGCTCGACGGCGGCGAATCGCTCGAAGTCGGTTCGGAATCGGTCGAGCCCGTTTCGGCGGCGACGGCTTTCCGCACCTCACCGCGACGAGCCCGGTAAGCCGCGAGTTCCTCGCTCGAATAGAGCCACGCGTCTTCTCCCGCCGCGTGCGCATGAAACAGCGGCAAAAGCCCCGCGTGCGGATTGCGCCTCGGATCGGTTTCGGGATGAACCTTGGAAAGAAGCTCGCGCAACGGAATGTTTCGGCGACCAAAAGCGCGCAGAGCCTGCTCCAACCCCGACGCGATCTCGACCAACGCCTTGAGCCCCTCCCCTTCGATCAACGCGCCGTCGTCGCGCCCCGCGATCTCGAGCGAAGCCCCCGCGAGCCCCGAATCGACGACGATCGCGTGCATCCGATGATCGCTCTGAACGTATCGTCGCTCTTTCTTTTGCGTGATCATATAAAGAGGCGGCTGAGCGACATAGAGATGCCCCTCGGCGACGAGTCTGGGCATCTGACGATAAAAGAACGTCATCAGAAGGGTACGAATGTGCGACCCGTCGACGTCGGCGTCGCTCATCATCACAATCTTGCCGTAGCGTCGTTTGGCGGGATCTTCCTCCTCGCCGATTCCCGCGCCGACCGCGGTGATGATGTTGCGGATCTCGTCGTTCCCCAGCACGCGATCGAGGCGGGCGCGTTCGACGTTGAGGATCTTGCCGCGCATCGGCAGAATCGCCTGATACAACCGGTCGCGGCCTCCTTCGGCGGTTCCTCCCGCGGAATCTCCCTCGACCAGGAAAAGCTCGCTCGAATCTTGATCGTGCGTCGTGCAGTCCATCAACTTGCCGGGAAGGCCTCCCCCCGACAAAACCCCCTTACGGTTCCGCACGAGTTCGCGCGCCTTCCGCGCCGCCTCGCGCGCCTCGGCGGCGAGATACGCCTTCTCGATCACCTTTTTGGCGACCGCGGGGTTCGTTTCCAGAAACGCCGTCAGTTTGTCGTTGACGACCTTGGCGACGATCCCCTCGACCTCGCTGTTGCCGAGCTTCGTTTTGGTTTGACCCTCGAATTGCGGGTCGGGAACGCGGACGCTGACGATCGCGGTCAGGCCTTCTTTAAAATCCTCGCCGGTAATCGTCAGATCTTTATTGCGCGAATTCGACGCGGCCTTGGCGTAAGCGTTCAACGTGCGCGTGAGCGCCGCGCGAAAGCCCGTGAGATGCGTTCCGCCCTCAATCGTATGAATATTATTGCAATAACTGACGACGTTTTCGTTGTTCGATTCGTTATATTGCGCCGCGACCTCGACCTCGACGCCACGTTCCTCGTCTTTGCCGACGATGACGACGGGGGGGTGAATCGGAGTTTGCGCGCGGTTGAGATACGCGACGAACCCTTCGATACCGAGTTCGGAATGGAATTCCTCGCGTTTGGGCTCGTCGCCCCGCTCGTCGATCAATTCAATCCGAATACCTTTATTTAAAAAGGCGAGTTCACGCATGCGTTTTTCTAAAATATCATAATCAAATTTGATATTGGGGAAGATCGTGTCGTCGGGAAGGAAGCGAATCGTCGTTCCCGAATCGCGCGCGGGCCCGTCGGCGCGAACTTCTCCCTGAGGGACTCCGCGGCGGTATTCCTGCCGCCAAACCTGGCCTTCGCGGCGGATTTCGGCCTCGAGCCATTCCGACAGCGCGTTGACGACGGTGACGCCGACTCCGTGCAACCCGCCCGAAACTTTATACGTGTCGTGATCGAATTTTCCCCCCGCGTGAGGCGTCGTGAGGACGACTTCGAGCGCGGTTTTGCCCGAATCGCCGTGCGCGCCGACGGGTATCCCGCGACCGTCGTCGGCGATCGACGCCGAACCGTCGGCGTGAACCGTCACGCGGATGTTCCGACAATAGCCCGCCATCGCCTCGTCGATCGAATTATCGACGACTTCATAGATCAAATGATGAAGACCGCGAAGCGTCGTATCGCCGATGTACATGCCGGGCCGAAGCCGCATCGCCTCGATCCCCTCGAGCACGCGGATGTTGTCCGCGGTGTATTCGCGACCCGACGTCGCGACCTCGCCGTCGACGCCGAACCCAAGTTGGACGTCGCCGGGAAACGGTGTAACGGGCGCCGATTCGTCGGTCTTCATCATCGACATCGAGATCATCACCTCTCAGGGGTATCGAAACGGCCGCCGCGTCGTACACGACGCGCGGCGCGATCAAAAAGCCGCATCGATCGCATTCAAACCGATCCCGGATCGCCCTCGCGAAGCGTCCGGTCCTCACCGCGTCGTTCTCGCATTACGGAATCATCTTGATTTCATGGGTTCGCCATACCGGCAAGATCGCTCACGGATCGTCGACCGCCCCCACGCGGAATTTGATATCGCGAATGACCGAACCGGCCGCTTCGCCGCGAAGAGACGCCAAAATCGCCTGTTTTTCAAACGCCGCGAGCTCTTCCAACAAGGCCGAATGAGCCACGACGACGGTGAGTACGCCGCGGCGAATCCCCCCCAATTTCGTGAGCTTGCTTCGCGATTCTCCAACCGCGCGACTCCACGCCGACTCAAGCTCGTCGCGGGCGCGTAACCGCGCATATCCCCGCGCCGCGAATAGATCGGTCAGAATGTCTCCGAGCGGACGCGGTCCGCGACGGTCCTGGCTTGAAGACATCGCGACTCGCCGCTCCGATTCGAGTTCCGAACTCGTCGCTTTCCTAATTTCTTGTTTCATGGTAACACGTTCGCCCCCGTTTGGCAATGCGTTACGATATCCCCGCGACAAGCTTTTTTTCACGCGTTCCAATCCCCGTCGCGACGCCTCGATTCGCCGTCGTCGGCCCGAAGTTCGCCGATCAATCAAAAATTCTTTAATTTTATGTATTTAACAAATATAAAAATATAAACATTTAACATTATAATTGTTCGCCGTGATTTTGAACCGTCTCGTTCCGCCGTCGCCTCCAGGAACCGCTCGAAACGAACGATTTCCGTGTGACCGAGTTGTCGATCCGCCGCGATAGGGGTACGATTTCGCTGGAGACTCGCGATCAAGCCGACCCTCTTCGATCCTCCTCCGCCGCGGAACGATCGGAACGGAACGGCGATCGAAGAAGGAGACGCTCGATGGATACCCCCGCGAACTCGATTCCAAACACAAGGATGAATTGGGAACAAGAGCGCGTCACGCTCGGTCGCCATTATCTCCGTGACCTCGAAACGATGTGGGGCGAACTGCTCAAACTCGCCGCGGTCGTCGAATTATCCCTCAGCTCGAGCGTGCGGGCGCTCCTCGAACGCCGCGCCGACCTCGCCGAACAGGTGACCGGCGACGAAAAATCGATCAACGGCTGGGAAGTTCGCATCGAACAACAATGCCTCAAAGTGCTGGCGCTCCACCAGCCCGTCGCGTCCGATCTCCGACGCGTCGCCGCGGCGCTCAAAATCAACTCCGACCTCGAACGCATGGCCGATCTCGCCGTCCACATCGCCAAACGCGCGCGCAAGTTATCCAAGCGCAAAGAAATCGCGATCCCGCAAAACCTCGAAACCCTCGCGCTCGAATCGCTCGCCGCGGTCCGCGACTCGCTCGACGCGCTCGCCCGCTCCGACGCCGCGCTGGCGCGCAAGGTGATCGCCTCCGACACCCAAGTCGATCGCCTCCGCGGGTCGATCCTCAAACAGCTCAAACACGCGATCGTCGAACGCCCCGATCAAGTCAATTCGTATTTACGCCTAATCAACACCGCGCGCAACATCGAACGGATCGCCGATCACGCCACCAACATCGCCGAGGCCGTCGTTTACCTGATCGAGGGAGACATCATCCGCCATGTCGCCGATCGCCGCGGCGCCAAAAAACGAGACCAAGAACCGCCGAAACCCGAACCCGTATGAACGACACGACTCCTCGATCGTCGTCGATCCGACCAAGACTTATCAATCCTATCTTTCCATCTTAAAATCCTATCTTTCCATCTTGATACGATTGGATGTTTATTTTTATGTATTTCAATACATTTTAAAACGAATCAGTCTAATTATGTCTTTCCATCGTTTTATCAAATGCGCCCGAAACCGATCGAATTCGATCTTTGAAAACCGCGGCGCCGCCTGAAATGTTTAGATAATTATATCTTTTAATCAAAAATCGGTTCCGAATTCGGCTCGCGAGGCGGCGAGGCGTCGCCGGATTCGAGATCGCCGCGATCCGGATCTTCCTGTTTCAAACCGCTTCAACCCGCCGTTCGTCGCGACACATTCAACCGGGTTTGCGCGCCGATACGAGCCCGCCGCGGGTGCACGACGACGTTCGATACCCCGTCCAGCCGTGAAATTCGGCTTGAACGAAGCCCGTTGCGTGCAGCATTTCCAGGAGCGACCGCCCCCAGACCGCGCCCGCGATTCAGTCCGACCAGGCGCCCTTTTTCGCAACCTCCTCGGGAGTCGTCGCATCGTCGAGCAAAATATCGGCCATCTGTACGCGACCTCCGGGCCTGAGAACCCGCCAAAGCTCGCCGATCACCCGCGGCTTGTCGGGACATAAATTCCAGACGCCGTTCGAGATCGCCAGGTCGATCGTCGAGCCTCGCAAGGGAATCCGCTCGGCCTCGGCGAGAAGAATCTTCACGTGAGCGAACCCCGACTCTCGCGCGCTCCACGCCGCCTTCGCGGCCTGTGCGCCGGTCATGTCCAAACCGATCACGCGACCCGATACGCCGACGCGACCCGCCGCGATCAGACAATCAACCCCCGATCCGCAACCCAGATCGAGAACCGATTCCCCCTCGCGAGGCTCTCCCAACGAAAACGGATTGCCGACCCCCGCGAACGAATCGACCGTCGATCGCGGTAAGACGCTCAAATCGGCGTCGGCGTAGCCCAAACGCAAGGCGCTCGCCGCGCCCAATTCAAACCGCCGCTCGGCGGCGGGATCGATCGCCGTTCGCTCAAATCGCTCACGCACGTCGCGGCGAATTCGATTAAAATCTTTGTTCATATTAACAGAAACCACCTATGATTTTATTCAAACTTCAGTGAGCGGACGGATCGCTTTTCACTCGTCGATCGTCAGGATATAGCTTATCGCGATCGACGCGGTTATGTTAGCGTGACTCGACTCGATCGCCGCGATACGATCGTCGATCGAGCGTTCGATCTCGCCGCTTGCCGACGACTCGCGGGCGCGAGAGAATATCCGTGTCGCTTGTATCGATTTCATCTTTCCCGTTCGGATTTGTGCATATGCCGCGCACCGTGTTAATCGTTGACGACGAGCGCGACGCCAACGACACACTGGCGGGCATGTTTCGTGAACGCGGGTTCGGCGTGATCCAGCGGTTCTCGGGCGCCGAGGGGCTCGACGCGGCGCGAGCGATCCACCCCGATTTGATCATGCTCGATCTCATGCTCCCCGATTTCGACGGGTTCACCGTCTGCGAGGAACTCAAAAAAAATCGCGCGACAAACCTCATCCCGATCGTCATGGTGACCGCGATGCACGACGCCGACAACCCGATCCGAGGAGTCCGCGTCGGCGCCAACGGCTATCTCGCCAAACCCTTCGACGCCAAATTGTTCGACGAAGTCGTCGACGCGGCGCTCGAATGGCGCGAAGAACACGCCGGCAAAGGGACGACCGGCGAAATCCAATTCGATATCCGTAGCGAAATGACATATCTTCAACAAATTAACGACTGGCTCTCCGATCTCTACGCGCACACCCCCCTAACCGAACGCCAAATCAAAGACCTCCGTCAGGCGGTTCTCGAAATGGGAGGCAACGCGATCGAATGGGGACATCGCAAAAACGCCGACCTCCCGCTTACCATCACCTATCGAATCCACCCCGATTCGGTCAGCCTCACGATCCGCGACCGCGGCCCCGGCTTCGACCCCAAAAACCTTCCACACGCCGCCCGCGCCGAAGACCCGATCGGCCACCTCGACCTCCGAAACGATCTCGGCATCCGCGAAGGGGGCTTCGGAATCATGCTCGCTCGCGGACTCGTCGACGAATTCCGCTATAACGACGTCGGCAACGAAGTAACCCTCGTAAAACGCTTTCCCAACACCGCGCCTAAACATGCACATAACACAAACTTAGATACCGATTCGAAACGCTCCACGCAAAGCGACCCGAAACTTTCGGCCGAAACCGAACGCTCAAGAGATTGATCACATCAAAAAATATGCGGTTTCCGTGATCGGCGCGATTTTCAAAAAATCAACGACCCCACGAAAACCGCCCCGATTCGCTCGTTCACCCGATCACGGCGACCGCGATCCGACGCTATCGGAACCAGGCGATGTCGCACGTGGAAAACCGAAGCTCAAGCCCCCTCAGCGACCGCGATCCGTCGTTCTCCGAACCGGGCGACTTAGCACGCGGACCGCGTCGATTCATCCCCTCGCCGCGACCGCGATCTCTCGCTCTCGATTCGGTTCCATCAACGGATAATCGACATATCCTTCAGGTCCAGATGCGTAAAACAATTCGGGTCGAGGCTCGTTGAGCCGAGCGTTTCGTTTGAAACGAAGCGGCAGGTCAGGATTGGCGATGAAAAGACGACCGAAAGCGACCGCGTCGGCCTCGCCTTCGCTCAAAGCCTTCTCGGCTGTCTCCTTGTTAAAGCCCTCGTTGGCGATGTAAACGCCGCCGAACGCCTTCTTGAGCCGAGGGCCCAGCCGATCCGCGCCGATCGATTCGCGAGCGCACAAAAACGCGATCCCTCGCTCGCCGAGCTTTTCCGCCACATAACCGAACAACGCCGCGGGATCGGAATCTCCCATCGCGTGCACATCGCACCGCGGCGCCAAATGAACCCCCACGCGGCCGCGACCCCAAACCGATACCACCGCGTCGGTCGTCTCCAAAAGCAACCGCGCCCTGTTCTCGATCGATCCTCCATAACGATCGGTCCTACGATTCGTGCTATCCTGCAAAAATTGATCAAGCAAGTAACCGTTTGCCGAATGAATCTCGACCCCGTCGAACCCGGCTCGTTTCGCGTTTTCGGCGCCGCGACGAAATTCCTCGATAATTCCAGGGATCTCGTCGGTATCGAGCGCTCGAGGGACGACGAACGGACGCAAAGGTCGAACCAGGCTCACGTGCCCCGAAGCGGCGATCGCGCTCGGCGCCACCGGAGTCTCGCCGTTCAAATACATCGGGTCCGAAATCCGTCCCACATGCCAAAGCTGGAGCAAAATCCGCCCCCCCGTTGCGTGCACCGCGGAGGTCGTCAACCGCCATCCCTCAACCTGCTCGTCGGACCAAATCCCCGGGGTATTCGGATATCCAACCCCCATCGGCGAAACCGATGTCGCCTCGGAAAGTATCATCCCCGCCGAAGCGCGCTGCGCGTAATACTCGGCCATCAACTCGTTCGGCACGCGACCCGTCCCCGTTGCGCGACAACGCGTCAGCGGCGCCATGATCACCCGATTCGGTAACCGAAGCTCACCCACATCCATCGCGTCAAATAACATCGACATCGCTTTCATCCCTCGCGGCCAAACCAATCGATTCCCTCACCAGCCGAGTTCATTCTACATAGTTCGGTTTTCCTGGACAACTGAACTATTGAACTAATCCCGCCGATTTTTTAGATTACGATCATGAGTACGAGGCCGCTCTTTCATCCCGATCTCGATGGTGTGACGATCGTCGGCGTGTTGCACGCGCTCGCGGACCCCGTGCGGCTCGCGATCGTCGCCGAACTGCGCCGCGCCGCCGACGGTTTGAACTGCGTCGAAACGATGAACCGGATTCATGCGTCGACGCCTAAATCCACATGTTCTCAACACTTTCAGATCCTCCGCGAGGCCGGGCTGATCCGTTGCGAACGCAAAGGCGTTGAACTGACGAGCAAACTCCGCTACGAAGAGATCGAATCACGATTCCCCGGCTTAATCGATTCGATCCTCCAGGCCCGCGATCGCGAATCGACGCAACATTAATAAAACAAATCACTTTTCAATATCCTTGATCATCTCAATCGATCGCAGGCCTTGGAACATGATCGATCGACCGATCGTTCGCCGCGGAAAGCCTTTCGGGAAGATCGCCCGAATTCGTGGAATAATCGCGACTAGCGTCTATGAATTCCTCCGCACTCACGGTAGTTTGTTGCGCGAGACGCGGAACGTCCGCGCCCGACAAGTCGCATCTCAATCAGAGAGGGTCATCCATGAAGCGATTTCCGTTCACCACGCTCGCGACGCTGCTGATCGTCGTTCCATTCGGCTCGATTCGCGCCGCCGATCAAGACGCCAAGGCGATCCTCGAAAAAGCCGCCGCGGCGCTCGGCGGTAAAGACAAACTCGCCAAGGTCGACGCGATGACCTGGAAAGCCAAGGGAAAAATCTCCTTCAACGGCAACTCGAACGAGTTCAAATCCGAATCGACCGTGAAGGGTCTCACACACTTTCACTCGCAGTTTCACGGCAATTTCGACGGCAATGCGATCGAGGTTTCCACGGTCCTCAACGGCGATAAAGGTTGGCGGAAATTCAACGATAACGTCAATGAAATGGAACCCGACGGAATCGCCAACGAAAAACGTACAATCTACTTGGCGGTTCTCCCCGTCACGATCGTCCCCCTCCTCGGCGCCGATTACAAACTCGAAGTCGCCAAAGAAGAGAAAATCGGCGATAAAACCGCGGTCGGAGTGAAAGCCACGGGCAAGGACGGAAAAGACTTCACGATCCACTTCGACAAAGAATCGGGGCTCCCCGTCAAGCTCACCGCGGTCGTCGTCGGCTTCGGCGGCGAGGAATACACCCAGGAAACGACCTTCAGCGATTACAAAGATTTCGACGGCGTCAAAAAAGCCGTTAAAGTCGAAGTGAAACGCGACGGAACGACCTTCATCGAACAAGAAATCAGCGATTTCAAAGTTCTCGATCAGGTCGACGATTCCAAATTCAACGAACCCAAATAACAGACCGATCGACAAGATGATCGAAAAAAGCGAGGGTCGTTCGTCGAACGACCCTCGCTATATCATCCGCATATCAACTTACCTTATACCGATCTCACGCCTCATCACTTCTTAACGTTCAATTCTCTCGCGCCGATCGCTTTGAGAAATGCATGTCGATAAAATCGAGATACCTGTCCCACTCGTACGTGGTGACCGCGTGCTTGCCCGGGCGATAATGAAAGCCGATCGTATGCAGGATCGGCCGATTGAGCGGGGGCATGTCGGTCGTCTCCAATCCGCGAGCACCGAGCAACCGATAAACGGGCTCGGCGGCGACCGCGGCGAGGAACTCCCCCCTCGGATCCGCCCAGCGATCGTCCTCCGCGGTCGCGAGATACAACGGCCGAGGCGCGATCAGTGATATAAGCATGTGCGAATCAACCGGCAGATCGGCGGGTCGATCGGCGAATTGCTGATAATTCGCGCAAAACCAATAAGGGAAATTGGCCTTGATGTGTTTGAGCGTTTCTCCGTAGTTCCGCCGCGAGAGAGCCGCGCCCCCCTCCCCCGACCCTCCCGCGATCACCATCGCGAACCTCGTATCGCGAGCCCCCGCCCACAACACGGTCTTCCCCAACCGCGAATACCCGACGATCGCCACCCTTTTGGCGTCGACGTCTTGATCGGTCTCAAGATAATCCATCACCCGGCTCAGCCCCCAACCCCAGGCCGCGATCGCGCCCCATTCGTCGGCCGCGGGCGCGGTTTGACCCGGTTTGAAAAACAACGGCCGAACGCCGTAAGCCGTCCCTCCCGGAAAATCGGGCTCGATGTCGGTGTAACACAACGTCGCGATCCCGTATCCTCGCGCAAGAACTTGATCGAGCTCATATGCGTTTTTCTTGGCCCTCGAGCTCTCGTCGGCGCGTCGTTTCGTCATCGTCTTCCGATCCCACACGGTGGAAAGTCGAATCGCCGGGTCGGGAGCGAGCTTTTCGTTCCCCAAAAAACTCAAAACCAAAACCAACGGGACGGGCTTTTCGGCCTTCTCGGGCAAATACATCAACACGTCGATCTTGGGCGATTCCTTCCTGTCGTCAAAACGGATCGTTATCTGTTTACGAATCGCCGTCCCCCCGAGCGCGTGCGCGTCGGTATCGAAAACGTCGAACGATTCCCCCTCGGGTCGCCCCGGCGACCGTCCGTGCATGTTGGTTTCGAACAGCCGAACGATCTCGGGCCTTCGTTTGCGGATCCACGTTTCGGCGTCGTTCACTTTCGAGCCGTTTTGGAGCACGAGCGGATCGGGAAGCGCGTAATCCCCCGCTTTCGACTCGTCTTCGTTCGAGGGAATCCGCGGCGCCTGCGCCCGAGCCGAACCGCTCGCAAGCGTCGTCGACAATGCAAAGCCGATCATCAAAACGCGGTATCGCATATAAATTGGCATGGAAACGACCTCGGTTGGAATCGCTCGATCTCGACCAAACGCGATCGTATCATCCCGCACGATCGCGGGCGCGAGAAATCCGGAGAGAACCTCGAATGAAATTCGGACCGATAAAATGATCGGAGACAATTAAAGTACAGAAATGAAGAGAGATCGCTTAACCACTCCCCGACACCCCCGTACCGGGTAGGGGAAATAATTAAGACATTTGGATTAATACTTTTTCATTAGTCTCCGCGATTCCGGAGGATCGCGGAACGGTCCGAGCCAAAAAACATCGTCAGGGCCTATCCGGAAAAGCTCTCAAGGCCCTATCGGATCGTTTTGACCGATTTCGGCGTCAATTTACCAATAAAACAAATAAGTTCTACGATCATAAATATTACGATTTTTATCCGGGAGGGCGAACCTCCCGTCGAGCCTCGGTTCGTAAACCTCGGGCGTGAGGAACTCTTTGATATCATTAATCAAAAATATTATAATTCACCTCGCCAGGAGGTTCGCCCTCAAATCCCTCGATCTATGCGGTTTTCTTTCAGGGAAACCTTTCAATAAATCGATTTCGATCGTCCCGCATTCCAATACTATGATCGAGATCAATTTCTATGTTCACGCCAAGAACCGCGGAGACCGCGTCTTGAGGGAGAGATCGAATGATCTCCCAACCTTCTGATTTATGTGGAATCTTCATTTTTACCGAACGTCATTGAAGCAAACCGCTTGATTTTAAGCGGTTCGCCTCGATTTAGAGGGTCGGTTATTCCGGTAGGTTCGGGGTCAAGTCAATTAATAATCATCGTCTTCTGGAAGAATTTCTTGCTCGACGATCTCGTTCCAGGCGACGACGACGTCCGCGGACGCGTGAATCGCGGCAAGTCGAGCGGCGACGGCGCCTCCGCTTGTTTTCAGCTCGGGAAAGGCGAGTAATAGTCGTCGAATATCGGTGAGATCGGTCGGTCCTTTGGCGGTTTTCAATCGTCGAATCATACCGACGACTTTTTGACAAAGCAATTCTTCGGAATCGATCACCTGTACTCCGTCGATGATGCGATATGAAGGAAGACGATCGACTTTTCGCACATCAACCAAATGTCGATTCTTCGGCTCGCCGATCTGATAAACACGATAAGCGATTCCTTCATCAATCATTCGAATACTGATGGATAAATGGAATCGTTCGAAAAGCATATTCTTCAGTTCCTCGGCGAGTCGAGCCGCGTCGGTCGCGAGGATATCGACGTCTTGCGTCATGCGCGCATCGTCGACATACGCGTTCACAGCCTGTGATCCGAAGAGAACGACGTCGGTTCGACCGCGTAGGTGTTCCAAAACGACGTCGTGGATCGCCGCGAGGGGCGTCGACTCGCGCATTGCGAATTCTCGAAATGTAAGAGAACCGTCGCCGAACAGGCTTTCGCTCCCATTAATATTTTACCTTATCATCACTGAGATCGGATGACAAGCGGGACCGAAATCGGAGATTTGAATCGCTTGAATTCGAGACTCGTGTCTCGCAAAACACCGGACGTCAACATGAGAGCAATAAACGACAATCACAGCCGATGCGGGCTAATCAAACTTCGGGATCGATCGATGTCCAGTCGGTAAGCCGATCGAGTTCCCTCGCCGCGCCTCGATAGCGTGAGCCGGACATCATTCCCTCCCTCGATCGATCGTATTTCGACTCGACACCCATACGTTCACGATCGGCGCCCCAAGGTTACAGAATTCTGAACAATTTTTCCCGATTCCTTCTTTTGAGTGATGCGATCGGAAGCCGGCGTCTCGGTCGGCGATCTCGGTTTGCAAGGCGTCGGTCGAGTCGTCGCAATTCTATACGGAAGAATATATATCTTGAATTTGGCTCACACGGCGGTTCAAGCTCGGGTAAGAATACCGGCGTTGACGGGCGTTTTCCGGGATCACAAGAAGTCGAAGAGTCGGCGATTCTTAATACGATATGAATTCGTCAGGGCCGGAAACGACCGGATCTTAAGGCCAGATTATATTGATATAATTGATAACCGGCTCACACGACGTTTCGACCTCACATATGATCAATGGCGCTGAACGGCTTGCCGAAGCATCGATTCTTTCGCTTTCGACCCGGGAAACTTCGCGTCCACGAATTTTAATGATCCGACTCATTATTTTCCGAGATCCACATGCAAGAACCCGTTAGGTCCCGTACGGTTTGTCCCCCGATCTTAACTTGAACATCGTATTCGCCAGCGTCGCGGCGAGCGCAACCGCCGCGCCCCAACCGACGATCGCAGCGTACCAAACGTACGCGTAACGATTCGCGAGCCTAGCGGCCGGATCCTTCGAAGTTTCGGCTTTCTCGGCTCGCTTCCGTTCCAATTCCTCCTCTTTCAGCCGATCGAGCTCGGGCTCGACCTTCGCCAGCCGACCTTGCAAATCCAACCGCTCGCGATCGAGATCGGCGATCCGATTGGCGATCGCGTTAAGCTGCTTCGAACGCTCGTCGAGCTTGTTCTTATACTCGTCGCGGTCGTGAATCGCGCGATCAAGATCCTTCAAAAACGCCTTCGGCTCGTCGACCCCCGCCCTCGAAATCAAAAGCTCGAGCGCCGCCGAATGATTCGTCGTTTCTTTATGCAAATATTCGCTCATATCCGCGAGCTTTTTGGTTTGCTCGACCGAGTTTTGCGAAAGAGAATTCAGCCAAAAGACGATCATCACCATGAGCGCTCCCGCGAACGCCCCCAGCACGGTGAAGATCGCGGCCGATTGCGCTCGCTCGCCCGCCGCGGGAACGTTTGGTCTCGATATCATGGCGATCAACTCGGCTTCGAGTCGGGGCGATAAGCGAATCTCACCCGCCTCCCCCGACGTCGAAGGCAGGTCCTCCAGCTCGTTCACAAACCGCGCCGCCGCGACCCGATCGCGACGATTCGCAACCACCCAAAATCCAGACACCGACGCCAAACGTCCGTCACGCCAGCGAAAAAATCCACGCTTCCCCCGCACGGGATCGACCACATACGCCGTCTGAAGCGGCTGATTAAAAAAATGCCGATGAATGAACTCGTCATGCCCCGATAAAAAAATTCCGAAATCCGGATGCGTGTGATACCAACCCACGATGTCGAGATCGGGATGATTCGCGTCGCGCTCGCGATTGATCTCCTCCCACGAATCATGCGTATACGTGAAACTCGCTTGCGTGTTTTCGTAATGCTTCGCCTCGATCCGTTCGACGATCCAGACGAACGGTTTCCCTGTATGAATATCAATACATTCCTTACCAAGTAGAATTCCTCCGAGCTCGACCGACGTATCCGAAGCCGCGTGTCGTTCGATCGCTTCGGCGGCTTTGATATCGAGGTAAATCGCCGGATCTTCGGGAACGGGAACGCCGTAAGCGAGCGCCGCGACCTCGGGGTCGCGGTCGGGGGGAGCGAGCCTCGCCGGCTCGCGGTAGCTCATCTCGCCGAAGACGATCTCGTCGTCGTTCACTCGTCAGCCCCCAGGGAAATCACCGAACGTTCAATTCGATCGCGATAAAACATCCCGATCCGCCGCCGTCAAATAAAACCGCGTCTGATCCGCCGATTCGATCCGCACGTAATCATAAGGAGCGAAACCAAGATCCGAGAGCGGCCGTTCGGCGTGCTCCGAACCCTCTTCAACCACGCTCAACCCCGTCGGACGAGCCTCTCGTCCGCATCGCTTACAAATCGCATCGGATTGATGAACCAGCGATCGCACACGATAAACATGCGTTACAAGCTCGCACCGGTCACAAACAAAAGAAGCGATCACATCCCTTTCTAAAACGATCGATCGCGGCGATCCCGCGAAGTCGGCGCGGGTTTCCGCGAAAAAATCGGCCGCGGCGTTCTTCACGCTCAATTCCAGCGCGATCGGCTCGGGATACGTCTCGTGGCTTAAACAATCGTCACGCCGCGGCAGTTTGGTGGTGTAAAACCGATTGCCCACGCCGTTGAACACGAACGCCGAACCCGCCTCGACGGGAAGCTCATGAATGATTTTGAGCGCCTCTTGAACCTCGAGCGCCCCCATCATCGAAGCGATCGTCGGCGCGGTCGGAACTTTCCCCTCGACGATCTCGTCGCGTCGCAACAACGGACAGCTATATCTAAGATTCAATAATTGATAATCACGTTCGGTCATCGCGCACTCGTAACACGCCGAATCGGGGGGAACGAAAACTTTAACGACCCCCTGAATCTCCTGGATCCCGGCGTCGACCCAGGGTGTATTCGTCTTCCAGCACTGACGATTGACCCAAAGCCGCGCCTCGCGGTTATCCAAACAGCCGATCACAACGTCGATCGAAGCGAAAAAGCCGAGGCCGAGATCGACCAGAACGTCGCCGACGATCGCCTCGATTCGAATCTCGGGGTTGATCTCTCGCGCGCGCTCGACCGCGACCTCGGCCTTCGGCCGGCCCGAATCCGAGGCGCGAAACAAGACCGAACGCGATAAATTGGAAGCGTCGACGCGATCGCGATCGATCACGAAAATCGTCCCCACCCCCACGAGAGCGAGGTTCTTGATCGCCTCGTTGCCCAAAGCCCCCGCGCCGACGACAAGCACGCGAGCCGAAACCAACCGCTCCTGACGCCACCAAGAAATCAGCCTCAACCGCGCGTAACGGTCGGAATCGTCGATCAGAAAATCGATCGGCTCATCGCGATCGGACGGGGGGGATTCATTCATCGTCGCCAAACCGTTCCGTTCTGTTGCGTTAACCCGACGAACTCGATGCGCGAATGCGACACACGGAAAACCCTGAAAAAACCGAGACGAAGCCGCCGCGGCGTGTCGAGCACGATCCGCATCGACCCGATCATCATACAGGCCGCGAGCCCGCCGCGTCACCACGCGGGCAAACCGGGCGATCGAGCGAGCCCGCCTCTCGACATCCCCCGCACAACACGGATAATAACGACGTTGAAACGAATCCGAACCGCGATTCAAAATGCGAGGGGGGAACTTCGCACGGAAAAACACATGCGAACATGTGGAAATAAGGACGCATCGATCGTTAACCAAGAACATAGTTTGAATATTCTTTATCAGGGTCGATACTTGTGAGTCGAGCGTTGAAGTCCGATCCGGTCGCGGCGACGGGGTCGGCGCCGCTCGACGCGGCGGGGATATCGGCGACCGTTTTTTGCTGCGTCCTCTGGGCCGGCAACACCGTCGCGGTGAAGTACACGGTTCCCGATCTGCCGCCGTTCGGCTCGGCGGGTTTGCGGTTCGTGCTGGGATTGCCCGTGATCGCCGCGGCGTGCTTTAAGCTCGGTCACGGCTTGCGCGTACCGTTTAAGCATGCGTGGTTAATCGTGATCCATACGATCTTAACGGTTTTACAGATCGGCACGTTCACTTGGGGGACGAGCCATGGAATGGCGGGGCGATCGTCGATTTTGGTGAACGTGCATCCGCTCGTCGTCGCGCCGCTCGCGTGGATTTTTTTGGGAGAACGGATGGGTCGAGCGGGGATCGCTGGACTGCTCGCGGCTTCAATGGGCGTCGTCGCGCTGATGTCGAACCCCGTGAGGGGCGAGCCGACCTGGGCCGGCGATATCGTCGTGCTGTTATCGGGGATCGTCTTGGGGGTGCAAACGATCGCGCAAAAGAAAACGTTTCATTTGATCCCTCCGACGACTCTGCTGTTCGCGCAAACCTTGTTTTCGATCCCGCTCTTTTTTCTTCATAGCGCGCTGGTTGAAGGGATTGATACGTATCGGTTCACCGAACGATCGTGTTGGGGTGTTTTATATCAAGGGTTGCTGGTATCCGGGGTCTGTTTCACGATCTGGCTGGTATTGTTGCGTCGCTATCCCGCGGCTCGGCTTTCGACGGTCGCGTTTCTCACGCCGATTTTCGGCGTGGCGCTCGCGAGCCTGATCCGAGGCGAGGCGCTCACGATTCCGCTCTTGGCCGGCGGATCGCTCGTCGGGCTGGGGATTTACCTTGTCGCGGCCGACCGCGCCGGTCACGGCGTCAAACCCGAACCCGAGCTTCCCGGCGAAGACGCTCCATGAAATATTTGTAATCCATAATAAATATAAACTTTATATTCATTTGATTTTCCTGTTTTTCGGGCGTTCGGTTTGAATCGCGTCGAAGACGTTCGAGGACGATCGAGATGAAGATCTTCACGATCGGGTTCACCAAAAAATCGGCCGAGAAGTTTTTCACCTCGCTCCGACAGGCGGGAGTCGAAACGCTTATCGACGTTCGTCTGAACAACGTTTCGCAACTCGCGGGCTTCGCCAAAAAAGCCGATCTGGCGTATTTCGTTCAAGAAATCTGTGATATCCAATATATTCATTTACCGTTGCTCGCCCCCACGCAAGAGCTCCTTACCGCTTACAAAACGCGGAAAGGGGATTGGAGCGTTTATGAAAGGGCGTTTTTGAAATTGATGGAGGAACGGCGAATCGAAAGCGTGATCGATCGAGCGACGCTCGATCGAGGATGCCTGCTTTGCAGCGAGGATCGGCCCGATCGTTGTCATCGCAGGCTCGTCGCCGAATACCTCGGGGAGAAATGGAGCGACGTCGAAATCGTTCATCTCGTATAAATGGGCGTCGATATTTAGGCCCAATTTTGATTCGAGGGCGAACTTCGCGATCGCGAGCGATCGGATCAAACCGATTTTCGCCGTCATGATTCGGGATCGAAGACAGGAATATTACCCATGTATTATTACATATAATTGACTAAATTTATTTTGATCCGTCTCTTCGGCCGAACGAAGGATGCGTTCCCGGATCGGATCTTAAAACGTTTCGATCTTATGCGATCGGGAAAGCGAAGTTTCAATCTCGATCGATCGGGGATTGTTCGGCGGCGAACTTCGACTTATCATCAGGCGTTGAGCTCGCCGACGATCGGTGCGAATCGCGTTCGAGGGAGAAATCCGATGTCCAAATTCGCCCATGCGTGGCTTTTGATTTTCGTCTTCTTCGGCGGTAATTCGCGCGGCGCCGACGACGGATTGACGCTCGATTGGGCCGACGACATGTTGACGGTTCGGGGCGCCGAAGTCGCGGGAGGCGCAATCGAGATCCATTATCTTGAAGCGTTTTGCCGGCCTGGATCGACCGATCGCGATTGGAAGCGAACGACGATTCCGCATCGAACCGTTTTGATCTCAAACGATCCCGATCGCCGAACGATCAAACTTCGCAGCACGCTCGAAGACGGAGTGATCTGTGATCACACGATCACGGCCGGGCGCGACGAGGTCGATTTTCGCTTGACGGCGCGAAACCCGACGAAACGAACTTCCTTGGCGCACTGGGCGCAGCCGTGCGTTCGAGTCGACAAGTTCACGGGAGTGAAATCCGAGCCGAACTCCGAAGCTTATCTCAATCAATGTTTCATTTTTATTGATAACAAATTAACGCGATTGCCGACTCGTCCGTGGGCGACCAAGGCTCGATACGTACCCGGTCAGGTTTGGCGTCCCGCCGACGTCGATCGCGACGACGTGAATCCTCGGCCGTTGAGTCCGCTGACTCCCTCCAACGGACTGATCGGATGTTTTTCGGCCGACGAAAGTCAAATCCTCGCGACCGCGTGGGAGCCGTATCAAGAACTTTTCCAGGGAGTGATCGTCTGCATTCATTCCGATTTCCGCATCGCGGGCCTGGAACCCGGCGAAACCAAAAGCGTGAGAGGCAAACTTTATCTCGTCCCGGCCGACGTGAACGCGCTCGTCAAACGCTACCAAACCGATTTCCCCGAACACGTCAAATCGTCCAAACAATAATCGTCGAGCCGAACGTTCGCAATCCGAGCACTGACATACTTTGTTATTTATAACTTCACAGTTAATATCATTGTTCTATTTAATAATTGGATTCAATTTTTCCTCCCGGAACGGAATTGATCCGCGCGATCGTCGGGATGGGCGCCGATGAATATCACTCGATCCGAGAGGCTATCCGGAAAAGCTCTTGAAAGTCTATCGGCTCGATTTAACGGGTTTCGGAGCCGATTCACCAATAAACCGCTATGTGTTAATATTCTTGATTTTGGTTTTTTTTATTTGGGAGGGCGAACCTCCCGGTGAGCCTCTTTTCGTAAACTCATGCGACAAAACCTTTATTTTGGTCAATAATCGCAAATATCATAATGCGGCTCACCAGGAGGTTCGCCCTCCCAATTTAGGGTTCGCCGTCAAATCCCGCCGAATATGCGGTTTTCTCTCCGGATTGTCTCCGAACCGGCGCGCCCCTTGACTTGAGTGGAGCCGCCGTCGTATGATCCCATCGTTTTGTGGATCCATTCGATCATGAGGACGGTTTTCACCGTCAGGTCGTGCGAGAATACGTCTCTTATGATTGGCAAAAAAATCCATTGACCCGAGCGTCACAACTCGAGCAAACATCCGTAAGATTTTGGCTGTTCTTTCGGCCGAAAAGGTCGACGCTTTCATGGGGGAAACCGAGCTTCGATTTCGTGGATTTTCTTCCACGATCGAGCGCGATTCCATAGCGTCGACGATCGAACGAAACCTCGTCAAAAAGGAGGCGTCGTCGATATCAAAAGATCAAGTTTCTCAACCGGTGCTGTGATTGCAGGATTTTTGATCGGGAATTAGGCGACCGAATCGTCGTATCTTTTGATTCATTATTCCTTTCGGTTAGGCTGATTTCCCGAACGTTGGTTTTCCGAGCGACCGTCGCGGCGTGGTCGTGCGCGCCCTCGGTCCGTCGTCTTTCATCCCGTTTCGCGTCCGTGTCGATCACTCCATATTGATCACGCGGATTCGCGATCGATCGTTCTCGCGAGGGATTCGACCGACGATCGGTCTCGTTCGTCGTCCGCGCCCCGTTCGGCGCGAAGATCCTTCGCGCACTTTCATCGATCTGTTATCGATTGATCATCCCAGAATATCGCAACCAAGGAGTTCTATTATGTCTTTCTTCCGTACGCGCAATTCCGCCGACAATCGTCCCGATCGTTCGGATTCAAGGCGTCGTCGACGATCGCGATTCCGACCCGGGATCGATCGCCTCGAGGATCGAGCGCTTTTAAGCGCGATCATGGTGACGAACACGGACGATTCGGGAGCGGGATCGCTCCGTCAAGCGGTCGCGAACGCTTCGAGCGGCGATACGATCACGTTCTCGCCGAAGCTCGACGGTCAGACGATCACACTCACGAGCGGACCGATCACGATCAACACAAATCTCGCGATCGACGGACCGGGGGCGTCGAAACTCTCGATCAGCGGCGGAGGAACGAGCCAGATTTTCGTCGCGTTCACTCCGTTCGGTGGAACTCCGCTCAACATTTCGATCGCGGGGCTGACGCTCACCGAGGGGAACGGCGCGACTTCGTTCTTCGGCGGCGGAGCTTTGGTCAATTTCGGTTCGGCGGTCACGCTCGAAAACGACGTTTTCGCGAACAATCAAGCCGATAGCGGAGGCGCAGTCACCGGAATCGCGGGAACGACGACGGTGGATCATTCTCTGTTCATTCATAACACCGTTGATAACACCATGTTCGGCTATGGACTCGGTGGAGCGATCGTCAATACCGACGGCGATACGCTCATCGTTAACGCGAGCCGATTCATCGGTAACTCGGCTTCGGGATCGGCTTCCGGCGACACCGGAGGACAGGGAGGGGCGATTTACAACGCGTCGGTGGCGACGATCACCAATTCGGTCTTTCAAAACAACCAGACGAGCGTCACCGGAACTTCCTTCGGGCAAAAGCTGAGTCAAGGAGGCGCGGTTTATAGTTCGAACGCCGCGTCGCTCACCCTCTCGGGCGATTTGTTCGTCGGCAACGTCGCCCAAGGCTCCGCGAACGATTTCTCTCCGGGACAAGGGGGCGCCGTTTACACTCGAACGACGAATACTGTATCGATTCTCAACAGCGTTTTCGTCGAGAACTTGGCTGCGGGAGGAACCGCGGCGGGCGGGGCGATTTATTTGGATTCGACCAACGATTTCAATCCATTGAACACGATCTCGGGCGATACGTTGATCGGTAACTCCGCGGTCGGTGAATCCGTGAGCGCCTCTTCGACGGGAATGGGAGGGCCGGCGCAGGGGGGAGCGATCGCGCTTAACAACGGTGCGAACGTCGCTTTATCGAACCTGCTCATCGCGGACAATCAGGCGATCGGCGGCGACGGACCGACGGGCGGAAACGCATCGGGGGGAGCGATTTACAACGTCGTCGGTGCGATCACCGTGACGAACAGCAAGATCATGGGGAACGAGGCCGAGGGAGGAAACGGATCGGGATCCGGGAATGGCGGTTCGGCGCAAGGAGGAGCGATTTACATGGTATCGACCGCGACCTTCTCGAATAACCTGATCATCGGCAACGAGGTCGAGGGGGGCTCGGGAGGGTCTCAAGGCGGAGTCGGCGGGAACGCCTACGGAGGAGCGGTTTACAGCAACGGAACGCTCATTCTCTCATACAATGTCGTCACCAATAATTCGGCGTTCGGCGGGTCGGGGGGCGGCCAAGGAATCGGCGGCGGGCTTTATCTCGACATGGCTTCGACGACGACGATCGATCACACCGTCGTCGAGGGGAATCACGCGTCGACGAGCAATAAAAACATCTTCGGAACTTACGGATCGTAAATCGGCGTTCCAAAACGATTCGCGAGATCGCCGGGAGCGGGGACGAGCGCCTCGCTCCCGATCCGGTCTTTTCATAAACGTCTTACCGAAAATTCATCCAAAGAATCATAATCTCGTTAGTATCGCGCGGATCTTAAAAAATAGCAAATAATGATATTATATCTTATTTATTGATATTTGTTTATTATTAATTGAATTGTGTTATATGATTTGCGCGATCCCGGTCGGATTGATGCGAGGAAAGATCGCGATCCTGAAAGCGATACCGGCGGTGGCGACGACGGGGATCGAGTCTGATGAAATTCATACGATTTTAACCGGCGCGCCTCTTGACTTGAGTGGAGCCGCCGTCGTATGATCCCATCGTTTTGTGGATCCATTCGATCATGAGGACGGTTTTCACCGTCGCGCAGTTCGCGTCGATCGCTTCGGCGCGATCTGTCGTCGTTCGTCGATGTCTGCGGCCGAGAATACGTCTCTTATGATTGGCAAAAAAATCCATTGACCCGAGCGTCACAACTCGAGCAAACATCCGTAGAATTTTGGCTGTTTTTTCGGCCGAAAAGGTCGACGCTTTCACGGGGGAAACCGAGCTTCGATTTCGTGGATTTTCTTCCACGATCGAGCTCGATTCCATAGCGGCGACGATCGAACGAAACTCCGTTAATAAGGAGGCGTCGTCGATATAAATTTCGTCATCCATCAACAAAATCGGCTTTATATAGGATTTTTTATCGGGAATTAAGCGACCGAATCGTCGTATCTTTTGATTCTTTATTCCTTTCGGTTAGGCTGATTTCCCGAATATTGGTTTTTCGAGCGACCGTCGCGGCGTGGTCGTGCGCGCCCTCGGTCCGTCGTCTTTCATCCCGTTTCGCGTCCGTGTCGATCACTCCATATTGATCACCCGGATTCGCGATCGATCGTTCTCGCGAGGGATTCGACCGACGATCGGTCTCGTTCGTCGTCCGCGCCCCGTTCGGCGCGAAGATCCTTCGCGCACTTTCATTGATCCGTTATCGATTGATCATCCCAGAATATCGCAACCAAGGAGTTCTATTATGTCTTTCTTCCGTACGCGCAATTCCGCCGACAATCGTCCCGATCGTTCGGATTCAAGGCGTCGTCGACGATCGCGATTCCGACCCGGGATCGATCGCCTCGAGGATCGAGCGCTTTTAAGCGCGATCATGGTGACGAACACGGACGATTCGGGAGCGGGATCGCTCCGTCAAGCGGTCGCGAACGCTTCGAGCGGCGATACGATCACGTTCTCGCCGAAGCTCGACGGTCAGACGATCACACTCACGAGCGGACCGATCACGATCAACACAAATCTCGCGATCGACGGACCGGGGGCGTCGAAACTCTCGATCAGCGGAGGAGGAACGAGTCAAATCTTCATCACGAATTCACCTTACGGAGTGACGCCGAACAACATCTCGATCGCGGGACTGTCGCTCACCGACGGCAATGGACAGTCGTCATTCCTGGGCGGCGGAGCGTTGCTCAATTTGAGAGCGGCGGTCACGCTCGATCAAGACGTTTTCACGAACAATCAAGCGTCGACTGGAGGAGCAATCACAGCATACGGCGGGTCGGTGACGATTGATGACTCGTTGTTTTTGAACAACACCGCGACCCCGTCGGAATTCTTCAACGGACCGACGGTCGGCGGAGCTATCTACAATTTTGGATATGATACTCTTACCGTCAACGACAGCCGATTTATCGGCAATTTGGCGACATGGACTTTGCCGAATTCGTTCTTCGGCGGAGGTCAAGGAGGAGCGATCGGCAACGTCGGCTTCGGCGCGGTGGCGAACATCAACAATTCGGTCTTCCTGAACAATCAGACGACCTCGCCACAAGGCGATTTGTCTTACAGTCAAGGAGGAGCTGTTTTCAGCAACGGCTCGGAGACGCTGAACATCTCGGGAGATACGTTCACCGGCAACGTCTCCCAGGGCGCCCCGGGAGATTTCGCCCAGGGAGGAGCGGTTTTCTCGGTCGCAACCAACAATGTGTCGCTCACGAACAGCCTCTTCACCGGGAACCAGGCGATCGGAGGCGGTCTTGCATTCATTGGAGGAGTGGGGCAAGGCGGAGCGATCGCGTTGGATGCGGCCAATGTGCCGTCGTCAGCATATACTCTTTCGGGAGACGTGTTGATCGGCAACCGGGCGATCGGCGGCGCATCACCGTCTACAGCGGGAGGTTATGGAGGATTCGCGGCGGGAGGCGGAATCGCGATCTTTGACGGGGCGAACGTCGCTTTATCCAACATGCTTCTCGTCGGCAATCAGGCGATCGGCGGCGACGGGACGACGGGGGGTCAAGGCGCCGGCGGAGCGATCTTCAACCCATACGGCGTGATCACCGTTTCCAACAGCATGATCATGAAGAACGAGGCGACGGGAGGGAATGGATCGGGATCAGGAAACGGCGGAGGGGCGTTCGGCGGCGCGATCGCCAACAATACCTATTCGAGCGCGACTTTCTCGAACGATTTGATCATCGGCAACGAGGCCGAGGGGGGCTCGGGAGGGCCCCAAGGCGGAGTCGGCGGGAACGCCTTCGGAGGCGCGGTTTTCAACGAAGGAACGCTCATCCTTTCATCCGATGTCGTGACCAATAATTCGGCGTTCGGGGCTTCGGGGGGCGGCCAGGGAATCGGCGGCGGGCTTTATCTCCTCGCGAGTTCGACGACGACGATCGATAATACCGTCGTCGAGGGGAATCACGCGTCGACGAGCAATAAAAACATCTTCGGAACTTACGGATCGTAAATCGTCGTTCCAAAACGATTCGCGAGATCGGCGGGAGCGGGGACGAGCGCCTCGCTCCCGATCCGCTGTTTTCAAAAACACCTCGGATTCTATCCGAAAAGAAAACCGCGTATTCGGCGGGATTTAAGAGGATACCCGAAATTGGGAGGGCGAACCTCCTGGTGAGCCGCATTATGATGTTTGTGATTATTGACCGATAAAATCGGCCTCATCGAAGTCGTTCACGAAAAGAGCCTCACCGGGAGGTTCGCCCTCCCAAATAGAGAGATCAAAATTTCTAGTTTATCGATATATAGTGTTTTTATTGGCGAATTGGCGATAAAAT
>JAJYWB010000091.1 GCA_021791715.1 Planctomycetota bacterium | reverse complement strand
CGGCTCACCAGGAGGTTCGCCCTCCCATAAGATTTCGCCGTCTCAAAAGTGTTCGACCAACCGGACGAGCACGGGCGCCGAGTCGTCGATTCCGGGAGGGCGAGGCGCCGACCGAGCCGGCGTTTGTCATAAACAAGAACAATTACAAGCCGGCTCACCAGGAGGTTCGCCCTCCCATAAGAGTTCGCCGTCACAAAAGTGTTCGACCAACCGGACGAGCACGGGCGCCGGAACGTCGATTCCGGGAGGGCGAGGCGTCGACCGAACCGGAGATTGTCAACATCAACAAATAAAAGCCGGCTCACCAGGAGGTTCGCCCTCCCATAAGAGTTCGCCATACCATAAGAGTTCGCCCTTCCGCGATATCACCTGCTCCGAGTCGTCGATTCCGGGAGGGCGAGGCGCCGACCGAGCCGGCATTTGTCATAAACAAGAACAATTACAAGCCGGCTCACCAGGAGGTTCGCCCTCCCAAAAGAGTTCGCCGATGCGATTGGGAACGCCGATGCAAATGGTGTCGCCGATGCGATTGGACTCGACCGCGGCGGATCAGAATAATCGCAAAGACGGCTCACCCGGCGGATCGCCCTCCCAAAAGAGTTCGCCGATACAAACAGTGTCGCCGATGCGATTGGACTCGACCGCGGCGGATCAGAATAATCGCAAAGACTGCTCACCCGGCGGATCGCCCTCGCAGACGGTTTCGCCCGTCCAGACCGGTGCGCCCTCCCGGAAGAGTTCGCCGATGCGAACCGAGGCTCGAAACCAAAGCAATTCGACATCGCGTAACCACGTCGCGTCAAAACGCGCTTCGCCGATCCCAAATCCGCCGCCGCTGCTCGCATCGATCACGAATCGTCGTCGCCTCGAAGAGTATACGCTCGGCCAAATCTTCGAACCAAAGCTCGGTTCGGCGACGCTCGACTTCGCGATGATTCCCAAGCCGACGACGTTCGCTTAACGCGGAAATCGTCTTGATAAACGCGACGAGCCCGGACGATCGTAAGACCGCGCCGGGGTGATCTTTGACAATTCGCATGTATGATCAAGCGAACGGGGACGCCGTCGCGAAGTTCGAGAATCGACGATCTCAAACTTCGCGACGCGTCCCCCTCGCCGGGAGTTTCGCCCCCCTTCGGGCGATTCGATTCGTCTTTCGTCTTCAACCGCGGTCGCTCCGATCAAACGGTGCGAAACAAGTTCATTGATAATAAGGTTGATGATGAATCTTAGAGGCTATTCGGAAAAGCTCTCGAAAGCTCATCGGCTCGATTTTACCGGTTTCATCGTCGTTTCGCCGATTAAACAACTAGATGGTAAAAATCTAGATGTCTGTGTATTTTATTTGGGAGGGCGAACCTCCCGGTGAGCCTCTTATCTTAAACTCGGGCGACGAAGCTGATTTATCGGTCAATAAATGCTATCATCATAATTCGGTTCACCAGGAGGTTCGCACTCCCAAATTCGGATTTTCCCGCCCAATTTCGGCTTCGACAGAAGATCCCGCCGAATATGCGGATTTCTTTCCGGATCGCCTCTCAGCTCCAGCTCCACTCCCAGACCGTTTCTCCCTCGGGAAGCTCGACGTTCCACGAAAGCTTGCGAGTCGACGCGGTGAATTGAGGATTCTCGGTTTGAGGAGTCGCGGTCCAGCAAGTTATCCGATCAATATCCGAACACGCGACTGACACCTTAAGCTTAACGATATGTTTCATTCGCGCCGTGATGCGAAGCCGACGCGACGGCGCGTGCCCCGAGGCCGACGCGGTTTCGGCGGCGGGCGCCGAGGCGACGGTCGACCCGCTCCGATCGAGTCGGAATTCGATCTTACCGCAGGGAAGCGGTCGTGTTACGCCGATCGAAGGCCAAGCCGGCGGCAGCGAGGGTTCGAGCGTGAGGGTGCGATCGACCGCGTCGTATTCTAAACCAAGGAAATCGAGCATTGTTTCAATCAATTGCGCGTGGAGACCCCAAACGCGACTCGTCGAATCGGGACCGAAGCTTTGGGTGAGATCGTCGGAGCGGCGCGCGTGAAGCCTGACCGAGAGCGAAAGCGGTCCCAGCCTGCCGAGCATGTTGTCCAAAAGAGCGACGGCGCGGCTCCAATACCGCCCCTGGCCGGTCTCGCGTCCCAACCGGATGAGATAGCGCGACATCCAGAGTGTCGCAAGACAGGAAGCGTCGCGACGGCCGACGCGATTATCGCGGTCGTCGCCGCGTTCGGCGGCGGGCGCCCAGCGCGTGAGGACGTTCCCCTCGCCTCCCACGGCGTTCCGCTTCAGGATCTCGTCGGCGGTCGCGCGGACGCGGGGATCGGTCGCGGGAAGGAGATCGAACGGAACGCATGGGCCGAGCAAACTGATGTCAAGTGCGTCGGCGGCGTCGATAAGATGTTCGGGCTTATCCGACCAAAGCCCTGTTAGGTTCGAGAGGCGGCGCGCCTCGAGAAACCGACCCGTTTTGGCGTCGACGAGGCCCGGAGACGGATTGAGGCGCGCCGAGGCGTCGGCCGAGCGATCGATCGTCTTCAGAATCCCGACGTTCCAGATTTTTTCTGCGAGTTCAAACCAGCGTTCGGCGTGCTCTTTTTTATCGAGAAAGAGCGCGATCTCGGCCGCGGCTCGGAGCCCCGCGACGACGCACGAATTGGAATATAAGAATGCACCGAAACCTTGATCCCATAATCCCGCCGAGGTGACGAGCGAGAGATCGCTTAGAAAGCGGAGCCCGGGGTGTCCCGAGGCGCCCGAGCAAACCGACGCGGCCTGTTCGAGGAGGGGCCAGTTGGCGGCGAGGAAATCGGCGTCGCCGGTGCGTCGATAATGGATATTAAGACCCCAGGGTATGATCGCGGTTTGATCGATCGCGGGGGTTTCCCATTCGGGCCAGCCGTCGATCGAGTATTTTTGGAACCAGTACGAGTAGGGTCGGTTTTTCCCTCGAACGCGCGCCAGCCATTCGAGGACCGAGCGGCCGATTTCGGGATGGCCGACGCGGTCGAACATGCCGCCGACGCGGACGGCGTCTCTCGGCCAGCAATAGGCGCTTAAGCCTCGGTCGTATCCCGAAGCGATCGCGCCCCATTTGGCGTCGGCGTGGAGCGCCGCGGCGAGCGCCGAGCGACGGAGCGAGACCGCGTAAACGGGACGCGGGAAATTGAGTTCGGGAAGAGGCTCGACATACGCGTCCCATTGATGCGCAGCGGACGCCTCGATCTTTTCCAGATCGGCGGCGCGAAACCAAGCGAGCGCGGGGCGCAACCAATGCTCAAATGTGCCGGTATCGCCGCGCCAACCCGTAAACGCTCCGCTCACAAGGACGTTGACGGTGACGGGGGTGTCGACGGGCAATTCGAGCCTTCGGAGCATGATCGCCTCGTCGGGCCCGGTCGGCTCGCATTGCACGTCGCCGCCGTCGAGCGCGATCGCGAACTCGACCGTCGCGTCCCGAGCGAGTTTGCGATTCGAGTGCGCATGGCCGCGGTTGATCGCGAGCAACGTCCGGTCGACGTCTTGCCAGCTCAGCCCCGGCTCGCCGATCCCGCCGTTAACCTCGGCCTGAACATATAAACCGAATAAAACTTTAAGAGGTTCGGCGCCCTTGTTGATGATACGGTAGCTTTTGATATATTGACCCGGCGATTCGCTTCCGGCGGCGGTTCTGGGGAGATCGGCGCCCATCACGGCGTAATCGCTCGCGAGGACCCGGATCGGACCGCGGCGCCACTTCAGTTCGGTGACGAGGACGTTTGTCGCGCCTTGATAGTATTGGAACGCGTCCCAACCCGCGGTTTCGTTGAACCAATCGAGTCGTTCGCCCGCGGCGATACCGGCGACGATCGAGCGAAAGTGCGATCGGCTGCGGGGGCGATCCCCCTCGGCGGGACGGACGTCGGAGTGGAGACCGACCGTCGGAAAATAGACGTCGTAAGTCGTCCCACGATTGTCGACCCTGATCGTCATCATCCGGTTGCCCGTCAGTCCTTCGATCGAATCGTGGGTGATCTCGGCGGATTCGGTCCGATCGGGAAGATTCGGCCTGACGATCATCTCTTGCGGGTAGCTGTAAACGGGAGTCGACCCGTTCTGGCGTGCGGCGGATCGGTAACGGAGCCTCGCGCCGACCGACTGCGGCGGGATCGGCACGTGCCAAAAACTGTTCGGGCCTTTATTTTCGAGCCAATACGCGGGTAAAGGCCCAAGCTCTTCGTCGTCGATCGAGATTTCGAGCCAAACCTCCTGGTTCGCCTCGATCGGATGCGTGCCGATGACGACCGCCGACCACATACCGGCGTGCACGGGGCCTCCATGACGCCCCTTCGCCGCCCCTTCGATCCACGTCGAAACCATCCGCGGGCACCTCGTCGCCGTTCCATCGATCTTCAGGCGGGCCGGTGTTTTTACATAAGCGCCGACAAACCCTGCGAACTCACGCTCATCCTGGTACGATTCTCAACCGCGACGCGTCGCGGAGCAAGAGGGAGACGACGACCTCGGCCCCGAACTCCGATCCGCACTCGACCTCCGGTCTCAGGACGCTCGACCAATTGCTGTTTATTACTTATGTTAATATGATAGTAATTCGGTTCCCTCGGTTAGGATTAACCGCATGTATATGTCTTGGAACGCTCGTTGCGTCGGGCTCGCGATCGACCCGATCGAATCGATCGGACTCGCGGCGGCGGCGGGTTTCGACGCGATCGACGCGCCGATTCGCGACATCGTCGATTCGGGGATCGATCTCGATCGCTTCCGAAAGTTGATGGATGAGAGCGGAATCAAAGGCGGGGCGTTCCCGATGCCGGTCGACTGGCGCGGCGAGGACGAAGTGTTTCGATCGAGCCTCGAGGCGTTTCCTCGATACGCGGCCGCCGCGAAGAGGCTTGGGCAAGTCGGCGCGGGAACGTGGGTCGAGCCCGAAACGAGGCCCGGGGAATCGCGCTTTCAGGCGATCGACCGCCAGGTTCAGAGGCTCGCCGCGATCGCGCGAATCCTCGCCGATTTCGACCTCCGCCTCGGTCTCGAGGTGATCGGCGTCGCGTCGTTTCGATCGGGGCGGGGCGAGCCGCTTATCTGTAAGCTCGCCGATCTTGACGAAATCCTGGCGCCGATTCGTTCGTCATGCCCGAGCGTCGGGGTCGTCGCCGACGTCTTTCATCTATTTGCGGCGGACGAACCGATTGAAACCTGCTTGAAATGGGGAGTCGAGGCGATCGTAACGACGCATGTCGCCGACCTTCCTCCGCGAAATCGGGACGAACCGATCGGGACCGATTTCGACCGGTCGCGGATCGTCGATTCCATTCGCGGTCTGCCCGGCGAAAACGGATCAATCGACGCGCGTTCATTCCTACAACTTCTCGCCGAAGCGGGCTACGGAGGCCCGGTTATCGCCGAACCTCTCGTTCAGCGGAGGTTGATCGCCGGGATCGATCCGATCGACGTCGCGCGAAACGTCAGACGATCGCTCGCCGCGGTTTGGCCCCGATCGAGCTGAAATCGCTCAAAGTCAAGGGGTATTATCTTGTGCTAATATACTAAATTAAGGCGTTCGTTAACGTCGGCGACGAAAAAAGGCGGACTCAAGGCCCGCCTCTTACGGCGACTTCATCGAGTTCGAGTTGGATCGGGGTGTTCACCTCGGATACAACTCGCCGGCCGATGATCGCGGCTCGATAGAACGAACGAAGGCGAATCAGACGCCCTAGGGTTCAAAGAAGACGCATCAGACGCCAGCGGGTTCGGCGAGCTTGCTCTCGACGCCGACTCGCGGCCCAGGGGCGATTTCTTCGCGGTAAACGGGAACATCGGACGGCGCCTCGATGCCGATGCGAATCTGGTTCCGGTCGATCTTCACAACCGTCACCGTGATGTTCTCGCCGATGATGATCTTCTCTCCCAGCTTCCTGCTCAAGACTAGCATGGATCACTCCCGCTCTCGTTGGTTCAACCTGGTCCAGTGATACGAGCAACGAAAGTCACTTATAGCAGATCGCGTGCCGCGCGTCCAAGAGAACCTTGTCATTTTTTTCAAGTCGCTTGCAGTTCGTAAGTTATGGCGAATCTTGGCGTTTTTCGAATCCGACCTCCGATCGCCGAATTGTTAACTTGACGTCCGATCGCCCGCGAAACCTTGTAAAAAATGGGAAGACGAGAGATCGGTTTGGCCGATCATCGGTGTTCGGCCGCCGTTGAACCGGCCGAAAAAATCGTTTCGAGCGCCGATCGCATCACCGAACGGTCGGGTTCGAGGCCCGTCCAGAGTTTGATCGCGATCGCTCCTTGATTGATCAGCATTCCAAGACCGTCGAGCGTCCGAAAACCCGCGGTTTCGGCGTCTCGGATCAATCTGGTGCGCGGCGGATTGGGAATCACATCGCAAACGATCAAGTCTCGGCTCGCCGCTGCGAGGTCGATGGGAAGCGAAGTATCCACATCGGGATAAAGCCCGAGCGACGTCGCGTTGATCAAAACGTCGATCTCTCGCGGAACCGCATACGGAGCGTCCCATTTGATAAAACGGGGCGAGACGGGGGTTTTTCGCTCAAGATTGCGCACCAATTCACCCGCTCGATCGGCCGATCGGTTGACGATCGTGATCTGTGACGCCCCCGCGAGCGCGAGTTCGACCCCGATCGCACGCGCAGCGCCCCCTGCACCGAGGATCGCGACGCGAAGGCCGGAAGCGGGTCGAATCGTCGAGAGAGCCTGCAAAAAGCCTTTGCCGTCGGTGTTCTCGCCGATCAGCTTGCCGTTTTGGATCGTCACGCAATTGACGGCGCCGATCGCCGCGGCTGCGGGGGTCGTTTCATCAAGATGTTCGATCACCGCGACCTTATGCGGTATCGTGCAATTGAAGCCGCGCCAATGCATCGCACGCGCGCCCCGAACCGCGTCGGCGAGTCCGTCGCGTCTCACCAGAACCGTCAGATAACGCCACGAGAGCCCGAGCGAACGATACGCGGGTTCGATCATCGCTTGCGTCGGGTTCTCGTCGATCGGATCGCCGAAAGCCCCGGTCAGTTCTCGGCGAAAATTGGGAGAATCGCTCATCGTCATCTCTTATGATTATAGTTATAATCAATCAAATTCACTCATTTGATTGAATGCGGTGATTTAAAAAGGTTACGATCGGATCGGCGTCGACGCTCGGCGCCGCCGTTGCGAGCCGATATCGTAACGAGCGTGCGTGAAAACGGATCGGGCTCGCCGGCTCGGTCTCGCCATGCGCCGGCGTTCGTCCGATGATTTTGGCGAATGGAATAGAAGCTCCGCAAGCGGTTGAACTTGGAGAATGAAATCGACGTTCCAAAATCGGGTTATCTTTGAGAATGGAATCGACGCTCCGAAAGCAAGCTCGGCGTCGGTCGAGTTCGGAACGGCCGCGCCGCGTTATTGCACGATACATCAAAATATGATATATTTATATTATTTCGGCGCCGCGAGCGAAGCGAGCGATCACGATGAACGTCGAAGGAACCGCCGACCTCGCCGGGTCGAATGATCGATCGATCATACTCGGCGAGATCGCGGTCGAACCCGGCAAACTGAGACCGATCTTCATACCCGCGGGACCGATCCGCGAGGCTCTCTTCGACCCGAGACTCGCGGCGCCTTCGATTAAATAATCGTTTGTATTCATGCGTCTCGTGTTAATTTTAATCAATTTTTATTTGTTTTGTTTATTGTTTTTCTCGCCGAGAGCGACGACGTGAACGCTTCCCCCCGCCAAATTCGCGACCGCGACGATCCGGCGCTCGGGCGAATACGCGAGCCCCGACGGATGAATTTTCGTGAGATTGGCGAACCCCGCGAGCGGCAACAAAACGGGCTCGACCGAGCCCGCTCGCGTTCCCCGCACGATCGCGAGCTCGGATCGACGCGGAATCGTGGCGACGACGTCGTTTTGATAAACGCATCCGAGAGCGATTAAATCGTCGATCGATCCGTCGGTCGCGATCGGATCGAACCGACCGGTTTGATTTTGATACATCCAGATGCGCGGCTTCGCCTGATCGGCGACGATCGGGTTCGCCTTGGAGTCGAAGACGATCGCTCCCGGAACGCCTCGATCGGGAATCGCCCGGCGCTCGGCGAGCTTCAGATCGATCGGATCGGAAGCGTCGACGCGGGCGATCTCATTCGAACCGCGGAGCGAAACCCAAACGTCGCTTTCGTTTGGAGCGAGCGCGAGGCGGTCCGGATCGTCGAGCGAACGTGTGAATTCGAGCCTGGAGACGATCCGCGGCGAGGCGATCGACTCTGAAATATCAAGAAGTAATAAACAAGGTTTATGACGGTTTATTTCTCCCTCGGCTCGTCCCGAGAGGAGCACGAACGCGGTTTTTCGGTCGCGGGTTATCACGAGATCATCGGGGTCGTAACCGATCGGGAATCGGTTTCCGATCGGCTCGCCGCGGGAGTCTATCGCGGCCCACCACGCGGGCTCGGTATGCCTCGCGTCCATCGCTGGGCGAACGAGGACGATGAATCGATCCCCGGCGCCGACGATCGCCGAAACGCGTCCGCCGACGTTGACGTCGATCGGGTCGACGAGCGATCCGTCTTGTTGGACGCTCCATATCATCATACGATTGTATCTTGGGCACGTCGCGGCGAGTTTCGCTCCCGACGACGCGAACGCGAGCCGTTCGGATCGCTGATGCGGGCACGACGTTCGCGAGAGAGGCTCGAGCGTGTAGGAGCCGCGATCAAGCCTCGGCCGGTTCGAAGCCTTGGCGATCAACAACACGGTTCCCAGCGCGATCGCCGCGAAGCCGACGAGCGCCGCGACGATCGCCTTGCCCGATCTTCCCGCGTCTCCGACCCGCCTCCGCGCCGTCGTCACCTTGGGCTCGGTTCCCGCGCGAATCCGAGCCAAATTGCCGCGATGACGCACGAAAAGCATGATCAACATCGCCATAAAAAGAATATTTGTGGTGATATGATCGCGTGAAAACGGTTTACCGACGACGGCGACGTGTACGCAAACGAACACGACTCCGCCGAAAAGCGACGAGAGCGAAACGTAGCGCGAGACGACGAGCGCGGCGAGGAACGAAAGCGCGGCCGACGCCGTCGCGATCGCGTCGAGCGCCGCCACCGAACCGAGGCTCGTCGCGACTCCTTTGCCTCCTTTAAATCGTAGATATAAAGAGAAGTTATGTCCCAAAGTCGCCGCGAGAGCGAGCAAAGCGGGGAGATCGGCGGGATACTTCCCCGTCGCGGCGCGGATCGCGAGCGGAAACCCGAGCGTGGGACCGAAACCTTTGAGCGCGTCGAGCAGGAAGACGACGAAGAAATAAGGCCTTCCCAACACGCGTGAAGCGTTCGTCGCGCCGATGTTGCCCGACCCGACCGTTCGAAGATCGATCCCTTTCTTCCATTTCACCAATAAAAATCCGAACGGGATCGAACCGATCAGATACGTTACGGCGATCGCGATTAATGCATAAGTCCATCTGTTCATATAGTTTCTCGTCGCGGTCGAAAGCCGAGGGGGGTTCGTCGAATCCGCCTGAATACGTTCGGGTTTGCGATTACGAACGAGCGTCGGCTCGGGGACGGCCGAGGAACTCGTGACGTCGGCTCTGAAAAACGTCGTTCGCGGTCGCGTAATCGTCGTGTCGGCCGATGTCGAGCCAGTAACACGGCGATTGGAAGCAATGAACGGGGTCGCCGTCGTTTCGCATCGATTCGATCAGATCGGGCATCGCCAGCGGCTCGCCGGGGGTCAATCGATCCCACGCCGCCGGCGAAAGTATATATATACCCATGCTCACTTGAAAAGAAAACTCGGGTTTTTCTCGATATCCCGCGAGTATATGAGGATCTCCCGCGAATTCGAGCACGCCGAAATCGATCCGCACCTTGCGCTGATAAGACGCGATCGTGGCCGCCGCGCCCCGATCGGTATGAAACTTGTACATCTCGGCGTAATCGAGCGTCGTCAGGATATCGCCGTTGACGACGAGGATCGACCGGTCGGGACGATCGATCAGCGTCAATCCCCCCGCGGTTCCGAGCGGGGTCGTCTCGCGGCGGTAATCGATCTTCACGCCGAACTTGCGGCCGTCGCCGAAGAACGTTTCGATCAATTCGGTAAGATATCCCGTGATGACGGTAATTTGATCGAAGCCGAACCGCGCGAGCTGGCGGACGACGACCTCCATGATCGGCATCGGCTCAGGATCGCCCAGCGGCATCAGCGGTTTGGGAAGGACCGCGGTGAACGGCCTGAGGCGCGTCCCCTGTCCTCCGGCGAGAATCACGGCTTGCATGGCTCGGGCGCCCTCACGTGATCGCCGCGGGGCTCGACTCGATGTGAGCCTGCCGCGCGCGATCGACCTGGAAAACCGACCTCGAACGTGTCGCTCCGCGTTTCGCCGCGGCGACCTCCGCAAAAATCTCGAGCAGGCGATCGACGTGACGATCGAACGTCCATTCTCGTCCCAACTTTCGCGCGTTCGCCGCCATTTCGGCGCGAAGAGCGTCGTCGCTCAGGCGATCGAGCGCATCGGCGGCGAGCGCGTGCGCGTCGGGATGGGGAAGAACGAAACCCTCGCGGCCGCCGACGATCAGCTCGCTCGCTCCGTTTTGGCTCGTCGTGATCACCGGAAGCCCGCAAGCGAGCGCCTCGAGCACGACGAGCGAACACGGGTCGTAATACGTCGGTTGAACGAAAAAATCGCTCGCCCAAAAAGCGTCCCGCGCCTCGGGAACGTAACCCGTCGCTTTGATCATGGATTGCAAATTTAATTGCGCAATCAGTTTTTGAAACGGAGCGATGCGATCGCCGCCGCAAACGAGCAGCGTGATCGGCCTGGCGGCGGGATCGCGACGCAGCCGAAGCGCGAGCGCCTTAAGGAGCGGACGGAGCCCTTTAAGCTCGAAATTCCGCGCCGTGAAGAGCGCCGTGAGGTCGTTTTCTCCCAGCCCGTGGAGCCTTCGGAATCGCGAGCGAACCGCGGCGGGATCGGCGACGTCGATCCGCGCCAGGTCGATCGCGTTGTGCACGACGTCGATCCGCGATCGCTCAACGCCTTGATAACGCTCGATATGATCGCGCGTCATCGCGCTCACAGCGACGACCCGCGCCCCCCGTTCGGGAGCGTACTGTTCGGCCTCGATCGCGCGACAGATCCAGTATTTGGGGTTGAGCGCCTTGCCCGCGCGGTACAATCCCCGACGAATCCCCGGCGGAAACCGCCGCGCGTTGCACGCGACGCTCGCCCGCGCCACGCCCCCCTGCGGCACGATCACATCGTGAGACCATGTGTTGATAAAACCGACTGTGCAATCGTAAGAATGCTCACGCAATTTCGCCTCGACGTTGCGCGCGAAGCTCCAAACCCGCAGCGAGCGCGGCCGGTCGATCGCGTCGACGCGAATCCACCGCGCCTCGCGCGGCGTCGCCTCTGCGCGCCTCGAACGAGCGTAAAGATCGACCGAACAACCGCGATCGATCAGCCGACGGCACAAATCGGCGACGTACGTCTCGGCGCCGCCGCGAGTCGGATCTATATTCTCATAAATCAATGCAAGCTTCATGTTTTTGTTCCACGTTCGGCTTTGCGGTTGTGCGCCTCGTATCGCGCCGCTTTCCAGACGACGACCCGCGCGATCCCCCGCGGCCTCCTCAAACCCGAAGCCTTGCGATATCGCGACCAAAACCTCAGCCGATCGCGGTCGCCGATCCCCGCCACTCCCCGAGTCGAAAACAACAACTGCCCAAGATCCTTCGCCACCCCCCGCCGGCTCGGCCGCGAAGATCGCTCCAATCGATGAAGATCGATCAGACTAATTCTCGGATGCTTGTTATCAAATGTGCTCATGTCAAGAAAAAAATGGCAAAGATATAAGTCTTTATGATAAAAGTTCGCCGCGTGGAGACGCGCCGAGATCGCCGCGACCTCGGCCGCGAGAGCGCGCTTCACGCGTTCAAACCTCGCCGCGTCGAGTTCGGCCTCGAGCTTGGGGATCGCCTCGTGGAGCGGCTCGAAACCGACGAGTTCGGCGATCATCAGATACGACGTCGCGGGTTCGCCGGGGACGATTCGTTCCCCCGCGGCGACCCAATCGGGTACGTCGATCCCGAGAGCGCGCGCCCGGTCGAGATTGGCGCGTTCGATCCCCGCCGGACTGCGCCATTCCGAGGGATCAAGCCAGGTCGAAACGCGGTCGCGCCACCCCAACGTATAATGCCTCTTTAAATAGACCGACAACGTCCCCGATCCGCTCTCGAACCGCACCCGCGCCGTCGATCGACCCTGCTTCGCGTGATAACGATCGCTCGATTCGATCGCCATCACCTTCGTTTCCAGATCGTCGGGAAGCATGCTTCGATATCGCTCGGATCGGACGTTCCGCTCGACGCCGCGCGTCATTCGCCGCCATAATGATGCGAACATTATTCAAGCCCCTCCCACGTTTCGGGGCGATGGAAACGATAAACCAGAACGTCGGCCGAGACGCCTCCCCGTTCAGCGGGGAACGACGCCACGAGTTCTCCCGATCGTCTCAATAACGCCTTGAGCGTCTTTCCCCGTCGACTCGGCGCCGAAAGCTCGTCGGCGCCGACGACGACGATCGCCAGTTTGGAATCGGTCAGCGCTTGCCGCACGTGCCAGTAATCATAACTAATCCGCGTCGATTCAAACGCCGCCCAGCCGCGGGTATCAAGGACCGCCTCGCTCGGCTTGGTGTTTTCGGCGATCCACTTTCCCGCGGCGTAATGCCCCCACCGCGTGACATGATTCGGGCGAGTTCTCGCCCAAACGCCCCCGGCCAATAGCGCCGCGACGACGCAACCCCCCAGCAACGTCTTGCGAGCCGTATCCCACTCGAAAATCCGCGCCAGTCGACGCCCGATCACCATCAATCCCCCCGCCGTCCACGGTATCGAAAGGAGCACTAAACTTAAAACATGTCTATGTGATAAATATCCAAGTTTAACCGCATGTCGTTCGAGCGCCGTCAGGAATACGACCGAATAACATCGCGCGATCCAAACGCCGGGGCCTTGCGATCGCGCTCGCACGAACCCCCAAAGCGCGAACGGCGCCAGGACGAAACCCATCCCCTCGATCCACAATTCGGCGATCCGAACGGTCGATTCGTCGAGCTTGAGAGTCTTCGCGTCGTCCGATTCCTCCTTGGGAGAGAAATCCCACCGGGGTTCGTCGAGCCCTTTGGGAAGCCACTGCGGAACTTTTCTTAATTTTAGATATTTCGATCCGGGTTTAATCGCCTGCTTGCGAAACGCGAGCTTTTCCGAAGGTTCACGCTTGACGATCGCATAAAGCCCGAACAGCGAAGCCGCGCCGAAAGCGAACAGAACGAGCCCGACGACCCTCGTTCGACGCGGGATCGAGCCGACCCCGGGAACACAGGCCGCCGCCGCGATCGCGACCGCGGCGACCAAACATTCGGGCCTCGTCCAATAACCAAGCCCCACCGCGATCCCTGAGATGAGCCAATCGTCGATCCGACCCGTCTCAAGCGCGCTACGTCCCCGCTCGATCGCGATCATAATCCATAATAATGCGAGCATATCGCTTAATGTTTCGATACCAATCTGTCCCAGCGAGGGGGTGAGCACGTAAAGCAGGCACGCGAGCTTCGCGGTCGATTCGTCGAAGGTGGAGCGGGTGAAGCGGAACAGCGGCCAGATAAGCGCCAGGCTCGCGATCACCGAGATCCCCTGCGCCGCGATCCGCCAAGCCCTGGGACCGTGGCCGATCATTCGTGCAAAGACGGGCTCGAACGCCGCCAAACACGCGGGATAGAGGGGATGCTGATCGGTTCCGCGAACCGCGTCGTACGGAAAATCGATCTGAAATCGCTCGGCGATGCGGATGAATTTGAGCCCGTCCTGCGCCGGTACCAACGTCCGGCCGATCCCCATAACATGGAGCGACGCGGCCAAAACCAACAGCGCCGGGAACGACCAGCGGGCCAACGTCGTGATCCTCCATGATCGCATTCGATCGCCGCGCCGCGTCAACCGTCCCTGGAATGCGTGCGCGGCGATCGTCGGCCGTCAGTATAGAAACGAGCCCCAATCGGTCAATCGCGGTTTTGAAAGCGAGCCGGTTTCACAACCCTCCTCCCGCAAGCGACCGAACCAGGCCCGCCGTCGACGCGAGATCCCGATCCGCACGACCGACGATTCGGATCGAAACCGAACCGAGCCGAGAGAACGACGACTTACTGTTAACATTTACTTTATTTATTGATATTCTTTTATCTCCGTTCTTGTCGAATTACAATAGGAACATAACCGTATTCGAAACCTTTCGGCGGCGTGACGATCAGCGCCGGGTCGAGCGCGACGAGCTTCCCTCGCGTCGGCGGGGGCATGTAATCGCGATCGATCGGCCAATTCGCGTGAATCTTCTCCACAAAAGCCTGGAGCGCCGCCTTTTTGGCGTCGTCCCAACCGTATTGCTGAAACGAAGGCTGATCGATAAAGCGATACCACTTATAGGTGACGATCGAACCGTCGGCGAGTTTCGCCTGGAACGGACCCGCCTTGGCGCCGGGCGATGTCCACGCTCCCGCGGTCGGCGACGTGTACGGATTCCCCGGCTTCGCCTCGGGAAATTCTTGTCGCTTTAATCCGGTTTCGTCGGGAACCTCGGCGATCGGAATCGCGACGCGTTCTCCGCCGATCTCTTTAAAATAGGTAGGAAACGTTCCCTTCGCGGCGATATCGCTACCGAACCACTGCAATCCCCAAACGTCCCCCTCGAACACCTTGGTGTCGAAAACCTTCTCGACCCGCGCGACCCGCTTGCCGGCCTGATCGTATCGCGTCGTTTTGGTCGTTAGCTTCGATCTCCACGAGCCCTTCGCGTCGAATCGCCCCGACGGAACGGGACCGCCGTTTCGCCAAGCTTTAAAACGATTATATAAAGCGGCTTTTGAATAATACGTAACGTCTTGAACAAGGAATGAACGCCCTTGTTGATCGACCGGGAAAATGAGCGAGGGGATCTTGGAATAAACGACGCCTTGTCGATCTTTGGCGTCGAATCGCGGCACGGTGTTGATCTCCATCGCGCCCCCTCCCATGATCCCGGGACGCGCGTCGAGGCCTCGACCGTGGAGGAAGGGCTCGTTGAAAAGTTTGCCGATCTTGCTCCACGTTTCGGGGATGTAATACGCGATCGGGCCTTTGAAATTGGCCGTGCTCAGGAAGCACGTCCAGCTTTGGTCGCCCGTCGGGGGATCGGTTTGAGTGGGATCGGTGAACGGCAACGCCATCCACGTGTAGCCCAGGAACTCGCCGTTCGGGTTACCTTCAAACGGCAAGGCGTCGGGCGGAATGAGAAGCCGGTTGCTCAACTGAGCGATCCCAAGGCGATTATCGGGAAGAGCCTGATCGCTGTAAAAGAACGACCAGCCCGGCGATCCGACTTCATAATCATAACATTGGGGCGTGGCGTTCATGCTGAACTTGGGGGGGCCATATCTAAAATGGTTGCCGGCCCAATAACCGAGCCCCCCTTCGACCGTCTGAAACACGCTATCCCACGTGGGGCCTCGCTCGCGCCAAGTTCGCGCCAGCGTTCCCTTGGGGGCGAGCGGTTTGTCTTTGTTGTCGGAGTTATCGGGAGTGATCCACGCGCTCGCCAGGCCGATCTGAAAGTTCGCGATCGGTCGATCGATCAACGGCCAAACCGCCGAATAAAAACCCATTCCCGCGCTGAACTCGGCTCGATCGGCGGGACGAGACGCTTCGAACCCGATGTAGCCGTGAAGCCCCTCGGAATGCTCGACGACCCCGGCGCCGCGATTCGGTTCGGCGTCGTTCAAATCGCGAGCCGACGAGGGGGAGGAAACGAGAGCGAAAACGAGGATAAAGCTCGGCAAAATTGTTTTCATCATCGATCAAGAATCCAGGTGTATCGTGCGGTTTGGATTGTGAAGATCGGATCGCATCAAAACGTTTGAGCGAGCGTGAAACGAGGATCGCGATCGGCGAAGATATCCCAGCCGCGATCGCGCTCGATCCGAAAAAACTAACAGGGGGACGCGTCGCGGTCAAATCGTTTTAATAAAGCTATCGATTCGGATTTCGAAGCTCGACGTCCGGGTTTATCACAACGTGTTTATATGCGAATTTCATTTGAAGCGAGATTCATACACCTTATTCTGTGTAATGATCATTTGTATTCCAATTCATTAAAGTACCGATGTCGCTTCGAGCCGTGATTTCGACGATCCCTTAAGTGAGCCTTCATCTCGACGATCGCGTACGAACGAGGGGCTCGGCGAGCTCATTACCGCATGAATGAATCTTCACGCCAAGGCGGGCCGGCGCGACGAATCCGACCCGAGGCGCCAACGGGGTCTTTCCCGGACTCCCGCGCCTCAAGCCTGAGCGATCATCATCAGCGCCATCGCCAGAACGAGAGCGCTCGCGACGCTCATCATCCCCGCTGGCATCATCTTCTTCGATTTCAAATACCGGGGAGCGAAAAAACCGAGCATCGCCACCGAAAGCGCAGCGCCCGCCCAACATCCCGCCTTCAGATTCAAAAAACACAACAGCAAAGCCCCGATCGCGACGACCGCCGAGATCGAACCCGCGATCAGCGACGGCCTGCTCCCCGCCTTGCGAAAGCCGACCCAGCCCCCGGCCGCGAGCATCACCCCGTAAACCCCGAACGCAATCTCAACTAAAGTTGAACTCATTTTTGTCCCTAAAATGCAATTGTACGCATTTATCTCTGATCGTTTCGAGCCTGCGGGGTTCGATCCGATCTCGCGCCGACCTCGAGAGCGAAGCGCTCGATCGTGCTCCGACGATCGAGAATCACCCCCAAGGCTTGCGATCCCCCCCTCGTTCGCTTGACGTTCGCTCAACGTCGAATACAACGAAGGAAGTATAATCGACGGTCGAGGCGATCGCGACTACGCCGATTCCAATCAGTCGGCTACGACGGGTCTTTCGTCTTATCGGGAGTCGTGAGTGATGAAACTTGCAACACTGGGCGGAGCGGCGGTTTTGATTTCGGCGATCTCGGCGGGTATCGGTCTCAGCTCGTTCCCGTCGCGGGCGGCGAAAGCCGACGACTCCGCCAAAACTTCGACCGCCGATCAAGCCTCCGGAGACGACAAATCGGCCGCGGAGCGCGATCGATCCGAGCGAAAATCGACCGATACCCCCTCCCAAAAGTCGGGCGACAAAAACGCCAAGAAATCCGCCGAATCGAAGCCCAAATCCGCGACCGTCGCTCCCAAAGCCGCCGACGCCGACGCGCCCCTTCCCGACGGTTGGCCGGGCGCGACCGCTCCGGGAACGATCGAAATCAAAAGTTATCCCGCATACCGCGGCGCCGTCTCACGCAACCCCAAAACCGTTCTCGGCGCCGAGAACGGCATGTTTTTCTCGTTGTTCAATCATATCCAGAAAAATGAAATCGCAATGACCGCGCCCGTCGTCAACACCTACGACTCGGTACTCATCGACGACCCGGGCAAACCCGGCTCGGCATCGATGGAATTCCTTTACCGAACCAAAGACATGGGACACACAGGCAAAGACGGCGAATATGTTGAAGTAATTGATCACCCCGCGGCGACCTATATTTGTTTAGGACATCAAGGAGCGATGAACACAGCCCAATTGCGTGAAGGCGTTTCCAAACTGCGGGCCTGGCTCGCGAAACACGCCGACGAATGGATCGCCGACGGCGACCCGCGCAGGCTCGGGTATCACGGACCGATGACGCCGACGAACCGAAAACTCTGGGAGATCCAGATCCCCGTCCGTAAGGTTCAAAAGAAGGACGCTCGTCCGACGAAAGACAATCCGCCTCAAAACACAAAGCCCCCGACCGGGCGCTCCGACGACCGTTCCCCCGAAACCAAAACCTCCAAAAAGTAATTTTGAATCGATCACTCTATATTTTTAGTCTTTAATCCATTCCGCGACCCAGCCGAGCGGTTTTCCCAGATACTTCACGGCTCGCGGAAGCCTTGCGGCGAGATCCTGATCGACGAACAACGACCGTTGATCGACGAGTGCGAGCCCCGCCGCGGCGGCGATTTCCAGATATGCGTCGATCGTTCGATGAACGGTATGAATCGATCGCCGTTCGCCCGAATTCGTATCAATATATCGCGCTTGATCTCCGGCGCCGGTTCGCTCCGGGTGAAGTGTCGAAAGCAAGCAACGCCCGCGCCTTCTCAACGTGCGCGACGCCTCGTTCATCGCCGTCTCCCAGTCGTCGATATGTTCGGCCACAAGGCCGATGACGACGAGGTCGAAGGATTCGGTTGCGAACGGCAACGGCGACGGAAGGGCGTGGCGAACCCAATCGACCCGGTATCCCGCGAGTTTGGCTCGCGCGCGATCGAGCATCTCAGGAACGAAATCGACCGCGACGACATAAGCGTTCCGTTTCGCGAGCGCAAGCGTATGCCGCCCCGTTCCGCAACCGAGGTCGAGCGTTCGACGGCCCGCGATCGATTCCAATCGAGCTTCGATATAAGGCCCTTCGAGGGCGATCAACGGATTGCCGTCTTCGTCGTAAAGTCGCGCCCAAATCGCGTAGCCATGTCGAACCGACGAATCATGCATCGCTGAAAATGCTCATTCGTTGCTAAACTAATATCTTTGGATTGAAGTGATAAAGCTCGCTCCCCGTCCGTCTCCGGGGAGCGAGCGAAATCGAGTCGTTCGGTTTGATCTTTTACACTAAAAGCTTAGCCGAATCGACTGATTCATCTCGGCGGGCGATCGTTTTCGATCGCGTTGTTGTTATTGAGGAGCTCCAGGGGGCGCGGATTCGGGAGGCGCTTGCACCGGCATGTTTCCTTCGGCCGGAGGAGCGGGAACGCCCGCGGCGCCGGGACCGCCGTCGGGGGTGATGATCGCTCCCGGAGCGCCTGGCAACGCCGGGGAACCTCCCGGCATCGGCGGCGCGGGCACTCCCATCGCTGGGCCTCCCGACGGTCCGGCTTGGCCCGCCGCGCCCGGCTCAGACACGTTCATTCCCATTTCACGCATCTGAGCGCGTTGCGTCGCGGCTTGCGTGTTCGCCCACGGAAACGAAGGTCCGTGCGGGAAGTATTGGACGTCGTCGTACATGTATTTGCCCGAGGGCAACGTCATGCCGGCGTGCTCGGCTTGGCAGCCGATCGACGCGATCCCGATGACGACGAGCCCGGTCCGCAACCAGGGACGAGCCGACGGGGTCCCACGCGGCGATCGCGTACGGGATGAGAACATGGAAAACACCCTCCTTGGCTTCCGAAGCCGACCGCCGCTCCACTCGGGCGATCAACCCGTTCCACAGTCCTTGTGGGATTGATCCGATCTCGATTTCATGAGACGACAACCGACCGGCGCGGCGCTCTTCAAAAAGAGCCTCGGCCCGATCCTTGATCGATCACGGCCGAATGCGAAAAACCGCGTCCCCCGGCTCGGTTCGAGCAAGATCCGATAAGCCCGTTTCGGGTTGATCCGAACTTCGGGATTATGTCACAACTAACGAATCGGCCGTTCGACGCCAAAAAGCTCAATCATTCTCGGAATTTTACGCGAAAATCGACGATCTACCCCCTCGCTGAAACCTCGAACCGATCGATCGAATCAATCCAAGTTTCGCATCGACAAGACGTTTCGGCGAACCGAATCGATCGTCGAACGCGTCGGATCGAATTCCGCTCAAAACCGATCGCGCGGTGAAGTCGCGTCATCCTCGTTCATCCCTCGAATTGAACGCACGCTTGACGGATCGATATTCTCTCTTGATCATCGACTCGATCGATCCGAAAGCGATCGTTCGGCTCGCTTCGACGATTCGGAAGCGTCGTCGCCGAACGTCGAACCGCGATCGGGAAACGCTCGGTCGCGATCGAGCCTCGAACCCGCGATCGGCCGAAAATCGAGCGGCGTGTTCCAACCTCATGAGATGCGACGGGCGAATCCAACCTTCGCCGCGAAAGAGATGGAGTGATTCCATGAACCGATCGGTATGCTTCGCGTTTCTCTGCGTGATCGGATCGATCGCCGCGGAAGCCCCCTCCGCGCCGCCGACGATTTCGACCGTCGCGGGAACCGGCCGTAAAGGCTACTCGGGAGACGGCGGTCCCGCCGTAAGCGCCGAATTGAACATGCCTTTTGACGTCGCATTCGATAAATCTGACAATTTGTATATATCGGATACAATGAATCATTGCATCCGTCGCGTCGACGCGCGCGCTCGCACGATCGAGACGTTCGCGGGGGACGGGACGAAGGGTTTCGCAGGCGACGACGGCCCCGCGGCGAAGGCGAAGCTGAACGAGCCTTACGGACTCGCGATCGACGAATCGGGGAACGTGTATCTGGTCGATCGCTTGAACAACAGGATACGCAAGGTCGACGCGACGACGGGAACGATCGCGACCGTCGCGGGGAACGGGACGAAGGTTTATTCGGGAGACGGCGGGCCGGCGATCGCCGCGGGGCTCGTCGAACCCAACGGGATCGCGCTCGATCGTCATGGGCGTTTATATATCGCCGACGTACGAGGCAACCGCGTTCGAATGGTCGATACCGCGAAGGGAACGATCCAAACCTTCGCGGGTACCGGCGAACCGAAAGACGCCGGCGACGGCGGCCCAGCGAAGAACGCCGCGGTTTGGGGTCCCCGAGCGGTCGATATCGCGCCCGACGGTTCCATTTATATTTTAGAACGCGAGGGAAACAGACTTCGAAAAGTCGACGCGAAAACGGGTTTAATCGCCACCGTCGCGGGGACGGGCGCGAAGGGATATTCGGGCGACGGAGGCGCTGCGATCAACGCGACGTTCAACGGTCCCAAAGAGATGGCGGTCGATACCGCCGGGAATATCGTGATCGTCGACACCGAGAATCACGCGGCGCGACGGATCGAAATCGCCTCGGGAACGATCCGAACGGTCGCCGGAACGGGGACGAAAGGGAACGAAGGCGACGGCGGGCCCGCGACCGCCGCACGGCTCGGTCGACCCCACGGCGCGGCTTTTTCATCGCAAGGAATTTTGTTTCTTGGAGATACGGAGAATCATCGAATCCGACGCGTGGGACAATGAGGAAAGCTAGAGAATTTAGGCTAGGGCGTCGTTTCGTCGCCTGTGGAAATCGGACGACAAGGGCGTTCCGTTCGAGAAATCATCTTGTTATCGTGATCGCTTCACCCGGATTCTTCACACGGAGTTAAGTCGGCATGCCAGGAACTTTGGATGTTCCTCCATTCGAGCCTCATCCGCTGCTGCGAGGTGGGCACGCGCAAACGATCGCGGGACGTTATTTTCCGGGACCGAAAGCGCGGCTCGACGCGACGACTCAGGTGATCGACCTTCCCGACGGTGAGCGGCTGTCGGCGCTCGAGACGATTCCCGAGCGTTGGACCGAGGGAGATCCCGCGGCGATCATGCTCCACGGGTTGGCGGGCTGCGCGCGGTCGTCGTTCGTCGTTCGGACGGCGTCGCGGTTGGTTCGCTCGGGGGTTCGAGTTGTTCGCTTGAACATGCGTAACGCCGGCGATGGTTTCGGCCTGGCGAGGGGTTTTTATCACAGCGGCCGCACCGACGACGTGCGGATCGTCGTCGAATGGCTGGCTCGGCGCGCTCCCGGTTCGCCGATCGCGCTCGTCGGGTTTTCGCTGGGGGGGAATTTGGCGCTTAAACTCGCCGCCGAGGCGGCTTCGCATCCGCTCGACGCGCTCGATTGCGTCGTCGCCGCCAACCCGCCGATCGACCTCGCCGCGTGCTGCAAACTCCTCGAACGCAAAGAAAATCACAAATACGACAGGCACTTCGCCAAGCTGCTGCGAGGTCAGGTTGAACGATTGCACGAATGTTTTCCCGAACTCGGTCCGATCGATCTCTCGGGAGTCAAAAGCGTGCGTCGATTCGACGAACGTTACACCGCTCCCCGTAACGGATTCGTCGACGCCGACGAATATTATGAGCGGTCGAGTTCGGCGCGAATCTTGGACAGGATCCAGGTCGCGGGGCTCGTCGTCCACGCCGCCGACGATCCCTTCATCCCCGTCGAGCCTTTTCTCGAGGCTCGTTTTCCGGCCGAAGTCGAACTCGAATTACTCTCTCATGGAGGACACATAGGATACTTGAGCAAATATCAATGGGACGGCGATCGGCGCTGGCTCGACAAACGTCTGGCGGTCTGGTTGGCGAAACGATGGAAGAACGTCTTCGCAAGCCGGGCGGCGATGTGTTAAGAATCGTTTCTTGGACGCCTCTCTTCGGCGCTTCTTTCACGGCATGGAGCACACGACCTAGATGACTCACCCCAGTTTCAACAAATATCGCGCGTCGCTTGAGGTTCTAAAGCGTGCACGCGACGTCATGATCGATAATCTCGCCGATGAGATCTTGGATCAGGAAGACAACCTCGTTGAAGGAGGATTTCACTTCAACGAGTTCTTGGAATCGCACGGAACCAAGCTTCATTACCTTTGCATGATGATCTCCCACCTCGAGATGGCCGCCGAAAAGCTCGAGGAACCGTCGGCGATTCACGTCACCGCGGGGGAAGGGGGAGTGAGACGGAAAAAGAAAAAGCGCAAAGAAGAAAAACAACCTTCGATTGAACCCAAGATCGTCCCCGATTGCCCCGTCGCCGAACTCTCATGCTCCGAACCCGGAAGCCATGAAGCCGATCGAAGCTGGATCGGTTCGGCGGGGGACGACCTCGACGACATCGCGTAACCCGCGAACAATCGTTCCCTCGCGATCCCCACCGGACGCGGGAAAACGATCCGATCGACGGGAATCGATCAACGGTCGTCGTTCCGATTCACGACGATCGCGCGGCGCCTTTCCTTCGCAGTCTTTTATATCTGATTTTGTTGTCGGTCGCTCGACTCGCCGCCTGAGGAGTCGTGAGTGAAGTCGTTTTGTTCGCGATCGAGGGATCGGCCTCGGTCGCGTGGGCGACGACCTTCACCCCCACGTTCGCGCCGGCGACGATCGTTTCAACCGCCGAGCTTCTCTTCATAAGTCGAGCGAAGCCGACGACGACCGCCGAGAACAACACCGCGTCGATCACGCACGGAATCGCGAAAATCCAGGGAGATCTCGATCCCAATCGATCGATCAACACCCCCGCGCTCAGTCCGCCGCAAAGCGAACCCAAACCCGTCGTCGTCATCACGTTCAGCGCCTGCGCCCCCGCCCTTAAATGCGGCGGGGAGCGATGATCAAGATACATCTGTCCCCCCACCGTGAAGCACGCGGTCGCGACCCCGTGGAGAGTCACCGACGCGATCGCCGGCCACAACGGAGGATCAACCCAAAGACAAGCGTAACGGATCGACCACGCCAAGATCCCAAGCGCCAACGTCCCTCGATAACCGCATCGATGAATCAAAAACGGGATGAACGCCAACGCCAGAATCTCTGGAATTTGACCCAGCGTCATCGCGGTAGCGATCCAGGCCCGCGGCAATCCACGAGCCTGAAGATCGGTCGGAACGATCTGATACATCAACGGAGTTGTAAGACTAACGGTAAATGCGATGATTAAATAAAAGCGCACGTCGGACCGACCGATCAGATCCCGCGTATCGCTCAGATAATCGCCGAGCGAACGTCGTTCGGCTAAAGGGGGCGTTTTGGGGAGAAACAGGCAGAAAACGCCGAGAACGAACGATATCGCCGCGGCGAGTAAAAACGCTCCGTAAACGCCCGAACCGGGTCGATGAACGCCGAACCGCACGAGCGTGAGCGAGGCGCCCCATCCCGCGACCAGCCAACCGACCGTTCCCCACAAACGAATCCCGCCGAATTCCTCGCGCGGACGCTCCAAATTGCGAAACGTAAGCGAATTGCTTAAACCGTAACCGGGAACCGTCAACAACCAATAAACAAGCATAAGTGCGAATAGGATCCGCGGATCTCGAATCGTTCCCGAACCGAAAACGACGAGCAGCCCCGCTCCCGCCAGATAGATGAAGGAGAGCGCGCGCTGCGTTTCAACCCGACGGTCGACGATCTGTCCCGCGAGGAACGGCGTAACGCAAGCCGCGAGCGCCATCGTCGAAAAGATCAACCCGCGGGCCGATCCCGAGATCCCCAAATCCGCCAGATGCACCGCGAGCAACGGCCACCAGGCGCCTTGCACCGCGTAAACCAAGGCCATCATCACGCGGAGCCGCCGCTTCGCGGGGACGTTCATCGATCGATTATCCTTTTCGTCGTCGTTCGCGACGCTCTGCGCGATCGTCGAAATCGACCACACAATCATCATACGTCGTCGGATGACTCGGCGGCGAAAAGCTCGATCGATTTTTGATCGCCTTCGCCGCGCGCTCGGCCGCGAGCGACACCCCGATGATATAGCCGCGATTGATCGAATCGCGAAGATCAGTTCCTCCGAGAACCGCCGACCGCGGGACGGAAAACCGAGATCGTTCACAGAGGCTTCGATAAGATTGATCGTCAACTGAATGATCGATGAACTTGTTTCGTAACGCTTGATCGGAGCGACGACGGTTGAAGACGAAAGACGAATTGAATCGCCCGACGGGGAGCGAAACTCCTGGCAAGGGGGACGCGTCGCGAAGTTTGAGATCGTCGATTCTCGAACTTCGCGACTGCGTCCCCGTTCGCTTGATCATACATGCGAATTGTCAAAGATCACCCCGGCGCGGTCTTACGATCGTCCGGGCTCGTTGCGTTTATCAAGACGATTTCCGCGTTAAGCGAACGTCGTCGGTTTGGGAATCATCGCGAAGTCGAGCGTCGCCGAACCGAGCTTTGGTTCGAAGATTTGGCCGAGCGTATACTCTTCGAGGCGACGACGATTCGTGATCGATGCGAGCAGC